>JASLGM010000027.1 GCA_030150045.1 Taishania sp.
AGACGTTTATTGGTTTCAATTGCTGTTTAACGATTTCCTCTTTTGTTCCGTATACTATATATAATATATAGTGTATATTATTTTGAAATGGAATTTCGCGTTAAGGATAGTAGTGGTTAGCTTGCCGATTGCATATGTATATCCTTATTATAAGGTAAAGACATTTTTCGTGTACTATATATATAAGAGGATTATTGGATTTCGGCAACTAGAAACGGATAGCCTGACCCTTTTTCCCCAAAACGTCTTGGGGAAAAAGGGTAACGCCCAAAGAAAAAGTACTTTATTAAAACATTTTATGTGCGGAATGCAACAACAATGCGGCAATGGTATTGGATATAGTCACACCTACCATTATGGCAATGCGGGCATGTTTCTTTTCAATACCGAAAATGTAAGAAGCCATCGTTCCGGAATAAGCCCCAGTCCCTGGCAATGGCATACTTACAAAAAACATAAGTCCCCAAAAACCAAATCGATCGATTTTTTGCTTAAAACGTTTACGGATTTTCTTACCTGAACGCACCGAAAGTTTCTTGTACCACCTATGTTTCCAAAGCTTATCGTTTGCCCAATCCAAGAATGCCCGGCAAAAAGTAAATGAGAATAGGTTGGCGATCACACAGGTCAAATATAAGGTAAGCGGATCGAGGTTGTTTACGGTTCCAATAGCCAGTGCCATGCGGCCTTCTCCAATTGGTGAAGCACTCATGAGAAAAAGCAATATATAGCAGATTACGAGTTTGTCAATTTTAAACACAGGCTATTTTTAGTGCAAAAATAAAGCATTTGGTAGGTTTGTGATTCGTGAACACGCATATTTTTTTTACAAAAAAACATCTTTTCAATAGATTTCCAAGTTCTTGTGGTTCGTCAATGGCGCAATCTGCTTATCTTTGCTTTTCAATTTAGCAAAAGCATTCAATGGATAACAACGCAGCAATAGAAAAACGAAGAACGTTTGGTATTATCGCTCACCCCGATGCCGGAAAAACAACACTTACGGAGAAACTCTTACTTTTTGGTGGAGCGATTCAAACGGCAGGGGCTGTAAAAAACAATAAAATTAAGAAGGCAGCTACCTCGGATTTCATGGAAATTGAAAAACAGAGAGGTATTTCTGTTGCCACTTCGGTAATGGCTTTTGAATATAAAGGAAAGCAAGTAAACATTCTTGACACCCCTGGTCACAAAGATTTTGCCGAAGACACCTATAGAACATTAACCGCGGTTGACAGTGTTATCCTAGTGATTGACAGTGCAAACGGGGTAGAATCTCAAACTGAAAAACTGATGGAGGTTTGCCGTATGCGTAATACGCCGGTAATCATTTACGTCAACAAAATGGACCGTGAAGGAAAAGATACCTTTACTTTATTGGATGAATTAGAGGAGAAACTAGACATAAAAGTTCGTCCACTTACTTGGCCAATTGGTATGGGAGACCGCTTTAAAGGGGTATATAACCTCCGAGATCAACACCTTAATCTTTTCCAGGTCAATAAAACAAAAATTGCAAAAGACATTGTTTCTATCTCAGACTTAAATGATCCTCAATTGGACGAATATGTAGGTGAAAACTTTGCCAATGAATTACGCGAAGAGGTTGAAATCATTAATGGGGTTTATGACGAGTTTGATCGCGAAAAATACCTTGCTGGTGAATTAGCTCCTGTATTCTTTGGTTCCGCTGTGAACAACTTTGGGGTACAAGAACTTCTAGATATGTTTATTGAAATCTCTCCATCGCCGCGTGGTCGTGAGACAGACGTACGCATGGTAGAACCTTCAGACAAAAAATTTACTGGTTTCGTTTTTAAAATTCACGCCAACCTCGACCCTAAACACCGAGACAGAATCGCATTTTTACGCATTGTATCTGGTAAATTTGAACGTAATACGTTCTACCAACATGTGCGATCAGACAAAAAAATGAAATTTGCCAATCCAACTTCGTTCATGGCGCAAGACAAATCGATTGTGGAAGAAGCGTATCCAGGTGATGTAATTGGATTATACGACACCGGAAACTTTAAAATCGGTGACACGCTTACAGAAGGAGAAAAAATGATGTTTAAAGGAATCCCTTCTTTCTCACCCGAAATTTTCATGGAGTTAGAAAACCTAGATCCAATGAAATCAAAACAACTGGACAAAGGAATCCACCAGTTAACGGACGAAGGTGTTGCCCAAATGTTTATCATGCAACCCGGAAATCGTAAAATTGTCGGTACGGTCGGAATGCTACAATTCGAGGTTATTCAATACCGTTTGATCAATGAATACGGAGCAAACTGTCGATTTACAGCTAGAAATTTCACTAAAGCAGTGTGGATTACAGCCGAAGACCCTACGGAATTAGAAAACTTTAAACGCGCAAAATCCAATTATTTAGCGAAGGACAAAGACGACAATCTGGTTTTCTTGGCCGAAACACAGTTCTTATTGAACATGGCGGAGCAAGATTACCCAAAGGTTGTATTCCATAAAACATCTGAATTTAAGCTGGATTAATCACAGCTAATGCATATGAAAGGGAGCCTAGCGTTCCCTTTTTTTTATCTTTTTGTAGAGGCGCCTGCTTCGCAACGCTATGTTTTGGGCTCCGCTACGCTCGGTCCACATGCGTGGGACTAAACCCTTCACAGCGCTGGCGGGAAATCCATTTTCAATCATTCGCTCAAATAGAAAAACTTCCATTTCCACGTCCATCAAAAAATCTAAAAGAAACAAAAAACGCATTTCAAAATGAAATGCGTTTTTGTATTATTTAATCCATTCTTTCAAAAGGTGCCAATCTTCTCGCTTGGACAACGTTCCCTTTTGATGATCAATTTGCAAAAATTCGTGTTCCAAGCCGTTGGTCAACAACAAATAATCAACTTTCAATTCTTTGTGATAATGTCCCGCTTGAAACAATGTAGCTTCGGAAACTGGAACACTTGTTGCTTTACATTCCACAATTAACTTAGGTTCTCCCCATTGATTGACAGCTACTAAATCGCAACGTCGAATCATATCATTTACTTTTATTCCCATTTCTGCTACCAAACGCTCTTCCGGAACCCCAAGATCATTAACCAAATAATGGATTACATGTTGTCGCACCCATTCTTCAGGCGTTACCACCAATCGCTTTTTCCTTAATATACACCAAACATAGATTTTACCATCTGATTTGGTCAACTTTAAAGGCGCTTTTGGTAATTGTAAGGGTTGTATTACTTTTAAATTCACAGTCCTTTTTTAAATCCCATCATCAATAAATTAATGTCTTTGAATTTCAAGTCAAAAACCTTTCCGAGCACTTCGCTTGTCAAAACACCTTTATATATATACACACCAGATCTAAACCCTTCATCGTTGATGAGTAAATTCTCGCACCCACCATTTTCTCCCATTTCTAAAAGAACCGGAGTTAAAATATTTGACAATGCGAAAGAAGCCGTTCTTGAAATACGTGATGCAATATTGGGCACACAATAATGTACAACTCCATGCCTCACGTAGGTTGGTGAATTATGATTGGTCATACTTGAGGTTTCAAAGCACCCACCTTGATCAATGGAAACATCGACAATTACAGCACCTTGCTTCATACGCTCAACCATTTGCTCGTTAACCACGCATGGTGTTCGTCCATAATTACCACGCAAAGCACCAATCACTACATCAGCACGCCTCAACGCTTTACCTAACACTTTTGGTTGAATCACAGAAGTGTAAATCCGTGTACCTATGTTATTCTGTAAGCGTCCTAGTCTACTTAATGAATTATCGAAAATTTTAACACTTGCTCCTAATCCTAGTGCTGCACGCGCAGCAAACTCGCCCACAGTTCCCGCTCCAAGAATCACAACCTCAGTTGGCTTAACCCCTGTCACACCTCCTAATATCATTCCTTTTCCAGAACTGTAAGAAGATAATAATTCTCCGGCAATTAAGATCGACGAAGTCCCTGCAATCTCTCCCATTGAGCGCACAATGGTATAAACACCAGCTTCATCCTGAATATAATCCCACGCAATCGCGGTGATTTTTTTCTCCATTAATTTTTGAAGAATCGCTTTTGGTTGCGTAGAAATCTGCAAAGCAGAAATCAAGGTTTGATTGCCGGGCATCATCTCCACTTCTTCTGCTGAAGGAGGTGCTACCTTAAAAACAAGGTCACATTTGAAAATATCTTCAGTTGTGTATACAATTTCTGCTCCTGCTTCGCTGTATTCATGATCTGTAAAGTTTGCTCCATCCCCACAAGTAGATTCCATTTTAACACGATGTCCGTTTGCCACTAAAAGCGCAACTGCCTCAGGAACGAGCGCTACCCTTTTCTCCTGAAAAGACACTTCTTTTGGAACGCCAATAAACAATTGTTTTCTACGTTTTCCAATTTCCAACATTTCTTCTTTGGGCAATAAACTACCGCATTCTAACAAATGCTTCAACACTTCGGGACTTGCAATCATGACTTCACGTGTATTTCTCTAACATTATCATTTCTATGTTTCACCTCTACCCAAATGGTATCAGAGGGCAAAATTCCGGCAGCTTGTTCGGGCCATTCTACAAAACAAAAGGCGTTAGAATAAAACAACTCCTCGATTCCAGCCTCCATCGCTTCCTCTTCATCCATTAAGCGATAAAGATCAAAATGAAGTATTTCTCCAAACATAGGGCTCTCATAACTATTCACTAAGGAATAAGTGGGGGATCCATCCGGTTCCTCCACCCCCATTGCTTTTAACACTTGGACGATAAAGGTAGTTTTACCAGCTCCCATATCCCCTTTGAAAGCAAATACTTTCGCCTCTGATATATTATCTACAAATTCTTTTGCTACTCTCGGAACGTCCGAGATTTCTTTCATTTCATAAATGATTTCTTCCACGTACTAAACTTTGGGATTAAGAACTATCATAGGTATCATCATTTCCTCCATGGAAATCCCTCCATGTTGGAACGTATCTGCGTACATCTGTACAAATTTATTATAGTTGTTCGGGTAAACAAAATAATCTTGTTGTCTTGCAAACACAAACTCAGAGCTTACATTTGCTTTTGGTAGATAAGCTTTTTCAGCATTACTCACCCTAAAAACTTCCTTTTCATTGTAGGATAAATTTCGCCCTGTTTTGTAACGAAGGTTTGTATTCGTCGATCGCTCCCCCACAATACGAATAGGGTCAGTAACCTTAACCGTACCGTGATCGGTTGTAATGATCAATTTGATTTTCTGCTCCGCAATGCGTTTTATCAAATCCAACAGGGGGGAGTGCTCAAACCACGATTTTGTAATCGATCGATAAGAAGCTTCATCATCTGCTAACTCTTTTATGACGTCCATTTCTGTACGAGCATGTGACAACATATCTACAAAATTGTACACCACCACATTCAGTTGATTATCTTTCATGTGATTGAATTGTTCAGCTAATTTTTTTCCAGCGTTCAAATTCGTCACTTTGGTATACGACCATTTATAATTTTTCCCAAGGCGCTTCAAATTCGCTGCTAAGAAATCCTGCTCAAATTGATTTTTACTTCCTTCATCATCCTCTTCTTTCCATAAATCTGGATGTTTTCTTGCAATTTCTAAAGGCATTAACCCTGCAAAAAAAGCATTTCTAGCATAATGCGTTGCTGTTGGCAGAATAGAGAAAATGATTTCATCCTTTTCAATTGTAAAGTATTTTGAGATAATTGGTTCAATCACCTTCCATTGATCAAAACGTAAGTTATCAATTAAAATCACAAACGTTTTTTCTTTATCTGCTTCAGGAATCACAAATTGACGCATAGCATTGTGAATCATGTGTGGAGCATCATCGTCTCCGTTTAACCAATCGATATAATTGTTTTCGACAAATTTATAGAACAAGTTATTCGCTTCTTTCTTTTGCATGCGTAAAATCTCGTGCATCCCTGGATTATCAGCGCCATGTAGCTCCAGTTCCCAGAACACCAATTTACGATAAATTTCTTCCCATTCCTCAGCATCCATGCGTGCACTTAATTGCATACCTAACTGTCTAAATTCTTGTTGGTAATTAGATGATGTTTTCTGAGAAACCAATTTTTGTTGATCCAAAATTTTCTTTAAACTCAACAAGATTTGATTCGGATTAACTGGCTTAATCAAGTAATCCGAGATTTTTGAACCAATTGCCTCTTCCATAATAAACTCTTCTTCACTCTTAGTGATCATAATTATGGGCATAAGTGGCTTTTTCTCCTTGATGCGTTGTAAAGCTTCAAGACCTGAAATCCCTGGCATATTTTCATCTAAGAAAACAACGTGGAAATCTTGTTCATCAACGGCATCCACTGCATCCACTCCATTATTTACTGCAGTCACTTCATATCCTTTTTGCTGCAAAAAAAGGATGTGCGGTTTCAACATTTCTATTTCATCATCCGCCCAGAGGATTTTCACTTGCATACACTTTGTTTTTCTCTTGATTCAAACGTAAATTTAAAGATAATGTTTTGTTTACGCCTGAAATCCTCAATCCAATAACAGCCAAAAAATCACATTAACGCATTATTTTCACTAATTTTACGGGGTAAAGCAACAGTATGAACACATTGAACACTTCCACCAGCAACAAGAAAAAGATTTTCAACGATCCCGTTTATGGTTTTATTGCCATTCCTAACTCGTTCATCTTCGATTTGGTAGAACACCCATACATGCAACGTCTACGACGAATTAAGCAACTGGGAATGTCTCATTTGGTTTATCCAGGAGCTTTACACACCCGTTTTCACCACGTCCTTGGTGCCATGCACTTGATGAATTTAGCTGTTCAAGTCATTCGAAGAAAAGGACATGAAATCACCGAAGAAGAAGAAACCGCCGTGTTGACAGCCATTTTACTACACGACATTGGCCACGGACCTTTCTCTCACGCCTTGGAATACGATATCGTAAGCGGTGTAAGCCACGAGGACATCTCTAGCTTCATGATTGAACGCCTAGAAGAACAATTTGGCGATAAAATGAAAATGGCTTTACAAATCTTTACCAATCAATACCACAAACCATTCCTTTATCAATTGGTTTCCTCTCAATTAGATATGGATAGAATGGATTACTTAAACCGCGACAGTTTTTACACGGGAGTAAGCGAAGGTCACATTGGCTCAAGCCGAATCATTGAGATGCTAAACGTTCACGACGGACAATTAGTATTAGAAGAAAAAGGAATTTACAGCATCGAAAAGTTCATCACCGCGCGCCGATTAATGTATTGGCAAGTTTACCTACACAAAACAGTCGTTTCTGCAGAACACTTACTTATTTTGGCCTTACGTAGAGCCAAACAATTGATACGTGAAGGCGCCGAACTCTTTGCTTCACCTGCACTACAGTTTTTCATGAAGAACAACGTGACCACCAACGACTTCAAACAAAACCCTGCCATTTTGGACACATTCGCCCAATTAGACGACTACGACATCATGGGGGCAATAAAAGTTTGGCAATTTGCGGATGATCGCATCTTGGCAGATTTAAGCAAACGCATAGTAGAACGAAAATTATTTAAGATAAAACTTGCCAAAGCACCTTTCGACACCGAATTAATCACAGCGAAAAAAGCTGAGATAAGCACCCGTTTAAACCTTTCGGAAAACGAGATCAATTATTATGTAATTACCGACAAATTGGTCAACAACGCTTACACGCAAGAGAAACAGAACATTAAAATACTGATGAAAGACGGAAGCATTCAAGACCTTGCTGAAGCCGTGGACAACTACAACATTTCCGCGTTAGCTAAACCCGTTGAGAAATACTTTTTGTGCTATCCCGCCTAACAGTTTTCTAAATCAAGATTTTTTCCTTTATCAGGCAGCCATCATCGGTCTACAGGTTTTAGTAAACTTCGCAAAAGCAGTTCACGATTTGCTTGCCACGTGCTTCCGTTGGTCGCAGTGCCAAACAAGCGTTCACATCCTTTTGCCTGCGTTCAGCTATCACTCTTCCGCCCGGGCTGAAAATCCATTTACAACTTAAGATAAATTGAAACAGTTAACTAAACAGTTTTCGACAAAGTACAACCTTCCGTTTTTTTTTTAAAACAAGAGCAGAACATCACAAACAACTTTCTAAACAAAAGTTTTGCGCAAAAAAAAAGCGCTTATTCGCGCTTTAACTTTCCGTTTTTCCAGTCGTTGACTAACTTCGACCATGCATAAGGATTTAAGAGATTAAGCCCTTGCGCTTGTCCTTTAGTGTACAACGCCGTATACATTTGATTTCTTGCATATGCATGTGCTAGCCCTGCATCCACTTTTGTTCTAGCAGCAATAAATGCCAAGCTTTCACCCGACAATTCTCTTTGCGCACGTCTAAGCGCATCGTCCGTAACATCCATTTCAACAAAATATTTTGCGAATTGCTCCCTTGTAGGCCAAGGATAAACCGTTACTTCTTCTAATTTAACTGTATCTCTCTGCATCATGTGAATGATGGAATAATAATCATCGCTTAAGCTATCCGGAACAATAAAGGTTGATTGTTTGTATCCAAAGTTCGTGAAAAACAAAGTATCCCCTGGCAAAACCACCATTGAGAAATAACCATAATAATCAGACATTACCCCTCTATTTGAGGTTAAATCATAAACCGTTGCGTAAGAAAGTCCTTGCGCTTCTGTTTCACTCACAATCACACCAGATAATTGAACCAACTTAGGATCATTTGATTTTTCTTGTCCAAAAACACCAGTCACACAAAACAAACTAGCAATGACAACACTGAAAAACAGCTTACTTTTTAACAAACGAATCCTCATTTTTTTTCTTCTTATTATTCTGTAAAACAACTAAAAATCCCTGAAAAATACAAATTCCTAACGCTTTATTTATTTCTCTTAATCACGAATTGACCAAAGATACCAAAGGAAAGGAAACCTCATAATAACGCAGCACTAGCAACTTCCGTTCCAAATTTGAAAAAAAAGGAAAGGAAAAGGAAACCATAAGTAGCATAAAAACGCACTACTCAAATTTACAGGTGATAAAAAGTTGTTATTTATTTCACACAACATGCTTACTATAACGATTTTTTTAATTAAATTTGCAAGAATTTATTAATCAAAAAGTAAGTTCGAATGTCACTTTCCAACGTGAATAATATCCAAGAAGGACTAACATACGACGACGTATTATTGGTTCCAGCCTACTCAGAAATTTTGCCGCGTGAAGTACAGCTAAAAAGCAAATTTACCCGCAACATTGAAGTGCAAGCTCCTATTGTGTCCGCAGCAATGGACACCGTAACAGAATCAGATTTAGCGATTGCAATTGCTCAACAAGGTGGAATTGGTGTCATTCATAAAAACATGTCTATTGAAATGCAAGCTCTTGAAGTACGCAAAGTAAAAAGATCTGAAAGTGGAATGATCTTAGATCCTGTAACCTTAAGTGAAGAATGTCTTGTTTTAGATGCGCTTAAAATCATGAAAGAAAACAGAATTGGTGGAATTCCCGTTATTGATTCAGAAAGAAACTTAAAAGGAATTGTTACCAACCGCGATTTACGTTTTGAAAAAAACTTAGACCGTCCTATCACAGAAGTAATGACCAAAGAAAACATCATCACAACAACTGATGGTACAGATTTGGTGACTGCTGAGGAAATTCTACAAAAAAATAAAATTGAAAAGTTACCCGTAGTAGACAATGCCAATAAATTAATTGGTTTGATTACTTACCGTGACATTATCAAAGTAAAAACACATCCGAATTCATGTAAAGACTCATTTGGTCGTTTACGTTGTGCTGCTGCGGTTGGTGTAACAAACGATACCATTGAACGCGTTTCCGCCTTATACGAAGCAGGTGTAGATGCCATCGTTATTGACACAGCGCACGGACACTCAAAAGGTGTGGTTGACAAATTAAAAGAAGTTAAAGCAAAATATCCAAAATTGGATGTAATCGTAGGGAATATTGCTACGGCAGAAGCTGCAAAATATTTAGTTGAAGCAGGAGCTGACGCTGTAAAAGTTGGAATCGGACCAGGATCTATTTGTACAACACGAGTAATTGCTGGTGTTGGTGTCCCTCAACTTTCAGCAGTGAATGATGTTGCCTTAGCTTTAGAAGGAACGGGGGTACCTGTAATTGCTGATGGTGGAATCCGCTACACGGGTGACATTGTAAAAGCAGTCGCTGCTGGTGCTGACACAATCATGCTTGGTTCCATGTTTGCTGGTGTAGAAGAATCTCCAGGTGAAACGGTAATTTTTGAAGGAAGAAAATTTAAAACGTACCGAGGCATGGGTTCTTTGGAAGCCATGCAAAAAGGTTCTAAAGACCGCTATTTCCAAGACGCAGAAGACGACGTAAAGAAATTGGTTCCTGAAGGTATTTCTGGTCGTGTACCTTACAAAGGTCACTTAATCGAAGTTATGCATCAAATTGTAGGTGGATTGCGTGCAGGTATGGGATACTGTGGCGCTGCAAACATCGAAAAAATGAAAGGTGCTAAATTCGTTCGTATCACAAATGCAGGTATGAAAGAATCGCATCCTCACCATGTTACTATTACTCGCGAAGCGCCAAACTACAGCATTCGTTAAGTAACGCAAATATGTATTAAAAAAGGTGATTGGCAACAATCACCTTTTTTTTGTGCCGTAAACTCCTGCCCTAGCGAAACGTGTTAGCTGACGAACGTTGCCTGCACAAGCAGTGTTTTTCACAACTGCGACGTATGAAGCACGTTGAAAAAACAGTCTGCTGTAGCTAGGGAAAGAAGGCACTAAGCAGTGTAGACAGTAAAGGCAGCCACAAAAAGCATTTAAATGACAAAATATTAACACCCAATACTATTGACAAACTAAACTTGAAACACTATTTTTGGGAGTCTTTAACGAAAATACGGTTATGAAAAAAGGAATAATTTTAACGGTTGGTATGTTGCTGTCCTTGAATGCTTGGTCACAAACGGACCCTGTTTTAATACAAGTTGACAATAAATCGATTACGAAATCGGAGTTTTTACAAGTGTATTTGAAAAATAATCCGAATCCAAAATATGACAAAGAAACCCTTGATGAATACATGGATCTTTATCGCAAGTTCCAGCTAAAAGTTGCTGAAGCTGAGCGTTTGGGTTACGATACCATTCCACAATTGAAACGTGAGTTGGCGGGCTACCAAAAACAGTTAGCACAGCCTTATTTAACGGATCGTCAAATGAACGAATACCTTGTGAAAGAAGCGTATAATCGTTTACAAAAAGAGGTTCGTGCATCACACATATTGATAAATGTTGACCCTCATTCATCACCAGCTGATACGTTGAAAGCCTACCAAAAAGCGATGGATTTACGTGCTCGTTTATTGAAAGGTGAAGATTTTATAAATGTTGCAAAAGCTTCGAACGATCCGTCCGTAAACATCAATCATGGTGATTTAGGTTTCTTTACAGCTTTTCAAATGGTTTATCCGTTTGAAGATGCAGCATTCAACATGGCTATTGGAGATATTTCAATGCCCATCCGTACGCGATTTGGTTACCACATCTTAAAGAAAACGGACGAACGTGCTTCTCGTGGAACCATGAAAGCAGCACATTTACTTGTTTCAGCACACATAGACAATTCTAGTGATGCGGAGATACTTTCAGCGAAAAACAAAGCGCAAGAATTATATACAAAAATCAAAAACGGTGAATCTTTCGAGACTTTAGTACGTCAATATTCAGACGATAACTCTTCCGCATCAAACGGAGGTGTTCTACCTGTTTTTGGTTCTGGGGCTCCAACGCGTTTGGTTCCTCAATTCGAAGATGCAGCTTTCGCACTTCAAAACGATGGTGATATCAGCGAACCTATTCAAACTAATTTTGGTTTCCATATCATTAAACGTATGGAGGCAATAAAATTACCGTCTTATGAAGACAGCAAAAAAGATTTGGAAAACCGTGTAAATCGTGATGAAAGAGCGATGAAAACACAAAAATCTTATGTAGAAAAATTGAAAAAAGAATACCACTACCAAGATCTTTCTAAGAAAACGATGAAGTGGTTTACTAAAAATATCGATTCTACGATTTACAAAGGTAATGTGGATACAAAAAGCTTAGACAAGAAAAACCGCCCGGTTTTCAGTTTAAACAATAAAATCTATACACAAAAAGACTTAGCTACTTACATGGCTAGTAACGGTCGCGTGATGAAAAACGTTTCCCTTACTGATTTACCAAATGCAGCTAAAGACAAATATGTATCGGAAGAAGTAATCGCTTTGGAAAAACAACAGTTGACGGTTAAATATCCAGAATACAAAGCGTTGCTAACAGAATACCACGATGGAATTTTGTTGTACGAAATCATGAGCAACGAAGTATGGAACAAAGCCTTATTGGATTCTGCAGGATTAGAAAACTTCTACAATACGCACAAAGATAATTACCGTTGGGACAAACGTTTTGATGCTGTAGTTTATGAATTCCAAAATGAAAACTTGGCTAAACAAGCCCTTCCTTTATTGAAAAAAGGTCAAAACTCTGAAGACATCAGCAAGGTGATTAACAAAAACAGCGAATTGAACTTACGCGTTAAAGAAGGGAAATTTGAAATTTCAAAAACCCCGTATTTAAAAGCACAAAACTTGGTGAAAGGCATCAACCCGATTTACACTTTTGAAGGAAAATCTTACATCATTGACGTGAGAGAAATCATTGAGCCGAAACACAAAGAATTGTCCGAGGCTAAAGGAATCATCACTTCTGATTACCAAAATCAATTGGAAAAAGATTGGTTAGAAGCTTTAGAAAAATCTCACACGATAAAGATCAACAACGACGTTCTTTACTCGATCGGAAAATAGAAAATAAACACCTTAAAATCCCTGTAGCAATACAGGGATTTTTTTTTGCCCAATAGTTTACCAAAAACCTAAATACTCAAGGCCAAATCTGCGTTAGGGATAGCAGCGGCATCTCCACCAAGTTTCTTGGGGACGAGAGATATAGCGGAAAGCCCGACCCGTTCCCAGCATGGGATAAGGGAAACGCCCAAATTTCCTAAAAAAGAAAAAATAGGTCATGCAGCCATTTCGGCCTGCGTACTTTAGTAAATTCCATAAAACGGGTTCACGAGCTGCATCACAGTAGCTTCCGATGGTCGCTCTGTTACGCTAGCGTTCACTCCTTTTTCTGTTCATTTAGCTATCGTCCTCCGTCCGGGCTGAGGGAATCAGGTATAGAAAATTAAATGCTTACTCCTACCAATAAATTGTTTGAAAATTAAGTTTTCAACTCCTATTTCTACTCCATTCGTCTTGTTTTTTGAATTTAGTGGCGTATTATTTGAAAACTTTAAAATATAAAAGCAAAAACCACGTATTTTATGTATTTTCGTTATCACAATGATAAAAATGAAGCAAATACTTTTCTTCGGACTCGCAGCCTTGCACCTAAATGCATATGCGCAACCCTCCAAACGCCAGCCTGTGGAAGGCATTGTTGCCCAAATTGGTGACAATGTAATTCTTAAAAGCGATTTAATGAACCAACGTCAACAAGCCATTCAATCTGGAGTTGAAATCACAGCTGATTTTGAATGTGGTTTATTAGAGGATTTAATGTACCAAAACCTTTTGATTAACCAAGCGAAATTGGACAGTGTTGAAATCACCGATGCCAATGTTGACTTTGAAATGGAAAACCGTTTACGTGCTTTAGAAGAACAAATTGGTTCTCGCGAAAAGTTGGAAGCATTCTATGGTAAATCATCCTCACAAATAAAAATGGAATTCCGTGAATCTATTCGTCAGCGAATGATTGCTCAAGAAATGGAACGTAAAATAACGGAAGATGTAACGATCACTCCACGAGAAGTTAAACTCTTTTACGATGGATTACCCAAAGATTCTATTCCTTTCATCAACGCACAATTTACTTTCCAACAGATTGTCCAGTATCCTGAGATTACACGTGATGATCGCGCCAAAGCGAAATCAGATCTTGAAGCATTATTGAAACAAGTTCGAGCTGGAAAAAGCATGACTACTTTGGCTCGCTTAAATTCTGACGATACAGGAAGTGCTTCAAAAGGTGGTGAAATTAAAGCTCGTGTGGGTATGATGGTTCCGGCTTTTGAGTCTACGGTGATGAGTTTGAAAGAAGGAGAAATTTCTGAAGTATTTGAAACAGAATATGGCTACCACTTCGTTAAACTAATTGAACGAAAAGGAGAAAGCTATACCTGCCAACACATTTTGAAAATCCCAACGTATACCGATGCATCTTTAGCAAAAGCAGCTCAAAAAATGGATTCTTGCTATGCCCTATTAAAAGAGGGTAAAATCACTTGGACGGATGCAGTATTACGTTTTTCAAACGATGAAGCAACACGTTATAACAATGGAGTAATGTCTAACCCATACACAGGAGATCAAAAATGGGATGCTGCCCAATTGAACGAATTGGATCAACAAATTTACTATTTAACCAACAAACTAAAAATCAACGAATTTACGGAGCCTAACTTGTATGTCAATTATATGGACAGAAAAGAAGGTGTTCGTATTGTTAAAGTAATGAACCGTACGCAACCGCACACGGCAAATATGAAAGAAGACTATTCATTGATTCAATCAGCAGCTGAAAACGATAAACACCGAACTATTTTAGACAAATGGGTAGGTTCAAAAATCAAATATGCTTACGTTCGCATTGCTGAGCCTTACAATACATGTACGTTCAAAAATCAGTGGTTAGACTAACAAAATAACATCTACTATGTCAGACAAAGTTGCTATCGATCAGCTTGTACAGGATTACAAAGCCTTAAAGAACGAAATTCACAAAGTGATTATTGGTCAAGACGAAGTGGTTGATCAAGTTTTGATTTCCATTTTTTCTAAAGGCCATTGTTTATTGGTTGGTGTACCAGGATTAGCCAAAACTCTTTTGGTAAACACCATTTCCCAATCTCTTGGTCTTTCATTTAATCGTATACAATTTACTCCCGACTTGATGCCTTCAGACATTGTTGGAGCTGAGATATTAGATGAATCAAGAAATTTCAAATTCATCAAAGGTCCTATTTTTAGCAATATATTGTTGGCAGATGAGATCAACCGTACACCTCCAAAAACGCAATCAGCTTTACTTGAAGCAATGCAAGAACAACGCGTTACTGCAGGTGGTACGACCTACAACTTACCAAAACCATTCTTTGTTTTGGCAACACAAAACCCCATTGAGCAAGAGGGAACTTACCCTTTACCTGAGGCCCAACTGGATCGTTTTATGTTCAACATTTGGGTAGACTACCCAGAATTTGAAGAAGAACTGGCCATCGTTCGTGCCACAACTTCAACACATAAAACGAAATTACAACAAATCGTTTCAGGAGAACAAATTACAGCTTATCAAGAATTAATTCGTCGCATCCCTGTTGCGGACAACGTCCTTGAATACGCGGTTAAATTAGTTGGAAAGACAAGAATCAACTCCCCTTTTGCGACTGAATTAACAAAAAAATACATTTCATGGGGCGCTGGTCCTCGTGCATCACAATACTTAATTGTAGGAGCAAAATGCCACGCCGCACTGAACGGGAAATATGCACCCGATATTGAAGATGTAAAAGCAGTTGCAAAACCAATTTTACGTCACCGTTTGGTTCGAAACTACCGTGCAGAAGCAGAAGGCTACTCCATGGATCGCATCATCGAAGAACTTTTATAATCCAAAAAGCAGGTATATCCTGCTTTTTTTCATTTGACATAACTATTTCAAAACGCAAAAGCAGACCATATGAAAAAAGTACTTTTCTTGTTTCTATTTTCAATTACAAACACCTTTGCACAAAACGATTCCACGTTTATTAAACAACTTTACAATAACGCTTTGAGCAACGGCCATGCCTACGAAAACCTTAGGTATTTGTGCAAAAACATTGGCGCACGTCTTTCCGGTTCTGCACAAGCACAAATGGCGGTAGAATGGTCTGAACGCTTGTTGCGAAGTTATCAATTTGACACCGTTTACCTACAACCTGTCGAAGTCCCTTATTGGGTTCGTGGTTCACAAGAAAGCGGATGGATCAAAAATCAAAACAACCAATTACACAAAGTTAATATGCTTGCCCTTGGTGGAAGCATTGGTACAAACGGCATACTTGAAGGAACAATCATAGAGTATAAACATCTCGATGACTTAAAGAAAGCATCAGAAAAAGAGGTGAAAGGAAAAATTGTCTTCCTCAATCAAGCCATGAATGAACAAGAAATAAATACCATGAATGCCTATGGAGGTTGTTATGCCATTCGCAGCAAAGGAACAGCAGAAGCCGCTCGTTTAGGAGCTAAAGCTATTATTATTCGTTCTATTGGATTGGTAATCGATGAACATCCACACACTGGAGTAGTTTTCTATCCAGAAGGCATTGAAAAAATTCCCGCAGCAGCCATTTCCACAAAAGATGCCGAATACCTATCCAAACACATCAAAAATTCCCCTTTACAATTTGTATTGGAAATGAATTGTGAAGATCGTGGAACACGCCCCTCATTTAACGTAATTGCAGAACTAAAAGGGAAATCTAAACCCAACAACATCATCACCGTTGGCGGCCACCTAGATTCTTGGGACATTGGCGAAGGTGCACATGATGATGGCGCCGGTGTAATGCACTCTATCGAAGCCCTGCGCTTATTAAAAATACAAGGTTACAAACCAAACAATACCTTACGTGTTGTCCTCTTCATGAACGAAGAAAATGGAAATCAAGGAGGTGAAGGCTACGCAAAATGGGTTTTCGAACGCAAAGAAAACCACATCGCAGCGATTGAAAGCGACAGAGGAGGATTTTCACCACGTGGATTTTCACTTGACGGCTCCAAATCTGCCTTAAAATCTTTAAAATCCTACCAAAATATATACAAACCTTACGACGTACATTACTTTGAACCAGGATATGGCGGCGTAGATATAAACCCATTAAAAGACTATTTTCCAAAAATCGACTTATATGGATTCGCTCCAGATTCCCAACGATACTTTGACTTTCATCATGCCCCAAGCGATGTTTTCGAAAACGTAAACAAACGAGAACTTGAACTCGGATGCGCCACAATTGCTTCCCTAATGTACTTACTCGACAAAGAAAACAAATAGAACAATATCGCAATATACGCATATAGATTACAAACTACCCTTCCTCCTCGTTCTTTACGCAGGAGGTTTTTTTTTGGCTGCTTTTCCGTCTATAGGCTTTAGTTCACTTATGGAAAAGCAACCTTGCCTTACAAATCGGAATAGCTTCTGAAGTCGCTCTCCTTATTTGTGCAAGTGTGCATTCCACCTCCTGAAGCTATCGCCCTCCGCCGGGCAGAAAGTCTACGTTTTCACACTTTTAATAAACGATGAAAATAAAAGAATCTAAAACCACAACGCTGAACCCCTTGTAAACATTGACATTCTATAATTCTATATCTCAATATGCGCATATAGATTCATAAAAACAATTGTTCATCAAAATCAAAATAATCATCCTATTCACGACATAATGGTCTATAAATTACAAAACCTATATCTCAATATCGGCATATAGATATACAGCTAATAAACAAGAAGATTATAAGGATAAACGTCAAATAAAGTCCTCAAAAATTCAAAAGAAATGGTATCTTTGCAACGCTTGTATAATAGGAATCTGGTGTAAATCCAGAACTGTATCTGCAGCTGTAAACACTGTTAAATTGTTTTCAAAATGTCACTGCATTAATATGTGGGAAGGCGAAAACAACTTGGTGTAAGTCAGAATACTTGAAGACAAGCAAACGAAGGACTTCAGATCAAAGTCGGACGTTAATGACATACGTGTCACGTTCAATCAAATCTGATTTTTTTCACTTTTTATTTATTTATTAAAATTAAAAAGCATGAAGAAAATTTACTTTTTTGCACTTAGTGCATTTGTAAGCTTGTCCGTATCTGCTCAGGTACAGACAGAAACATTTGAAAACTTTACCCTTAACAGTGATGGGTATCTAGTTGGTGAAAATGAACCTGACTGGATTGTTGGTTCTGCATTAAAACTAACAAGCAATTACAACTCTGATTATGATTATTGGGGTGGTTTTGCAATTTCAAATGTACAAGACATTACAACACCTGGTTACCTAAATCAATATGCATCTATTACAAACGGAGGTGAAAACTCCTCTAATTATGCGGTTTTCTATTCTTCAGGAGAAATTGTATTCAGCAGACCTGTACTCTTAAAAGAAATGAGTGTTACCAACACCACTTATGCTACTTTATCCATGAAACATGGAGATGCTTATGGGAAAGTATTTGGTTCAAACATTAATGCACAAGGAATTGATGATGGCACAAATGGAAAAGATTTTTTCTCTTTGACGATCAACTTTAAAAAGCACAATGACGAAATGTTAACTTTAAATAAAATCGTTTATTTAGCAGATTTCCGTTTTGATAATGATGCAGATGATTATATCTTAGAAGAATGGAAAAAAATCACTTTCAATGATCCTGAGTTAATAAACACACCTATTAAATCATTACATTTTTCAATGTCTTCATCTGATGTAAATGAATTCGGAATGGTTACTCCAGCTTATTTTGCATTGGATAATCTGAAATTTGAACAAGCGGTTCTAAACTCAGAAACTATAGCAATGAATACCATTTCTATCTATCCAAACCCAACGAAAGACAACCTTACAATTGTTGGAGAAATGCAAAATTGGACAATTACGGATTTAACAGGTAAAGAAATTGCAACAGGAAATGAAAAAGCAATTTCAGTACAACATTTAAATGCAGGAATGTATCAATTAGTGATCGTTTCTAACGAACATACAACTGTAAAACGTTTTCAAAAATTATAAATGAAACCAATTAGCGTACTTCTTTTTATTTTTATACTTCTAAATACACACACTTTTGCTCAAGAGAAAAATGACAGTACAAAAAGTGAACAATTAGAAGAAGTACGCATTACAAAACTTAGAATCGCACGTTTCCATGTCGATTCAAACAACATCATAATCGATAGAGCAACAATAGAAATGATGCAACCTGATGATCTTGGTGAATTACTAAAAAAGATTCCAGGTGCACAAGTAAAATCGTATGGTGGTTTGGGTGGAATGAAAACAGTCAATATTAGAGGTCTTAGTGGTCATCATACAGCACTTATTGTAGATGGTTTTCAGCAAACAAATCCGCAAACTGGGCAATCAAACCTCGCCAACTTTCATCTTGATGATATTGAACAAGTAATCATTCAAAAAGGAGGTAATAGCGAAATAATGGTCCCTGTAAAAGCGCAATTAGCTGGCAATGCAATTATCTTGAAATCTTTTCAAGCGACAGCACCTAGAATGCCTTTACAACAACGACTAATATCAAAGTTTGGAAGTTGGACCTTTTTAGACAATCAATTGACACTTAAAACAGGTTCTGAAAAATTCTATGGAGGAGTATTGTTAAAATACAGAAAATCTGATGGGGATTATCCATTCAAATTCATGAATTACAACACCTTATTGGAAGGCGAAAGAAAAAATAATGATTTTATGGATATCAATGGAGGTGTTAACTTTGGTTACAAACCCTACGAAAATCATAAATTCAATTTCTTTTTTGATTATATGACTGCACAACAAGGCGTACCAGGTCCAATTGTGCTTTACAATGACAATGCAAAGCAGAGGTTAAACACAGCCACCATGAACATCCGTGCAGATTATCAAGGGAAAGCGGCTGGAATAGATTACAGAGCCTATTACACCTTTATTAAAGACGATTTGTTTTATTACGACCCTCATTATTTGAATGCACAAGGCGAGTTAAAAAGTGATTATTTAAATCATACAAATGATCTTGGTATTTCACTTGCTTACTCTTTAAAAAAATGGTTTTCATTTAATGCAGGATCAGAATGGACACATTCGAATTTAACATCGAAAAATGCATTTCTTTCACGACCTGTGAGAGAACATTTGTCAAGCTTTGCAAAATCCACCTTTTCTGCAAAGAAAATAAGTGTTACAGCACAAATTGGTCATCAATATATTCAAGAAAAAAATAAAGCAGGAGAAGCAGCAACAAATGTTTCTAAATTTTCTCCTTTCTTAGAAACAAGATATAGAATTAACAGAAAACTCGCGTTGACTGCTTATTACCGTAATTCTTTCCGTCCGCCATCTTTTAATGAATTGTATTACAATAACATTGGAAACAATAAATTGAAACCAGAAGACGCTCATCAATTTTCCTTGTCTGGATCTTATGCTTTGTTGGACAACAATACCACTTACTTAGGTTTTCAAGTTGCCGCTTACTATCATGAAATTTCGAATATGATTTTGAGCATGCCAACAAAAAACACCTTCATTTGGTCCATACAAAACATTGGAAAAAATAAAGTCCAAGGTATAGAAGCAATGATCTCTTTTAATCAAAACTTCAAGAAAGATTTTAGTATTCAAACACTATTAAATTATACCTTTCAGTCTTCAAGAGATTTTTCTAACCCTACAAGTCCAAGCTACAAACATCAAATTGCCTATAGTCCAAAGCATGTTTTCAATTTTGACTTTACATTCATGTACAGAGAAATAGGAACACGATTTTCAACCTATGTATGTTCAGATCGTTATGCCTTAAATGAAAACATCCCACAAAACATTGTAAGTCAATTTTACACCTTGGACTGGACCATTTTCTCCAATTTCAGAATTGATAAATACAATACCATTAAATTACAATTAACGGTAAAAAACATTACAAACGTCTCATACGCTTACATAAAAAACTATGTCATGCCAGGTAGACAAATACAATTTACGTTCGTTTATGCATTTATCTAAATACCTTTTCCTTTTAGGAACCCTCATTCTATTTACATCGTGTAAAAAGAAAGAACAGCCAGAAGAAACCTATGTTTCAGAATTCAAAAATGGTCTTTTGATTGTCAACGAAGGCTTATTTCATCAGAACAACTCAAGTCTTTCATGGTTAGATTTTTCTTCACTTGAAGTGAACAACGAGATTTATCAAGAAAAAAACAGTCGACAACTCGGAGATACAGGAAACGACATTATAAAATACGGTTCGAAAGTATATGTGGTAGTTAATGTTTCAAGTATCATTGAAGTCTTGGATGCAAAAACAGGGAAATCCATTAAACAAATACCAATGGTAAATAACTCAATTCCAAAGCAACCAAGATACATAAAACCATTTGGTGATAAACTCTTCATTTCATGTTTCGATGGCTATGTAGACATCATCGACACCTTATCTTTAGAAGTTACCAATCGCATAAAAGTTGGATCCAATCCAGATGCAATGAATACTTTAGGAAATCAATTATTTGTTTCAAATACTGGCGGTTTGAACTATCCAAATGTAGACTCCACAGTAAGTATCATTGATATGAACCAAATGTCAGTTGTAAGAACATTAACAGTTGGTAAAAACCCACGCGACATGCAATTTGATCAAGCAGGAAATCTCTATGTGATAACCGCACGAGGTTTGAACACTTACGATTCACAAATTGTCCGCCTACGCGCTGGAACTTATGAAAGAGACAGTATTTACATGATGAATGCGACGAATATTGAGAAAATGGGTACAAAAATGCTTGTTTTAGAATCTGATTTCACAACATCTGCATTACATTTATTTGACTTTACAACTAAACGTTTTGAAGTCATGAATTTTATTCCTGCAGCAAATTTCACCACTTTGTATAAAATTCAATACAACCCTGTGCATCAACAAATACTTTGCTTTGACGCCATGAATTTCACCAACTTAGGTTATTTGCACATTTATTCCACAACTGGAACTTTATTACACAAAAAGAAACTGGGATTAAACCCCTCAAAAGCAACAATTTATGAATAAGATAATTTTAGCATGTCTATGCTTACTCCCCCTAAAAGCATTCAATCAATCATTCCCACCTGGTGCTTCTGAACAAGGAACTACAGCAATTATTGCGAGCTCTCCCCTATTTGTGGCTTGGGCTACCAATTGCATAGTGGAAAGAGGTTTAATGCAAATCAACAACCCAAATTTAGGATATGCCAGTTATGGCTCCGTTGAAAACGTAATCGGTCCAGTTCTTGGAACAAGTACAGCTAATGTATTGAGCTTGGGTGACCGTGGCATTGCTATTATGACGTTTGACACCCCAATTACCAATGGTCCAGGTGCAGATTTCGCTGTTTTTGAAAACAGTTTTAACGACAATTTTCTGGAATTGGCTTTTGTCGAGGTAAGTAGCAACGGTGTAGATTATTCCCGTTTTCCAGCTTATTCCGAAACCGATCAAACCATTCAAATTTCAAATTCAGGGAATGTAGATCCAAAACGCATACATAATTTAGCGGGAAAGTATAAAATCGGTTATGGAACACCTTTCGATTTGTCTGAATTACCTGAAAATCCTTTGGTAAACATCAATAAAATTACGCATGTACGTTTAATTGATGTCGTTGGTACAATTCTACCCGAATTCGGTTCAAGAGACGCATTAGATCGTTTGATTATTGATCCTTTCCCAACCCCGTTTGCCACTTCAGGTTTTGACTTATCAGGTTTAGGAGTGATTCATGAACACAATGGATTAGCTACAGAAAAAAACGATTGGAACTTACGTGTTTACCCAAATCCGACGTCCGAAAAATTAACCATTCATTCTCAATATTTGGGTCAATTTACGATTGTAGACATAAACGGAAAAGAAATAGCTGAAGGGGTTTTGAACGAATCCCTTCATACGATTAGCACCATCGAGTGGCAGAGTGGAATTTACTTCCTAAGCATCAAAAATGGTGATCAAGTGAAGCATCAAAAAATAACAAAGATGTAACCGTTAACGGAAGAAAAAAATAAAAATACACCTCGGAATTTGTTCATTTCCGAAGTACAATTCTAAATACCTATATCTCAATATTGTGATATAGGTATTTTTGTTTTTAGGGATTTCCAGCCCGGATGGAGCGCGATAGCTAAATGCGGTACAAGCTGAGTGAACGCGTGTTTGCGACTGCGACCAGAGGAAGCACGTTGCAGACGCTGCGTAAACCAGTTGGTACGAATTTACTAAAGCGTGTAAACCGAAAAGGCTGCCTGACAAATCGTTTTCACTTTCCTTTATACCCTTCTTTTTATTTGGGCGTTCCCCTGCGGGTCGGGCTATTCGTTTCAAGTTTTTTCTACAAAAAAGCTTTCCTCTATTATCCCTAACGCGAGTTTCAATTTCAAAGAGAGATCCATTAAAACATAATACTTTGATCAGTTAGCAGTAAAAAAAAACGGGAAGCTTTCGCCTCCCGTTATATATTCTTTTAGATCGATTAAGACACTTTTGGTTTCCCTTCTAATTTCACTGTATACTGAAGCATAAACGATCTTGGAGCTTCGATTTTCAATGGTCGAAGTGAATACGTTTTATTCAACAAATTGTTACAGATGAATGATAATTTATGGATATCGTTGAACTTATAAGACACGCGTAAATCCACTATCCACTTTCCTTTATTTTTCTCTAAGAAATAATCAATGTAGCGAATCGATTGGGTAAATGGTCCGATGGTTGCCTCTTCAAATTCTTTAAGAACGCCATCCATATTTTCCATTTTAGAGAAGTATTTTACCGACCCTCCAATTCCAACTTTATTGAAAAGCGTAAACTCAACATCTGCTTTAAAGTTGTGTAAGAAACGGTATTTCAAGATATTTCTATCACCGTTCATGGACGTTTGTTCGTAGCTATATTCACGGTTTAAGAAAGTATCCACAGCGTAAACATAATCAGGAGACAAAGATTGTGGCAATACATAGTTGTAACCAATCATATACATTGCTTCTACATTTTTACCAAAGTCGGCTTTACCTGTAAATGAGGCATCGATTCCGATTACTCGAGATTCTCCTGTGTTTACAAACTTAAATCCGAATGCATTGGAAAGATCTGTAAAAGAAGTTCCCCAGAATCCAAATAAATATTCAATTGTATTATCGTAATGAGACCAGAAACCTGCGATATCAATGTACCCCATTACATTTCCTATTTTGACACCTTGCTTAATACCGATTTCAGCATTCCAGCTTTTCTCTGCTTTCAAGTCTGGGTTAGCAAAGATTCCGAAGCTACCTACTCCTGTTCGAATGAATCGTTCTGTAATGGTTGGGAATCGGTACCCTTGTCCGTAAGACGCTCTAAAATAGGTTTCTTGCATTACTTTCAAAGTCATTCCCCCTCTTACGATAGGAGCAAAACTTCGTTCGTCACCGTTTACATCAAAATACTCTAAACGTCCTCCAATGTTTACTTGAAGCACGTCCATGAACTTCTTGTCTAACTGTACATAGCCTGCTGCATTTAGCATTTTGTTGTTTGGTTTCCCAGAACCCACGTACATTTCTGCATAAGAATCCACGTAAGTTGAAGTAACTCCACCCACGAAATTTAGATCTTTTAGACGTACAATTTTATTTTGATACATGTAATCAAAGTAATACGTTGTTGTTTTTGTATCTTGATTAGATGTCATTCGAGAATCGGAATGCATGACACGTCCTCTTAGATAGTGTTTTCCGCTAGTTGCCGTCAATAAATGTACAAAAGGATCGACGTGAAATACAAATTGATTTTGCAAGAATACAGCACCTGGGTAACTTGAGAATAAACCACTTGAATCATTTAACCAAGCCATTGGCATTGGCTGCTTTTGATACATAAGGTTACCGTTCACTCCGTAACTTAATCCTTTATACTTTTTACTTCTATGTCGAATGTTAAAGTTCATACGTGCGCGTTGTGTACTCATTTGTCTGTTTGAGAATTGCGTCACTGTATCAATTACAAATTCATCTGTTTTTGGCGGTCCGATGTAGTTGTGATCATGGCTTACGTTAGCTCCAAAAACTAAGTCCCAATTTCCTGCTTTTCTAGAATGTAAAAAACTTGCTCCTGTCATGAAGGGTACACCAGTCCACCATTTTGCATCTGGCTCACTTGGCGAAGAATACAATCCTGTATATACATTAATTTTAGTAACAGGTGTAGAAGTCGGATAAGCTGTTCTAATGTTTATAGAACCAGAAAGCGCTTGTGCACCTGACAAAACGCTTGCAGCTCCTTTTACAACTTCTACTTGGCTAATATTTTCTACAGGAATAAATGCCCACTCTGCTCTACCCGCATCACCGGAAAGCATAGGCATATCGTCAACCATTACAGCTACTTTTGATCCAACACCAGCAGTAAATCCACTACCTCCACGAATTTGTGGTTCACCATCCATAATATTCAAACCAGGAGTTTGATCTAATGCTGTTTCAATGGTACGTGTTCCTCTATTTTCTAAAAGTTCAGGTCTTAATACTTGTAAGGAAACAATTTGTTCAGAAACAGGAATATCATTTTTAGTTGCAACAATTTGAATACCTTCCACTTTAGTAATAAATTCTACTAACAAGAAATCAAAGTTACGCACCTCACCCTCCTTAATATTAAAATTAACCGTATCGGCTAACAACCCTGCAAATTTACAGATCAAAAGTCCTGGTCCAGCAGGTACTTCTAATGTAAATGTACCATCCTCCTCAGAGTGTGTACCAATGGTTATATCTTTCCGATAAACAATCGTTGCTCCAAAAAGAGGTTCGTTCTTTTCATCTACAACTTTACCTTTAATGGTTGCTACTTGAGCATTTGTAAAACCTGTAAGAAAGTTTACAAAAAATAGAATAAGAATATATTTCATAATAACAAAAATGGGTCGTCCTAATAAAAGAACGACCCTCAAAATTAACTATTTTTTTTGAATTATTGTTTTAATAGTCTCTTGGTTGTTTGTCCGTTAGCTCCAACAATGTGAATTAGGTAAACTCCTGCATTCACTTGAAAATCAACTACTGGTAACACTTCTCCTTCAGCAACCATAGCACCTGTTACAGTGTACGCTCTGAAAGATGCACCTTCTAGGTCAGATCCTTTAAAGAATAATTTATCTAAATTTGAGTACATTACTAAATCAGAAAAAGTTGTATTCTCTACCGAAGTGAAGTCAAAAGTGATTCTCAATTTAGCTTCTGAACAAGTAAAAGGTGTTTGATTATCACAAATTTTATAAGTCAATGAATCATTTCCTGTAGCACCTTGGTTAGACGTGTAAATTAATTTATACACATTATCCACTTGGCTAATTACAGCAGTTCCTTTATGTGGTGCCTCTTCTATAGTAAATTTAGTGTAATCAAATTGCGTTCCTGCAACTAATACATCATTTGCTAAAACATTAACATCTGTTGAAACCCCTGGATAGAATACTGCTAAATCTGAAACAGCAACAATATTCGTTGCACCAGCAGGTGGTACATAGTTTACGGTAACTCTAACCAAAGCTTCTCCAAAAGAAATGCTATCTGTATCATAGGCTCTATATCTAAAAATATCTTCGCCAAAGAAACCTTGACGAGGCATATAAACATATTTATTGTTTATAAACAAGATATCACCATTAGCAGGGCTTTGTACAATATGTGAAGGATGAAATGTTGTTTTTAATGTTCCAAATTGCACTTCATCGTTATCGTATATACTGTTTCCAGCCGCTAAAAATTCTAATGGGGTAGATTCATTTATTGAATAATTATCATTTCTTGCTGTAATAATTGGAGGGTAAATAACCTCAACATCATCAATAAAAACGACATCATCACCTGTTCCACCACCTGGTGTATTACTTGTAGAGAAACTGATTAATATATAACGTGGATCAATTGTATTTGATGTATAGACAAATGGAACAGCGATTCTTTTCCATCCATTTGTAATTCCATAATCGTGTATTGCCGTTGCTACAATTTGTCCTGATTGAGAACTAATAGCAGGATCACGATAATCGACATCACCATGAATTGTTGCTGCAACACGAGCTTTATTTCCAGCACCAGGAGAAGTGAATTTAGCCCAGAAGACTAAAGAGTCTGGTTTTGTAGAATAGGTGAATGGGTGATTAAATGCTCCATTCGATCTAACTGTTGCATTATGGTTTGCTGCATTTGACGGAGAGATGCTCCCCATATTTACCCGTCCTGTAGTCAAGTTTCCATTAGCTTTAATTCCAAGTACTGCTCTTGACCATATCTTAGCACTTTTTGTCCCTGTTGAACCTGGTCTAACATCTGTAGATGAGCTCACTTGATTTGCAGCTTGTCCTGTAAGGCTTCCATCAGCTGTTAAAAAGCTATTCCATTGAACAGGTTCAGTACCACCTCCACCTACAGACTCCCAGTTTTCAAATCCACCGTTGATTAATTGTGTTTGCGCTGTTACACTTAAACTCAATGTAAAGGCCGCTATAAAAGTTATTATTCTTTTCATAAATGAAATATTTAATGTGTCAAATGTAGTGAATGAATATTTATCTTATTCAAAAATTAACAATTATCCACCTACACAATAACACAACACCATCAAAACCAGAACATTAACCACAACTCTAATTTTGTTAAACTTCAACATATCTCTATAAAATAGCGAATTAGGTAGGTCTTTGTCTAACAATATTTATCTATTTTTGAGGTTATAATAATATCTAGAGCATAAAATCAATGAATGTCAAAGTAGAGCTACCTGTTATGGAGCATTTTTATACATTACAAGGAGAAGGTAATTTCGCAGGACGTGCCGCATATTTTATTCGTTTGGCAGGTTGTGATGTTGGGTGTGTGTGGTGTGATGTTAAAGAGAGCTGGGATGCAAACATTCATGCATTGCAAAGATTTGATTTTTTACTTTCTGAGATTGAAAAAGTTAATGCCAATTTTTGTGTCATTACAGGTGGAGAGCCTACACTTTATGATATACAGTATTTAGTAAAAGCACTTCAAGCTAAAGGTCTAGAAGTAGCGATTGAAACTTCTGGTACAAATGAGCTTTTATATCCTGTAGATTGGTATTGTTTTTCGCCAAAAAAATTCAAGTCACCTGTTGCCCAAGCCTATGAAATGGCAGATGAATTAAAAATTGTAATCAATCACCCTTCTGATTTTGATTGGGCAGAAATGCATGCGGAAAAAGTTTCTCCCAATTGTCAATTGTATTTACAAACCGAATGGGACAAAAAGGATCGCTTTTTACCAGATATTATTACTTATATTATGAAGCATCCAAAATGGAAACTTTCATTGCAGACGCATAAATATCTAAACATCCCTTAAATTTCATATCATGAGATTACTAGCCTTAATCCTCCTTTTACTCACAGTATCTTGTGCTACACATGCACAATATCCAGGTGCAACCTACTCTACAAAAAACAAAAAAGCAATTGCATTGTTCCAAGAAGCGATTCAGTCGCCAAACAAATCGATTGACCCATATAGTCGTACTCCAAATTATCGTGCGGGTATTGAATTGTGTTTAAAAGCATTAGAAAAAGATCCTAATTTTTGGGAAGCGCATTTATTAGCAGCTGAATTTCTTGAAAAATATTATCGTTATGAAGAGGCAAGTGAACACTATGAAAGAGCAATTGCCATCAATCCAAATCACTCCCCTTCTGGTAGCACTTATTTCTACTTAGGTCGTGCTTTAAGTTATACTGGTGAATACACTCGTTCGAATGCTTACCTAGAAAAATATTCCAAAATTCGAAATGCGAATAACTCATTACTTGCTGAATCACACAAATTAATGGCGAATAATGATTTCGGTATTGAATCAATGGCAAAATCTTATCGTTTTGAACCGAAAAATATGGGGCCTTCAATAAATACATCAGATCCAGAATATTTCCCTACAATCACTGTTGATGGGAAGACCATATTATTTACACGAAGAATTAAAGACAAAACTGTTCCTGCAGGCATGCAAGAGGACTTTTTCTATACCATGATGGATGAGCATGGGAATTGGCAAGAAGCCTTACCGATGCCTAAAAACATTAACACATCTAACAATGAAGGAGCTCCAACGATTAGTGCTGATGGTCGTTCATTGATTTTTGTTGCTTGCAGTGATGAATCAGGTAGAAACTATGGGCCTGGCCGCGAAGGTTGGGGAAGTTGCGACTTATTTTACACCAAGAAAATTGGCTCAAGATGGCTTGATCCAATTAACTTACCTGGTAAAGTGAATACTAGTTCTTGGGAAAGTCAACCTTCACTTTCTGCAGATGGCAAAACACTTTATTTCATTCGTCGTGTTAGTCGTCCGGGAGAAGCTCCGAACTCAGATATTTTTGTTAGTCAATTACAAGATGACGGGAATTGGTCGGCTGGCAAACCATTACCCAATTACATTAACACTCCTGATCTAGAAGAATCTGTACTAATACATCCGGATGGAAAAACTTTATACTTTGCTTCACGAGGACACATTGGTATGGGAGGGTCTGATTTATTTATGTGTCGCCTAAACGACGATGGCACTTGGTCAAAACCGATTAATTTAGGCTATCCAATCAATACAAAATATGATGAAAACTCCTTAATGGTTTCTCCTACCGGGGAGATTGCCTACTTTGCTTCGAATCGAAAAGGAGGATTTGGTGATTTAGACATTTATTCATTTGAAATGCCTGAACATTTGCGTCCTATCAGAACATTGTATTTTGAAGGTGTAGTATATGACGCCATAACTCACGCACCTTTATACGCACAATTTGAATTAATTGATTTAGAAACAGGGAAACAAGTTATTTTATCCTATTCGGATAAAGTCAATGGTCAGTTTGTGGTTACTCTTCCCCTTAATAAAGATTATGCATTAAACGCTTCTTTACCAGGTTACTCTTTCTTTTCTCAGAATTTTAATATGAAAGTAAGTGAAAATCAAGAAGCTTACCACATGAATGTTCCAATGGTTCCAATTAACACCGATATTCCTGTAACCTTAAATAATGTATTTTTTGATCTAGCTCAGGCAACACTTCGTCAATCTTCTTTTGTTGAATTAAACAAATTAGTTGATTTCATGAATAAAAACACTGAACTAAAAATTGAAATTGGAGGTCACACAGATACACGTGGAGATGCAAAAGAAAACCTCTCTCTTTCTCAAAAACGTGCTGAAGCAGTCATCAATCATCTAATTTCTAAAGGAATATCACCTCAAAGATTGGTTGCTAAAGGATATGGCGAGACAAAAACCATATATTCGGACGAAACAATTTCAAAATTACAAGATGAGAAATCTAAAGAAGCAGCTCATCAAGCCAATAGAAGGACAGAATACCGTATTATTAAATAATTTAAAATGATTCTCCATTTTTCAAAACTCGTTCGAATCATTAATCTATTGATCATTATTGTTACAATGCTTGGTGTTGTTACTTACATGATTGATTTCCCGATTTCTTTTACAGAACAATTGAATTTTTGGATTCTAATTGCTACAACCGTTTTTATTGCCGCTGCTGGCAATATAATAAATGATTATTTTGATGTACGTGCTGATCGTATAAACCGTCCTAACACGGTAATTATCGGTCGATCAATAAAACCTAGATGGGCAATTGTTTTACATTGGTTCTTCAATTTCTTTGGTATTATTGGTGGATTATATTTCCTTTTTACAATTCATACATATGGGATTTTGCTCATTCATTTTATTAGTACAGGAATACTTTGGTGGTACTCAGTAAGATTAAAAAAGATTCCATTATTGGGAAACATAACGATTGCATCATTAATTGTCTTAGTCATTTATTTGACTTTATTTTATTTACCATATGGTTTCCCTTTATTTTCTTTTGAAGACATCGGTAATGACCCTAACTTTGGAAGTTTGAAATTAACTCGAACGGAGGTTGTGTTTTGGTTTGCTACCATTGGTTTTGTCCTGAATTTGGCCAGAGAAATCATTAAAGATGCAGAAGACATTAAGGGTGATTTAGTAATTAACGCTCGAACAATTCCAATGATTATTGGTATTCCGTCTACAATAAGAATTGTTGGTTTAATTATGCTTGTTTATCCTGTTATTTATTTTTTAGGTATTGGTTTGCATTTACACAAAGTTGAACTTCAAAAACTTTGGCCATTAACGCTTTCAGCAATTATTTGTTGTATTGGAATTTTCCCTTTGTTTTTTCCAAAAACACGCTGGATTTCACCAATCAAACAAGCGCTAAAACTAGCAATGATTTTAGGGGTACTTTATCTTTTCTTATAATATTATATGAACATCATTTTAGGGTCAAAATCTCCACGTAGAAGTCAACTTTTACAAGAATTAGGATTAACTTTTTCAATAATTACGCCGAACACAGATGAATCCTACCCTTCTACATTACCAATTGAAGAAGTGCCTAGTTATATAGCAAAGAATAAAGCTCTAGCTATACAAGATCAGGTGAATGAAACAGATATAATTATTACTTCTGACACGATTGTTACATTGAACAATGAGCTTTTTGGAAAACCTAAAGATGCAGATGATGCTTTATTAATGCTTTCTAAATTATCAGGAAAAACCCATCAGGTAATTACAGGCATTTGCATCAAAAAAGGAGAGCAAATAATATGTGACTCTGCGGTGACTTCGGTGACTTTCCGTGAACTAAACAATGATGAGATTTTATTTTATATTGATAATTATAAACCATTTGACAAAGCAGGTTCATATGGTATCCAAGAATGGATTGGAGCTGCTGCAATCACATCTATTAACGGCTCTTACAACAATGTTGTTGGTTTACCTACACACCTCATCGTGGAGCATCTTAAACAATTTAGTTAACTATAGATTCATTATTTTTGTCATTAATAAAAGGGATTATTAACGAAGACAAATAAACATAGGGATTTCTAAAAACATTTTTCCAAGGTGACCATTTTGTTGAAATGTTTGAATTTTTATTATCTCTTGAGAAATAAACTCTTCACTGATCTGTTTTGTACGGGAATCCATCAAACGTAGTGATGAAATAGTACCGTCTTCTTCAATACTAATCTTTATTATTATCTTACTTCCCCAACTTTCATAAAAATCATTTTTGAGATTATTATAAATACAGTCCAAAATTCTATTTTGACTCCCGTTTAAAAACAATGATTTTGTTAATTTGTCTAGCACCTCAACTTTTAGCTTCTCTTCTTGAGAAAAAAGAATTAAACTAAAAAAGGTTAATATAGTAGATAAAAGAATTCTCACTTTAAATGTAATGGTAATTTCAAATTAAGTTACTAAATAATTATTCATTTTACTGAAAAACGAATTTTCTGAATAGAGGTTTAAAAATCTTAAATCTATTTCTAATCTGATAGAGCTTAAGGTCATTTTCTCTACATAATCAATAATCTTTTCTAATACAGGTGGATTTACCGCATAGTACGTGGAATTACCAACCGTAAATTGGTTCAAAAGTCCTACAATAGCTAGTTCACGGCAATGTCTCGACAGATTTGACTGTGTCATTTTTAAATGCAAATTGATATCTGTTAAATTCAATGCCTTTTGTTGACTCAACAGTTCCATTATGGCTATTCTTCCAGGATGTCCAAGTGCTTTGAATACCTTGGCTAACTGTATTTGGTTTTGCGTATAAGGCGAATAATTTGTTGCTCCCATGTTGTGTGTTTTTTTAGTTCTCTAAATTAAGTTAATGAAATAGAAGAGAATAAAAAAATAATTTTCAATATATCTATATCACAATATTGAGATATTGTGTTCAAGTATTTAACTGTTTCACTATTCCTTAATCTTGAAAAAATAACTTACCTACACTAAAGCATAGTGAATTGTTTGCTATTTCTATTAATATAAAAAAGATCATACAAGTGAAATAGATCATACAAGTGAAATAGATCAGCATTTCAGCCTGGGAGGAATGCGATAGCTTAACGAACTAGAAAAGGTGAATGCTCTAATTTAGCATTGCGACCAACGGAAGCACATGCTAATTTAAAAGCGTTCCCTTTTTTAGGAGTTTACTAAAGCATGTATACCTAAATGGCTGCCAAATAATTTTATCTTTCTATATATCTATATCACAATATTGAGATATTGTTCTGTTGAACACAGGCGTGATTAAAACAATGAAACGTACGAATATCGGCATAAAAAAAGGCCTTCTTACGAAGACCTTTCCGAGTTTGATTCTTTTTATTTTGTAAATGAGATAAACTCAATTTCGAACATCAATGGTCCTTTTTCTGGTCCGTAAGCCATGTTTGCAGGAACGAAAACTTTATAAGTCCCTCCTGTTTTCATGTGTGGAAAAGAGTATTTCCAGCCTGGGATCACTTGATTCAAATTGGATTTAAATGGTTGTCCTCTGTCAATAGAAGATTCTAATTTATTACCGTTTATGTCGTACAAAGTATAATGCGCTTCTACGGTGTCGTCTGCAGATGGTTTTAATCCTTTCCCATCTTTGATCGTTTGGATAACGATACCTCCTTCGATAACCTCAGTATTCGGTAGTTTTTTTGCGTTCTCCATAAAACCACCTTCTAACTGTGATGCTTCTTTCATCAATACGGACTGAATATCTGTCTGAAATTTAGATAAAAAGAATGCTTTTTCTGACTCAGTAAGGATGGTGTCCTTGCGGTGTAATCCGTCGCTGAATCCTTTAATTAAGTACGCCTTCTCTACAGAATTGGTACGTTCAGCTTTTTTCAATACGGCATAGAAATCGTGTGAGCTAAATTTCCCGAAACACTCTGAACCTTGTACTTTCAATGCAGGATTTGGGTTAGAAAATCCTTCACCAAAAGCTTCTACCATTGTTTGTCCACAAGCTGAGATGTCTGTTTCATTATACCCCTTGTCAAATCCTTCAACGATGGCGTCAAGGTCAAACATATCAAATACGTTTTTTGGTGCATTAAGTAACATTTTTGACATGTCACTCCCCACAGCATATGACAGTTTTTGCAAATCGTTCTCTAACTTAAGTGTTTCTTCTTTTTTGTTCCCACAACTTGCGAAAAGAATTCCTGCCATTGTGAATATCAATACTTTTTTCATCTTAGTTAAAATCTATTAATTCAACATCAAAGATCAATGCCATATACGGTTGGATTAATCCGCCTGGAGCTTGTGCTCCATAAGCTAATTCTTGTGGAATGTAAAGTCTTAATTTTGTTCCTTTTTTCATTAACTGCAAGGCTTCTGTCCATCCTTTGATCACTTGTGTAACTCCGAATGTTGCAGGCTCACCACGTTTAACAGAACTATCAAACACTTGTCCGTCAAGTAATGTTCCTTCGTAATGTACAGTTACAGTAGATTGAGTCGTTGGTGAATCACCTTCTCCTTCAGTGATTACTTCGTACTGCAATCCGCTCAAAGTTGTTGTCACCCCTTCTTTTTTAAAGTTTTCTGCTAAAAATTCCTCTCCGGCTTTTTTATTCACTTCGAATTGCTGAGACATCATTCTTTGCATATACTGCTGAATTACTGCACTCGCTTGATTTGGTTCCATTTTCAATGGTTTTTCCATAAGAATATCTTCCACTCCCTGTGCAAACAAATCAAAATCTATATTAGATAAATGTTGCTCCATTAAGCTTCCTCCAATACTCATTCCCACTGCGTAGCTAACTGCTTCTAACTCTTCTTTCATTCTTTTATGTTAAGTTCTTTATCGTACAAATCTACAATTTTAGCTAACGAATTTAGCAATTTATTGTGACGTGAAACAAAAGGATTTTCAGAATCCCATACATAACCTCCTAAAACGGAACAAATCTGTCTCATAAATTCAGGATTTGGATTTGTTGCGAAAAATATCTTAGATAAGGTTCCGTCGTACCATGCATTTACATAAGATCGGAAAACATCTATTCCAGATTGCATAACGTCTGTGTATTCAACCTGCCAATTAACTTGTTCACCACTTAATGTTCGACAAACAAGATCAGCTGATCGATATCCTGAGCTTATGGCCAACGTAACGCCTGAACTAAAAACTGGATCTAAAAATTCGGTGGCATTACCGCATAACGCGAAACCTTCTCCGTACATTTTTTGTACTGAAACGGCATAATTAAGGATTACCTTTGGTTCAAAACGCAATGTTGAATCTGCAAATCGTCCGAATAATCCAGGAAAATCTCTTAAGTAAGATCTATAAATTGCTCCATCATTGGCTGCGCATTCTTCGATAAAATCTTTATCTGCAACTATTCCAACGGAACAACTCCCATCTGAAAAAGGAATGGACCAAAACCATGCTGTGTTCTCTCTAAATGCATGGATAAAAATATTGTTTCCAGCTTTGTCTGATCGGTTATTATCAATAACGTGGCTGAATATAGCTCCTCTAGGAATAGCTGGTGCCGTTTTCTCAATATCCAACAATCGAGGTAGGACGCGACCATAACCACTCGCATCAAGTACAAAACGTGCACTGGCACGAATAATCTCTTCGGATTGATTTCTCTTGTATGAAACGATTTGAACGGCAGTTGAAAAATCTACAGCAACCACTTCTGCTTCATAGATAACTTCAGCTCCTCGTTTTTCTACTTCATCAATTAAGGCTTTATCAAAATCTGCACGCTTAACTTGCCAAGTATATTCCCAACTGTCTTTTGTAAATTGATCGTTGAAATGAAATTGATAATGTTTGTCTTCGTGGTAAAAAGCGACTCCTGTTTTTTCCTGAAAACCTTGCGCTTCCAGACATGGCAATAAATCTAATTTATCCAGAAAATCCATACAATGTGGCAATAGACTTTCTCCAATCACAAATCTTGGGAAAGTCATTTTTTCTAAGACCAACACCTTTAATCCATCTTTAAGTAAGCGTGCGGCGGCTACTGACCCTGCTGGTCCTGCACCTATCACAATTACATCATAATCTATTTTCATCGTTTAGTTGTTGTAATAATTCTTGTTTATCAATAAAATTAAAGCAAGTCATCAAAGCACCAATACACGTTCCCAGAATACCATGAAAGACAATGTTCTGTCCAGTAAGAAAAAGGTTTGTGATACGCGTCCTCGTATTAAACGTAGAACTTAAGGTATGATTTACATCCTTTTCAATTCCATACAACTCCCCTTCTGGTGTACCTAAATAATCTCTATATGTCAATGGTGTACTGGAATACACATTAATGATGTGCTCTTCCACCTCAGGATAACGTTCAAAAAAGCGCTGAAGTACTTGTTGTTCTTTTTCTTTTTTCCATGCTTGATAGCTCTCTGTCCTCTCACTTGGCGATGGAATTGAATTATGCGTCTCATCCCATTGCTCAGTTTCACTTGCTTTCATGTAAACTAAAAGAATTATAGAATCTGCGTAAGTTGTATTTGATTGATGCGAATTGGTGGTTACCATAATGTAATTCGGCCATCCTTCAGCAGGATAGTCAATGGTATCAAAAGGGTTTTCTGTATACAATTCATACATGTTATGATTCAAGTAAGGAACAGTTTCCTTCTTTAATGAAAGGAAAACAGAAAATGAGGAAACAGTATTTTTTATTCTGTTTACTCTATTTCGATAGGCAGGAAGAAAGTGTTCTTCTCCTGCAATATGCATCGTCACCTGTGGATGTAAGTTTGAAATGATTTGCTTCGCATGAAATACACTTCCGTCTTTGCAATGTACTGCATTTACTTTTGCAGCCTCAACATCAAATCCGATTACTTCTTTGTGTTTAAGGATTTCGCCTCCATAAGAACGTAATTGCTTGACCAATGCTTTTGTCATGAGACCACCACCTCCCGGTAATCGGTAACTCCCCATAATATAACTATGAACGATTAAAGCAAATGCATAAAATGGTGTGCGTTTATAATCCCCTGCATATATCATCGCATTTCCTAAGATAACGTGAATGATTCGCTCTTCTTTAAATAAGGACTTGAGATAATCCCACGCTAATTCCGAATGAATCATTGCTTGAATGTTACTCTGATAATCTTCTATATTTTTTAAATCATAAAGAGGAAAGAAAGAAATGGTCTCTTTAATATGTAAAATCAGCTTATCAATACCTTCTTCTTCTAAAGGAAAGTCTTTCATCAGTTCTGCCTTAAAAGTGGCATATCCCATTCCTAAGCGTCCTATAAAACCATCATTAAAACGTACACGATCAAAACCATCCGCATCCATTTTTTTTAACGGTAACTGATCCAAAATCCCTAAGTAATTGAAAATCTTATGCAAATTTTGTTTATCGTCTAATCCTCCAAGATAATGTACCCCAGTGTCAAATACACACTTATCGCGACTAAATACTTGAAGCGCCCCGCCTACTTGTTGATTTTTCTCTAAGATCAATACTTTATATCCATGACGTGCTAAAATAACGCCACAAGTTAATCCACCTACACCGCTGCCAACAATTAGAATGTCATATTCTTTTTTTACCATCATTTTTTATAAAAAACAAATAAATGGTTTGATGTTTTTTGTGAATGTGAAACATCATCCATTACTAAATGATTATCCAAAGCTAACGCTTCCATCTCATCTTTGGAAATAAATTCCATTTCGTTATTCACCTTATTGAATCCAAATACACGTGTACTTAATATCTCTGTCCACTTTGTTTGCTTCAATTTCGGATGTTCGATTATTCCATCTCTTAGAATAAGCAATCCTCCAGGTAGTAATAAATCAATCAATTTTTGTAGGACTACGCGTTGCTCCTCTTTATTCAAATAATGAAGTACATCATTCACAATAAACACATCAGCTGGCGAATAATGATACGCCTCCAATCGTGAACAAGTAAATTGAACCTTTTCCTTTATATAAATGGCGTTTGCTGCAATTGAAACTTTTTCCTCATCCGCATCAATAGCAGTGATTTCACGTTCATTGTCTGCATAGTGAAGTAATAAACTTAAATACCCTAATCCTGAACCAATGTCATAAATTCGCTTTCGTCCACCAATCAAACGGTTATAGAACAAATAGTTTTCTGCTTCCATTCGATATTTTACACGCATATACCATTCTAAGACAGGTCCTTTTAATAGATAATTTCGTAAAACAATGTGCTTCCAAAATCTCGGTTGTGTATCCTCAAGCAAACTTACTTGTAAGGAACTACGCATTATTTTCTGAATCTCCTTGGTCATTGTTTGGTAGGTTTCAAAATCGTTAGGATACTGAACAGGTAAGAATTTTATGTACATTTCTCCACTATTGATCATGATATCATTCTTTGGATTCACTATATCAAACCCAACTAATACAACAGGCTGAACGGGAACATTCACTTTTTTAGCAAGTAAAAAGGCTCCTTTATGAAATCGATGTATTTTACCATCATTACTACGTGTTCCTTCAGGAAAAATTGCAATATTGTAACCGTTCTCAATGCTATGCTTTAATAACTCCAAGTTTTTTCCTGTACCATCTTCGACATATAAATAACCAGCAAATCGAATACAAGGACCAAAAATAGGTGACTTATACACCCAGTCCTTTACAAGGATAAGCACCTTAGGACTAAGGCTTAAAACAGCAAGAATGTCCAAGAAAGAATTGTGATTTAAAACTAAAATTTTCGGATTACCTTTTTCAAACAATTCTTTGTGTAGTGTTTTTACTTTTACAAACGGATACGCGGTCATAAACATCTTTGCAACCAAATAAATCATATAATTCAGTTTGCTCTGCTTTTTTGATTTTGAAATAGGTAAAAGCAACAAAATCATTAAAAACAATAAACTAAGTAGGCAACAAATAAAAAAAGTAAGAAACAAAGAAATACTCGCCAACAAAGTAAAGATCGTTAATGGCCCTCTACCTTTTGCTGTACGCTTACTCACAAAAAGGGAGTAAACATAAGGCTGAACATAAAGCGTGATCAACAAAATCATTCCAATACCAAGAATACTTAATCCTCCGATAGAATTAATTGCAGGATGTTTACCAAAAATTAAAACGCCGGTTCCAATCATGGTCGTAATTCCTGAAAGAATGATCGCTTGACGGAAAGAGGATAAACTTTTTGCTCCTGTTTTACTTTGGTTAATCAAGCCGTCTGTGACAAAAATGGAATAATCGTCACCAAGACCAAATATGAACGTCACCAAAAGAATATTTACAAAATTGAATTCCAATCCTAAAAATGAGCCACAACTAATAATCCACAACCATGAAATAGCCATAGGAGCAAAAGCAAACAAACTCAACTCTAAACGCCCATAAATCACCAATAAAGAAATAAAGACCAAGCCAGAAGAAAACAATAATAAATAATTAAAGTCATCGGTAAGAGAAACCAAAAACTGGGCAGATAAATCGGCAATATCCATTACAAAAACGTCTTCACCAAATTCGGTCTGTATCTTCTGTTTGAACACCTCGACATCTGATTTGTCAATTAAGACAGATGTTAAAATATTTTGATTATCCGCATTGTCGTGAATTAAAAACTTTAACCCCAACGCCTCCAACAGTTCACTCCCTTCTTCCGCAATCGAAATAGAATCTAATGTTAATGCATAAAACGGATCAAAAGCCTTTTCATTAAATCCTTTTCGAACAGAAATCTCCCTTAGCTGGTTAATAAACCTTGGGTGCTCTTTCCAAAAAGTTTGCCAATCCGAAGATTGTTTATCCCAAAGTGGTGCAGGAATCAAATATGGCGCTACACTCATCACTTCAGCGATCTGCATTTGCTCTTTTTGCGCATTGATAAACGTAAACAACTGAAAATTACGCGATTCCACTTCTGTCTTCTCCGCTCCTTTTGCAAATAAATACAATTTCTTTTGTTCCAACGGATCTACACCTGTGAATACTTTCTCTTTATCCGACAAATGAGCAGGATGATAAGCTAAATTGTTCAAATCGCCATCGAATCGCATGGTTTGATTACGAAATAAAAAGAAAATCGTACCAATAACTATGATCAAGGTCAATAGCTTAGGCATCCATTTTGGTGCATTGCGCTCGTTAACCTTGGCTTCTGGAAAAGCGAAGCGGAACGTGGTCAATATTACCGGAAGTCCAATAATAGTGAAAACGGCTGCTCCCATTAAGGTAACCAAGGCGATCAACCCGAAATTCTGTAAAATAGATGAACTTGTAAACAACAAAGATGCAAATGCTCCTACCGTAGTAAAACTACCAACAAGCATTGGAAAACTGACTTCCTTCACTGTTTCCATGATGGATTTTGTATGCTTTAAATGGGTGAAGAAATGGAAAGAATAATCCAAAACAATTCCCAATAAAACAGAAGCTGTAACTACAGAAATAATATTGATCTCTGGATGTACAAACCCCACAAATCCCAATCCGAAAACCACTCCAAAAATGCTCGGAATCAAGAACACTAAAGGAATGATTATTTTGCGATAAAAACCAAATAAAACAATGAAAATAAGGGAAACACTAATAACCAAAGTCAAAGTGGTATCCTTCCGTATTTGCTTTTCATTTTCAACGGCAACTAAAAAGGTTCCAAACCCTTCTAAATCGGCATTTAATATCGTTTTATTTACTTTTTCAGTGGCTCTTTCCAAGGCAATTGCACCTTCATTCTTACACTTATCATTCGTCAAATCACAGTTTAATGTCGCAAAGAAAAAGGCTTTTGTACCAGATTTATTAAGCAATAAACCATCTTCAACCACATAATTTGAAAAGCTAGCTTGTTCAGCAAATGCTTTCATTTTTGCTCCAAAAACACCAAGCGGATCTTGGGAAAAATAGCTAGAATAGAAAACTCCTTTTGGACCTTGTAATTGCTCTTTTATAACATCCATTTGAGCTGAAATGGCAGTCGAATCTCCTAATTTATCTGCCAAAACAGCGTAATCCTCAGCGCTTAACTGTCCAATTGAAGCCTTCTGCAAATACCCAATTAATTCTTGCTGATCGACGTCTCTAGAAATGACAAAATCCCGAAAATAAGGTCCTTCCTCTTGTAAAACTGCTATACATTTTTCAATTAAATCATACGTTTCCGCACTTTCTTGCTGCACATTTACTGAAAAAATCACCTGTTTGGTAAAATCATTTTCCTTCATTATCGAAGAAAACGCCTTGTAATGTTGACCTTCAGGAAAGATATCAAAAATATTAGAATTGATTTTTATGCGATTAATCCCTATTAATCCGATGGCGAAAAACACGGAAAGCAGTAGAAAAAAGATAATTTTTCGTTGTATGAAAAAATGTACAATTCGAGCACAAAACCTTCCTAACATTGGGTTTATATTTGAAAAAAAGACCGAAATTAAGCAATTAATGGTTCCCGTACAATAATTGTCGGTTACTGATGCTATTTTGGCAGCCTTTATCGGCCTTCGAGCTGTAGTAATCTCCTGAAAAAGTGTGGTCCTGCTGTTTTTCACGTGCTTCCGTTGGTTGCAGTGAAAACCAAGCAACCACAACATTTTCAGTTCGCTTAGCTGCCGCTCTACGTCCGGGCTGAAGTCCCCTTTTCAACGAAAAAAAACAACCATTTCACCAAATCTGTGTTCCTTACTTTGCGTTAGGGATAATAGAGGAAAGCTTTTTCATGAAGCATGAATGAAAAACTTGGAACGAATAGCCCGACCTCTTTCCCTCTCCACGTAGCTGGAGGAGGGAAAGAGGAACGCCCAAAAAAAAGAAATAATCAAGATGAAAATACGTCCTTTAGAGGAAAGAAAAAAAAGTCCAAAATACATCCTTTTTTTTAATGCAGTAAATAACAATTTTAGGGGGCCAATTGTCGTAAAAAAAAAGTAAATTCGCAGGTTATAAACACCGTTTTGTGCACTTATGAAATAACGCTCAATCCGCGATTAAAAAAGTTAAACAACTAGGCATGAGTCGAATGACTTTATTTGAAATTGAAAACATTGCTCTTGAAAAAGAGAAATTATATGTATCCCCCGATGTGTTGCAGCATGTTGAAAATTCTTTTTCCTTTCTGAATGCATTTGCAAGTGATAAAATCATCTATGGGATTAACACGGGTTTTGGTCCAATGGCGCAGTTCAAAATTGCGACTGATCAGCTGAAACAATTGCAATATAACCTCATCCGTAGCCATTCTTCGGGATTAGGCAATCCGTTAAATGAAGAGGAAACTCGAGCGGTTATTTTGGCGCGTATCAACAATTTTTTACAAGGAAATTCGGGTGTAAGTCCGCAAGTCATAGAAAAACTACAAGAGTTCTTGAACGAGGGTATAGTACCTGAAATTTTTGAACATGGAAGCGTTGGTGCAAGCGGAGATTTGGTGCAATTAGCCCATCTAGCACTGAACTTAATCGGTGAAGGATTCGTGTATTTGGATGGTAAACGTGTGGAAACGCATGTAGCTTTTGAACAGAAAGGTATGCGCCCTCTTAATGTCCAATTGCGCGATGGTTTAGGGTTGATGAACGGCACTTCTTGTATGTCAGGAATTGGCGCAGTAAATCTGATTTATGCTAAGCGCCTGTTGAACTGGGGTGTGAAAAGCGCTTCGGTGCTCAATGAAATCATTGAGGCGTATGATGATTCTTTTTCGCAAGGATTAAATCAAGTAAAAAAACACAAAGGTCAGGAGTGGGTTGCAACAGAAATGCGTGCTTTCCTTTCGGATTCTAAGCTTATTCAAAGCAGGGAAGAATTGTTTAAAAACAATGTAGATGCCTTGCCTGAAGAAATAAAAAAGAAAGTTCAGGAATACTATTCCATTCGTTGTGTGCCCCAAATTTTGGGTCCGGTAAAAGACACGCTAGATTTTGCGCAACACGTATTGGAAGATGAATTGAATTCAACGAATGACAATCCTGTGGTTTCTATGGAAGATCATAATGTTTATCACGGTGGGAATTTCCATGGCGATTACATCTCATTGGAAATGGACAAGGTTAAAATGGTCATTACAAAATTGACCATGTTGGCAGAACGTCAATTGAACTTTTTGATGAATCATAAAATCAACGATCAGTTTCCTCCGTTTTTAAATCACGCTACACTTGGGTTAAACTTTGGTCTTCAAGGTTTGCAATTTACTGCTACCTCAACCACTGCGGAATCGCAAATGCTGTCTAACCCAATGTATGTTCACAGCATTCCAAATAACAACGACAATCAAGATATCGTTTCAATGGGAACCAACAGTGCAGTGATTACACGAAAAGTCATAGACAATGGTTTTCAGGTTATGGCCATTCATTGTATTGCTCTTGCTCAGGCCATTGATCATTTACCATTAGATAAAAAAGAAAAACTTGGATCACAGACACAAGATTTCCATCAATCAATGCGCAATATTCTTCCAACCATCATAGAAGACAAACCCCAGTTTGAACGTATTCAAGAAGTCATTGGTTTTTTAAGAAAAACGAAATAAAATGAAAAAAGCAGCTTTAGTAACGGGTGCTTCTAGAGGATTGGGACGAGCAATCGCTATCCAATTGGCACACGATCTTAACTTACATATTTTGGTGAATTTTGCAGGAAATCAATCTGCAGCAGAAGAAACTGTATCCACAATTATAGCTAACGGAGGCACTGCTGAATTACTTCAATTCGATGTAAAAAACAAGGAAGAAGTAAGTTACAAAATTAGTGAATGGCAAAGTAATCACCCCGATTTTTTAATTGAAGTATTGGTAAACAATGCGGGCATCACACGTGATAACTTGTTTCCGCTTATCAGTGAAACGGATTGGGATGATGTCATGAATACAAGTGTAAAAGGAATGTATAATTGTACGCAAGCTGTTTTACCCAAATTATTGCGTAACCGATATGGACGCATCATCAACATTGCTTCTTTAAGTGGTTTAAAAGGAAATCCGGGTCAAACCAATTATTCGGCGGCAAAAGGTGCAATGATCGCGGCAACAAAAGCAATGTCTCAAGAAATCGCAAAAAGAAATATTACCGTGAATGCGGTTGCTCCTGGTTTTATTGAATCAGATATGACTGCAAACTTGGATCAAGAACAATTGAAAAAATTAGTTCCTGCTAATCGTTTTGGCAAAGCCGAAGAGGTGGCCCATTTGGTTAGTTTTTTAGCTTCGCCGAAAGCGAGTTATCTAACAGGAGAAGTGATAAATATTAATGGTGGTCTATACGCATAATGGAAAATAGAGTTGTCATCACGGGAATAGGCTTGTATTCTTGTATTGGAAAAAACCAAGAAGAGGTATTAAACAGCCTTTATCATGGGAGAAGTGGCGTTATCTACGACCAAACGCGTAAAGATTTTGGTTTTCGATCCGGATTAACAGGATTTGTTGAAGATCCAGATTTAAAACCTTTCTTAGGTCGTCGTGAGCGAATTGGCATGCATCAACCGGCACTTTTCGCTTATATGTCCACACGAGAAGCTTTAGCACAAGCCAATCTGGATATCGATTTCTTAGATAAAAATGAAACAGGTATTATTTTTGGGAATGACTCAACAGCTGGAGCAGTTGTAGCAACAACAGATCGTTTTCGTCAGCGAAATGACACAACCTTGATTGGGAGCGGAGATATCTTCCAAAATATGAACTGTACCGTTAACATGAATCTTTCGACTATTTTTAAGTTAAAAGGTATTAATCTGACTTTATCAGCAGCCTGTGCTTCAGGTTCTCATTCCATTGGAATGGGATTTTTATTGATAAAACAAGGCTTACAAGACCGTGTTATTTGTGGCGGTGCACAAGAAATAAATCCTTATGCCATGGCCAGCTTTGATGGTTTAGGTACGTTTTCCATTCAAGAAAACGATCCGAGTAAAGCTTCAAAACCATTTGATAAAGACCGAGATGGTTTAATTCCCTCTGGCGGGGCAGCATCTGTCATTTTAGAATCTTTAGAAAGTGCACAAAAACGAGGTGCAACAATTTTAGGAGAAGTAGTTGGCTATGGATTCTCAAGTAATGGCGAACATATTTCCAATCCAAATCTTGATGGACAATTCCGTTCTTTAAACCGAGCACTTTTCCAAGCTGGGATACAGGCAAATGATATTGATTATGTAAATGCTCATGCAACTTCAACACCAATTGGAGATGCTACTGAGGCTCAAGCCATATACGAAGTCCTTGGCAGTACTGTTCCTGTAAGCTCTACAAAAAGTATGACAGGTCATGAATGTTGGATGGCAGGAGCAAGTGAAGTGGCTTATTCCCTCTTGATGATGAATAACAATTTCATTGCTCCGAACATAAATTTTGAAAATCCGGACGAACATTCAGCGAAAATAAATATCGTTCCCCAAATGAGAGAACAAGAAATCAATTGTTTTTTGTCTAATTCTTTTGGTTTTGGTGGAACTAATTCATCTTTAATTATTAAAAAATTCAAAAAATAATTTACTTTGTACCCATGAACAGAGAAGAAATTATCGATACTACGAAACGCTTTCTTTCAGAAGAATTTGAAGTAGATGAAAACTTAATCCTGCCAGAGAACAATTTACACTCTACCTTGGATTTGGATAGCTTGGATTATGTTGACCTTGTTGTGGTCATTGAAGAGAATTTTGGATTTAAACCCACTTCTGAAGATTTTAAAAGCATTCAAACATTTGAAGAGTTTTACCAATTGGTAGAAACGAAAATCGGATAAGAACTTACGATTATGAGTGAAAATTGGAACGGTAAATCAAAAGGGAAACCTTGGGGTTACCGTTTTTTTATTAAAGTGATAGACGTTTTCGGCGTGCGATTTGCCTATGTATTTGCAATTGGCGTGTCATTTTTTTATGTATTATTTGCAAAAAAAGAACGTAGAGCGTTGATGAACTTTTTTATAACTGGATTTGCTTATAGTCGTCCAAGAGCTTTTTTTGCTACAACGCAAACATTTTACAACTTCGCAACTGTTATCATTGACCGTTTCGCCATGCGAACAGTCCGAAAGAAAGAATTTAAACACACTTTTAAAAATATGAACTACCTATTAGATATTAACGAAGGTGGAAAAGGTGGTTTTTTAATTTCTGGACATGTTGGAAACTGGGAAAACGCGGCTGATATGTTGGGGAATCAAATCAGTAGAAATACAAACGTTCTTCTTCTCGATGCCGAAGTGGAAAAAATAAAAGAAGTCATCCAAGAAAATACGGACGGTGCTCAATTCAATATCATTCCCATAAAAGATGATTTATCACATATTATCGCCATACATCAGGCTTTAAAAAGAGGAGAAATGATTGCTTTACATGCTGATCGAATGATGGGGCAAGATAAATATTTTGAATTACCTTTCCTTAAAAGTAAAGCTCGCTTTCCGAGTGGACCTTTTATTATGGCTTTCAAGTTTAAAGTTCCTGTCACCTTTGTCTTTGCCTCAAAAGGAAAAAATAAAACGTATCATTTAAGCTCCACCCTTCCCGTGGTGGGCTCGGAAACGGTGGATTCACCAGAAGCTTTAGCTTTACTTTATGTTCAGCGTTTAGAGGAAGAAGTGAAACAACATCCCACACAATGGTTCAATTTTTACGACTATTTCAATGCTTAAAATGAACATTAAAAAATACATTCCTCAAAGAGAACCTTTCATCATGGTTGATAAAGTAATCTGTGCAACTGCCGATACTTTTGAAACGCATTTCTTGGTAAAAGAAGATATGCTTTTCTTAGAAAACAATTGTCTTTCAGAGGCAGCGGTTATTGAAAACATTGCACAAACATGTGCCGCTGGTATGGGATATTATCGAGAACAACATGCAATTGAGAATAATAGCATGGGGTTCATCGGTTCCATCAATAAATTAGAAGTTTTTAGCCATGCTTTTGTAGGAGAAACTATTTCTACGAAAGTGCATATCCTTCATCAATTGGACAACATTCTATTAATTGAAGGCGTTGCCCAAGTTAAAGATCGCATTTTAGTAAAAGGACAAATGAAAATAGTTATCTAATGGAGGTTTTAAAACATACATTACTCCTTCCCATTCGTTTTAGTGAAACAGATGCGATGGGCGTGGTTTGGCATGGGAATTACTTGAAATTTTTTGAAGATGCTCGTGAACAATTCGGAAGAGACTTTAACATTCACTATTTGGATATGTTTAAAGCCGGTATGTTAACTCCAATTGTACATTCTGAAATCTTCCATAAAGCTTCATTGTATTATGGTGACGTTGTAAGAATTGAAAGTAAACTTATCAAATTAGCAGCAGCAAAAATCAAATTTGAATTTATCATTTACAACGATTCTTCCAATCAAATTGCAGCAAAAGGTTCTACCACTCAAGTGTTCATGGATGCCCAATCTCGTGAATTGCAATTAACAAAACCGGATTTTTATTCCGAATGGGAAAAAAATCAAAATTGGATAGAAATTGAATAATATTTTTTTGACATATAGCTCTTTAGTGACGCCTTTAGGAAATGACGTTTCGTCTAATTTCGAAGCTTTATTGGCAGGCCAATCAGGAATTTCTTGTCATCTAGGAGTAGGTATTCAACAAGAAGATCTTTACCTGTCTTTGTTCCATGACCGATCCATATCCACGTATAATTCTCTTTTGGCATTAGCCATTGAAGAAGCCATTTCACGTTTTCCAGAAATCGATTTTTCAAGTGAGAAAACAGGTTTTATTATCAGTTCTACAAAAGGAAATCTAGAAGATTTACACACCAATGTTTTTTCTTCAACTCGAACTATCATTCGCGAAAAGTCAAAAAACACACATCCTGTCATTATTTTATCGAATGCGTGTATCAGTGGAGTAAGTGCCATTAATGTTGCTGCAAACGCCGTTCGAAATTCTATCTTTGAACAGGTTTTAGTAATCGGAATTGATATGGTCTGGGATTTTGTGAAATTTGGTTTTCAATCCCTTTATGCAATGAGCTCTACTCCTGTTCAGCCTTTTGACATAAATAGAAAAGGAGTAAATTTAGGCGAAGCAATGGCAAGTATTTTAGTTAGCTCAAAAATAAAGAATGTTAATTCTTGTATTTATTTAAGTGGTTCTAACTCTAACGATGCCAATCACATTTCGGGTCCATCTAGAACAGGAGAAGGCCTTGTAAGAACCATACAGCAAACGCTTGATCGAGCAAGATTAGCTTCAAGTGAAATCGATTTCATTTCGGGTCATGGAACTGGAACTCTTTTCAATGATGAGATGGAAGCTATCGCATTTAACCGTACGCATCTATCTCAAACTCCTATCCATAGTTTAAAAGGATATTTTGGACATACACTAGGAGCAGCAGGTGTATTAGAAACAAACATTGCTTTGGCAATGGTAGAACACCAAACACTTGTCCCTTGTCTTGGTTATATGGAAATGGGAACATCGGTTCCTTTATCTATCGTACAAGAAGTAAGTCCATCAAAAATAGAAACAGTATTAAAAACCGCATCTGGATTTGGTGGTGGTAATGCCTCACTCCTATTTCAAAAAGCAAAATGAAAATCATAGCAGAAGTACATCTCGACGCGATTACCTTGTCCATCTCAGGCGCTCCTTCTTTAGTTCACACGGAAGAAAATTGGTTAAAAGCCGCATATCAACAACTTGAGGTAGATTACCCTAAGTTTTACAAGATGGATGTATTATCTAAAATGGCTTTTATTTGTGTGGAACATTTAAAAAAAAACGGACCTGAAAATTGGTTTGTTTCTGAAAAGACTCCACAAATCATTGCGAATGCAAATGCTAGTACATATACAGACTTTCAATTTATTGAAAGTTACCAGAACGGGAAAAGCCCTAGCCCTTCCCTTTTTGTTTACACTTTACCCAATATTGTAACTGGAGAATTAGCTATTAGAAATAAATGGTACGGACAAAACTGGTTCTTTATCATTGAAGAATTAGATTGGATTTTTTTAGAACAACAAATAAGCCTAAATTTATATGATTATTCAGGCTATTTAATTTGTGGTTGGACAGATGTTAGAGATTCGCTCGACACGGCCACCGCAACATTCAGACTTATAGAATTATAAAATACAACAAAAAATGAGTGAATTAAAAGAGCAACTTAAGGCTCAAATCATCGAACAATTGAATTTAGAAGACTTAACTCCAGCAGATATAGCTAACGACCAATCTTTGTTTGCTGAAGATGGATTAGGTTTGGATTCAATTGATGCATTGGAATTTATCGTTTTATTAGAAGCAAATTACGGATTGAAATTAGCCGACCCCTCACAAGGAAAAGATGTATTCAACTCTGTAAATTCACTTGCTGCATTTATTGAGGCGAACAAATAATGAAAATTCTCGTTACAGGATACGGAGCATTTAGTTCAATTGGTGAAAATGTCAATCAACATTTTGATGCATTAACATACGGTAGAACAGGAATAAAATGGGGATCGAAGGATTACTCAAAACCTTTTCTAGTGGGTGAAATTAATGGATTAAAACGTGATTGGATTACTAAATACAAACTCAATGTACGTGGTTCGCGAACAACTGTATTTGGAGCAATTGCTGCAAAAGAGGCTTTCCAAAATCACAAAATAGACAAACGTATTCGAACTGGAATCATATCAGGAACTTCTGTAGGAGGAATGGATCTTTCGGAAATCATTTTCCGAGACATGCAAGTCGACGCTTCTTCGAACATACAACTTTTCAAATACCACCCAAGTGGTAATACCACGCAACAAATTGCGGAAGAATTAGGAATAAAGGATTATTATAACACCATTTCCACAGCCTGTTCTTCTGCAGCGAACGCTATCATTATGGGGGCACGCTTAATTAACAACGGTATACTTGACCGTGTAATTGTAGGTGGCTGTGATGCGCTTTCAGAATTCACAATTAAAGGTTTTGAATCATTAATGATTTATTCTGATGAATGGTGTCGCCCTTTTGACGCTACGCGAAAAGGATTAAATCTTGGTGAAGGAGCTGGATATTTAGTTCTCGAGTCAGAAGAGAGCAATCTTAATTCTCAAGCGCCAATTTACGCAGAACTAAAAGGTTGGGGTACAGCATCCGATGCCTTCCACCAAACTGCTTCTTCACCTGAAGGGAAAGGCGCGCAAATGGCAATGACGGAAGCACTATATCAAGCAGGTTTGAAGCCAGAAGATATCAATTATATCAATGCTCATGGTACAGCTACTCCGAATAATGATTTATCGGAATCTCAAGCCATAAAAGCAATATTCACAACGGGAATCCCAGCTTTTTCGTCTACAAAAGCGAATACAGGTCACACTTTAGCTGCTTGTGGTGCTTTAGAAGCTATATTCTGTATTCTTGCCATTGAAAACCACTGTATTTTTCCAACGCTGAATCACAGAATAAACATTCCTGAAACGGATCTTACTCCAGTAAAACACTTTATGGAACATCAAACCGTAGATTATGCATTGAGTAACAGTTTTGGTTTCGGTGGAAACAATTCAACCTTAATTTTTGGAAAGTTATGATTGGTGTAAAAAAATGCATTAGTATTTCGCATCTGCCCACTTTTGGAGTTGAAAATATATGGTCAGTACTGAAAACTGTTTTACCTAATTCGGAATTAATTGCTCCTGATTATAAAACATATATTCCTGCCGCCTCTTTACGAAGATTCAGCCCTATACTCCGATTTTCATATGCTGCCGCAATGGCATTACAGAAAGAGAGCGACATCCAGTTTGATGGAATCATAGTAGGCACAGGTTTAGGTTGTTTAAAAGACACGGAAAAATTTTTGCAGACAGTCATAAATTCTAAAGGGGAAAGCCTCTCTCCTACTGCTTTTATTCAGTCCACACACAATACAATCGGCGGTGCATTATCTATAGCATTAACAAATCATGCCTATAACATGACGCATACCCAAGAATATTTTTCATTCGAGTGGGCACTAATAGACGCGATGATGAAGATCGAAGAAGGAAGTGAAAATATTTTAGTTGGGGCAGCGGATGAATACATAGATTTCTTATCCAAACTGCAACCAAAGTTGATTGCAAACGACTTTCCATTAACAAGCGGAACCACCTTTGCTCATCTATCTAATGAAAGTGATGTTGTTCTAAAAGCAATTATGCTATCTAGTGGCAATTTAAAAACAGATTTAATTGCTTTTTTAAACAAAAATGGTTGTTCCGAAGAAGACATCGACATCCAATTAATAGCCAAAGAATGTAAAGAACTTCCAACGGGTTTCCTATACACTTTGTACACAGGAAATCACCAAGCTCACAGTGCATTCGCTTTTCATTTAGCTGTAGACGCAATCCGACATGAAAAGAAAAAGAAAATAGTAATTATCAATAATCACCACGCCGACAAAAGAAGCTTTATGCTGCTACAAGGAAATGAATAAACACACACAAAATGTTCTTTTTCTAGGAATTGGAATAAGCTTAGCTTTTTTATTACCAAGTACCGTAATGAAATGGTGTTTGGGTATATTGGTTTTCCTCATTTTTTCCATTCGTTTAGCTGTTGGAATATCCGTGATTCGCTACAATTACTTTTTAAAAGCCATTCATCAAGTACCTGACAACAGAGTATTACTGACCTTCGATGATGGCCCCCACCCTATTCATACACCACAGATTTTGGAAATCTTACATCGGCATAATGTTGGAGCCATATTTTTTGTCATCGGTAACAAAATCGAGGGAAATGAAAGGATAATTAATGCTCTAATTGATTCAGGTCATCTTGTTGCCAACCACACTTTTTCCCACCCACATCAATTTGCTCTACTATCTACAAAAAAGGTAATCAGCGAAATAGTAAAAGGCCAAAAATCGCTTGATTCCATAAAAAAATCTTCACCTCAGCTCTTTCGAACGCCCATTGGCGTTACAAATCCCAATATTGCTCGTGCTATTAGAAAAACAAAAGTAACCCCCATCGGTTGGTCTTTGCGTACATTAGATACACGTGCTCAATCCAAAACATGGGTCAATCAACTCGTTTCCAAAACAAAAAAAGGGGACATCGTACTTTTTCATGATACACAAAAGCAAACTGTTGAACAATTGGAGACCTATATCCTACAGCTCAAAGAAAATGGTATCGAATTTGTAAATACTTCACACATAAAAGAATTATTCCATGTATAAACATTTCATTTTATTTACCTTCTTGCTTTCTTCACTTTTTGGTTTAGGACAATCTTATTCTAAAGTTACTCAAATTGAAACCATCAAATCCTTTCTCAAAGAAAAACAAAAAGACTTAAATAGTATTCAGGCTTCCTTTAGTGAAACAACAAATAATCCTATGCTTACTGAGTCACAAAAAGGAAACGGTTATTTTTATTACGTAAAAACAGATAAAATACGCTGGGAAAATACGACATCTAAAGTCATTATGCTAATGGATGGAAAAAACACGAAGTTGTATGAAAAAGGAAAACTGGTACAAAATGCCACAGCACAGCGCATTACAGGACAGATACAAAAAATGATTGTAGGAATGATCAATGGTGACTTCTTAGAAAGTGATGAATACGAAGTACGCTATTTCCAAAATACATCAGCTTATAAACTTGAACTAACTCCAAAAAACAGCAGATTAGCCAAAGAAATCAAACAAATGAATCTTACATTTAACCGTACAACGGGCCTCCTTAACACATTAGAAATGATACAAAAAAGTAATATTTCTATCCTTTATGGATTTACTGATATGAAGATTAACAAAGACATTCCTTCAACTAAATTCAATACTTTATAATGGCATTACCTATTGACTTTTACACAGTAATTTCTTCAATTAAAGAAGAAAAAACAGCAACCTTTCAGCTTCGTCTTAATGCTAAACACGCCATTTTCGAAGGTCACTTCCCCGGAAAACCTGTAACTCCTGGTGTCGTACAGTTGGAGATCATCAAAGATCTATTGTCCGAAACCCTAGCAACAAAAGTAGAATTAAAGCAATTGACAGCTTGTAAATACACATCAATACTTGATCCTGAAACACACCCAGAAATTACTTTAACACTTCAACATCAAGAAGTAGAATTCGGGACAAAAATCACTGCTGTAATTGGAAAAGAAGAAACGACCTTCACAAAAGTCTCTGCAATTTATTCTCCTTGTTTTCTAAAAAGCGACAATAAAGCATAAGAGATACCGAAAGTAACTACTCCCATTAGCGTTGCAAAAACAACTGCTCCCACATAATAGTGCATTACATTTTCTTTTATACTTTCTAAGGACAATTGAGACAAAACTCCCAACTGTATTTCCTCTCCATACACCCATTGCCCTATGGCAAGACTACCTGCAATAATGAAGGGTATCATCGGTGGTATAGAGATATTAGCAGCTGTAATAAATAAAACCTTATTCAAACGAAAAAAGACCGCAATTGGAATACCAATCATCAGTTGAAACCCCCAAATAGGAAAAATGCCCCAAAACACACCAAAAGCCAATGAAATAGCTTTGCGTAAATTTGTTTCCTCTGGCTTTATCGCTTCTTGTTTGATCTTCAATAAGGTATCCTTAGAAAGCAATCGCTTAGGATAATAATACAAGATAGCCAATAAAAAAAGTACTGTGTTTAATACCGATATACGAAAGAAATCTCGAGCAGGTCGGAAATGAGAAACGCGCTCCTCAGGATCGTATTTCACCCGTATAGGAACAGGAAAAAAAGCAACACCCCTCCAAGCTAAACGGACAATTACTTCTATTTCTAACTCAAACTTACGAGTAAATAGACGCAATTTTGAAATTGGTTGTAAAGGATACGCCCTAAAACCCGTTTGGGTATCTGGAAGGGAAATCCACGTTTCTACTTTAAACCAAAAATTTGAAAATTTGTTCCCAAAAGAACTTTTCCCAGGTACTCCCTCTTGCTCCATATTACGTGACCCCATAATCACAGCTCCTGGGTGCGCTTCTACCGCTTCTACTATAACCCCTAAGTCAGAAGGGTAATGTTGACCATCTGAATCAATCGTTATTGCATAGGAAAAACCTTGTGTGTGTGCGTAGGTAAACCCCTTTCTTAAACTCGTTCCCTTACCTGAATTTCGGGTATTCTTCAATACATGAATGCGATCGGAATATTCTGCAAGTATAACTGCTGTAGCATCCGTACTCCCATCATTGACAACAATCAATCGTTTCTCAGGAATCACCGTCAACAATTCGTCTAAGATCCGTTTTAACGTCCTATCGTTATTATACGTTGGAACAAGTACACATGCATTTATCGTTTCCAGATTTATCTTCATCGTTCAATGCATACATCTATTTACCCAAAAGTTCTTTGTCAAAGGATTCACATTTGTCGATATGCACAAACAAATAATCACCTTGTTCCAATTGTTGTTCTCCCTCCTCCTTAACAAAAAGATAGTTTGAAATACCATATCGAACATAACCTAGTTCTTCTAAAAACGGAAATAAAAATCGTTCATTCCCGTCCGAAATTTCTAACTGAATCGTCGGTTTATGTGCAATTAATATCGGCTTTAACTCCTGAAAAACATGCCATTCATACCCTTCAATATCGCACTTTATATAATCGATTTTTGTTTCTTTAGCCAACAATTCTGATCCCTTTACGATCTGTACAGCTACCGTTTTATGCATCGCCTTTTCGACTTCATCTTTTGCTATATGAGGTAATCCAGTTCGAATAACACCATTATCCTCTGGTAGAACCATATCCAATACACCAGGTTCGTTTCCTAAAGCGACATTATGTATCTCAACGTTTGTTCGATTTCCTAAGAAGTGAGTTAACACGGCATAAAAACCAGGAATGGGTTCAATACAAATTACCTTTCCTTTTGGAGTAAGATTGGAAAACGTTTTTGCAAAATACCCTAAGTTTGCTCCTATATCAACCACAACATCATCTGGTTGTATCAATTGCTTCACTTTATAATGATATTTATATGCTGGCTTTCCCTTCAGAATTCCCGTGTTATACAACGCATAAAACGAGCGATGTAACACTTTTAGGTAGGTATCCTGAGAAATAACTTTTGCTAGTACTTGTTTGACTCCATTCATAATTAAAGCTAAAGTACCTATTTTTTTAGATTTTCAACACCAACAAAAGCGATGATTTTACTATCTTTGTCTTAGCGGTACATCTACACGAGTTAGAGCAGCGACCGTATCCTTAATTGGAGCCCATGTAGTTCTTTTGAAGCTTAAAATTTTACCTTATGGAAGATCTTGGTCACATCAATGGCGGGCCACAAGCGTAAGCTAGCGTGTTTCACAAACAGTGGATTACAGCGATGTCCAGTAATTCCTAAACTTGTTTTCTGGAGCTTCAGAAAACAACCTACATGGGTTTTTTAATCCTTAAACACCAAGTCGTACAAGACTTCCTTTTCCTCTTTCAGCTCCAACATCTTCGATTTATCCTTGAACATTTTCATCATGAACCTAAACTTCTGATAAACATGATGAATGTAACGCGCCAATTGATGCGTAAACATTCCAGAAAGGGGTAAAGTCATAAAATAAACAAGTGTTTGCCACCACGACAATTCGAAGTAATGGCGTATAAAAAAAGTGAAAATTAAATACGTTAATGGATACAAAACCATCCCAATCAATATTCCTAATGGCGCATAATACTCTTTGTCCTTTGTAATTTTTGGAATCGAAAAATCTGTAATATAATACGGAATCGCGTTATGGATAAAACCATAAATAAACACAGGAAGTCCAAGTAGAATGCCAATAAATGAGAACAAGATCTGACGTAAAAACATACGTCCACGCCATTTTCGATCTAAAAAATCTGTTTGAATCTCCGACCGTTGTAACTTCCATTCCAAATCCACTAATTGCTTCTGAATTTCTAAATTTTTCCATGGAGCAACCAACTGAATTAACTCCATTCTATCACGAATTTCTTTTGTGAATTTCACATCTTCCTGCACATCATGTGAAGGATTTTTATATTTAGATTTGAAAACCTTTTCCAAGCGTAAAATCAAATCCTCTTCCGCTTCATCTTGTGGCGTTACCAATACCTTTTCCAACATTGCGCGAAACTCTTGCGTCAATTTTTTACTTGCCAAAGACGGATTTTCTGCATACTCCTTTAAATGATTTTGCACCAAAATTCCCTTCCCCATTTGAATCAAAATCTTACTGCGGAATTTTTCGCCCTGTGTATACAGTAGTCCAACCGGAATGACCTTCAGATTCAATTTTCCATCAAACCGATTTTCTGCTTCAAGCGCAATACGCGCCGTTCCAGACTTAAGCTCTCGCAGTTTCAATTCCATTGTCGACGTGCCTTCCGGGAAAATCACCAACGTTTTTCCTTCACCTAAAAGCCGATAACATTCCTCAAAAGTATCCTTATTTTCCACTCCAGAAGTGCGCATTTCACCCGCCCGATTGATCGGAATCATGTTCAGCGAGCGCAAAAACCGTTTCTTCCAAGGACTATTAAAAAACACTCCCTTCGTCATAAAATAAGCAGGTTCCCCGAGCTGCGTCCCAATCAACCACGCATCAATCAACGTATTCGGGTGATTACAGATAATAATTTTCGGCCCGTCATGCTTCAGCAATTCCCGATGCACCACCTTTATCTCCGAATAATACATTCGCAGCCCTAGACTAATGATTTTTTGTAAAAAAGAATACAGCATTCAACACGTGTTAACCTCTCAAAAATACACATTCAAGTTCATAAACGACGCACATTCCCCCTAATTTTCCACCACAAAACGCCCCATTTTTCCACATAGATCATCCCAATTCGTTCCCCTTGACAAAGGTGCAAAGTGTGATTTCGCGTTAGGGATAGGAGCGGCATACTTTTGTAACGCAGTGAAAAAGATACAGCGGATAGCCCGACCCGAACTTTTTTCAAGTTCACTTGGGGAAAGTGAGGGAAACGCCCAAATCAATAAAAAGGGAAAAGAATTTGGCAGCCATTTCGGCCTACGCATTTTAGTAAAGTTGTGCAAATCGGTTCACCAGCTACTTGCCACGTGCTTCCTTTGGTCGTAGTGCCAAATACGCGTTCACACGTTTTGCTCTTCCTTTAGCTATCATGCTCCGTCCGGGCTGAAGTTTAGGTTTCAAAATAGTATTGATCATATCTACACCTACTTCTATATTTAATTTTGTTACCGTTTGAATTTCATCTTTACGATTCGAAATGACCAGTACACCATAATCTGCACCTTCGACGTTTTTTATATAAAAGTAAATGGAATCATTCACTAAGGTTTGTTTTGAATCTGTGAACCATCCGTAATCGGCGATATACTCAACTTGCTTATCATTAAAAGATATAATTTCTTGTCCAAAAGTATTCCATAAACTTGTTCGCAACATAAAAAAACCTATCAAACAAAATATCCCTAAAAGAAAAACATGGCCTATTTTCACTCCATTACCTGCAATCATATTTAAGTAAATTCCAAGAATAGGTAAACAAAAACTTAGTAAAGTAATTAGATATAGCGGAATGCGCACAAAAATGGATGCCTTTTTCACACACAATTTTAGTACATTATCTTCCCATAAAAATGAATTCACCTTTTTGCCCATTGAATCGTTTTTTACAAAGTTTGTACATTCTTTTGATAACAAAATGGAAACGCGTAAAAAAAAGCAGGAGTCCTAAAATTACGGCTCTGATATCTTAATGCTACTCTTCGATAACTCCATAATATTTTATGCTATTTAACCGGTTCCGTTCAACGGGCTTTCATCTCTTGTCCTCCGGTCAAGACGAAAGCTTAGTTATTAGCTACAGTTTTAGCTCTAATTAAGTTCTGCGATTAGTTTTTCAACGCCTTTAATTAAATCTTCTATTTCGTCTTTCGATGGTTCTCTCTCTTTTGAGTGAACACTCATATTTCTAATATCTCCAAGTCGTTGAATTAGTCTCCAGGTCGGCATATCAATTAAATCAGACTTTTTTAACTCTTCATTAAAATCTGAAATAGTTGGATGTTGTTTTCTGAATTTTATATTATGTGTTTCACAAACTTTTGAGAGGTGAATTTCAAGAGTTACACCTGCTAAAGCACCAGCTGCCCTATTATATTTTTTATTAAGAAGGTCTTTTGCTGCTTGAAGCTCATTTTCAAACAATTCATATTGAAGTATTCCTTGAATATCAGCTAATTTAGAGTCTAATAAATCATAGCAAGAATCAAGAATGGTTAATTGAATTTCCATTTTGGAGTAAAACGCAGAAAACGGATTTACAGCTTCTATCTTATCCCAACCTTTCGTTACAACAAGACCTAAGAAATAATCACTAATTGTATAAGTTAGAAAACCTATTTCATTATTTTTCCTTTTATCGTCTTTATATAAAACATAAAATTCTTGGTGTCTATCAGGAAGTAAAGTCTTAACTACATTATAGGATTTAGTAAACCATCTTTGGTAAGCTGATTTTTTGTCAATTGAATTTTTCTTATATTCTTTAAATCTATCAGAATCTTCAAGTTGTTCGATTTGCTCAGATGTCAGTTTCTTTTCAGAGATTGCTACATCGTAAAGAAAAAATCTACCTGTTTGTCTAAGTTCTTTCAACTCGGCTTTTATAATTTCTTTGTTTTTTAGCATAGTTCGGTTTGAAAATTAGGCATAACGTTTTGCAGCTACCTGAAGGTGGCGATTTCGGAGCACTTCACTGTCCACCAAGCATAAAGCTTGATAGAAGCACAAAGCTTGATTTAACCACTGTGCCGCCACTTTTGGGTAGCTGCTGTTATAGGGCTTTTTTTTATTCATCAAGATTAATTTTCAGTTCATTTTCTACCATTTTCCAAACAGTCCCAATACTTGGACTGCTTTTTGAACTGTAATAAGCAAATACTCCTTTAAACTTATAACTTGTCAGACCTAAAATGTCTTTATGGTGAAAAAATACGATTCGTTTTTGTGGACTGTTTAAGTGATTGTTATAATGTGTAGCTTTCGTATTGCTGTCACTGTGTGTTTCAATAATTTCTTGCTCGTTTTGACTTAATGTGTTTAACCATCCACTTCGAGTTTTTTCAGAAGGCCACCATAATAAATGAGTATTACTGTTTGGGTGAAAAATGCCACCACGTCTTTGAAAGCCACGCTTAGTTTTGTTAAAATCTGCGTCAAATAATTTACAAATGTCTTCAATATTGCGAAACCAAATTTCGTCAGAGGTTTTAATTGTCCCTATGTTTTTCCAGTAGTCAGGATTACTTTCTATGTCTGGCTGCCAAGGCTTGAATGTGCCATTCTTTTTTTGAATAGTAACTTGATTGTTGATTTCAGTAACAATATCGTCAATTTGTTTATGAATTTCTTTTAAATCAGGTCGGCAGTCAATAACTAATAACTTATGCCCAGTATTATTTTCAATTTCCTTCTTTCGCATTTCGTCAGCCAAAATTCTGTCATTGGAAACGTAGTGCGCTGGTTCATTTACTTCAATATGTAGTTTAAATTGAGGTAGATAAATGTCTGTTAAAGCATATTTGTCCGTATGTCTACCAACATATTGTTGCGGAATAATTTTTATTTCATCATTGTCAAGTTTGTGCCAAAGTCTTGTCAAACAATAGTTCTCAATTGCTTTGTTACTTGTCCTTTGAAAAAGTCTTGTAATATATTCTACTTTATTGTCCATTATTTTTTTTTGTGCTTTTCGTCTTTTAAAATTCTCTATAACGTTTTGTGGCTTGGTAATGTGGCGAATTTATATCACTAATGCTCATACGAAGCGCTTTCCCCGCCATATCCCCAAACCGCTGTTGGTGGCTGTGCTTTTTTGATTATTCCTGTTCATTGTCTATCTTTGGCTTAGGTAACACAACTCTTTTTAGTTCTGCTACAGTTGGAGTCTTGGAACCAAATTCGTGTTTTGCAAAACACATTTTAGCTAATAATGAAATTTCTCTTCGTTCTTCTTCTGTCGTAAAATCAAAATTATATTTCGCTAATAACGCATTATGAATGTCATATAGGTAAAAAGAGTTTTTGTTAAGATTTACTATGTAATCATGGATGTGTTTACGCCATTCTCTTGGACGACAAAAGACAAGTAACAATGCTATTTTGTGTTTGCTATTAGGGTTTTTAGAGTTTGTAAAATGCTCATACAAAAGAGGCGCGATTTTGCCAGAATATATGTCGTCTTTAAAGAAGCCAACAACATTAGTCATGTTAACTTGTATGATTCTGTTTAATCTTGTTTCAAAAGTATCTCCGAAATCACCTTGAAGCGTAAAGCTGTGCCCATCAAAACCTGCACTACCTTTGTCAGCAAGTATTGGTGTAAGCGCAAGCAAAACATTTGAAATTTGCTCCCAACTTCTTAATATTTCGTTGAAAATTTCCCGTTTAGCATCAGGGTTTACATAGTCGCTGTTTCGCAAAGCCCTTGAAGAAGTTCTAATCTTTTGCATTAAATTGTGCAGCGAATATTCTTCAAAAAAAGCCTGTATGCTTTGGTTATATGGTCTTATTTGATTGTATGTCTTGTCAGCGTGTTGGTCTTTAATATCATCAGGCAATCCTGAACTTAAAACATTCTCACTAAGCTGATTTTGAGCTGTTTGAATTTGCTCTTCTGTAGGTTGCCAATGTATTTGCGAAAAAATATTCATATCGCCTGTTAGTCTGACTTTAGAATTTACAATGTCGCACGTTTCTTTAATGTCCTTTGTCAATATTTCAAGTGCGTCTATTTTATTTCTATCAATGCCTGTGTAGAACTCAATTATTTCAGGAAATGAAACGTATTTCTTAGAGGTAAAAATATAATCCGCAAAATTTTTGTCATTATCCATTCGTTTTGCAGCAAAATAGTAAACCCAAAATGAAGATCTGAAACAATAGTCAAATTCTTGCTTTACTATGATATGATTTAAAACCAAAACATCAAATACAACTTCCACTTCTAAATCTATAAGTTTTTCTTTGCAAAATTCTTTTAGTTCTTTTATAAAAGAATCTCTTGAAAAACAATACTTGTCTGTTCGTATCATCATTTCGCAATAACGACCTAATACATACTCGCAGTCTTTTAAATCGGGTTTCGTTTTGTATCTTGGAATGCCGTCCATATTGAATAAAACGAACAGCACTTTTTCTATCATATCAGTTCGATTAATAGGACTTTCGTCAAAATATTTTTCGGCAACTTTCAGCAATGTCAAACAGTTCATAGGCGTCCTATGAATATTAAGAACATCCAAGTCTGAAATGACCTTTGTCAATACGTTATCTTCTATGCCTATTTCTTTAACTTTATTGTATTCTGCAACTACTTTTCTGATTTGAGTTCTCGGAAGTGCTAATAAAAAAAGTTGCTTAAAATTTCTTTCTATTTTAATGTCATTAGGTTCTTTTAAGAACTTGGCATCTTCAATAGTGTGCATAACGATTATAGGAATGTCTTTGTATGAATCTGATAAGTTTTTTAGCCTTTTAAAACTATCTAACTCATAACTATTCCAAGAATCAAGGATAATTGCTTTTACGTCTGATATTTTTAAGCCAATGGCTTCTGTTTCCCTAATGACAGCGTTATGAATATTGTGAGATTTTGTTTTATGAGAATCCAGATAAAGCAAAAAATTGCCTCTTTCCCAAGATTGAAGAACCATATAATGGGCTAACGAAGTTAGCCCAAATTGTGGTGGTGCATTGAAAATAATTGATTCAGGATTATTAATTATTTCAATTACATCTATTCGTCTTGTATAGTTTTCGTCAGGGTTTTGGGAAATTTCGTTTGTATTACTAATAACAGGGTCAACCCAAATTATAGGTTGCGAACTAAATGCTTGTAATGAATCGTCAAGGTTTTCTTTAAACTTCGCTCTAAGAACTTCAAATTGAACGTTTACCTTTGTTGAACCCGATTTTTCTTTGCTGTAAAGTTTGACAAAATAGTCAGTTAGATGAGTTCGGAATGTGTCTTCAAAATCGTTAGTTCCGTTGTATGTCCAATGATAACCACCTAAATCCCCAACTCGCTTTTTAAAATCTCTAACTTTGTTTAGGTCGCTTGTGTTAATTGCACTTGGTTTGATAGGTGTATCGTTGAAATAAAACATTATTTCAACGTTTTCTTCATTTTTTAGTCGTTCGTATGCGTTATTAAACTCTTCTTCTGTCCCCGAACCTGCAACTTTGGTTTCTGTCCCAAAATTTTGGTTCATTATACCAACAAATACGTCATAATCATTTCCTAATTGGTCGCTAATTGTAGCTTGGCTATAATCACCTGAAAAACTTGGTCTGGTGTTATGCTCCCACATTCGTTCCTCAATAGTGAAGCAGAAACTTTCTCCAATTCCTTTGTTTAGTTCTTTAAAAATTTTCAAACACAATTCTCTTTCGTCTTTAGTGTCGCCTGGTGAAGCAACCAAACATTTAAATATTCTCTTTTCCATTTTCTTATTGTGTCATTTGTTTTTAAGGGACTGTCCGTTAGCATTGCCACTAACTCCTTGTTTTACCGCAATTCAAATCACGAAGGAAAGTTCTTTTTCAGTTTTTATTTCTACGAACATATAACAAAATAGATTACAATCCAAGATGATACACTTTTTTTTCACAGAAAAAATATTTTCTAAAAAATGGAGGTTTTTATTGCAAAAAGGCAACTAACCTCTTAGCCCTTGATATCATTGCGAAGTGGGGTTTCGCGTTAGGGATAGGAGCGGCATACTTTTGAAACGCAGTGAAAAAGATATAGCGGATAGCCCGACCTGAACTTTACTCAAGTTCACTTGGGGAAAGTGAGGGAAACGCCCAAATGATTGTCTTTGTTTTTATATGCTGGTTTATGGTGGGGTGGTAGCTTTCTTGCGTTGGGCTTGGGGATGTGCGGATGAATCTGGGCGGGAAACGGAATGGCGATGAAATCGGATTATTTCTATCTTTGTGGGGATGGAAAACCGGATTTTTTTTCTGTATGACAATGCGCATCGTGGGCATTTTGGTTTTAATTGTAAGGCTGTATTGCGTTTTGATGTGGATGTTGACTTTCTTGCTTTGGATGCTTTCATGGAAACGTACAAAGGGAATCCGATTTTTACGCTATTATCTTATGATGTGAAGAATTCGGTGGAGGCGCTCACGTCGGAAAACAAGGATGTAATTCAGGCGCCTTTATTGTTATTTGTGGTTGCTGAAGAATATGTGAAACTGGACGGTGAACACACGGATATATCGCATTTGAGCGAGGCGGCAAAATGTACTTTATCTTCTCTACTCATTCGGAATAAACAGGCTTTCCCTGCGGTGTTCAAACCTCAAACGTCGAAAGAAAAGTATCTTGAAACGGTTATTAAATTAAAGGAACATATTCAGCAGGGGGATTTTTATGAGATCAATTATTGCCAGGAATTTGTTGCAAATGACGTGGAAAACATTTCCCCTATTTCGATTTACCAAACGGTAAATGAAATTACTTCGGCGCCTTTTTCGGCGTTTTTTCAATATGATGATTTTGCTTTGGCTTGTGGGAGTCCTGAACGGTATTTGCAACGTCGGGGAAACCATTTAATGACGCAACCTATCAAAGGTACGGCTCCTCGTGGCCAAAATATTACTACTGATGAGGATTTGAAAAATGGGCTTTTGTTGGATCCAAAGGAGCGTGCTGAAAATGTGATGATTGTTGATTTAGTGCGTAATGATTTGTCTAAAATTGCATGTAAAGGGAGTGTAAAAGTTCCTGAGTTATTTGGCATTTATTCGTTTCCAACGGTACATCAAATGATATCTACAGTCACTTGTGAGCTTTCGACAGATTGTAAAACATCGGATATCATAAAGGCAACTTTTCCTATGGGAAGCATGACGGGCGCTCCGAAAATAAGTGCGATGAACCACAGTGAAAAATACGAAGCTTTTAAGCGTGGAATTTATGCTGGTTCTGTCGGAATTGTAGAACCAAACGGTGATTTTGATTGGAATGTGGTTATTCGAAGCATTACGATGAATCTTTCAACAAAAACGCTTTCTTGTGCTGTTGGCGGTGCTATTACGATAGATTGTATTCCAGAGAAGGAATACGAAGAATGTTTAATTAAGGTTGGTCGAATTTTAGCTCCTTTTCAAGTATGAAAGTAGATATTTCCTTCCTCTCTCCTTTTCGTTCACAAACGTTATATGTAGCTTGTAGTGGTGGTTTGGATTCTATGGCATTGGCTTACTATTTATTGTCGCAGGGTTTTCAATTGCATTTGTTGCATGTCAACTATCAAAAGCGCGGGGAAGACAGTGATTTAGATCAACGATTAGTGGAAGCATTCGCCTCGAAATTTGGCCTTCTATGCACTGTAAAACAATATGACATTCCTTTAGGGAAAGGAAATTTTCAGGCTTTAGCTAGGGATTTTAGATATTCTTTTTTCAAAGAAGTAGCGAAGGGAAATCCGATTATTACGGGGCACCACGCTGATGATTTATTAGAGTCGTTCTATATGAACCTTACTCGTGATGCAGGAATGAAAGGATTGGCAGGATTACGTCAACAACAAGAAACTATTTATCGCCCGTTTTTGTATCACACAAAGGAAAACATTCGAGCGTACGCTATTAATAAGGGAATTCCATGGCGGGATGATGTTTCCAATTTTGAATCTGATTTCACTCGTAACAAATGGCGTAATCATTTCCTACCTTTGTTACACAATGCGTTTCCTACTCTTTTAGATCATGTTTTAATCTTGTCTAACATTTTTCAGCGTTCCCTCGCATTTGAAGAACAGAAGTTACAACCATTTATAGAAAAGATAAACGCTCATCATCGTTTAGACCTCATCGATTTCATTGATTTCACTGACAACGATTGGTTTATTTTACTTCATGCATGGAAACAACCTCGATTTGTAGTAGAGCGTTTTCTTGCTTGGTCAGATTTGGAAAATGGTGCATTGATTATTGGTGTTCCACCTCTCCAACATATTCAATATAAAGACAAAGCTTTTCTTTTTCATTTTGAGCGTTCGGAATCTATACCTGTTTTAAGTGTCGAAGAAGTGGTTGATCTTCCTCTTTTTTATAATAAAGATAGTATCTACCTCAATGTGGATAAAATTAATGGTCCTTTAATCATTCGCAAATGGCAAGATGGCGATCGTATTTCTCCAATTGGCATGCAAGGAGACCAATTGGTTTCCAAAATCCTAAAGGATGCTCGTTTAAGTTTATCCGAAAAAAACACGGTGTACGTCGTTCATGATGATTCAACAATTCATTGGGTAGTTGGTCATAAAATAGGACGTCGAGCAATAGCAGAGCCAAAAAATGAAAAAAAAATAAAAGTTCTTGTTTCGAAATAAATCAAAAAAAGCAGAATGTAGTATTTTTGCAAAATGATTGAATTTCCACCCGATTTTATAAAATACGTCACGGAAGACCTGTATTTGGGTACAGCTCTTTTGGATGGTTTAAGCAGTGAATCACCAACGAGCGTTCGTACCAACCCTCAAAAACCCCTACCACAACTCAACAGTCCCACATCTATTCCTTGGTGTGCGCATGGCTACTTTTTACCTGAACGTCCACTTTTCACTAAAATCCCATTATTTCATGCAGGTTGTTTATATCCTCAAGAAGCGGGTTCGATGGTATTGGATTATGTACTTCGAGAAATCAAACTTCCACAAACATCTGTTGTATTAGATTTATGTGCCGCTCCTGGAGGAAAGTCAACCTTAATCACCAGTTATTTAGACAACCATGGTCTATTGGTTAGTAACGAAATTGTAAATAGTCGTTCTAAAATTTTAAAAGAGAACATTTGCAAATGGGGATACAAAAATAATGTTGTCACCAATAATGCGCCTTCCGATTTTGAGCGCCTTCCCAATTTCTTTGATGCTTTAGTGGTTGATGCCCCTTGTTCTGGTGAGGGTATGTTTCGCAAAGATCCTGCGAGTAGGAATGAATGGTCTTTAGAAAATGTTCAAATGTGTGCCGAAAGACAACGTTCCATTATTGAAGATGTTTGGGATACGTTAAAAGAAGGAGGCTACCTCATCTATTCCACTTGTACTTTTAATTCATCAGAAAATGAGAACAATGTGAAATGGATGCTTGATCATTATGATGCAGATCTGATTTCCATCCCCACACCTGAAGGTTTTTTTACAGGCCGTGACGGGATTGGTTTTTATGGCTTTCCGGGACAATCCCAAACCGAAGGTTTTTACATCGCTATACTTCAAAAATGCAGTTCTGATAATCGAAAAGCAAAAAAAACGAAGAAACAAATATTAGTTCCATATAGAGACCTAGAATCATTACAATCCATTATTGACTGCAGTGATCTTTCAATCTTTCAATTTAACGAACGATTATTAGCTGCTCCAACAGAGCAAGTAGAAAATATGTTATTACTCCAAAACAACCTTCATATTATTTTATGGGGAACAACGATAGGCGAACTCTCCAGAAAGGGAATTATTGTCGATCAACATTTAGCGTATTCTCATGCTATCCAACATTTTCTACCTGAAATAGAAGTGGATGAATGGACAGCTTTACACTATTTAAAAGGAGAGACTCCTAAGCTTCCTTCTGAAACACCCATTGGCAATTGTGCCATTTGCTATGGTGGCAGTCAGCTAGGTTGGATAAAAAATATGGGGAACAGGTATAACAACCCATTCCCCAAGGAATATAGAATCAGAATGGCTTTGGATTAATTCAAAGCCTTCTTTTTATTATTCATAGCAAATCCAAGAATAATGATTCCTGCTACAACAAAAGGAACAGATAACCATTGTCCTGTATTAATCGTCAGTGTTTGATCAAATGCTGTTTGTCCTTCTTTCCAGAATTCAACAATAAATCTTCCTGAGAACAATAAGATTAAGAAAGTACCAAAGATAGTTCCAGGATTTTTCCATGCTCCTTTTTTCCAATACATATATCTCAAGACGGCAAAAATAACCAACATCATGATTGCTTCATACAATTGAGCTGGATGCCTTGGAGATGGATCTATCATTCCGTTTTCATTTACATAATGAACAAATTCAAATGCCCAAGGCACATCTGTTACACGCCCTACAATTTCACTGTTCATTAAGTTTCCGAAACGAATAAACGCTCCAGCTAATGCAATTGGCGCGGCAATTCTATCAAATATCCATAGATAAGGTGTTTTGGATACTTTCTTAGAAAAGATAATCAAGGCAATCACAATAGCAATTGCACCACCGTGTGACGCTAAACCTCCTTGCCATACTTGAGGTATTTCACTTAAATGATGTTTATAGTAACTCCAATCGTAGAAGAATACATGCCCAAGTCTTGCTCCTACTATCGTTGCAACTACCATATACATCACTAACTTATCAAGAACTTCATCTTTAACCCCTTCAAATCTAAACATTCTACGAATGACAAAATAGCCCAATATAAGTCCTGTTACAAAAAGTAAACTATAAAAATTAGGCGCTCTTAGTCCTTCAATAATTTCTGGTGTTACATCCCAATGTATGTAAAGTGCATTTCCTATCATAATTTCAAATATATTCTTTTCTTCATTCTCCAGTCTCTAAATAGAAAAGGCAGAATTAAATATGCCATTCACATGATGATACTTTTGTTTTTCTTCAGCGAACGACATGAATAAAAGTAGCTATTTTTTTTGGAGAAACCATTTTTAGAAAACTGAAAACTTTAATGACACTAAAGTTTTCTATCAATGCGTCGTCTTGCTCCTTGCGTTCTTCCTTTCTCTTTTTTGATTGTTTTCGTTATTTTTCATTGTTAATTATAATCGCTTAAAATTGCATAATTCATTTTTATTTAGATATTTACACCCTTAAATAAAAACAAAAACATGAAAAAAATTATTACTACTATTTGTTTCGCATTCTTGGTGTTGTGGACAAGTAACTCTTATGGGCAAAAAGAAATGCCTAAATCAAATGCTTCTTCAATAAAAACAGAACCAAAACAATTAGAAAACAATTCTAATGAACAATCTGTAGAGCAACCTAAAGCTATTCGTCTTGAAAAAACTCCTGTTTCTTTCCAACACAAAATAAATGTAAAGGAAGCTACAGTGATTGAAAAAGAAAACAACTAATTAAACTACTACTTACTTATGAAAAATGTATTATTGTTTAGTTTAGGGCTATTTGTAGCTTTAAACTCAACCGCACAAACGACAATTTACACTCAAGATTTTGAGGTTTCTCCTGTCGATTGGATCTCAGCGAGTGATAACTCAGGTCCAGGTTTCATACATGGCACAAGTTCATCTAGAAGTTCAGCGAATTTCCAAATTCCCACCCCGGCAATAGGTTCAGGAATTATTGCCGTGAATGATGAACAATGCGCATGTCAATCAGACGACGCCATTTTTTCACAAAACTTTAATTTAACAGGATATGATTCGGTTCGTATTTCTTTCAAGTCTTATGTTAAAAAAGTAAATAACGAAGAAGCTTACCTTCTAGTGAACAAATTGGGTACTCATGGAGTATGGTCAAATTACGATGGTTATAATTTACCCACCTCAACCACAGGTTGGAACAACTTATATATAACCATTCCAGCAGCAGAATTATCTGCAAATTTTCACATAGGTTTTTACTTTAATGATAGGAATTTAGCTTCAAGAGGTATGGCAATAGATGATTTAAAAATTATTGGCTATAATACTCCAGCAAATAACATTTGTTCAACAGCAACGCCATTAACACCATCCGCAAGCTGTTCCCCTATTTCAGGGTCTATAATGGGAGCTTCAGGTTCTGGTCTTCCAGCAGCATGTACTCCAGGAGCAACTCCTTCAACAGATGTTTGGTACAGCTTTCAAGCAACTACCGAATCGGTTTCCATCTTGGCTCAATCCACGATAGCAACACAATCAAATGGTTTTGATTTGGTCGTAGAATTGTATGAAGGTACTTGTACAGGATTATCCTTACTTGGTTGTTCTGATGAAGATGACATTACAGAAACTGGAGCAACAGGTTTAGAGTCGATTAACATTGGAGATTTAACAATTGGAAACACTTATTATCTTAGAGTTTACAATTATTTCGGCGCTCAAGCTGATAATGGTTCCTTCCTAGTGTGCGTAGAAAATATCCCTTCATGTGATCTAACACAACCATTAGGATCTATTACCGAAAATGAGACATGTGGACAAACAGTAAACACATCCTGCGCTACAGGGATGAACATTTCTTGCGGTGATGTAATTTGGGGAAGTTATTCAGCCAATACAGGAACTAGAGATCTAGATTATTACAAATTCACAATTACAGATCCTACAACTGTGAACATCACTCTTAAAACTGAGTTCCCAGGGGCATTAGTTCTATACGATGCCGCGAATTGCACTTCATTAACCGCTTTAGCTGGACAGTACGTCGATGCATGTTCTTCTACAACGATCACACAAAACATTACAACTGCAGGAACCTATGCAATTTTGGTTATGCCAAACTCATTCTATTCTCCAAGTTGTACTGGCACAAAAAATAATTACATCCTTTCTTATTCAGCAAATACAATGACTCCAGTTGCTAGTGCAACAGGAATGACAAGTGTTTGTTCTGGAAACAGTGTTCCGCTTAACGCTACAGGAACAGGTTCTTTCCAATGGTACAATGGAACAACATTAATTTCAGGTGCAACAACAGCAACTTATTCTGCAACAACATCAGGAAGCTATACCGCTGTACTTAACAATGCAAATGGATGCGCTGCGACATCGAATGCTATCAATGTCACTATAAACCCAACAGAAAATGCTGCCTTTACCTATCCAGCAGGAACTTTATGTGCGAATAGTCCGAATATTTCTGCAACAATAACAGGAGATACAGGTGGTACTTTTACCTCTTCTAATGGTTTAGTTTTTGTCGATAATTCAACAGGAGAAATTGATGTTACTGCAAGTTCATTAGGTAACTATACAATAACTTATACAACGGCAGGAACATGTTTTACATCTGCAACAGCGTCTCTTACAATTACGGATCTACCTAATGCAGCGTTTTCATATCCAATAAGTACTTTTTGTGCGTCAGATCCTAACCCACTACCAATTATGGCGGGTTCTATAGGTGTTTTCTCTTCAAGTTCAGGCTTGTCAATCAATAGTACTACAGGTGAAATTAATGTCGCTTCAAGTACTCCTGGAGAGTATACAGTAACGAATAGTATTGCCGCAGCAAATGGTTGTCCAGCTGTATCAGAAATATATTTACTGGATATTTTTGTGACACCAGAACCAGTCGCAAGTGCTTCAAACATGACATTGACTGTAACTGCAGACGCTAATAACGCTATACAATGGTTCAATTGCGCAGATGATCAACCAATTGACGGAGAGCGAAGTGCTACATTTATCGCCACAAACCCAGGTTCTTATTATGCTACAGTTCGTAATGACAATCATTGTACTGGTAGAACAACTTGTGTATCCGTAACTAACGTAAGTGTGAACACAATTTCTATGAAAAACATTGAAATTTTCCCTAATCCTTCTACATCAGTGATAAACATATCAGGTTTAACAGGAAAAGCTTCAGTTTCTATTCTTGATGTTCACGGTAAAATTGTATTCTCTACAAAAGTAGATACTTCTCATAGTGAATTGAATGTTTCAAGCCTTGAATCAGGCGTGTATTTTATCAACATCTCTTCTCAAGAAATAAATGGGACACAACGTTTCATCAAAAGATAATCAAAAACACAAATAAAAAAAGTCCTCCTGATTTCTCGGGAGGACTTTTTTTGTTAATAAACAAGTGTTTTCTATATGATACAAAAACGTTATTTAAAGCCACGATTCTTTTTGATTGCGTCATAAGCTTCTTGAATCTTTTGAAACTTTTCATTCGCTCCTTTTTGATACTCCTCTCCCATTGCTGCCACACGATCGGGATGAAATTTCTTTGCCATCTCACGATATGCTTTCTTAATTTCGTCATCTGTAGCATTTTCTGTTACGCCTAATACTTTATAATCAGAATCAGTATTACGATAAAACATATTCTTAATCGATTCAAACTCCATTTGAGGGATACCTAACATCATTGCTATGTTGGTAATCACATTCAATTCAGAAGGTGAAACATTTTTATCGCTATTCGCAATCCCAAATAGATAATGAATGATTTGCATACGCACCTCTAAAGTTGTTCTATAGCGCGTATCTTGGCAAATTTGAGAAAGTGGAATTTCACTTTCTAGATTTTTTTTCAAAATTTGCAAATGATCTGCATTAAACTGTGGTCCAAACTGTTGCTGAAAGAACGACTTAACATAATTTAATTCCACTTTCAAAACTTTGTCATCTGCTTTCATGACTGCAGCTGAAAGTGCCATCAATATGGAAGGAATATCGTTAGATTGTTGAGCACGTCTAGCATAATGTGCATAAATATCTTCTGCTGAACGCGATCCTTGCATGCGCGGTCCACGCGGGGATCCTTTCCCTTGATTTCGAATACGATCAATTGCTGAGCCAATCAAATACCCAAAGAACATTCCCCAAAAGGATTTTGTTGCAAACCAGCCTATAATAATTCCTAATAACCAGATCATAAGAGAAAAAGGGTTACTATCTTACGTCAGTAACCCTAATGTTAAGTTAGATTAATTCAATACTTCTTTCGATAAAAGCATTCAGCTCTTTTCCTTTCAACATACCTTGTGCTAAAAGTGCTAAGTCAATTAACTGTTTTGCTTTATCTGTTCGAACTTGATCCTCTGCATTCACTAAGTTGACAATTTTATCGTGATTGGAGTTAATAACAACATTATATCTTTCAGGGAAAGCTCCAAAGAAATTCGCACCTCCAAGTCGCTGTTGTTCCATCATACGTCGAATAAATTCTGGTTGAGTAATAATGATTGGAGCGTCATCTGCATGCATAGAAGCAAATTGCACCTCGTATTTTTTATCATCATTCAAGGCAGAAATCATAGCTGGTTTGATTTTAGACTCATCGTCTGAAGATAGTTTTGAAGGAATTTCCTCCTCTTTTTTTATCAAATTATCCAACGTATCTGCATCTACACGAGCAAAGGTTACTTTGTCTACATCTTGTTCCATTTTCGCAATCCAGTGTGGAGAAAGAGGGCTTTCCAATTTAATCACATCGTATCCACGATCTTGGGCTTTCTTAACAAATCCAAATTGATCTTTCTCATTGTTCGTGTACAAAACAACTCGATTACCATCTTTATCCGTTTGTAAAACGGAAATCTTTTCTAAATATTCTTCAACTGTATAATATTTAGTATCAACACTTGAAAGCAAACTGAAACTCTTAGCTTTATCAGCAAATTTGTCCTCGGACAAAATACCATATTGAACAAAAACCTGTAAATCATCCCATTTTGATTCAAAATCGGTGCGATCGTTTCTAAACATTTCAGCCAATTTATCCGCTACTTTCTTGGTGATGTGTGATGAAATTTTCTTCACATTTCCATCGCTTTGCAAGTAAGATCTTGAAACATTTAAAGGAATATCTGGTGAATCAATAACCCCATGTAATAACGTTAAAAATTCAGGAACAATATTTTCTACACTATCTGTAATATACACCTGATTGGAGTACAAATTAATCTTATTACGTTGCACCTCAACATTTTCCTTGATTTTCGGAAAATACAAAATTCCTGTTAAGTTGAATGGATAATCCACATTTAAGTGAATATGAAACAACGGTTCTTCAATCGTTGAAGGATATAACTGATGATAAAATAAGGTGTAATCTTCTTGCTTTAATTCTGCAGGTGAAACCGTCCATGCTGGACGCGTTGTATTTATCTGCTTATCAACCTCTTGTGATATTGTTTTCACCTCCCCTTTTTCATCTAACTCACCACTTGGGTCAGAAATTGTTTCTGTTGTTTTCCCGAAAATAATTGGAACAGGTAAAAACTTACAGTAACGATTTAATATCTCTTGAACACGAGACTCTTCCAAAAATTCAAGTGAATCTTCAGCAATATGTAAAACGATATCCGTACCACGCCCAACTTTTTCGATGGATTCAATTGTGTATTCAGGTGTACCATCGCTTTCCCATTGAACAGCTTCTGCACCATCTACAAAACTTAAAGTTCGAATTTGAACCTTTTCAGCCACCATAAAAGCGGAATAAAATCCAAGTCCAAAATGACCAATAATATTTTCAGCTCCTTCTTTGCCTTTATATTTTTGTACGAATTCTTCCGCACCAGAAAAAGCAATTTGATTTATGTATTTATCGATTTCGTCAGCTGTCATTCCAATACCATTATCTCGTATTGTTAATGTTTTTGCTGCTTTATCTAAAATTACTTCTACTCTTAATTCTCCTAACTCACCTTTAAACTCTCCGTTCGAAGAGAAGAATTTTAACTTTTGAGTCGCATCCACTGCATTAGAAACCAATTCTCTCAAAAAGATTTCGTGGTCCGAGTATAAAAACTTTTTTATTACTGGAAAAATATTTTCCGTTTGTACATTAATTTGTCCTTTTCTCATGTCAACTATTATTTCCGCTAGCTTTCACAACGATTGTGCCATAAGTCAATTGTGTGACAAAATGACTTTTTCACGCCACTTAACTGCCATTTTTATCCCTAAGGATTGATATATTTGTATTTATATATAGGGAAATGATCTACGAAGCTTCTATTTTTATTTTATTTTTTGGGTTTCTGTATTTTTTGGGTAAAAAAAAACAGGCTTCTTTTCGTTTTTTACTACCTTTTGCTTTTTGCATTAAACTGATTATTGGCAGTATATTCCTTCATTATTACTCTCAACTTTTTGGAAATGCTTCAGTTCTATCTGATGCAGATGTCTTTTTTAAAGACAGTCAAGAATTACTAAAGGTTTACACTATCAACAAATCAGATTTTCTAAAATTATTCTTTGGATTAGATGAATCCTTGAAATACACTTATCTTCTTAATACAACACATTGGGATAGTTCAACTGATTTCATCATTAATGATGGACGAATGTTAATTCGTTTTCACACATTGGTTGGATTTATGAGTATGGGAAAAATAGCCATACATCTTATGATTTGCAATTTCTTTTCCTTAATTGGTTTATTACTCATCGCTTTATACTCAAACAAAAGGAGTGAAGTAAGTCTGTCAGGTTGTTTCCTAATACTACTTTTTGCTCCCAACCTATTATTTTGGTCAAGTACAATCATTAAAGAACCGTTTATCATCCTAGGATTAGGCTTGTTACTATATGGGTTGCACCTCCCATTGAAAACAAAATCAGTTCTCGCTTTTGTTATTGGAGCTTGGCTTATTATCATTATTAAATTCTATATTTTCTTTTTCATCCTATTTTCATTATTGATTTACTTACTGTTCCATTACACTTCAAGAAAAACGGCTTGGATAAGTCTTTCACTTACATTAACACTTGTTACACTATCGTTGTTCACTCAAATTGGTCATCCTGTCGTTGAACGTTTAAGTACACATCAATTTGATTTCAATAATATGGGAAAAGGGGGGATTCACGCAAGAGGAGATACCTGTATCTATATTATCAACGGCTACGAATTAAAATACGTTGATATACAAGGTGATTCTGTCTATGTAACGGAAATCATTCCGGGTGAATATCTGCGCCCTGGTAAAATGCATAAAGCAATCCCATGTACCCTTTATCCGAATGAAAAACCGTGGGTTTTGTATGACAAAGGTCGTCCAAGCGCAAGTTACATCGAACCTACTCTTATACTAGACGATCCTAAACAACTGTTAAAAAACATTCCAGAAGCACTTTCAATATCTCTTTTCCGTCCTTTTTTTAATGACCCACCCCATCACATATTAAAATGGTATAGCATTTTTGATACCCTTCTCATTTCTGCTTTTTTAAGCTTTGCTATTTGGAAGAGAAGAAAACTAAATAAAAAAGATGTAGATATACTTATCGCCTTACTCTTTTTTGCTTTTTCATTTGCTTTGATAATTGGTTGGGTTACGCCAGTTCTTGGAGCTATTATCCGCTATAAAATCCCTGTTCAAATTGCACTCCTACTAATAGGTTTGATCCTTATCGATCCAAAGAAAATTTCAATACAAAAACTTGCCAAAAAGGACAAATCAAACTAAATTTACGACATGGACAAAAAATACGTTTTCATTACAGGAGCTACTTCAGGAATAGGAGAAGCTTGCGCATACGCTTTTGCTGAAATGGGATTCCCTTTGATTCTTTCAGGTCGAAGAAGTGAAAAATTAGATGCTGTTAGCGAAAAATGTAAACAAAACAGTCCTTCTGTTATTCACCAAGTACTTGACGTTCGTGAATTTGAAGCCGTAAATAACATGGTAGATACTCTACCACTAGAGGTGAAAAATAACATTGGAATCTTAATCAATAATGCTGGATTGGCAGTAGGAAGAGATACAATCGACAATGGAGTGCTCGATGATTGGAATCGAATGATTGACACCAACATCAAAGGTCTTTTACACGTTTCTAAATGTGTGATACCTTTATTACAACAAAATAACCAAGGTCACATTTTCAATATCGCAAGTATTGCAGGAAAAGAAGTGTATCCATCTGGCAATGTATACTGCGCAACAAAACACGCAGTTGATGCACTATCTCGTTCCATGCGAATTGACCTTGTACAAAACAACATTAAGGTTACAAACGTAGCTCCAGGAGCCGTTGAAACAGAATTCTCTATCGTACGTTATAAAGGTGATCATGATAAAGCAGATGCAACTTACAATGGTTTTGAACCTCTTATAGCAAAAGACATTGCAGAAATTATAGTATTTGCAGCCACGCGACCTTCGCATGTAAATATGAATGACATATTAATTACACCTACTGCACAAGCGTCAGCAACCGTCTTTAATATTCAGAAGTAAGCTATTGAGGCGGTTGAATCTTTTGTTGCTCTTCTCTTAACAAGGAAGTAATTTCTTCTTGCATTTCCACCCAAACAATACTTTGTGTAGTGTAATAACGAATGTTCTCTTCAAACTCAGCAACAGAGACTCCATTTTCTTTCAAATACACCTCCACATCTTTACTCAATGGTTCAGAATACCTAACTAACTGTACATATTTTACAGCATAAGCGGATTCAATAAGCGAAACATGAGCAAGTAAACGAACCATCTCCTTTTTCTCAAGAAGTACTTTTGGTGCCTCAATTAAAACTTCACTATTACTCTTATTTTGTAAGTTACATGAAGAAAAAGAAAGTATTGCCAATAAAAAGAAAACGGCTAAACGCATATTATCGTAGAAATGTTAAACGTTGTCCTGTATTAGTGAAAATTGGCTTCTCATCAGCATATGCAATCGCCCCATTGATAAACGTTTTTTTAACACTATACTGAAAGCGTTGCCCTTCGAAAGGCGACCAACCGCATTTATATAAAAGATTTGATTTCTCTACCGTTTGTTCTCTTTTCTCAACCAATACTAAATCCGCAAAGTATCCTTCACGAATAAAACCTCGTCTTTCGATTTGGAATAAAACAGCTGGATTATGAGCCATCTTTTCAACAATCTTTACAAATGAAATTTTCCCTTGTTCCATCAATTCCAACATCGTTAATAACGCGTGCTGTACAAGAGGTCCACCAGAAGGAGCTGACAAGTAATCCTGCCCTTTCTCTTCCAAAGTATGTGGAGCGTGATCGGTAGCAATCACATCAATTTTATCGGAAAGTACCCCTTGCAAAATAGCATCTCTATCTGATTTTGTTTTAACAGCAGGATTCCATTTTATAAAATTCCCTTTTTCCTCATAATCTTCATCTGAAAACCAAAGGTGATGCACACAAGCTTCCGCCGTGATTTTTTTATCTTGTAACGCAATGGTATTATCAAACAATTCCAACTCTTTCGCGGTTGAAATATGTAAAACATGAAGTTTTGCATTATGCTTTTTAGCCAATGAAACAGCCAATGATGACGACAAATAACATGCTTCTTCAGATCGAATAATCGGATGCATTTGCACTGGAATTTGTTCTCCAAACTGAACTCTAGCTCGTTCCAAATTTGTTCTTACCGTTTGCTCATCTTCACAATGCGTTGCAATTAACATTGGAACTTGTGAGAAAATAGCATTCAATGTAGTTTCGCTATCCACTAACATATTCCCTGTCGAAGAGCCCATAAACACCTTAACTCCACACACATTTTGCGGATTCGTTTTAAGAACTTCTTCTATATTATCGTTTGACGCCCCCATAAAAAAAGAGTAATTCGCAAATGAAGTTGCGGCAGCCAAATCGTATTTATGTTGTAATAATTTTTGCGTTAAAGTATTGGGAACCGTATTAGGCATTTCCATAAATGTGGTAATTCCCCCCGCAACGGCTGCAGCCGATTCTGTTCCAATATTTGCCTTATGCGTCAATCCTGGCTCTCTAAAATGAACTTGATCATCAATGCAACCTGGAATAAGGTACTTTCCACTTCCATCAATCTCTTCCACACCAACCTCTTGAATACCAGAAGATATACGCTCAATAATCCCATTCTTTATGAACACATCAGCAACAAATTCTTTACCTTCATTGATAAGTGTTGCCTGTTTAATCAAATACGTATTTTTCATAGCTTCATTCGTCTCATTTTCCACACTCCAATAAACGCTTCCTTAAAAATAGAAGAGCTCATTTTAGATTCTCCATAAATTCTATCTACAAAAGTAATCGGAACTTCTTTTGCTTTAAATCCGTTTTTTAAGGCTGCGTATTTCATACAAATCTGAAATGCGTAACCCTTAAACGTAATGTTGTCTAACTTGATTGTTTGCAAAGTTTCGTGAGAATAACACTTAAATCCCGCTGTTGTATCACGAATACCGATCCACAAAATCATTCGGACGTAAACACTTGCTAAAAAGGAAAGTAATAATCTTTTAAATGGCCAATTCGACACTTTTCCTCCTTTAGTGTAACGCGACCCAATACTAAAATCGTAACCATCAACCGCACACGCATTGTACAAGCGAATTAAATCCTTAGGATTATGACTAAAATCACAATCCATCTCGAAAATATAAGCATAATTTCTTGCCAAGGCCCACTTAAATCCATGAATATAGGCCGTCCCAAGTCCTTGTTTACCCGCTCGTTCTTCTAAGAAAATACGGTCAGGATAAACATTCATCAACTCTTTTATAAGGTTTCCGGTTCCATCGGGAGAAGAATCATCTACGAAGAGAATATGAAAATCTTTCTCCAATTCCATAACGGTTTTAGCCATGGCTTGGATGTTTTCACTTTCGTTATACGTAGGTATTATGACGATACTATCTGACAATTTTCATCTATTTGGTAGCTAAATTAATTAATTTTAGTGAATTAATATACAAGTGAAAGCCAACAATCTTCTTCGCTGAAAAATATTCCAATCGAAGACAGTAAATTCTTTGTATTTGCAGGTGATTCACCTTCATAAGGGGAAAGTTTTGAAAGAAAGAACGTTTATTCACATTCGTTACTTTATCTTGAAAATCTTTTCGCGTTAGGGATAGTAGTGAAAAGCTTTTTCGTGAAGCATGAACGGAAAACTTGCAACGAATAGCCCGACCTCTTCCCCCAAGTCACCTTGGGGAAGGAGAGGAAACGCCCAAATAAAAAAAATAAAGAGGCAGCCAACTTCGGTCTAAGCGTTTTAGTAAATTCGTGAAAAAGGGTTCACCAGCTTTCCGCCACGTGCTTCCTTCGGTCGCAGTGGCACATACGCGTTCACTCCTCTTCCCCATCATTTAGCTACCACCGCATCGCCCGGGCTGAGATCAGTTGCTATCGGTCATTTCCCTTACTCATGAAAAAATCGGGTTTACTAAAAGAGAAGATACAAAAAAAAATCCAACTTCAAAAAGAAATTGGATTTTAATGTGTTGTTTCAGTGCGTAATACGTAGTTATTAATTGATTCTGTATCGTTTGAAAAAGGCGTCCCAATTCCAGATAAAACTATTCACCACCTCATGCATACGCTTTAAGAACAAAGGATTTGGCGTGTTCATTTTTCTGAAATATTCGTCTTGACGCTCGTTTAAACCATACTTGAAAAAGATCGCTTTGGACATGCCGTACACCACGTTTTTTGACGGATGATTCACACGTGACATAAACGACTTATATTCTTTCACCAATTTACGGAAGGAAATTGTATCCATGTCGTAAACATCAGCCAATTTATTAATGATTAAATCTTCGATTCTAGCAGCTTGGTTCGGCTCAAATGTGCTTTCTAAAAAACTTAAGTTTCCAATAATAACAATAAGCGCAAACTCTCCAGATTGGTTCCCCATGATTTCTGGTGAAGTAACAAAAGCCACGTCTTCATTGATCATTTGGGCAACTTCTGGAAATCCATTGTCTACGGTATCAAAAATTGCATTAATAAAAATATTTGCAACTTGATTATCGGACAGTTTCTTTTTGATTAAAGTTCCTAGCATATCGTTGGTGTTTATTATTACAAAAATAAGCGACAAGTAGGCTTGTTCTCGGCGGTTTGGGCTCAGTTTTTCAACGGAGTTATTAACACAATTCGGTAAAATCGACTTAATTTACACAAAACACATGCGCTTTACGCGTTTTATAGGTAAATTTCAACTTCCAAAATAACAAACATGAAAAAAGTAGTTTTTAGCTTCTTACTCGGAATGGGTTGTACTTCCCTAATTTGGGCGCAACAAACATCGGGGTATCAAACGCCGAGCAAGGAAATTCTTGATTTGGTTGATGTGAACCGTGCCCCATCAATCCTAAGAGACAGTAAACATCAGTATTTTGTTTACGTTTACACACCAATGTATCGTTCTATTGAAGATGTTGCACAAACGGAACTTCGCGTCGGAGGTGCACGCATCAATCCTAAAACAAATACGAGAGCCGGAATCAATTTCTCAACAAAAATAGAAATTCAATTGGGTACGTCGGGAACTCCTGTGGCAATTGCAGGTCTACCTACAAACGGTCGTTACTATGGTTTTAGCTTCTCTCCTGATGATCAATATTTAGCAGTTAACAATGTTACAGATAAAGGGGTTGAATTGTGGGTAATCGATCTGAAAGCTAAAAGTGCAAAAAAATTGACTGCGGCAAACTTAAATGGAAATATAGGTACAACATTTACTTGGAATCAAGACAGTAAAACACTTTTTACCTATCAGTTTCCTAAAGGACAACCTGAATACCTTTCTAAAAGTGAAGTTGTTCCAAATGGTCCAACAATCTTAGAATCTAAAGGGAAGGAAACGCAAAACAGAACGTATCCTGATTTAATAAAATCAAAAACAGATGAACATAATTTCGAACAATTAGCAGCAAGTGAAATCCACTTAGTAAATATCAACGGAGCAGATCAATTATGGGCTCCTGCAGATTTATACAAAAGTGTTAATGTTTCTCCTGATGGAAAGTATGTTCTAGTTAACACGATTGAAAAACCATTCTCTTACTTGGTTCCTTGGTCTATGTTTCCAGAGAAAACGCAAGTATATGCAATAGACGGAAAAGCGATTTCAACTTTAGAAAACCGCGCCGCAATGGACAATTTACCAAAAGGCTTTATGTCTACAACAACGGCAAAACGTTCTTTCAATTGGAGAAACGATAGCCCTAGTACGATTTATTTTGTTCAAGCATTAGACAATGGTGATCCTGCAGTAAAAGTGGATTTCAGAGATGAAGTGTTCAAATTAGACGCTCCATTTGACATCACAAAAAGCACATCAGTTACTAAAGTAAAACAAAGATATGCAGGTATTGCATGGGCGAAAAATGATCTAGCGCTGATCTATGATGATTGGTATGACACACGTATTAAATGTACGTATTCTTTTAATCCAAACGAAGCGGGCGCAGCGAAATTATTATCAGAAATCAACACTCAAGATAAATACAACGATCCAGGTGATGCTGAATATGTAAAAAACAGTTACAATAAGTACGTTCTTTTGATGGAAGGCGACAACATCTTTTTAATGGGAGAAGGATTCACGGCTGATGGTCAATTTCCCTTTGTTCGTACTTACAATTTAAAAACACTTCAAACAAAGGAACTGTACCGTTCTAAAGAGAAAAATAGAGTAGAAACCCTTTTGGATATTATTGATCCAAAGAAAAAGGAAATTTTAGTGTTATTGGAAAGCCCTATATCTTATCCGAATTATTTCGTCCGTAACATGAATGGAAAAACGGCTCCAAAAGCAATTACCAATTTAAAGAATCCATTTGAAGCGTTAAACGGCGTTCAAAAAGAAATCATTACATACAAACGAGAAGATGGTGTAGATTTGTCTGGCACACTTTATTTACCGCCAAATTACGACAAAAAATCAGGACAAAAATTGCCAATGGTAATGTGGGCGTATCCTCAAGAATTTAAGGACAAAGCTACAGCTGGACAGCAAACAAAAAATTCTAATGAGTTTATTTATCCTTTTTACGGAAGTCCATTGTACTGGGTAATGAAGGGATATGCTGTTTTGGATGACGCTGCTTTCCCTATTGTTGGAGAAGGAGATGAAGAACCTAACAACACTTTTATTGAGCAATTGGTTGGTAACGCGAAGGCGGCAATTGATGCAGTAGATAAAATGGGATATATTGATAGAAGAAAAGTTGCCGTTGGCGGCCACTCTTATGGTGCGTTTATGACTGCAAACCTTTTGACACATTCTGATTTATTTGCCGCAGGTATTGCACGTTCGGGTGCTTACAACCGTACTTTAACTCCATTTGGCTTCCAAGGTGAGCAACGCAACTATTGGGAGGCTAAAGAGGTATATGATCAAATGTCTCCTTTTAATTATGTAGACAAAATGAAAACACCAATGTTATTGATTCATGGTGAAGATGACAATAACTCTGGAACTTTCCCTATTCAATCGGAAAGATATTACCAAGCTTTAATTGGATTTGGTGCACCAGTACGTTATGTAGTTCTTCCAAAAGAATCACATGGATATGCAGCCAAAGAGTCTATCCTTCATTTATTATGGGAACAAGATCAGTGGTTAGAAAAATACGTTAAAAACAGACAAGATTAAATCTTGAATTGAATATAAAAAAGGGGCTTGTATAAGCCCCTTTTTTATATATTGATAGTTCTATTCTTTTCGTAGACAAATACCTTACGTCATTTTTTAACTGATTCTCCGTAATTAGAATGGATATCCAATACCAAAGTGTAAAATAGGAATAAAAGGTCTCAGCACTTTTGTTTTTTCTAGTCCTGCTGCTTCTACTTCATCCATGAAGTTTCTACGTGATTGGAAAATCCATTGAGATCCTTTTGGCAAGGCTGGATTCGACAACGGCAATCCTAAATCAAAACGAACAACAAAGAAATCAAGGTCAATACGTAAACCTACTCCTCCAGAAACAGCAATTTGCTTATAGAAATCCGTTGAAAACTTAGAACCAGGACGGTTGATATCTTCTTTCCAAGTCCAAATATTACCAAAATCAGTAAACACTGCACCTTTAAAATAACCACTTATATCAAAACGAAACTCTACAGATCCAGCTAAACGGATATCTCCAATTTGAGTCGCTGTACGGGATTCATCTAAATAATATTTATAACCACCAGGTCCCATTTCACGCGAATGCCATCCTCTATTGTCATTGGCACCACCTCCATAAAAACCGTAGTCATACGGTAATGATGTTCGTGTGTTTCCATAAGGAATACCTGCTCCTAATTGAAATCGCATGTTTAAGCTTTTCTTACGCCCAATAGGTTGTGCAATGATAATGTCATTATCCAATCGAACAAATTGACTATAACCTAAACCAAAAATGGTATTTTGCCCTTGCTCATTAAACCCTTGTGTCTTTTTAAACAATGATAAGAAGTTACCTGCTGGATCAAATGAGACTTTATAAACTGCATTTGTTCTTGACAATCTGTTTTTCTTACCCATAGTGTTATATTCATAGGTAATTTTGATATCCTGCCAAATGAACTGATCGCTATAAGTACTTAACAAGAAATTGTCATTCAACGTTTCTAAGCGCTTTCTAAAATCCTCAGATGGATTGAAACTTACGTATTTAATGGTTGAAAGCAAGGGAAATCCAATTTGGAAAACCTGAGTTTCTGCTCCATAAAAACGCCACAAATAACTCAACTGAAAACTCTTACGGCTAAAGTCCTGTCTATTTTGGTAGTTTAAAGCGGCAGCAATAATCGTTTGAGCGCGGTGTCGTTTCGCTAATTGGGTCGAACGTCTGATCGGAAACAAGCCTGGTAAGGTCAATTTAATCCCTGGCTCAAACTCAAATGTATTAAAACTTCGTGCTGAACTTTTTGCTTTATCTCCCGATAATGTTTTATCAAAAATTGCTGGCTGAGATTCAAAACCTCCTGAAAGTGTAAATGTTAAATTCTCGGCTCCTCTAAATAGATTTCTATTATTATAATTAACTGAAGCTGAAATCCCTAAGAAACCGTTGGAGTTGGTTGCTTTTGGCTCGAAACTAAAACTTTGTTTTTTAGCTGGCGTTAAATAATAGTGAACGTCTAAATAATTCGTTCCATAAATCTCTTTCAACTCCGGTGTTACGGTTGCAAATTGTCCAAGCTGAATCAGTCGTGACAATGAACGCTCCAAATAATACTCTTTATAGTAGTTATTCTTTTCTAAATAGTTTTGTGATTCGATGATGATTGGCTTAATAAACGGCTGTCTATTGAACAAGAAATAAGCTTGACGATTGACATTCATTGAATCTATCTTTTTATCAATCCCTCTATTCTTTTTTTCATCCTTATTGAAGTAAACATCTTTAAAGAACAAGGTGTCCATTGTATTGATCTTACCATTTGTTACGGGCTCTGATCCTTTTGATCTTGCATATTCCTTGAAATTACCTTTGAAACGTAGTGAATCTTGAATATGAAAGTAGACATCTCTAATCATGTAAGATTGATATCTAATTCTAAGGATACTATCTGGATTTTCAGGCGATGGCATCACTCGATCACCAATACGAATACCTAATGCGATTTTATAATCCCCTCGCGTAGTGTCCACCTCAAAGTCAATTGAACTATAAGAAAAGGCATACAAAGCATCATCTCGCATCAATGATGCTACTTGATTACGATAATTATCTAACATTTCCGTATCGAATGGTTGTCCCTTAATACGAAGCAACATCCCTTTACGAATAAAATTGTTTAAACTATTCAGTACCGTTTGATTGTCACATTTCACATAAACGCTATCAATACGATATCTCTTTCCTGTTTCTACAATATATTCTGCAACGGCTTTACGTTTTTTATCATCATAATGGACTTTACCAGAAACATCACCATAGTAATATCCTTTCTTCTTTAGATAAATACCAATCTGTTCTATTGATTTATGATAATAAGTAGAATCAAAAATAACGGGTTGTTCACCAAATTTATATTTCAACCATTCTCGAAAAAACTTATTCGGAGCAACCGTATCTTTTAATGGAATTACTTTTTTCGTATACCACTCTCTATCCTTTCTCCTTGCTTTTTCAATCCGTTTTGTATTAATCCGAATTTCTTTTGCACGTTTACGATCGTTCTTTATATGTAATTTTTCGTTCTTTACAATTCTTCGGTCTGCTACTTTAGCAGAATCAACCATATTGTAAATAGCTAAACGGAATTTTACTCCTATAAATGAATAGTTTGCCTTTTGGCGCACAATACCATCAATGTCATCACTAACTAAATCACTTTTTGACAAAGTAATTTTATTTTTCTTCAACAAATATTTATCCTTCGGCACATTCTTCGTTATCTTACAAGAAAACAATAGTGCAGTCAAGATTAAAATGGAAAATATGTAGTGTGCCTGCTTCAAATTCGTAATTTAGCCTCAAATTTAATACAAATTGATGGTGGAAATAGTATCCAAATCCAAGATAAAGCAAATTAAAGGATTAAAACTCAAAAAAAACCGAGATCAAGAGGAATTATTTATTGTTGAAGGTCCAAAAATTACACAAGAAGTGATTGATGCTTCGGCTGATAGCATTCTTTACCTTGTGGGGACTCCTGCTTTTCTAAATGAATTTGAAAAATACGATTTTCCTAAATACACCTGTACTCCCCAAGAACTAAAAGAGCTTTCTAGTTTTACCAATCCAGCATCTGGATTAGCTGTCGTTCACTATATAAAAAATGAATCGCAAGAAAATGGTCGCATCCTTGCCTTAGATGACATTCAAGACCCAGGCAATTTTGGTACAATCTTAAGAACTTCTGATTGGTTTGGAATTCAAACAGTAATATGCTCAAAAAACACTGTGGATGTTTACAATCCAAAAGTTATTCAAGCAACAATGGGTGCTTTTTTACGCATGAATGTCATCTACTGTGATTTAAATACTTTTCTAGAAAAAACAGATTTACCAATTTATGGTGCCTTACTGAATGGAGAAAATGTTTACGAAACGACTTGGCCTTCTTCCTTTATACTACTTATGGGGAACGAAGGAAAGGGTATCTCCCCCCAAAACATATCATTGATTTCCCACCCAATAACAATTCCCCAATTTGGAGGAACAGAGTCTTTGAACGTTGGAATAGCAACAGGAATTTTATTATCTGAAATACGTCGAAACGGATAGTTTTAGATTAAATTTCTCGAAGTTTTTTCGCAGCAGCAACACATTTCATACCGTCAATAGCCGCAGAAATAATCCCACCTGCATATCCAGCTCCTTCTGCACAAGGGAACAACCCTTTGATTTCTATATGTTCTAAAGTTTCATAATTTCGTGGTATTTGAATCGGTGAAGACGTTCGTGATTCTGGAGCATAAATAACAGCGTCATTTGTTAAATACCCATCCATCTTTTTCCCAAAATCAATAAATCCTTTACGTAAACGTCGAGCAATCATATCAGGTAAAACTTTATTTAAATCTACCGACACTACTCCTGGTTGATAAGACAATCTTGGAAAATCTAATGAAACTTTCTTTTCCACAAAATCTTTCAATCGCTGAGCAGGAACTCGCTGCGTTTTTCCGGCTGCTTCCCAACACTTGTTTTCCACTTCTTTTTGAAAATTCAAGCATACAAAAGGATTTTCTGGATGTTCAAAATCTGTTGGTTCTACAGAAACAACAATTCCTGAATTTGAATACGGATTGTTTCTTTTCGAAGGAGACCACCCATTTGTTACCACCTCATCCTTTTCTGTGGCACATGGGGCAACAATTCCACCGGGACACATACAAAAAGAATATACCCCTTTACCTTCTACCTGGGTAACAAGGCTGTATGCTGCAGGAGGTAAAAATTCATCATTCCCCCTTCCGTGATATTGTAATCGATCAATCAAAGCTTGTTCATGCTCCACACGTACACCAAGCGCAAATCCTTTCGCTTCAATCTTCACCCCTCTATCATGTAAAAGATAAAATATATCTCTGGCAGAATGTCCTGTAGCTAAAACAACTTGATCATATTCTTTCCAATCTGAGCCGTTAAGTTCAATTGCTTTAATTGCGTTATTTTCAATACGTAAATCAGTCATTTTTGTATCGAAATGCACTTCACCTCCATATTCAAGTACTGCATTTCTCATCGCAGCAATGATACCTGGCAATTTATTAGTTCCAATATGCGGATGTGCATCTACAAGAATATCTTGATCTGCTCCGAAATGAACAAACCATTTTAATGCCTTAAGTACATCACCTCTTTTTTTAGAACGTGTGTACAGCTTCCCATCGGAATATGTTCCTGCCCCACCTTCACCAAAACAGTAATTGGATTCAGGATTCAGGATCATTTCTTTATTAATTCTAGCTAAATCTCTTCTTCGAGTTCTAACGTCTTTCCCCCTTTCATATACGATCGGTTTTAAACCTAATTCTAATGCATGTAAAGCAGCATACAGTCCTGCTGGCCCAGCTCCAATAATCGCTATTTCATTAGCATTAGTTACATTTAATGGTAAAAACTCAGGATCAAAAGAAGGTACTTCCTCATCTTTATAAATCGAAAAAGTGGCGTTAATCTTAATGATTTTCTTACGCGCATCTACCGATCTTTTCTTCCAAACAAAAGTAAAACTATCTTCAGCCCATCCTAATTCTTTGGCTATTATTGATTGAATTATCACCTCATCGGCAGCTTGTTCTGGTGAGATTTGAATTTGTAAATCCTGTTGCATTATCCTTCGAAAATAAGAGAAAACCACCAACCTTTGTTATACAACTTCTCGATTGGTATAGAAACTTTAGTGTTGTCTTGAATAAGACCATTTCTGAAGCTGTGTGAATACTTCACCTCAATTCCAAACTTAAAGAAAGGAGCAAAATACTCTACCCCAACTCCAACTTGACCTTGATAGTCATGCTTTCTAATTTTTAGAAATGGATCATCAAATTTTTGTGTTGCCTTTTGTTGTGATTGTAAATCTATAGAATACTGTGCGCCCACTAAGAAATAAGCAGCGAAATTATTAACACGCAACGTTCTAAATTGAAACATCAAAGGGAAATCTAAGGAGGTAGAATTCACACGCTCCTCATTTAATATTCCTCTAGGATTCTTACCCGTTGGATCAACAAACAATTGTTTAATCACCTTTTCTTGAAAAGAAAGTGTAGGTATAAACCGTAGTCTCACAATTGGTGTCCCTAATTTCATTGTTGTTAATATCCCTAACTGTCCTCCTGGTTGAGATTCTGAATACATCTCCATTAATCCATATTGATTATAGGCATCGACCTTATGGTAAACAGAAAAGTCAGATGTATTTCCACCAAGCATAAATCCAAAATGAAACATTCGTTGATCGAACTTCCGATAGTTCAACGGCTTTTCTTTCTGCGAAAACACATTCGTGAAAACCAATAAACAGATTAATAGTAACCCTGATTTCATAACACTAACAACGAAAAAAGCTGTCGAATATTTTAATTATGCTTTTTGTCCAGAATAAATAGTCGCAATTCCTCCAGAAACAATTTTTCTATCCGTCTTTACATACCCCACTTTATTCATGATACTAAGAAATTGATCCCCTTCAGGAAATGCTTGAATTGAATCTGGTAAATAAGTATATGCACTACTGTCCTTAGAAATCATTTTACCAAAGAAAGGGATTAAATATTTTGAATGGAAAGAATAATACTGTTTTACGGGAAACTTTGCTGGCTTAGAAAACTCTAAAATTACCACCATTCCTCCTGGACGAATAACCCGTAACATTTCTCCTAAACCTTTTTCTAGATTTTCATAATTACGTACTCCGAACCCAACTGTTAAACCATCAAAATAATTATCCTCAAAAGGTAAATTTTCAGAATCTCCTAATTGCATGGTGATGATGTTATCCACCTTGTTCTTAACCATCTTCTGACGCCCAACTTCAAGCATTCCTTCCGAAATATCCATCCCTACAATTTTCTCAGGATTTAATTTTAAAAGGGCAAGTGCAAAATCACCCGTACCTGTTGCTAAGTCTAAAATCTTCTTTGGTTGAATCGCACCTAATTTTTTTACCGCTTTTTTCCTCCAAATTTTATCGATTCCTACTGACAAGAAGTGATTTAAGAAATCATACTTTTCAGAAATATTATTAAACATTTCTGCTACTTCTTCTTTCTTTGATTTTGAATCGTTACCGTACGGTTTTACTGATGTTCCCACTTTTTATTTTTTTTAGCCCACCATTGTAGTATCATTAGGATACTTATAGTTTCTACTTAACATTTTCTTACTTAACAAATAGGCCAATGTCAATGTTCCTACCCGTCCTACCCACATGCTTACACACAGGATAATTTTTCCATTATTTGATAATTCCGAAGTCATTCCCGTTGATAAACCAACGGTACTTAAAGCAGAAACTTGTTCCAGAATAAAATCTGTCAAAGTATATTTTCCGCTATACAACAACTGTCCGTCTGTAATAGAGAGTGCAAAGATACCGATTAAATTACCTAATGCAAAAAATATTAGAATGGCATACGCTTTTAAAACAATGTCAATTGGAATCGTACGGTGAAACAATTCTACATTTTTCTTCCCACGTACAATTGCAATCATCGAAGCATAAATAACCCCAAAAGAAGAGGTTCGGATTCCTCCACCAGTTGAACCGGAACTTGCCCCCACAAACATTAAGAACATAAAGATAATCAAAACAGGCATTTGCAAAATACCAATAGGCATTATCGTAAAACCTCCATTCCTTGTCGTCATCGACATGAATATACTTCGATTAAGCTGCTCCAACAAAGGCACTCCTTTCAGCGTATGATTGTATTCAAAAATAAAGAATATGATAGTCCCAAGTACCAGTAGCAATATCGTAAAGTATAATGATATTTTCGTTCCAAAAGCCAAGCCTTTCCAAGGGTAAAGCATTCGCTCTCTTAATTTCTCTCTTGAAAACATATCGAAAAGATAAATCATCCCAAATCCTCCGAAAAATATCAAGGCCGAAGTAACTAATAAGACAAAATTATTATCGACTACATTATGGTTCATATATCCATTTGTAAAGATGGAAAAACCAGCATTATTAAACGCAGAAATACTATGAAAGATAGAATAATAAAAACGGTCAGAGACAGACGAAAAAACGCCCTTATTACCAAAACCTATAAACAATCCTATCGCGCCTATAATTTCAATCGCTGTTGACCATTTCACAATACGGGCAAGCATAGTCGTATCATTCATGGAATCGCGATTGACAAAGTCTTCAATCACTTGATGGTATTTCACACTCACCCCAAACTTTGCTATGATCAAGGTTAAAGCTCCAAACGCAATAATATTCAACCCACCAATCTTAACCAATCCCAACATCACCAATTGACCTTTGAACGTTAATATTGTTGGTACATCAATCGTTGAAAGTCCTGTAACACTAACGCAAGATACCGCTGTAAACAACGCGTCAATAAATGGTAATCCATTTTTTACCGTACTCATTTCAGGCAACATCAAAAGACCTGTCCCAATGACAATAAGTAACAATATACTTGACATAAACAAGAAGGCGGGATGAACCTTCAGCCAAGGTTTAAAATTCTGTTTACTAATCAATCCATTAATAAAATAAGCAAAAAGTGCAAACTGAGACATAATGATGGAGAAATCAATATAATCGTCAAAACCATACCTTTTAAAAATGGAATCAAAAAGCAGTGTCCCAAAAAGGTTATAACTCACTCCCTCTAAGGAAAGGAACAAAATAACCAGTGTCCGTCCCCAATTTTTCTTAAAAAAAGACTTAAGATCAAAATCATATAAAATATGAACTAAAAATCTCAAGATATAAAATGCAAATGAAAATTGAATGGCATTAAATGCTGTCGCTTTTTCGAGAGTGGATAAAGGAAATCCATAATAATAAATCATCAACCCAAAACAAAGGATAGATACAAACGCGTTTAAGACTGAAAAAACCTTTAGAACAGGCTCCTTCGAATCATAAATGGTAAGATTTACTTTTTCTCTAAAATCGCGATAGTTCATTAGTGAACCAATTTAGCTGTTTCTTTTAACAATCGTTCTTTATCTACAGAAACAACTCCCGTTTCCTCACACACTAAGCCTCCCGCCAAATTTGCTATTTGAGCAATATAAGATACATCTAGCCCAATTGCCAAACACAAAGTAGCAACTGAAATTACGGTATCTCCAGCTCCACTGACATCAGCAATATTTCTTAAATGCGCTGGAAAATGATATTTCGTTTCTCCTTCTTTAATGAAAACTCCAAACTCAGACAAGGTTATCAAACTGATCTTATTTTGTAACTGTGTTTCTAATTCGTCGACAGCAAGAAGTAAAGAACTAGGGGCATTCACCATATCCACCTCTTTACCAACTCCTTCTACCAATTCTTTTAAATTTGGTTTGAACAAAGTCACTCCTTTATAATCAAAAAACTGATCTTTCTTTGGATCTACCGTTGTGGGAATCTTTTTTTGTTGACAAATGGAAATAATGCGTTGAATAACATTTGGCGTCAACACACCTTTGTTATAATCTTCAAAAATCACGGCATCTAACCCTTGTTCTGAAAGCGTCATGAATCCGGTAACTAATGCTTCTTCTTCTTCTGTAGATAATAAATTTGTTTGTTCGGAATCAATACGAACAAGTTGTTGATTATTGCCTAAAACACGTGTTTTCACTGTTGTTATTCGGTTATCACTTTGTACAATCCCTTGACTTGATATTCCCGAATGTGCAAATAAATCTAGCATAATTTCGCCATACTTATCTTTTCCAACAACAGTACACATAATTGGAGAAGCACCAAGTGCCAACAAGTTCATTGCTACATTGGCTGCCCCTCCTAAACGATCTTCTTCTTGTTTCAAATTAACAATGGGAACTGGCGCTTCTGGGCTGATACGAGTTACTTTCCCTACGAGGTAAGCATCAATCATCACATCTCCAACAACGGCAATCTTTAAGCCATTAAATTTTTGAAACAAATTTTTGAAATCCATTATTTTAATTTTTCCAAAGCCTCTTTTACTCTACGTAATGCTTCCGTTAATATTTCTTCTGATGTAGCATAGGAAATACGAATACATTTAGCATTTCCAAATGCCTCACCTGTTACTAAAGCAACATTAGCTTCACTTAACAAGTACATACATAAATCTTCTGCTGAAGTAATTACCTTGTCTCCGAAAGACTTCCCGATAAAATACGAAATATCTGGGAAAACATAAAATGCACCTCCAGGAACATTGGTTTTTACCCCTTCCATTTCATTCAACAATCGCAATACCAAATCACGTCGCCCTTTGAAAGCCTTAATCATATCTTTTAGCACAGCTGTATCTGCATTAACAGCAGCGATTGTTGCTCTTTGTGCTATAGAATTTGTCCCAGACGTAAACTGTCCTTGCATCTTTGTACAAGCATCAGCTATATACTGTGGTGCGCCAATGTAACCAATTCTCCAACCTGTCATTGCCCAAGCTTTTGACACACCATTGATGGTTACTACTTGATCATACACATCTTCAAATTGAGCTAAACTTTCATGTTCACCGATGAAATTAATATGCTCATAAATCTCATCACACAAGGCAACCATGTTCGGGTGTTCTACTAAAACATCCGCAAGACCTCTCAACTCTTCTTTACTATAAACCGATCCCGTCGGATTACAAGGCGTAGAAAAAATAAGCATTTTAGTATTTGGTGTTATTGCTGAACGCAATAAGTCTCCTGTCACTTTAAAATCAGATTCCATTCCTGCCTCTATAATAACTGGAATCCCCTCTGCTAATTTTACAATTTCAACATAAGAAACCCAATATGGGGCAGGAATTATAACCTCGTCCCCTGGATTTATTAAACTTAAAACCAAATTGGCAATAGATTGCTTTGCTCCAGTAGAAACAACAATTTGATTTTTAGAATAAGTCAATCCATTATCACGCTTGAACTTCGCAGCAATTGCTTCACGTAAATCATCGTATCCCGGAACCGGTGTGTAATTTGTATAATTGTCGTTCATTGCTTGAACGGCAGCTTCTTTAATAAAATCAGGAGTTGGGAAATCGGGCTCTCCAAGACTTAAAGAGATAATATCTCTCCCTTGTGCCTTCAACTCACGGCTCAACCTTGACATTGCCAATGTAGCCGATTCTTCCATATTATTTATACGATCCGAAAGTTCTGTCATCGTTCTTGATTTAAAAATAACAAATCTACAAATCTAAAGAAGTATTATGCTATTGTTCTAAGAATAAATTTAACATAATTAGAGGTGTAATAACTGTAAACGCAATTTAATTCGCACGAAAACACTATTTTCGTAATTAAGATGGATACAGAAAAGTTTATCGATATTGAAAAATTAATCGCTTCAAAAAATAAGCGATTAGCTCAACTTACGCCATGGTTTATCCTACGTTACTTAAAACGTATTTTACACCAAGACGAAATCAACGCCTTCATTGAAAGCGCTAAAGACAAAAAAAATGAAGATTTTTGCACCGAAGTAATTGAGCAATTTAATATCAATGTAGAAATCACAGGTCAACAAAATCTACCTGCAAATGGTGGAGTAATTTTGGCGATGAATCACCCACTTGGCGGAATGGATGCCATGGCTGTCGTACACGCTTTAAGAGGAATCAGAACCGATTTCCAATTTATTGTAAACGACTTGTTACTCCATCTCACCAACTTAAACGGTATCTTTGTCGGTGTAAATAAACACGGTAAAAATGACAAGCAATTTCACGCTCAATTAGAAGAGTTATTCTCTTCCGACAAAGCAATAGGCATTTTTCCTGCAGGATTGGTCAGTAGAAAAAAGAAAGGAAAAGTGGAAGATCTAGAATGGAAAAAAACATTCGTAAAATACGCAAAACGATACCAAAAACCAGTTATTCCTATTCATATTGAAGGTGAATTAACGCCCTTTTTCTATCGCCTGTCAAATTTTAGATCAGCACTCAGCATTAAAGCCAATCTTGAAATGCTCTATTTATCTGATGAATTACACTTACAAAAAAATAAAACAATACGAATAACCGTTGGTAAACCCATAACACTTTCAACTTATGCAAACTTGAAAGACCAAGAAATAGCACATGAAATAAAAAAAGAAGTTTACCATTTAGTTCAAAAGAAATAATAAATAATGAAAGATATAATTCAGCCCATAGCAAGAGAATTATTGAAGCAAGAGCTTAACAAAGAAACGTTTGTAAGAAATACACGCAAAGGTGGTAATGAAATATACATCGTCAACCAACACAATGCGCCAAATGTCTTACAAGAAATAGGTCGTTTAAGGGAAGTAACGTTTCGGGCATCAGGCGGAGGAACAGGAAACCCAATCGATTTAGATGAATTTGATACCAACGAGACCTGTTACGAACAACTGATAGTTTGGTCGCCAGAAGACGAGGAAATTGTAGGTGGGTACCGTTTTATACTATGCAACAAAGCATTGATTAATGGAGAATTACACCTTTCTACCACACATTATTTTGATTTCAATCAAAGTTTCATCGAGAAGTACATTCCATACACGATCGAGTTGGGAAGAAGCTGGGTGCAACCCAATTTTCAACCTTCTGTTGATGCCCGAAAAGGACTCTTTGCACTTGACAATATCTGGGATGGTCTTGGCGCGCTGATTGTACTCAATCCTGACATGAAATATTTTTTCGGTAAGGTGACTATGTACCCTACATTCAACACAGATGCACGAAATTATTTATTAAATTTCTTGAATCATCATTTCCCTGACAACGAACATTTGTTGGAGCCAATAACCCCATTAGAATACCCGATTAATCTTACGTTTAAAGAGGATACGACAACGGAAGCTGACTACAAAGATGCCTTTAAAAAATTGAACAGCTACGTGCGTGAAAAAGGAGAAAACATTCCGCCTTTGGTGAACATTTATATGAATCTTTCCCCGAGTATGAAAACCTTCGGAACAGCAGTTAATCATGATTTTGGAAGCGTTGAAGAAACAGGCATTTTAGTGACTATTTCTGATATTTACGAAGAAAAGAAAAGCCGTCATATAGAGAGTTTTTACGAATAATACACGGCTCAAAACACACATTTCCAAAGAGATCCTGGCGTATTGCCGGGATTTTTTATTTTCTATATGACCCGCGTTAGGGATAGCAGCGGCATCCTTTTTTGTTGACAAGTTTCTTGGCAACGAAAAAGATAGAGCGAAAAGCCCGACCTCATAGGGGAAACGCCCAAAAGATAAAGAAACAAATTTATTTTTTTTGGCAGCCTTAACGGTCTACGCGCTTTAGTGTCCATCCGCAAAATGGTGCATCAGCTGCTTGCCACGTGCTTCCTTTGGTCGCAGTGTCAACCTAGCATTTACTCCTTTTGCGTTCTGCCCAGCTAACACGCTCCTCCCGGGCTGATTTTCCGAATCATTTCGCTATCCACACTTCGAAAAACTTAAATAAAGGCAATAAAAAAGCCCAATCACCTGGGCCTTTGGTATTTAATAATGACAATTCTTGGTTTTGGAATTATCACTTGTTCTTTTTTATTATTGATTTCAAATTCTCTTTTCAGATCTCATTCAAACGAATCTAATACTCAGTAACCATTTGGTGTTTTTCAATCAACTTACGAATATTAATCAAGGCATAACGCATACGTCCAAGCGCAGTGTTTATGCTGATTCCTTCTGTATCTGCAATTTCCTTAAAGCTCATATCTTGATACAAACGTTGCATTACGATTTCACGTTGAACCTCCGGTAAATGATCTAATAAATCAACCATTTGTTGCTTCAATTCATCAAACCCCATCTGCTGTTGTACGTTCAATTCGTCCACGCTTAAGGTATGAAACACCGTAAACTCATCGCTTTTAGACGACGATTCGGAAATCATACGAACTTTGTTGGCTTTGCGAAAGTGGTCAATGACTAAATTATGAGCAATACGCATCGCCCAAGGTAAAAATTTACCTTCCTCGTTATACGTTCCAGCCTTAATCGTTTTAATAACTTTTATGAAAGTTTCTTGGAAAATATCTTCTGCTAAAAGCGAATCTTTCACTTTTAAAACAATATAGCGATGCATTTTCGCCTTGTGTCTTAATAAAAGTACTTCGAATGCTTTTTCGTTACCGCTTGAGTATAACAACACCAATTCGCGATCTTCAAGATGACGTAAAACCATATTACTCTTCTGTTATTTAATAAAATCTTAATAAAAAAAAGTAAAAGTCTTACTATACGCGTCTTGTTTTTAGAGTGTTATTTTGGCTAAAATTAACTGTATTTTTATAATAAACAACTTTTTTCTGCAAATAAATAGTTAGACTAACCTAACTTATATATATATTTGCACCCTACAAAAAGATTAGACATGCATCAATTGGTACAATTTTTTAAGGACATGGATCCCGTTTTAGCCGCATTAATTGCGACAACCTTTACTTGGTTGGTTACCGCTGCGGGCGCTGCTATGGTCTTCTTTTTCAAAACCATTCACCGTGGAATTCTAGATGCGATGCTTGGTTTTACAGGTGGTGTGATGGTTGCTGCGAGTTTTTGGTCGCTATTAAGTCCAGCAATTGAGCAATCTGAAAAAACTTATCCTCCAGGTTGGACATGGGTTCCGGCAGCTGTTGGTTTCTTGGTCGGTGCTTTATTCCTTTATGTATTGGATAAGAAAATGCCTCATTTGCATTTGAATTTTGAGAAAAATGAATCTGAGGGTATGAAAACCCAATTACATCATACCACACTTATGGTTATTGCTATTACATTACACAATATTCCTGAAGGCCTAGCGGTTGGTGTATTATTTGGTGCTGCGGCGACGGGTATGGAAGAAGCTTGGATTGCAGCGATTACATTGGCTATTGGAATTGGAATTCAAAACTTTCCAGAAGGATTTGCGGTTGCTGTTCCTTTGCGGAGAGCTGGATTTTCACGTAAAAAAAGTTTTTTCTACGGACAACTTTCTGCAATTGTAGAACCTATCGCCGGTGTTTTAGGTGCGGTTGCTGTAATTTATATTGAACCTATTCTACCTTATGCACTTGCTTTTGCTGCAGGTGCAATGATCTATGTGGTTGTGGAAGAAGTTATACCTGAAACTCAAAGAGATAAATACACAGATGTGGCCGTTCTTGGTTTTATACTTGGCTTTGTGGTGATGATGGCTTTAGACGTCGGCCTTGGATAATCGAAACAAAAATATTAACATTTTTTTCATTTCAAAAACTGAAAATTATCAGGTTACATAAAAAAATAAACTATCTTTGAATCACTTAAAAGAGCATAACGTTTTTTTGGGTTTTATAGTTTTAGCATGGTTTAAAGAAAGAGGAAAAGAGTACTAAAGATTCATTTCCTCTTTTTTTTATCTCAAATATTATTGAAAAATGGCTTTTAATTCAGAAAGAATGATGGCTGTGGCTCCCCAAACATGTTTTCCTGCTAAATCAAAATAAGGCACTTCTTTTATCCATTGATTCGTTGAAAGTTTAATGTCTTTTACTTGCAAAGTGCTCTCTTGCATTAATTCACCTAATGTTGCCTCAACGATCAAAGATACTTCTCGTTCATCCGGAATCAATTGTGGTAGCACATCCATAAAAAACAAATACGGTTGAACAGTGAATTGGCTAACAGGAATAATCATTTCAGTCATTTCTAAAAGACATTGCTCCTCGAAGAGTAGAACACCAACCTCTTCCTTTACCTCCCGAATAGCTGTACACAGCAAATCCGAATCCTCCAGATCTTTTTTCCCACCTGGAAAAGCCATTTGACCACTATGTACCCCTTGATAAACAGGTCTTTCAATAAGTAGAAAAGACATTTCGTTTTTAGGATTCGGAAAACAAATTATTCCGACTGCTGCAGAACGATACCCGTCCATATTTGGCAACTCATACCTTGACATAGGTCTTCCTTTAGGCATTAACAATTGATGAGCAGCAACGCCTGGAAGGTGTTCTAACGTTTTGATTCGTTCTAAAAATGATTGTTTATCCATCTTATTCTACCAATGTCCATTAAAGGTACAGAACTCCTGTGAAAACACAAGACAAATGAAGAAAGAAAAACAAACTACTACTTTGATAAAAACGACTTCAAAAACCTATTTATAAGGCTTATTTATTCAAAAATCTGATCTATCTCATTTTTTCATTCCTTGAATAAATTGTATATTTGCGACATCTTTTTATTTAAAACTTTCATAGAATGCAACTGTGCAACACATTAAGTAAAGAGGAATTGGAAGCTAAATGGCGTGCGATTGGACACGAATGGACTACCATTTCCTTTTATCAATATGCAAAAATTGATAATCCACAAGTATTTCGCGATTACCTATACAACATGTGGCTTAAGCTAGATGTAGTAGGTCGTGTTTACGTAGCTAAAGAAGGGATTAATGCTCAAATTGCAGTTCCAAAACAACATTTCGACCAATTTAAAACGGAATTATATACGATTTCTTTCTTAGAAGGTATCCGCTTAAACATCGCTGTAGATAACGCAGAAGCTGAATTTCCGTTCTTAAAATTAAAAATCAAGGTGAGAGATAAAATTCTTGCTGACGGTCTAAGCGATGAATCATTTGATGTAACTAATAAAGGAATTCACCTAAATGCTGAGGAATTCAACGCGTTAATTTCAAAAGAAGACACCATTCTTATCGACTTCCGTAATCACTATGAATCTGAAGTAGGTCATTTTCAAGGTGCAATTACACCAGATGTAGACAACTTTAGAGAATCACTTCCTTATATTGAGGAAAAGTATTTAAAAGGCAACGAAGATAAAAATCTGGTGATGTATTGCACAGGAGGAATCCGATGTGAAAAAGCATCTGCTTGGTTTAAACACCGTGGCTTTGAAAATGTACATCAACTTGAAGGCGGTATTATTAAATATGCAAATGATTGTGACGATCAAGGATTAGAAAATAAATTTATTGGTAAAAACTTTGTTTTTGATGAACGAAGAGCAGAACGCATTTCAGACGATATCGTTGCCCATTGCCACCAATGTGGCGAACCAGCAGACGTCCATGTCAACTGCGCCAATGAGGCTTGTCATTTACTTTTTATTCAATGCGAGAAATGCAACGAAAAGATGGAAGGTTGTTGTTCTAACGAGTGTGTAAGTGTTACCCACATGTCTGAAGAAGACCAAAAAGAATATAGAAAACAAAACACCATTTCCAATAAAATCTTTAAAAAAGGACGTTCAGAAAAATTATTATTCAAATCTAATAAGGAAAAACCATTGGATTTACATTAATTCTTTATAAAAAAATCACAAAAAAAAGGTTCCTATTTGGAGCCTTTTTTTTCGATGTAACTATCAATAACTTCTAATATCGAAGCATACGTATTCGCTCGAATCTTTTCCATTTTCTCTGGTTTTATAAACTTGGCTTTAGTAATACCTTCTTCTTTTTGGGGAACTAATTCATCTTTTCCATCGTAAGACAAAGCATACCAATGCGTTCTTTTAATTGTTAATTTATTCTTAAATCTATAAGTATGCAGTGTTTCGATGATTTTATAATCAATTATCGGATTTTTTATCCCGCATTCCTCTTCAATTTCTCGCACACATCCTTCTTCAATATCCTCCCCTTTTTCAAGTTTTCCTTTAGGAATATCCCATTTCCCAAAACGCTTGATGAAAAGATATCGGCCTTTTCTTTCCACGATTCCACCAGCTGCTTCTATCCAATCATAACCATCAAACAATCTTTTAAAAGTTGCCTCAGCATCTTCACACAGAATAATATACGGTAATTTCTCTTTGTCATTTCCAAAAAAAGGATAGACATCTTTTTCCAAACTTTTGATCTTCTTTTCAAAAAAAATCCTGCTATCGAATGTATAGTTATTTTTTTGGCACAGGATAATTGGTCTATTTTCTACAAAAACTTTGTACATTTGCCACATGGTATTAAATGAATCAAACGCGATAAAAGTAGCAGAATTTTTGTTACAAGTAAAGGCTGTTAAATTACAACCTAATGATCCTTTTACATGGGCATCAGGTTGGAAGTCTCCAATTTACTGTGACAACCGTGTTACACTTTCATACCCTTCAATCCGTACGTTTATCCGACAAAATTATTCTGATGCAATTCTAGATAAATTTGGTAAACCAGACGTTATTGCGGGAGTTGCAACTGGAGGAATTGCACAAGGAGCATTAATTGCACAAGACTTGGGTATTCCATTTATCTATGTACGCAGCGCGGCGAAAGGTCACGGCATGACCAATCTAATCGAAGGTCATTTTGAAGAAGGTCAACGTGTAGTTGTAATTGAGGATTTAATATCTACAGGAGGAAGTAGTTTAAAAGCTGTTGAAGCATTAAGAGAAGCAAAATTGGATGTAAAAGGCTTAGTTGCAACATTTACTTACGGTTTTGATATCGCTGCACAAAGCTTTGAAGATGCAAAATGCCCATTGATTACGCTTTCTAATTACGATATTCTTATCGAGAAAGCATTAGCCGACACATACATCACAAAGCAAGATGTTGAATCTCTAAAACAATGGCGTTTGGATCCTGCAAACTGGAAAAAGGACTAATCATGAAAATAGAAAGTACAAAAGTTTCGGTTAACGCCAACGAAGCAACCCTTAAATCATTTTTAACGGATGCGAATAACTTGATTCATTTATTACCTCAAGATAATATCAAAGATTATCAAGCGGATGAAACACAATGTTCATTCAAAGTACAAGGTGGTGTGACCATTACTTTGGTGCAAGATGGACAAGAAGAAGGAAAGATTTTCTTAAAATCTGGTGAGAAATCCCCTTTCCCTTTCCGCTTAACCATTCATTTGAATGAACAACAAGAAGTAACTGAAGGATATATTGCTTTTGATGGAGAAGTAAACATGTTTATGAAAATGATGGTTGAAAAGCCATTAACAAACTTGTTCAACTACATGTCCAACAAATTGCAACAACAATACGCTTAAGCATAAAAAAACCGATTCTCACGAATCGGTTTTTTTATTTAATAAAGGAAATCTCTTTCAATCTATAGGTTTGTATCAAACCATCGACCTCCATTTGCAGTAAACCAAAATCATCTGTCCCAATGATCTTCCCCATTAAACGTTTTCCATCCTTTTCAAAATGAACCCACTCTTCTTTTTTCCATAAGAAAGTCAAATATTCCTCTTTCAACTCAGAAGATTCAGATAAGAACAGTGTTTCCAATTCATTTAGCTGAAACAAAAAAGCATCTAAAACAGTATCAACAGCAACCTTTCCCCCCGTTTCTAGTTGTACACTTGTACCTAATACCCCTTGAAAATCCATTTGATTAACATTCAAACCTACGCCAATTATACTAGCCTTAATTAGGTTACCTTGAACCATATTTTCAATCAACAATCCCGCAATCTTTTTGTCGTTAACGTAAATGTCATTTGGCCATTTAACCTTCGCATCAATTCCTATTGTATTTAAAGCACGTCTAAGGGAAAGAGCAACCCAATGATTGATTCGTTCTTGTCGAAGAACGGAGAAGTCATTTAAGTCAACAAAGAGCGATGCCATAAGGTTTTTCCCTACTTCAGACTGCCAAGTTGTACCCCGTTGTCCCCTTCCATTTGTCTGCTCCTCTGCCAATATTACCGAACCATGCCCAATTTGCTTCATTTTATAAAGATTGGCAGTATAATTGTTGGTAGAATCTACACGATCTAGACGAATAATTTTTTGTCCTATTTGCTTCATAACATATTTTAGCAGAACGAAGATAGAGAGATAAATTAAAATAAAAATTAGATTTGTAGTAATATAAGAGATTAATGATTGATATAAAAACATCCGTAGATTCCCAGGTATTATGTGATACCATTGTTGAAGGAATGCAAGAAAATAAAGCGAAAGACATCACCGTTATTGATTTACGTGACATCTCTAATGCCATTTGTGACTTTTTTGTCGTATGTTCGGGAGAGTCCAAAACGCAAATTGATGGAATCAGTCAGTCTATTCAGCGTTTTACACGAAAAGAATTAAAAGAAAAAGCTTGGCATGTTGAAGGGGAAAGAGATGCAGATTGGATTCTCGTTGATTACGTAAATATCGTTGCACATATATTCACAAGAGAAGCACGCGACTATTACGAAATCGAAGAACTTTGGGCTGATGCCAAAATTAAACATGTACCTGATATTTTATAAAAGAACGGCATGAAACAAAATAACAATCCTAAAAGTAATTTACCTAAGAAAAGACCGTTTTCCATTTATTGGTTGTACGCTGTTCTTGGTATCGCATTGATTGGATACAACTTGTACTTTAGCTACAACAATAGTGTCCAATTAAACTCCACGCAGTTCGAAGACGTTGCCTCTAAAGGTTATGTTGAAGACGTAACATTGGTCATTAACAAATTAAGAGCAGACTTTAAGCTTTCTGACGAAGGTTTTAGTTACATCAAAAACAACGATCAGAAAAGTTACAAAAAGGTACAGACCCTAATAAAAAACACAAATGCTACCAATAAGACGGTAAAATTTGAAGTAAACTATGCAGATAACGGAAATTTTGAGCAAAAATTAGCCGATCTTAATATCACACTAAAAGAAGATGGTAAATCTCCAATATCCTATCATTCTGATACGGAGAAAGATTATTTATCAAGCTTACTTTCATTCATTTTACCATTTGCTATTTTAATCTTCCTTTGGATTTTTATTATGCGTAAAATGTCTGGTGGTGGTGCTGGTGGTGCTGGTGGTCAGATTTTTAATATTGGTAAATCTAAAGCACAAGTTTACGAAAACGGTAAATCAACAAACGTTACATTTAAGGATGTTGCAGGTTTACAAGGTGCAAAAGAAGAGATCGAAGAAATCGTTGAATTCCTAAAAAACCCAAAGAAATATACAGAGTTAGGCGCTAAAATACCAAAAGGAGCGCTACTTGTAGGTCCTCCAGGAACGGGTAAAACCTTACTTGCAAAAGCTGTAGCCGGCGAAGCTAAAGTGCCTTTTTTCTCTCTTTCCGGTTCAGATTTTGTTGAAATGTTTGTAGGTGTGGGTGCATCTCGTGTACGTGACCTATTCAAACAAGCGAAGGAAAAATCACCTTGTATTATCTTTATTGATGAGATTGATGCTATTGGTCGTGCACGTGGTAAGAATAACAGTTTTGGTTCAAACGACGAACGTGAAAACACTTTGAACCAATTACTAACAGAAATGGATGGTTTTGGTACAAACTCTGGTGTTATCATTCTTGCAGCTACCAACAGAGCTGACATTCTGGACAAAGCTTTAATGCGTGCAGGTCGTTTTGACCGTCAAATTTATGTCGACATGCCAGACGTAAACGAAAGAAAAGAAATTTTCCAAGTGCATTTACGTCCTTTGAAGTTGGCACAAAACATGGATGTTGATTTCTTAGCAAAACAAACACCAGGATTCTCAGGAGCCGATATCGCTAACATCTGTAACGAAGCAGCATTAATTGCTGCTCGTAAAAACAAATCAGAAGTTGAAAAACAAGATTTCTTAGATGCTGTTGACCGAATCATTGGTGGTTTAGAAAAGAAAAACAAAATCATTACAGTTGAAGAGAAACGTGCAATTGCATTTCACGAAGCTGGTCATGCAACTATCTCTTGGTTGTTACAATATGCGCATCCATTAGTTAAAGTAACGATTGTACCACGCGGACAATCATTAGGAGCAGCATGGTATTTACCAGAAGAACGTCAAATCACTACGACAGAACAAATTCTTGATGATATGTGTTCTGCATTAGGTGGAAGAGCGGCTGAACAATTGATGTTTGGGAAAATTTCTACAGGTGCTTTAAGCGACTTAGAAAAAGTAACTAAACAAGCATATGCAATGGTTAGCATTTACGGTTTGAACGAAAAAGTAGGAAACATTTCTTACTACGATTCTTCAGGTCGCGATTCTTTCACAAAACCATACTCCGATGATACAGCACGTATAATTGATCAAGAAGTTAGCAAAATTATAGAAAGTCAATATCAAAGAGCTTTGCAGATCTTAGATGACAGTAAAGACAAATTGATTCAATTGGCTGAAAAATTATTGAGCACAGAAGTTATCTTTAAAGAAGATCTGGAAACGATCTTCGGAAAACGTCCTTGGGACAAAGAAAACATTCAAGAAAATATTTCAGAAGTAACCGCAACTGAAGCTCCCGAAATTGAGGAAGCAACAGTAATTTCTGAGGAAGTGGTAACACAAGACAACACAGTCTACACCACTGATGAAGAGATTAGCGAAGAACAAAAAGAAGATTAAAATGAATCCCATCAGAAATGATGGGATTTTTCTTTTCCATCAACTTATTAAAAGGACAATAAATTTTTCATTTTTTGGAGTATCAAACTATCAAAGTCTTATCTTTACCTCCGATTAATAAGAATAATGAATAATATTATCGTTCGAACACTTTCAGGTTCTGTATTTATTACATTGATTTTACTGCCTTTATTTCTAAATAAAGATTATTTGTACATACCTGTTTTATTCTTATTCATTGTATTAGGAATAAACGAATTTCACAATCTTTTTGATAAAGAAGCTAGCATTTCTATTCACAAAAAAATTGCAACACCTGTTAGTATACTTTCAGCAGTTATTTTATCTCTTGGAATCTGGAATTTTCTTTACAGCGGAATCATCATCTTCATTCCCTTTTTATTCCTGATTTTGTTTATTTCAGAACTATACAGAGATAAGCAAAACCCAATCGTAAACATTGCCCTACCTGTATTTGGTTTTTTCTATATCACTGTACCATTATTATTGGCTATGGTATTCCAAAAATACACTGGCGAAACGTTCCCCTATTTAGCGATGATGTTCATTCTTATTTGGACCAATGACACCTTTGCCTTTTTGTGTGGACGCACCTTTGGAAAGACCAAGTTATTTGAACGTATTTCTCCTAAAAAAACGTGGGAAGGAACCGTTGGAGGTATAACATGTACCATTATTATGGTCTTTTGTGCTACATTAATCTTCACTATTCCAGATCCTGTATTTTGGTATATCTCCGTATTATTCATAGCTCCAGCGGCAATTTTTGGCGACTTGGTAGAATCCCTTTTTAAACGTTCATTGAACATTAAAGACTCTGGAAACATCATGCCTGGTCACGGTGGAATTCTTGATCGTTTTGACGCATCATTGTTTGCAATTCCTGCATTTTTGATGTGGTATTTTATATATTACCATTTAATTTAATAACTAATGAAAATTCATAGAGAAGGTTTTTTAATCATTCTTATCGCCTTTCTTATTTTAGGCGCACTACAAGTTGGAAACTGTTTTTTGTTTCAATTTTTAGGTTGGTCATGGTTGTTTTATCTTTTATCACTAACATTTGTTGTGTTTTTTCTACTCGTGGTTCAGTTTTTCCGCGTGCCGAACATTACACCCAAATATGATGTAAACGACATTCTATGTCCAGCTGATGGAAAAGTAGTCGTTATTGAAGAAGTAGAAGAAACTGAATACTTTAAAGATCGCCGTATTCAGATTTCTATTTTTATGTCCCCCCTTAACGTTCACGCCAACTTCAACCCCATTTCTGGATTGGTAAAATACGTTAAATATCACCCAGGATTGTTTTTGGTTGCTTGGCACCCCAAAAGTTCAACTGACAACGAACGTTCAACCGTAGTTGTGGAACATAAATCAGGGCAAGAGGTTTTATTCAGACAAGTTGCAGGAGCTGTAGCACGTCGTATTTGTTACTACGTAAAGCCCGGACAATCAGTAGACGCAGGAAGTGAATTTGGATTCATTAAATTTGGATCACGCATTGACATTTACTTACCTCTTGGCACTAAAATTGATGTAAAAATAGACGATGTTGTAAAAGGAAGAATTACAAAAATTGGTGAATTGTCAAAATAATTGTATATTCGGAAGTACATAATCGAAACTTTTAAATTATTAGATATGAGAAAAATCGCATTTGCTTTAGCTTTAATGCTAACATCAGGATTAGTAGCTAACACTGTTTATGCTGCATCAAACGAAGTAGTTACTGTTGTTAACAATGGTGATAAAGACAAAAAGAAAAAAGAAGAAACGAAAACTTCTTCTACTCCAGCACAAAAATCTTGCTCAACTTCTACACAAGGAAAAGCATGTTGTGCATCAAAAACTGCTGCTCCAGCACAAAAATAAGCGGTCTTAAGATCAAATAAAAAGCCTCAATGTACTTCATTGAGGCTTTTTTATTTGATATCAACTCTTTGTAATCTGCACTTTCACTTTCAACGGAAACCCGCGTTAGGGATAGCAGCGTCATCCTTTTTTGAAAAAAAAGATAGAGCGGAAAGCCCGACCCTACGGGAAACGCCCAAAGAAAAAAAATACTTGGCAGCCTTTACGGTATCCGCGTTTTAGTAAATGCACGCAAAATGGTTCACCAGCTATTTACCACGTGCTTCCTGCGGTCGCAGTGGCCATAACGCGTTCACTCTTTTTGCGTTTCATTTAGCTATCACGCTACTCCCGGGCTGAAAACAACGGCTTAAATAATGATCTAATTTCTATAATTCAATGCCGACAGGACAATGATCTGAGCCCAAAACCTCTTTCAAAATGAAAGCATTTTTCACTTTTGGCATGAACGATTCGGATACCAAAAAGTAATCGATTCTCCAGCCTACATTCTTTTCACGCGCTCCACCACGGTAACTCCACCAAGAATATTTTTCAATTTCTTCTGGAAATAAAGTACGGAAAGTGTCGAGTAAACCAGCATTTACATAAGCGTCCATTCCATCTATTTCCTCTTGCATAAACCCTGCTGATTTATTGTAGTTGGGCTTCGGACGTGCTAAATCTACCGCCTTATGTGCCACGTTAAAATCACCACAAACTATAACAGGCTTTTTTGCTTCTAGGCCTTTCAGAAAAGCAAGAAAATCTCTATCCCACTCCTGACGATAGTCTAAACGCAACAAATCACTTCCGGAATTAGGCACGTAAACGGAAATTAAAAAATACGCTTCAAATTCTAGTCCTGTGATACGCCCTTCTTGATCGTGCGCTTCAATGCCCATATTGTAAAACGTAGAAATCGGCTTTACACGCGTCGCCACCGCCGTTCCGGAATATCCTTTACGCACGGCTTCATTTCCGTAATATTCATAATCACTAAGCGTTTCAAATACTGCTTTAGCTTGATCAACAGTCGCTTTTGTTTCTTGCAAACAAATGATATCTGCATTAACAGAACGCATGTCTTCGAAAAAGTTTTTCTGCGCAATAGCACGGATGCCATTTACATTAAAGGAAATTATCTTCATAGAACAAAAATAATCGTTTTATTGGGCAAAAGTAGCATTCATGAAGCGAGTAAATGAAAGTTTTTCCATTAAATTCGACAACATTTGATTACTTTCGAAGTAGTACAAAAGATTATGAGTAAAAAAATTCTAACCATCATTGGTGCACGACCGCAAATCATCAAAGCTTCCGCCATTAGCCGTGCTATTCGCACTACTTTTTCAAGTGAATTAGAAGAAATCATTTTACATACAGGTCAGCATTATGATGAGAATATGTCTGCTCATTTTTTTGAGGAATTAGCATTGCCCTTACCCGCATATAATCTTCAAGTTGGATCAGGTCCACACGGTGAACAAACGGCCAAAATGACACAAGGAATTGAAGGTGTATTATTGAGTGAAAAACCCGATGCACTTTTGGTCTACGGTGACACAAACAGTACACTGGCCGGTGCATTAGCTGCTTCAAAATTGGGTATACCTGTGATTCATGTGGAGGCTGGATTGAGAAGTTACAACAAGGCCATGCCCGAAGAAATCAATCGTATTCTTTGTGACCATGTCAGTACCCTACTGTTCTGTCCTACGCAACAAGCACTCTCAAATTTAAAAAAAGAGGGTTTTGTAAACACAGCTAAAAAAGCAAGTATTGACCACCCCAAACACTATCATTGTGGGGATATTATGCTGGACAATAGTATGTACTTTTCAACCCTTTCAGATCAGCAATCTAATCTTTTAGCGTCACTTGACTTAAAAGATAAACCCTTTATTCTTACGACGATTCATCGAAACGCAAATACAGATGTCCCAGAAAATCTTTCTTCCATATTTGAAGCATTAAATCACATTCAAAAAGAATCTGGTCACAAAATTGTACTTCCATTACATCCGAGAACCAAGACATTTTTAGACGCACAGAAAGAAAATAAAATCTTTGAAGCTGTCATGGCAAACGAACATTTTATTTTTATACCACCAGCAAGTTTTTTGAACATCATTGCTTTAGAGAAGAATGCAAGTATGATTATTACAGATAGTGGCGGTTTACAGAAAGAAGCCTATTTCTTCAAAAAACCTTGTATTATTTTACGCGAACAAACCGAATGGACAGAAATTGTAGAAAGTGGAAACGCTTTATTGGCCGGTGCGTCAAAAGAACGGATTATAGCTGCTTTCCAAGAACTTTCCAACAAACCTTTTAAAGATGAAACCTCTTTATTTGGGGATGGCAATGCGGCTCATTTTATTTGTCGAACGTTAATCAATGAATTGTCATGTTGATTTATGTCACTTACATAAGTGAGCGTCTGATCTATACGCTGGATTTCATTTTCAAGGAACAAAATGTCAAATACACATTAACCAATGACCTTCCTTACTTTTTGAGATCATCAGAAACTAAGCTAAATTACAGTAGCTATCCAGATGAAAAATTACTAACAATTACACCTTGCCCTTTACTTTTTGAGGAGGATATCCGTGTCCAAAAGATACAAAAAAGTACATTTGAAGGTGCCGAATGCTTGGCATTTGATGGTATTTCAGATCCATTTGCAAGTATCTTTTATCTGTTAACACGCTACGAAGAATATTTAGAATTCACACCAGATGAACACGATCGTTTTCGAGCAATCGCAAGTATTCAGTATAAAATGGGGTGGCTACATCAACTTATTTGCGACCGCTTGGTAAAGGAAATTATTCAATTCCTTTATATTAACCGTTGCGTCGAAAAACCTTTTACACCTCAAGAAACACAAATCATTCCGACCTTTGATATTGACAATACCTATGCTTATCAGCACAAAGAAACGTGGCGAAAATACATGTCCATTTCAAAAGATTTATTACAACGCAACAAGCATCGTTTAACTGAACGCCGAAATGTATTGAGTGGTGTCTCCCGAGATCCCTACGATACGTTTTCTTACATCACATCCATTGCACAACGCGGATATAAAGTTAAGATCTTCTGGCACCTTGGTGATTATGGGAAATACGATAAGAACATCCGTCACTACGAACCTGCACATCGCAAACTGATTCAGGAAATGGATACTGTAACAACAATTGGTATTCATCCAAGTTATGCAAGCAACGAAAACTTCTTTACCTTAAAGACAGAGAAAGATCGTCTGGAAGAAATCCTTAATCGAAAAGTTTCCATTGGTCGACAGCATTTTTTAAAATTGCGTTTCCCTGAAACTTATATCCAATACATTAAGGCGGGTATTCTCGAAGATTACACTTTAGGATTTGCACAAAAATCAGGATTTAGAACCGGTACACTTCGCACCCACGCTTGGTTCAATGTAAAAAGAAATGAGACTACTGATTTACAGTTACATCCTTTCGCATATATGGACGGCACCTTGTTAGAGTACGAACATTTGAGTATTGAAGCAGCAAAAAAAGAAATAAAAATAATGTATGATGAAGCCGTTCTTTTTGGAGGAAACTTCATTTTTCTATGGCACAATGAAACCATAAACGATTATAAAAAATGGAAAGGATGGACCGAAGTATTGGAATACACCCTTTCTTTAAAAACGAAGAATCATGAATAAATGTTATGTAAAAATGGCGGCTATATCTATAGCAATTGCCATTATTTTAGGTGCATTGAGTGCACATGCTTTGGAAAAAGTATTACCAGAAGCGAGTTTAAACAGTTTCAAAACGGGTGTGACATATCAATTTTATGCCACATTTGGAATACTTATCATTGCCTTGAACCAAGATCGATTTTCATTTAATCTAAAAGCGTTTTATACCTTATTAACTGTCGGTATGCTTTTGTTTTCAGGATCGATTTACATTTTATCGACAAAAGAACTTCATGGATTACACCTCCCTTTCTTAGGTCCAATCACTCCATTAGGAGGTGTGGCAATGATTGCAGCTTGGTTATTCTTAGCGCTTAAACTATTCAAGCGTTCCAATTGATCTCACCTGACCGATATGTAAAATAGCATCACCACGATATACCGTAGGAGCTTCATTGACACAGAAAACATATCCGTCAAAAGGAGCTCTTACTTTTCGTTCTATCAATCCGTAAGGATCCATTACTAAGCCGATTAATTCTCCTTTTAGCACATGCGTTCCATTTTTAACCTGTGCTAAAAACAAACCTGACATCGGCGCTCTCATCCAACGGGACTTATGTAAGAATATAGATTCCCTCCCTTCGTTTTGATCCATTTTAAACGCACGCATTTTCAAATGGGTTAAAATTCTCCTCACGCCATCGATCGCTTCTTCCACAATTTCATCGTTGATAAAACTAGACTTTCCTCCTTCAAAAATCAGGTACTGTTTTCCAATTTTCGTCAAGGATTCACGAACAGATTTAGGAATAAGTGCACTATCCAAAATAAATGGTGGTCTGAAAACCTGAGCCAATTCTACGGAATTAAAATCTTTAAAATCACAACGGATCTGAGCGTAATTGGAGCGTTGAGCAGCACCCGTATGAAAATCAATAACCAAATCAGCGTGTGGTGCAATCTCCTTCATAAAGATATGGGCAAATTGAGCTGCCAAAGATCCTTTTTCACTTCCTGGAAAACTACGATTTAGATCGCGTCCATCGGGAAGTTCCCTTTTATGATATAAGAATCCAAATACATTAAAAATAGGAATACATATAATTGTTCCAATCAAAGGTTTATTAAACTTTCTTCGAATCATTCTCCGAATGGTTTCTATTCCATTGATTTCATCGCCGTGTAGGCCCGCCATCAATACAATTGTGGGTCCATCTTCTTTAGCACGTTCTATAAAAACGGGTACCTGAACCGGACTACTTGTATGCAGCTTTGCTACACCTAAGTTAAGTTGGTAGCTTTTACCCGGCAAAATTTCTTGTCCGAGTAAAAGCATTCCTTTATTTTTTTGCGATGACATTTCTTTCTATATATTCGATAATTTTTCCAGCGATATCTTCTTTTGTTGTTTTTTCAATTCCTTCAAGACCTGGTGAAGAATTCACTTCCAAAATTAATGGTCCTCTAGTAGATTGAAGAAGATCCACCCCAGCTACAGCTAATCCCATTGCTTTTGCCGCTAAAATAGCCGTTGCATTTTCTTCCGGAGAAAGTTCAATGATTTGCGACGTTCCACCACGGTGTAAATTAGATCGAAATTCGCCTTCTTTACCTTGTCTTTTCATAGCTCCAACCACCTGTCCATCAACAACGAAAGCACGAATATCAGCTCCATTTGCTTCTTTAATAAACTCTTGAACAATCACCCTTGCTTTCAAACCGTTAAAGGCTTCCAAAACAGATTGTGCCGCATTTTGGTTTTCCGCCAAAACAACACCTAAACCTTGCGTTCCTTCAAGTAATTTCAATACAACAGGCGCACCACCTGCCGACTCTACTACATGCCTTACGTTTTTAGAATAGTTTGTAAATACGGTTCTTGGTAAACCAACCCCTTCCTTTGATAGAAGTTGTAAACTTCTCAACTTATCTCTTGAATGTGTAATCGCTGAAGAGCTCGCTACAGAAAACACGCCCATCATTTCAAATTGTCGCACCACTGCTGTTCCGTAGAAGGTAACAGAAGCTCCAATCCTAGGGACAATGGCATCAAAATCTTCTAAATATTTTCCATCAAAGAACAATTTTGGTCTGTTGTGTTCAATTTCGATGTTACATCTTAAATGATCAATAACGACCACCTCATGTCCACGCACTTCTCCCGCCTCAACCAAACGTCTAGTAGAATATAAATCTCCGTTACGAGATAATACTGCAATCTTCATATTGTGCTGTTTTTTAATAATTTTACTTTACTCGTGTCTATTACAAAATTACCATTTAATAATTTTCTTCCCAACAAAATGGGCGACCGCATTCCACTTCTATCTGACAAAGAAAAAGGTGTTTTATACGTCACGTCTCCCAATTCAATTTCACCATCAATAATAAACCGCTCATCAATTGCACCATTTGAACTTTTTATACGTTTGGTTTTATACGTATCAAAAAAGAAAAACTTACCATTTTTCACAAATTGTACACACAAACGATCGTTTTCTTTTTGAATAGAAACAACGTCAATACTACTGGTGTATGCGCCGGAATCTATTTTCACTGGCACATGGTATAATTCAAACTCATTCAAATTTGCAATTTCCTTTCTTCCAATAATTTTCAATTTTTTATCTGGCATTAAATGGTATTTTATATACAAATATGTATTAAATTTGCGGTTCACAATCAAAACACAAAGCTGTTTTTTAATAGAGATGCTTAATTTTTAAAAAAGTTTTGCTTTTGAGTGTGTTTTATAGAAATTATTCGTAATATTGCACCCCGTTTAAGCGGAAACGTAGTAAGAAATTATTTGTCATGGATATTATTAGAGAAATTCAAAACGAATTAGTAGAAGTTAAAGACTTCCCAAAATTTGGAGCAGGTGATACTGTTACTGTTTCATACAAAATTAAGGAAGGTAACAAAGAGCGTATTCAGCTTTACCAAGGTGTTGTTATTCAACGTCGTGGAGAAGGTGCTACAGAAACGTTTACCGTTCGTAAAATGTCAGGAAACGTAGGTGTTGAGCGTATCTTCCCTATCGCTTCTCCTTTCATTGACGCAATCGCTGTTAACAAAAGAGGTCGTGTTCGTAGAGCTCGTATCTTCTACTTCAGAGAAAGAACTGGTAAATCAGCTCGTATCAAAGAAAAAAGATCTTTCACGAAATAATTTATTTCAAAAAGAAATAGAAAGGCTTTCCAAATGGAAGGCCTTTTTTTTATTCTATCCTTCCAAAATAAAGGATATTTCACTGTTTCAATCAATAAAGGAAATGAAAACAGATTTCAGCCCGGGCGGAACGCGACAGCTAAATGCACAGAAAAAGGAGTGAACGCTAGCGAGATACTGCGACCAGCGGAAGCACGTGTACCGCAGCAAGCGAACCCTTTTTCTGAAGTTTACTATAGCGTGTAGACCGAATAGGCTGCCAAAAAAGTAAAAACAAATTAGTAGAAAATAAAAATTTGGGCGTTTCCCCTCCCCATCTCCAAGCCACTTGGAAAGGGAAGGTGTCGGGCTTTCCGCTTTATCTTTTCTGAAAACAGAAAAGGATGTCGCTACTATCCCTAACGCGGGTTTACGGTGTTAAAAGACTTAAATCCTAGCCTTCATCCAGTTGGTAATCGTTTCAAAAACTTCAAATTTATTTCCTTCATTTAATATTTCGTGACGTTTATTTTCATAGAGCTTCATTTCCACATCTGTAAACCCATCTTTGATTAATTGATCAACTGTGTGATGAATGCCTTTTCCAAAATCACCAATCGGATCATCGGCACCACTGACGAACAGCATTGGAAATTTACGCATAAATCCCGCTGCCCAGTCCCGCTTTGTAGCCGATTTATTCAAGGAAACCAAGGTGTCAAAACCGTTATAGGTAAAAGGAATACCACATAATTCATCGTCAAGAAATGCTTGTCGATTTGCTAGATCAACGCTCAACCAATTGGTGTTTTTCATGTTTTCCTCGTGCTTAAAACGTTTACAATTCACTTTGCTAAATTGCTTATTCAAGAAAATATTGCGTTTTCTAGGCCACCATTTATTGAGGATAGAAGTTAGTATTTTTGCTGCACCGATTCCCTTTACTGATCCGCCTGTACCCACAATAATTGCACCATCAAATTGCTGATGAATACGTTGCAACAAGCCTCGAGCGACAAAAGACCCCATGGAATGTCCGAGTAAAAAGTGAGGAACTGTAGGGAATTTATGCTCCAGATAGGTTGCTACATTTTCAGCATCAATAATCATTTGTTCTTTTGCATTTTTGTCGAATATATATCCGTGATCATCTTTAGCAACTGCCGTTTTACCGTGTCCCAAATGGTCGTAGGTAACCACTGCAAATCCTTGTTCACACATATATCTAGCAAAGGTTTCATATCTTCCACTGTGCTCTTGCATTCCGTGTAAAACGACCAGTGTCCCAAGCGTTTCTTCTTTTGGGAAATAGCTGCGATAGAACAACTTATGTCCTTCACCATCCATTGCTACACTTTGCATAAACCCCGTTTTCTCTTCCATCTGTTTGATTTGTTGGTGCATTTTTCAAAAATAAGTAATCCTTTTTTGATGTAACGAAAAATGCCCGTCTGAAACGAGCATCTTTACATTTTTTATTGAATTATCTATGGTAATTTTAGCGTATTACTTCATCCAAGCGTTAAATAATTTACGTTGTTGAATGTGTGGTTCTGGGACTCTTTTCAATTGATAAATAGCATAAAAATTACGCTGTACCTCTGGGAAAGTTACTTCCATCAAGCGTCCATTTCGAATGATTTGTAAGGTTTTTTGGTCGTCATCAAAGTAGTTTAGCCATTGATCCAGATCATGATTCAACGCGATACCATTAATGGCATAAATGGAATCATTCAACATTAATCCTGCTAAATCTGCAGGTGATCCTGGGTAAATTTTGTGCACCAAAATTTTATTCTGATCAACAATGGTTTTCAATCCTAATCGCGTATGTGAATAAAAAGGTGTGTCTGCATAAAGAAAATCAATTCCAAGATCTTCCAATGCATCAATAACAATTCCTTCGTAAGCTGAAGTACCAAAAACATAATTATTAAAATATGCAGAGAAGCTTATTCCTGAAACTTCTTCTAACATATTTTTATAATCTTGTGAAGAGACACCTATACCTGTTAATCCAAACTGATGGTACAATCTTTTCATCACTTCGTCAAGTCCAAACTGCCCTTCCGTTGCTTTAAGTACCATGATATCTGCTACAAAAGCCAATAAACAACCTTCGGTATATATACTAACTTTTCGATTTGGAGTTCCGGGTTCATAACCATCTAGCCAAGTGTCCCACGAAGATGCGGCAACAGAATAATTTAATCTTCCATGACTGTCCATGTGTGTTTGAACACGAGCTGTAAGTTCTTTAAGATAATCTTCTAATGTAAACACTTTACTTCTAAGAAGATGAACATCACCCATATAGGTAGTCACACCTTCACATAAATATCCTAATTCTGAATAATTTTCCTTTGTAAAATCGTAAGGCATCATTTGAATTGGACGTATGGTTTTCACGTTCCAAGTGTGATAAAGTTCATGAGAGCTGACACCTAACAACTCACTATATAAAGATCCAAACACATCGTAAGATGGTCCCAAACAAATCACTGTAGATTTTGTATGTTCTACTCCGTGATAGGCTTTAAATGGAAGAATATGCATTAAAAAATGGTATTCCTCTACCGGAAAACCACCGAATTTTTCAATTTGTTTCGCTGTGAATTTTTTGAAATCTTTTTTTAGTCTAATCCAGTCAGGTTTTGTTTCGCCATTAAACCAAAGGTGAAAGACAGTATTTTCTACGGTATAAGAATCATGTTGTAAATGCGCTGAACATATAAACGGCGTATCAGCCAATTCATCAAAATGAGCCACGCTATAATCTTGTTCATCCTTTTTTAGCGAACCTGCTACTTTCCAATTGTTAGGAATATCGAGGATTATCTTACACTTTTGATCTTCTTGTCCCGCGGGATAAACAGAACAATTTACAGGATTTACATACAATAAATCAGGTCTTATACACGTAGAGCCTGCATTCAATTGATCAGCGAAATAACCGTAGGTAACAGTTATCTTTTGATCCTTTGTATTTTCTAATTGCCAAGTATCTTTCGTTGTTTTATTGAAAGGAATACTTTTTCCAGCAACATCAGACACTTTAAACAATTTTACATTTTTTGCAAAATTACCTAATTCATATCTTCCTGGTCTCCATCTTGGAAGTTGCACTTCCATGTTGTCTTTTTGTGCAATGAATTCGACCTTTACATTCAAATAACCTTGGTGCGCATTGTTGCAACTATATGTGTATGTTGTCATAAATTAGGATAAAAAAAACTCCTTACAAAAGTAAGGAGCTAATTTTAATTATGCATATAATTCTGCTCTTTGTTGACTTATCTTATCATCTTTAAGATATTCATCGTAAGGCATCATTTTGTCAATGATTCCATTTGGAGTTAATTCAATGATTCTTGTAGCTACTGTATTCACTAATTCGTGGTCATGAGAGGTAAACAAGATGGTCCCTGGGAACTCGTGCATACCATTATTCAGTGCTGTAATCGACTCTAGATCTAAGTGATTTGTTGGTTCATCCATCATTAACAGGTTTGCTTTTGCTAACATCATTTTGGACATCATACAACGTACTTTTTCCCCTCCAGACAATACATTTGCTGTTTTCATTGCTTCTTCACCTGTGAACAACATTCTACCTAAGAAAGTTCTTAAATAAACTTCTTCTCTCTCCTCATCTGTTTGAGCGTATTGACGTAACCAATCGATTAACGGTAATTTTTCTTCGAAATACTCAGAGTTGTCATTTGGAATATAGGCGGTGGTGATAGTTGTACCAAAAAGGAAATCACCTGAATCTGGTTTTAGTCTTCCGTTTAGTATTTCAAATAAAGCTGTAAGCGCCATTGAGTTTTTAGAAACAAATGCGATTTTATCACCTTTATTTACAATAAAGCTAAGATCTTTAAACAACGTTTTGCCTTCTTCGTTTGCGAAACTAATACGATCAACAGAGAGCACTTGGTTTCCAGCTTCGCGGTCTTGATAGAAAGTGATTCCTGGATATTTCCTTGAAGAAGGTTGAATTTCTTCAATATCCAAGTTATCCAACATTTTTCTACGAGAAGTGGCTTGCTTCGATTTAGCTGCATTGGCAGAGAAACGAGCAATAAATTCCATAAGTTCCTTTTTCTTCTCTTCTGCTTTTTTGTTTTTATCAGAACGTTGACGAGCAGCTAACTGAGAAGATTGGTACCAGAACGAATAGTTACCTGTATATAATTTAATTTTACTAAAATCGATATCGCAAATATGTGTACAAACAGTATCTAGGAAGTGACGGTCATGGGATACAACAATTACTGTATTTTTGAAATCCATTAAGAAATCTTCCAACCAGTTAATGGTATTAATATCCAAGTCATTCGTAGGCTCATCGAGTACCAAAACATCAGGATTTCCGAAAATGGCTTGCGCTAACAAAACACGAACCTTTTGGTCGTTTGGTAGTTCTTCCATCAACATATTATGCTTTGCCTCGTCGATTCCTAAGTTAGACAGCATTGTAGCAGCATCAGTCTCCGCATTCCATCCTTCTAGATCAGCAAACTCTGCTTCTAATTCTGCAGTACGCATTCCATCATCATCAGAGAAATCTGGTTTTGCATAAAGCGCTTCTTTTTCTACCATGATATCATAAAGGCGTTTATGCCCCATGATTACCGTTTGTAAAACTGGGAAAGCATCAAATTCGAAGTGATTTTGTTTTAAAACCGCTAAACGCTTACCTGGTTCCAACTCGATACGTCCTGTAGTTGGATCTTGATCTCCTGTTAAGATTTTTAGAAAGGTTGACTTTCCAGCACCATTGGCACCGATTACCCCGTAACAGTTTCCTTGTACGAATTTCACGTTTACTTCATCAAAAAGTACACGTTTACCGAATTGAAGTGATAAATTACTTACCGATAGCATATTTTAAATTTTGTGCAAAGTTACCACTTTTAAGTGGATTATTAATGATTTCCTTTTGGCTCAATATCCTGCCCTTGTATCCATTTAATGTTTCGAGCAAAAAGCAATACAAAAATGAAAGAAATAACGAGATTTGTTACTATCATAAATGTTGGTACATCTTTAGCAGGCGCTATTAGGTATACTTGTGCTACTGCTGCTAAACTGTATACAATGTACATGTGAAAACCAACTGCCTTACGTTGAATCATAAATAACACTCCAACAAGACCTAAGAACAAGATAATCAATGAAGAACTATAATTCAACACAAAATTGGCGTTTGTATAATCCACCATTTTAGCCAATTTGTTTGTTGTATCCATAACCCACTCTGCTGCTTGTCCTCCTACTTCTTCAGCAGCTTTATTTTGTTCATATATTGCAGCTTTAGCCTTTTTAATTTCATCTTTAGATGCAGGTCCCGCAAGCATTTGCATAATATTCACAAACATACTATATGTAATATTCACAAATGACAGAATACTTACAAAACGTAAATGACCAGGCGCTTGTCTGAACGTATTAAAAAATGATTTCATATTTACAATTTACAATTTTGAACAAATGTTCTACTTTTTCCCATTAAAGGGTGCATATACTGGTCTTCAGACACAAAAGGAACTTCTTTTCTATATGCATTAAATAAAGCTTCAATAGCGTTAGAAGACAGTAATGGTCTTCTATATTCTAATCCTTGTGCTGCATGAAACAACTCCAAACCTTGTATACTGAAGCAATTATTAATAACACGAAGTAATTTTGTGGCAGCATTTGCGCCCATTGAAACGTGGTCTTCTTGTCCGTTAGAAGAGTCTATTGTATCTACACTTGCCGGAGTACATAGTTGCTTATTCTGACTTACTATTGAAGCACATGTATATTGAGTAATCATAAAACCAGAATTCAATCCTGGATTTGACACTAGAAATGCAGGAAGTCCACGCGTACCCGAAATCAATTTGTAAATTCTTCTTTCCGAAATACTTCCTAATTCAGCCATAGCGATAGCCAAGAAATCCATAGATAAAGCCAATGGTTGTCCATGGAAATTTCCAGCTGAAACCACATCGTCATCTTCTGGGAAAACTGTAGGATTATCTGTGACTGCATTTATTTCTCGCTCAACAATTTTTGCTACGTGAATTAAAGTATCATATGTTGCACCATGTACTTGAGGTATACATCTAAATGAATAAGGATCCTGTACATGCGCTTTATATTGACTAATAATTTGACTACCTTCTAATACTTTTCTAAAAGCCTTAGCTGTTTTTATCTGTCCTTTTTGATTTCTAATTTCGTTTACATTTGCTTGAAATGGATTAACTCTACCATCATATGCTTCGAGTGACATTGCTGCAATTGTATTATAATTCCTCCAAATTTGGAATGATTTTTCAACACAATAAGTAGCATAAGAGGACATAAATTGAGTCCCGTTTAATAACGCTAAACCTTCTTTAGATTTTAAGACAATAGATCCTAATCCTAATTCATCATACACATCAGAAGTAGCTCTTTTCTCTCCTTTGAAATAAACCTCTCCTTCTCCTAATAAAGTCAAAGATATATGAGCTAAAGGTGCTAAATCACCTGATGCCCCCAAACTCCCTTGATTGTATACAACAGGGAAAATGTTATTATTATAAAAATAAATTAGACGCTCCACTGTTTCCACTTGCACACCTGATTTACCAAAAGAAAGTCCTAACACTTTTAGAAGTAACATTCTTCTAACAATTTCTTGAGGCACCTCTTCCCCCATTCCACAAGCGTGTGAACGAACTAGATTCTCTTGTAAACGAGTTAAATCCTCACTAGAAATAGCAGTGTCACATAACGATCCAAAACCTGTATTGACACCATAGATTAATCGCCCTTCTTCAGCTGCCTTCTGATCTAAGAACAAACGACACTTTTCAATTTCTTGACGTGTTTCATTATCTAGTTTAAGGGTAGCATTACTTTCTAATATGGATTCCAAAGTAGTTAGGTCGATCCATTTTCTATTGATCGTAAAATGATTACTCATAATTATTTTAATAGTTTTAATAAGTCTTCAACAGAAACTTTTTGTTGTTTTCCAGATTCTAAATGTTTGACAGTTATTTCATTTGCTTCCATTTCTGCTTCGCCAATCAGTGCAACAAATTCAGCATTAATCCCATCAGCATATTTCATTTGCTTCTGTAGCTTAGCATTTTTCGGATAGATATCGCATGAAATATGATTTCTTCTAAGTTCTTGCGCTATTTTCATACAGAATGCCATTTCTTCATCACCAAAATTTGTGAACAAAATCTTCACGCCTTTAGTTAACTCTTTTGGAAACAGATCTAATTCGTTCATCACGTCATAAATCCTATCAGCTCCAAATGAAATACCAACACCAGGCATATCTTTCATTCCAAATAAACCGGTTAGATCGTCATAGCGTCCTCCTCCACAAATAGATCCCATTTTAACACCATTAGCTTTAACTTCATAGATAGCTCCTGTATAATAATTAAGACCTCTAGCTAATGTTACATCAAACTCTATTTTAGCTCTACTTAATTGTAAAGATTTAGCCGTATCTAGTACAAACTGAAGTTCTTCAATTCCTTGAAGTCCTATCTCAGAATCCTTAAGGAATTCTTTCATTTGAATTAAGACCTCTTCATTTGAACCGGTTATGGAAAACAAAGGCATAATCTTTTCAATAGCTTGTTCAGAAACCTTTTTTTCTTTTAATTCTTTAATAACGCCATCAATTCCAATCTTATCTAATTTATCAATTGCTACCGTAATGTTTACAATCTTGTCTGCTTCACCTGTAACATCAGCTATACCAGATAAGATTTTTCTATTGTTGATTTTTATTGTGAAATCCGGTATTCCTAGTGCCGTCAAAACTTCATCAAAGATCAATAGAAAATCTACTTCATAAATTAATGAATCACTACCAACAACGTCAGCATCGCATTGAAAAAACTCTTGGTAACGTCCATGCTGAGGGCGATCTGCTCTCCATACCGCTTGTATTTGATATCTCTTAAAAGGGAATTCGAGTTCATTTTGATGTTGTACTACAAATCGAGCAAAAGGAACTGTTAAATCATATCGTAATGCTTTCTCAGAAAGAGAATTAGCGAAACGAGCTAAATTCCCACCTTGTAGTGCTTCTATATCCGCTTTCTTTAATTTATCACCAGAATTCAAAATACGGAAAATAAGGCGATCTCCTTCTTCACCATATTTCCCCATTAAGGTATTTGCCAACTCAAAAGAAGGTGTTTCTATAGGAAGAAAACCAAATTTTTGATACACTTTTTTTACGGTATCGAATATATAATTACGTTTTGCTACTTCAACAGGTAAAAAATCCCTTGTCCCTTTGGGAATAGACGGTTTTTGAGCCATATTATTCATTTTCACCAAAGATAAGCAATGCAGAAAAATAACGGGAGAAAAATCACAAAGAATCCTTACCTAACCATCTTAACACGTTGTCATACCAAATTCTATTGGATTCTTCCTGAGAAATAATATTAGCTTCGACAGCAAAATCTATCACACGCCCAGGATAGGAACGTGCAACCCCTTCCATTTCACCTAAAGGATAAGGATCATCTAATCCAGCAACAATTTGATTTGAACCGACTCTAATTTTTAAAAGTTGTAGTGTATAGGAATCATGAACTAAAGTGTCAAAAAAAACATTTGGATGTCCTAAGGTATTACGCGGATCTTTAGCTCCATCAAATAAATCAGGTCGCCCATCATAACCTTGTAGACGACGTCCGTAATTAGCTTGTCCTAACATACAGCCATGAGCAAAACAAGTTCTAATATTAGGAAACCTAGAAACAAAGTCTTTTAATGAAAAAAAATGTAGTGTATCTGCAGTTTGGGCCATCATCCATACCAAATGAAAACGCCAATATTGATCCTTTAAATTCACCATTTTTTCACCATCATAAGGATGAATTTCGATTGCTAAATGAAATTTGTTAGCCAATTCGAAAATAGGCAACACCGAATCATCTGCCACAGAAAGCCATTCATCTTTATCATTTAAAAAATGAGTTGGTAAACACAATACACGGAGTCCTAATTCATTAACACATCTTTCTATCTCAAGAAGTGCATCCTCAACGAATTTAGGCTGAACAACAAAACCACACGTAAACTTATCTGGTCTTTTGGATTGAACACTAGCATTGAAATCGTTCTGCCAACGAATAGCATCATTAGCATCTTGCCTTTCCCAGCCATTACAATACAATTGAGATAAATTAAGCATTACAGCATGGTCAATTTTATATCGATCCATCCATATAATTTTTTCATCGAAAAAAAAACTAGAATCTGTTATTGGTCTAGTCCAATCACCTTGTCGCATAAACTTTTTATCATCGTCAATAGAGAAAAGACCTTTCTTTTTCATAAAAGTTGGTATTTCATTTGGCTCTGGCAAAACATGTCCATGTGCATTAATCTTCATCTGTCGTATATATGAGTGTCATCAAAATTGTAAAAAAAAAAGCTTGAAAACACAAACTAATGAAAATAAAAAAAGCCCTGACAAATGTCAGGGCTTTTAGAATATTGTGTTTTTTTAGAAATCCCAAAGATCATGTTCGAAATTACGAATATCTTCTTTTACTTTATTAGATTCATATAATGCATCTACTCCACTTCTATAGCTTTCGATTTTTCTATCGAAACCATTACTCGCTTTATAAACCAGGGCATTAAATCTCCTTTTCCAAAATAAGTCATCAAAACTCATCCATTGAGCATCATTCTTATCATTGTAAGCAAAATAGTTATTGAAAACTAAACGACACTGTGGAAAATACAACCAAAACAATTCTTTTTCACCGGAAATACTTTCAACACCATTTGCATCCTCTTCTTTCATATGGATAACAGGCGCAATAGCTAAAATACGCTGATCCAAAACAGAACGCTCTTTATCAAAGAACCATTCTTCCTTAATACGGTATTGAATAATATCCTTAGAAGTATACCAAATTGTATCTGCAGGAGGATATGAATACGTCATCGAACCATCTGGCAAATTAATAATGATAGGTTCTCCATATTCATCTGTTAATGGAATATCAGATTGAGCCCCTAGTTTCCCCATATAGTAGGTAATGTTCGTACGGTAAATAGAATCCGTATAAAAATTCAAACCATCTTGAGGAAGAATTGGATATTTCAATTGATCTCCATCCCAATCTCCAAACATATTATTAGGATTATAAGGTGAGAAAACAGTCAACTTACCATTTCTAATATTTTGACGAATAACTGTCCATAAACTCCATCTTTCTCCATGACGAATCCATTCTCCAGAAGGAGTGATTTCATCAAGAGGTAAATAAAGTGAATGATTAATTTTTTCTCTTAAGTCAATTGTTTGCCAAACTCTCTTCGACCACATAACATCAGCTTCCCGTACAAATTCATAAGGAATCATACGTTTTGTTGGCACATGTTCTTTCAACACGATACCATCAATCACATAAGGTGAAGGGCTATTAATTGGCCCCGCATCTTCTAACTGACCGAAAGAAATTCCAGCAGTAAAGATTGTTAGTACACTTGCAATTAGACTTCTCATAACCATAATTTTATATTGTTATTTATTACAATTTGAATGCTCCAGCTTTCTTTTGTTGAACACCATCAGGTCCTACAACAGTACATATAAATGAAACAATCATACCAGGTTTAGCTTGTTTAATCAACGCAGTTGCCTGTGGAGATAATACATTTCCTGTTCCTGATGGTGGTGCTCCTTGTGCTCCTGGAATAGAACACTCCCAACGTAACATATTAAATGTTACACTTAAAGGAATCTCAGGTCCATATTTTGCGAACAAACGTGTTTCAGCAGCAGAACCTTTATCACCATTTTTAGCAGCACCCCAGTATAATTCAGGTGGTGGTAAGTTTGATACACGGAATTTTTGCGACAATAATTGTTGCGTCTTTCCACTTACAGAATTCTTTCCTGAAACAGTTAATGTAGCTTCACGTCCTGTACCTGAAACTTTAGCAACATAATTTTCACCTCTTTTGGTAACAGTAGCTCCACTTCCTGTTAATACAGTTTGATCAAAACCAGATGCAACAGCAGAAACAACATTATCATAACCTCGGTAAAGTACATTTAACTCGGGTAAAGAAATTGCTCCAGAAGGTTTCATAACCTTAACTGTATAATCCCATTCTTCAGTTTTAGGAACACCTGCTTTATTCAAAATAGTAACTGTTCCTTTTAAATTTTGTTCAGATGAACTAGAAACTCTAAAACCAACGATACCTTGACCATTACCAGGGTAACGAACCTTTGCATCTCCAGCTCCTTCTTTAACTTCAACTTTAGGTTGATTATCAGAATCAAAGGCAGCCATCATTACTTTAACATAAACAGAATCACCTGTATTAGCAATTGGTTGCCCATATGCTAACGCAGTAATTTTGTTAAATGAATACTCACCTGTAGAAACTCTTCCTTTCCAAGTATTCAAAGCTAATGCACGAGCAGACAAAATTTCTTGTTGCATTGAAGTTAATGATGCAATACCAGCAACTAAAGGAGAGTGGTCAAATGTTGCTCCGATCCAATGAAGACCTTTCAAATCTTTAATATCTACACGCTCATTTTTAGAAAGCATCGAATAAATATCTATTAGTGATTGACGATCTTCTTTAAGATTAGCTCCAGCATTACCATCGATCATTTTCTCAACTTTTGATTGTAAGTCTTTATTATCTTTAAAACTATTAATTGGTGTAGTCTTAACGGTAAAACTCTTATCTCCATCAACATAAGTACCTGTCATTTCCACTAACTTTGCACGGTAATCGTTGTATTTTTTCCACAACTCAGCACCTTTAGCTTTTGGTGTTTTTAAGTCCTCGTTAACTCCTAAAACCAACATTGGTTCATCATACTTATCTTGAGCTGTAACAGCTTCAAGATTCAGAATAGCGGGTCTAACCCCTTCTGTTTTAGCCCAAACAATTGTCAATGGATCCTTATCATTTACCTTTGAAAGGTCTTCTTTCGCAATTGTTAAGATTTCCAATTTGATATCGTCAATAAACTTGATAATAGTCTTTGTTTCATCATCAATTTTTGACATTTGTTCTAAAACATATTGCAACTTTTCTCTTTTAGCTTTATTTTCTTCGCCTTCAGAAGTTGACAATTCAGAGCGTACATCAGCTGTAAAACCGTCTCCACGGTCAGCTTGTACGATATTTGCTTTTTGTATATTTTCTTCGATCGCAACAAAAGCTCTCAAAATGTCCTTGGATACATTCAATGCAAGCATTGCTGTAAGTACCAGGTACATCATCCCGATCATCTTCTGTCTTGGGGTTTCCTTACCTCCTGCCATGTTAATTTAATTTATTGTGTTAGACAATAATTAATAGTCAATATCTATCCGAAATTACTTCGTGATAGTCATTGCTTTTAACATGTTACCATATACATTGTTCAAGTCAGTTAAGTTCTTAGACAACAACGCCATATTTTCTTTATACAATCTTGTGTCTTCTGTTGAAGCAGAAAGGTTATGCATCATTTCAGTTACTTGAGATTGGAATTTCTCTGTAGCCTCTAAATGCTGAGTTGATCCTTTCAATTGTAATTCGTAAACATTGTTTAAAGCAGCTAAATTCTTAGATACTTTTTGCATTTGCTCTCCAAAAGATTCACCTTCTGCAGTAGTAGAAGTCATCCCTGAGATTGCTACAGCAGCTCTATCATAAGAATCAGACAACGAAGACACTTTATCAGAAGCAGCTTGCAAACTAGAAACATATGAATCTGTTGCAGCGGCAGCTGAAGAAACTGCTTTCAATTGTGAAGCATTTTCACCTAAAGCACGCATACCATCTCCTAAACGCGTCAATAACTCACTGTCTATTTTAGCTTCATCTAACATCTTGTCCAAATGCTCAGTAATTCCTGAACCTCCACTAACGTTACCTCCACGTCCTTTTGATCCTTTATTAACTGGAAGAGCATTGTGATCTAAATCCTCCTGGTGTCCAAATGCTAATTCAGGGTAAACAAGTTCCCACTTCGGTTCTTCATGTACTGGTTCAAATGCAGAGATTACGAAAATTCCTGCCTCAACAAGTAGACCAATTGTAAGCATGGCAGATGCACCTGGCCAGTGCTGGATTTTAAATAAAGCTCCTACAATTACGATTGCAGCCCCAAATCCATAAATTTTGGCCATCAACTTCTTAAACGTTTTACTTCCTGGATTCATAGTTTTTAATAGTTTTTTTGGTTTAAAAATTAACTTTTAGATTGTTTGTTGTACCCGTAGGACATTAACCTATTTAAGGTTAATGTCACTACGAATATCTTCGCCACCTTCTTTAGAGAAGTCCGCTCCACCACGTCCTAAATGGGACATGACATTACGAAATCCTAAGAAAGATTTAGCAGTATCTTGGTACTCATAAGAACGAGTAGCATTTCTTAAGTAATAAGCAACATCTTTCCATGAACCTCCACGTGTAACTTTACGTTTCATTGATGGTGGATCCCAATCCATTGCATCATATCTATGTTCTGGATTTAAGTCATGTGAAAACTCATACATTGATTCATCAAATGCTGTTTCACACCATTCTGCAACGTTACCTGCCATACAGTATAATCCAAATCCATTCGGGTTGTAAGAATAAACTTTTACCGTTTGAACCCCACCATCTTCAAAATATCTTCCTCTCATAGGCTTAAAGTTACCTAAGAAACATCCTGCTTCATTACGAATATAAGGTCCTCCCCAAGGATACTGAACCATGTTCAAATCTCCACGAGAAGCTCTTTCCCACTCCATTTCTGAAGGTAATCTAAAATCATTAACAAACAATTCGCCCATAGAAACAAGCCAATTGTTCAACAACTGTGTTCGCCAAACAGAGAATGCTTTTGCCTGTTGCCAAGTTACTCCAACTACAGGATAATTATCATAAGCTGGATGCCAGAAATACATGTTTGTCATCGGATCGTTGAAAGAATATGTAAAATCCCTAACCCAAACTAGCGTATCAGGATAGACATTAATTTCTTCTTTAATGATGAAACGAGAACGATCTTGGTGTCCACGAATAGCATTATTTTGCCCCTTCTTATTGAAACCTCCCAAATCTAAATCTTGTCCTTGCACATCTCCTGTAAATGGATGCGGTCCTAAATTACTTTCACGGTGATTCTCAACAGTTTTAAAACCTTGATTGTCATAACCATCTTGTACTACATCAATGCGACCTCGATTAGCTGCTTCTCTTAAATCAATCCATTGATAACGGAACATCAATTTACGCACATCCAATTCACGTCGATTATAAAAGCGCTCAGGTTGAGGGTAATACATGTCGGCTAAAATAGGAACAAATCTTTCGTCATCATAACTAAATTTACGATCCCAATTCAAAGAGAAAACCTCACGGTTAGCGGCACGATCTGAAGGATCATAATCTATATACTCTAATGAACCTTCATCGAAATAAGCATCAGAATATGAAATGAAATATTCAGCATCTCTATCATCTAAATCCTCATATAGATATATTTTCTCTCTTGCGATTGAATCCTTTACCCAATGAACAAACTGACGGTATTCGTTGTTCGAAATTTCCGTGTTATCCATATAAAAAGGAGAAATTGTAACCGTTTTTGCACGTGTTTGGTGCAAAAACGCAACTTCTTTATCATCTTCTCCCGCTTGAAAAGATCCTGACTTAATATAAACCATTCCCAGGGGAATCTCTGGATGGTACACTGGTCGCCCCAAAACACCTGTTAAATGTCCGGTTCTTGTCTTACATCCAACAAGGAACACGCCCAATAATCCAATAAACAAAAGTTTTCTCATTCTACCTCGTTTTATTATGCCCGTTTATCAAAAATTAACGTCTTAAAGGATCGATAATTATTTCTGATATAACGACACTATCCGATAAAGGTTACAATATTATTAAAAAAAATCTTACAACCATCTAGGATGCTTAGACTTTTGCACAGGGACAGGAGGTAAAATATAACAATATCTTACTGCAATCTCATGTGAACCCTTTGATACATTGGACAATCTGTTAGTTGTAATATCATAAGAATAACCAATCGTTAAATTTTTAATTGGAGAATAACCAACCATTAAACCTACTGCATCAATTGTTCTATAGGTAATTCCTCCATACAACATTTTTCTCCAAATGTATCGGATGTTGATGTCAGAAGATATCTTAGTAAACTCTGTTCTTAGTAAAGCTTGAAAATCTAAATCTCCATCACCACCACCTACTTGTTTAAGCGTATATCCAGCCATTAAGTAATAATGTCTTTTTGAATCATAGCTTTGCATAAACTGCCCTACTTTTTTACTAATCGAAGGTGCCGTTAAATGTGTAGACGAAATCCCTACATACCAATTGTTATTCGCCTTCAAATACAATCCAAAATTCATATCAAAACTAGTAGCATTATATCCAACAGGAAGTGTTGCATCATCTTGACTCGTTGGTGGAACCCATGAAGGATTCATTCCAAAGTTCATCATCCCTAATCCAACTCCAATTCCTAAAGTACCAAAGTTACCTAACTCTAGTGGGTAAGAATAATTTAAGTATAAATTGTTTTGACGGTTAAATCCAATAGCATCATGATAAAAAGATACTCCTACTCCTCCCGGGAAATATCGATTCATATTAGCCTCAACATTCAGTAAGACAGAATTTGGAGCACCATTAACTTTATCCCATTGATTACGATAAATAGCGGTTCCGCAAATACCTTCTTCCATCCCTGTAGCTCCTGGATTAATACTCATCTTATCATAAATAAAATGAGTTATTAGTTTGTCTTGTTGAGCTAGGGCAACTCCACATTGTGCCAATATAAGAGTTGTTAGTACAAGTAGCTTTTTTTTCATAAAACTTTTTTCACACGATTAATGTTCATATAGATTTTTTCAAATCAAATACGCAAGTTGCCGACTAAAGTAACTATTTTTCTTAAGAAATGAAATATTTTAAATTCTTGATGTACAAAAAGTGAATACATTTGTACATCTATCGAAAGTTCCCTGCTTTTAAATGAGTTTTTGATAGGTTTTCCACCAAAGATCAGGCAATTCATTTTTCATTGCTTTTTCATAATCTTTTTGATCACAAGGAACCATTAAATGTCTTTCATATTTCTTTTCCTTTCCAACTGTATAAGGCACTTCCAACCACCAACGTTGTGATTTATTACTCTTATAAAAGATCAACTGCTCTTCAAACTCTTCAAGATGAACATGAAATTTCAAATAATCTTTCTTTAATCCAATAGGAAAATCTCCAACTCTAGCATTTACTCCGTCAATAAAATACCAAATTAACTGAGCGACCAAACTTGAAACATTATTTGCTGATCCAAACTCAGGCAAATAATTAAACAATCCAAACGATGTTACTTTATCACTAATTCCGGCATACTTAGCTATTTGGCATGCCTGATCTGCATAGAAACCATTAGGTGAGCAATATTGGTTATCACATAGCTCGCTATACCTTAAACTTGTCAAATCAAAACTTATAACGTCCGAATTTCTTAAAAACGGCTCTGCTTTCTTAAAGTCAGAATTAAACTCACCTAGACGACAATAATCAAAAAGCAACATATCAAACAACTCAAATGCTTCAGTAGAAACAAAAGGTGCTTGTAATCCAATATTTGCATGATTAAATAAATAACAAGGTCTTTGCATTAATAAATGAGAAACATACCCATCAGCATGTAAATCTCCATCTGGATCACCTATATCTAGCTGCCCATCTATCGAACAAAGGTTAATTGTCTGTTCTAACATCTCATATGCTTTGTACATTGCTAAGGTCAAATCTTGGGAACCTCCAATTAAAATAGGAATACAATTAATTTTCATTAACTCCGCCATAACATTACTCACAGCAAAGTAGGTGTCTGAAATAGTATTTCCTTCTAAAATATTACCTAAATCAAAAATTGGTGTAGCCCAACCAACTCCGATATACAAATCGTAAAAAGAATTTCTAAATTTTTCAGGCGCTACATGCGAAAAATTTGAGTTACGAAATTCCTGAATATGAAAAACAACCACACTTCCATTTTGGACTTCGGGGAATTTATCATTTTCGTAACATTCAACAACATTACCAATTGTGCCTTCTAAAAAGGTTTTTTCTTTTTCAATTTGTTGAAAATATATAGAGATATCTTGCATAAACTAATGAATCGATTATAAAACTACTTAGAAAAAAGATTGCATAAAAAAAGGGTGCTCAAATCCTTGAACACCCTTTTGTTTATTTCTTGAAACTAATCAGCCTTTGGTTTCGCTTTTGTGACACTTGTCTTTGCTTTAACCGTTGATTTAGTTCCTGTTTTTTTTGTTGTAACTTTTTTTACTGGTGCTTTTTTCGCTAACACCTTTTTCGTTGCACCTTTTCCTTTAGTTGGTTTACCTTGTGCTTCAACTAATGCCATACAATCCTCGAAGGATAAATCTTCATACGCTGTCCCTTTTGGGATTTTATAATTATCTCTTCCTTGTTTAATATACGCGCCCCATCGCCCTTTTAGAATCTGAAGTTCTTCATCCTGAGGAAATGTTTTCAAAATTTTATTAGCATCTGCAATTGCTTTCTCTTCTAGGATTTCAATCGCTCGAGCTAAATCGATCGACATCGGATCTTCTCCCTTTGGAATTGATGCGAATATTTTTCCATGTTGAACATATGGCCCAAATCTTCCAACATTAGCTTTCACCACTAACTCCTGGTATTCCCCTAACGTCCTTGGTAATTTAAACAATTCTAAAGCCTCTTCTAAAGTTATTGTACCAATAGACTGCTCTCTTCTTAAGGAAGCAAACTGAGGTTTCTCCCCATCTTCTTGCTCATCTCCTATTTGAATCATTGGACCAAAACGTCCAATTCTCGCAATAATTTTCTTACCTGAAACAGGATGAACACCAAGCTCCCTTTCTCCAGTAGCTCTCTCTGAATTTTCTAATGTATCTGTAACATTAGCATGGAAAGGAGAATAAAATTCTTTAATCATTTGAGTCCATTCTTTCAAGCCTTGAGCGATATTATCGAATTCAGCTTCCACTTGAGCAGTGAAATTGTAATCCATAATTCTTTCAAAATGTTCTTGTAAGAAGTCCGTGACTACAATTCCTATATCTGTAGGAAAGAGTTTATTCCTATCCCTTCCTGTTATTTCTGTTTTATCGTCTTTTGCAATCCTACCAGATTCTAAAGTAAACACCTCGTAATGCCTCTCTTCTCCTTCTCTATCTCTTTTCTCAACGTAACCTCGTTTTTGAATAGTAGAAATAGTTGGTGCATACGTAGAGGGTCGTCCGATTCCAAGCTCTTCTAATTTCTTAACTAAAGAAGCTTCAACGTAACGTGCAGGTGGCCTTGAAAATCTTTGGGTTGCACGGATCCAATCATCATTTAACATCTCGCCTATTAACACTTCAGGCAACAAAGAATTATCTTCCTTTTCCTCCTCCTCGTCTTCCAAGTCTGACTCCATATACACCCTTAAGAATCCATCAAATTTAATTACCTCACCCTTTGCAATGAATTCTTGTTTAATGTGACTTCCAGAAACATGTATAGTTGTCCTTTCTAGCTTAGCATCACTCATTTGAGAAGCAATAGCTCTCTTCCAAATTAGCTCATATAATTTCAACTCATCCCTTTCAGCATTAATAGAATGTGTTCCAAAGTCAGTTGGTCTAATAGCTTCGTGCGCCTCTTGAGCTCCAGATGCTTTTGTTGTATATTTAGTTGGTTTAGAATACTCCTTACCGTAAGCAGAAAAAATCTCTGTTTTTGCCCCATTGATTGCAGTTTCTGATAAGTTCACGGAATCAGTACGCATATATGTAATCTTTCCTGATTCATATAAACGTTGTGCAACACTCATAGTCCTTGAAACAGAAAAACCTAATTTAAGTGAAGCCTCTTGCTGAAGTGTAGAAGTAGTAAACGGTGCAGCAGGCTTTCTTGTCGCTGGTTTAGTTTGCACATCATTTACAGAAAACTTTGAATTCTTACATGCATCTAATAAAACCTCTACTTGCTCACTTGATTTAAGGTTTTCAGACAGATCTGCTTTAAATTTACCTTTATTAGCAGTAAATGATGCTTGAACTTTATAAAATGAATTCACTTTAAAAACATCAATTTCTTTTTCTCGCTCCACAATTAATTTAACTGCAACAGATTGAACACGCCCTGCGGAAAGACTTGGCCTCACTTTCTTCCATAAAACTGGAGAGAGTTCAAATCCAACCAATCTATCTAAGACGCGTCGAGCCTGTTGTGCATCAACTAATTCTTTATTTATTTCTCTAGGTGATTCAATCGCTTTTAAAATAGCTGTTTTAGTGATTTCATTAAATGTGATCCTTTTTGTCTCACGCTTCTTTAAATCTAAAGTCTCATAAAGATGCCATGAAATAGCCTCCCCCTCACGGTCCTCATCCGTTGCCAGCCAAACCACTTCAGCTTCTTTTGCCAGTTTCTTCAATTCCGCTACCACTTGTTTCTTATCTGAAGAAACTTCATAATGCGGCTCAAAATTATTCTCAGTGTCGATAGCAATTCCTTTAGATGCCAAATCCCTCACGTGACCAAAACTGGACTTTACAATAAAATCTTTACCTAAATATCCCTCAATGGTTTTTGCTTTCGCCGGGGACTCAACAATAACTAGGTTTTTTGCCATACTCTTTTATACAAATAGAACTCGTTCATCCGCAAAATAAGTGCAAATAATAACAAATTGCAATGTATTCAGTAAATCATTCTTCTTTTTAACCAAAGATTAAGGCTTTTATTAACCGCTTTAGATAGGTTTTATCATCAATAAACCAATAAATATTGAGATTTTATCTTCTGCCAAATTGTCATATCAAACTATTCCTTAAATTTGTCCTTTCAGTATTATATCACAATTAAAAAAATGGATTTAGGCGCAAATAAAGTAATCGACGAAACTCGTCAAGGTGAAGCAACTATCTTAGATAATGAAACTACAGCTAGTGGTAAAAAACTTTATGTAGAATCTTATGGTTGTCAAATGAATTTTTCAGACAGCGAGGTAGTTGCATCTATCATGACAAAAGAAGGTTTTACCACTACTCGCAACATAGATGAAGCTGATGTAGTGTTGATAAATACTTGCTCCATCCGTGAAAATGCAGAAACAAGGGTTCGAAACCGCTTAACTGAGTTCAAAAAAAGAAAAGAAGAGCAACCTGAGCTTGTAGTTGGAATTTTAGGTTGTATGGCAGAACGTTTAAAAAAAGCGTTACTCGAAGAAGAACATTTAGTTGATTTGGTAGCTGGTCCCGATGCTTACCGCGATCTACCAAACCTTGTGGAAGAAGTTGGTTCAGGTCAAAAAGCTGTGAACGTATTACTATCACGCGAAGAAACATATGCTGACATTTCACCTGTTCGAATGGATCAGGGTGGGGTTTCTGCCTTTGTTACAATTATGCGTGGTTGTGATAATATGTGCTCGTTCTGTGTCGTTCCTTTTACGAGAGGGCGCGAAAGATCAAGAGACCCTCAAACAATAGTACATGAATGTAAAGATCTATTTGAAAAAGGATATCGAGAAGTGACGCTACTTGGTCAAAATGTAGACAGTTACAGATGGAATCTTACAGCTAAAGGTGAAATAAAAGAAGAAAATAAACCAACAACTAACTTTGCGCAGTTAATGGAGATGGTTGCTTTAGTATCACCTGATTTAAGAGTACGTTTCTCAACATCTCACCCAAAAGACATGACGAATGATGTACTGGAAATTATGGCGAAATACGAAAACATTTGTGAATACATACACTTACCTGTTCAATCTGGAGACACAAACGTCTTAGAAAGAATGAACAGAGGTTATTCACGCGAATGGTATTTAGAAAGAATCAAGGCAATCAGAAATATAGTTCCTGATTGTGCTATTTCAACGGATATTATTACAGGTTTTTGTGGAGAAACAGATCAAGAACATACTAACACTGTTGAACTAATGAAAGAAGTTCAATATGAATTTGCATATATGTTTAAATACTCAGAACGGCCGAAAACTCTCGCTGAACGAAGATTTAAAGATGACGTTCCTGAAGAAATAAAAGGAAAAAGATTAAATGAAATCATTGATATTCAATTAGCTTCTTCCCTATTCTGGCACAAACAACAAATTGGAAAAACAAAAAAAGTATTAGTAGAAGGGCGTTCAAAACGTTCCGAACTGGAAATGTGCGGTCGAGACGGCCGTAACTCAATGGTTGTTTTCCCTAAAGGAGAATTAATTTATGACAAAGGAAGTTATGTAATGGTTAAGATTACAGATTGTACTTCAGCTACGCTTAGAGGAGAATTAATCTCTGTTTGTGAACCCGCAAAATAATTTTACTTATGTCTGTACTGCAAGTTAAACAACGTTTTGGAATAATTGGTAATGCTCCACAATTGAATCGTGCATTAGAAATTGCTATTCAAGTTGCAGCAACAGACATTTCTGTACTAGTAACTGGTGAAAGTGGAACAGGTAAAGAAATCATTCCAAAAGTAATTCACCAATTAAGCCCAAGAAAACATAAAGAATTCATTGCTGTTAACTGTGGTGCAATTCCAGAAGGAACAATAGATTCTGAACTATTTGGTCACGAAAAAGGTTCGTTTACGGGAGCAACCGCTGATCGAAAAGGCTATTTTGAAGTGGCAGACGGCGGTACAATTTTCTTAGATGAAGTAGCTGAATTACCTATGTCTACTCAAGTCAGATTACTTAGAGTCTTAGAAACGGGTGAATTTATAAGGGTGGGTTCATCGAAAATCCAAAAAACAAACGTTCGAGTAGTTGCTGCGACAAATGAAAATATGCAGCAAGCAATAACTAGAGGGAAATTCAGAGAAGATTTATTCTATCGTTTAAGTACGATACAGATTAAACTACCACCATTGAGAGAAAGAGGTGAAGATATTCATTTACTATTTCGAAAATTTGCTTCTGACTTCGCAGATAAATACAAAATGCCAACCATAAAAATTGATGATTCTGCACTTCATCGACTCATGTCGTATCCTTGGCCTGGAAATATACGCCAATTAAGAAATTTAGTTGAACAAATTTCAGTAATTGAAACAGATCGTGTCATAACAGATCGTATCCTTCAAAATTATCTCATCCCTGTGGAAGAATTAAGTAAAGGAGTCATGAAGCCATTGAATTCGGATGATCAAATTAGCGAAAGAGATTTAATGTACAAAATCCTTTTTGATCTAAAGCGTGACCTTACGGATTTAAAGAAATTAGTTGTTGAAATTCTAAGTAACAACGGTAATGCGAACCTACAACCTGAACAAGCAGAATTAATACAGAAACTGTATGCTGAAGTAAACGAAAATCCTAAAAATGAATTCACTCCTCTTCTAGCAGCTCCGTCTTCTGACCCTGTTTTATCAAAAAACAATCCAATTGATCTAAATTATGATGATGAAGTTTCTGAATACGAAACCGTAGAAGAGGTTCATGAATCACTTTCTTTAGAAGATCAAGAAAAAGATTTAATAAAAAAAGCTTTAGAAAAGCACAGGGGAAAACGAAAATACGCGGCATTGGAATTAGGCATTTCGGAACGAACATTATATAGAAAAATAAAAGAATATAACTTGACAGAGCTATGATTATCCGATCTATTTTTCTGACCATTCCATTACTTTTCATTTTAAGTAGTTGCTGGCCGACAAGCGTCGCTTTTACAGATAGTGGTTCATTGCATACCTGCCTAAAGAATTTTCAAATGGATCCATTAGAAGTAAGTGCTCCAAATGCTCCAATAAACTACAATATCAATCTTACCGAAGCTGTTAAAAACGGTATTCAAAACAATACAAAACTAATGCTGGCTACTGGAAGTAAAGTTCCTCAAGTAACCATCACTGGTAAAATAACATCGTACTCGGTGATGCCAATAGCAATACAAGATGGTGACAATTCGGCTAAAAACAGATTGTCAATTTCTGCTCAAATGACAATTAATTTTAATTGTCCTGCCGAAAACTATGACCTTGAAATGAAGGTAAACTCAAATCGTTTTGCAGATTTCGATGCCTCAAAAGACTTAAGTTCAGAAGAAAGCCGCCTACTAGATGAAATCAACGCACAAATTGTACAAGATGTAATTAATCAACTTCTATCCAACTGGTAAATGCTGAGTACTCAAGAAATAGCAGGTTTAATTCAATATCCAAAAGAATTAAATCGTTCAGAAATTGAAAATTTAAAAGTTTTAGCAGAAAAGTTTCCTTTTGCTCAAACCTTTGTAATCTTATATTTACAAGCTCTTGCAAATGCAAAAGACGTATTGCTGGAAGATGAAATTCAAAGATTAGCAATTCGAATTCAAGACCGTGGAATTTTATATCATCTACTACAACCCCAAGATCCTGAATCGAAAACAGTTGTTTTAACAAACGAATTTGACGCTCCCCAAACTATAATTACAGAGGAAATCGAAATACTAGGTTTAGAAGAAACAGAAGTATCCATTCCTTTTGCATTAGTCACAGAACCAGAGTCATTTTTTGACAATATTGAGGAAAATACTTCAGTCGAAGAAGTAATTGAGCTATTAATCGTAAACGAAAAAATAACTACTGATACGATCCTAAATCCTTCGCTTGAGGAAACGAGTAATTTATCACTGATTGAATCGTCGACAACACAGGAAAGCATACATCCTGAAATAAAAGATAAAACAATAGATACATCCTATCAAAACCAACAATATTCAATTGAAAAGATTGAGAAAACAATCCCATCTAACGAAGAGGTAAAGCAAGAAAATATTGATGAAATAGAAATTGAACGTCAACGTTTGATTGAAAAATTAGCCATTAAACCAAAAGTAATTGCGGGTCAAAAAACAGAAGAAAACAAGAAAGAAGAAAACAATAATAGTCCAAAATCTTTTACTTCATGGTTGAAATCAGCAATGGTTGAAGAGGTTAATCAACCAGAAACTATACAAACTACCGCTGCAATTAAAGAAACATCAGATAAGACAATTATTCAAGGTTCAGCATTATATATATTAGAACAAGAAGAACAAAAAATTACTTCTAAAGTACCGGTTGAGGATATAAAAAAGAAAGACTTTAGTCAAATAATTGACAAATTTATAAAGGAAGATCCAAAAATATCAACACCGAAAAAAACAAGCAAAAAAGAGAGTGTCGATCGCCCTGAAATGTACAACCCGCTTAAGAAAGCGAAAGAAAGTATTAACGATGCACAGCTTCCAGTTAGCGAAACATTAGCTAAAATTTTCGTTGTTCAAGGTAATTTTCCTAAAGCAATTTTTGCATATCAACAATTAATGTTGATTTTTCCAGAAAAAAAGACTTTCTTTGCAAAACAAATAAAAGAGTTAGAACAAAAACTGAATACTAAATGAATACGCTAATAACAATCCTTATTATCCTAGCAAGCGTTTTGCTAATCGCAGTAGTTTTTATCCAAAACCCAAAAGGTGGTGGACTAAGCTCTGATTTTGGTTCTGCACAACAAATGGGAGGTGTTCAAAAAACAAATGATTTCATTGATAAAACAACATGGTCTTTATCCATTTTAATCGCAGTATTGTGTATTATCATGACAATTCGTACAAAATCATTTACGCCAGTTCAAACTGAGCAACAAAATCCAACTGAACAAGTAGATCCAACTGCTGCACCTGGACAAGGAGCTCCAGAAGCACAGTAATATCAATTTTACTTCAAAATATTAAAGTGTCCAATGGACACTTTTTTTGTTTCTAGAAACGCCATTTTGACACAACAAACACTCTTTTCACTAAGGAAAAGTGACAAAAAATCGAAAACACTGACATAGAAACTGCCACCTTTGAATTGGCATAGATTTCGAAGGAAAAGAAACAGAAAAAAATATAAATATCAATAAATATGTCAACATCATTTAAACCATTAGCAGATCGCGTTCTTATCGAAACTGCTCCAGCAGAAGAAAAAACAGCTAGCGGAATCTTTATTCCCGACACAGCTAAAGAAAAGCCGCTTCAAGGAAAAGTGATCGCTGTAGGAAATGGTAAAAAAGAAGATCCGATGACTGTTAAAGTTGGTGATAACGTATTATATGGTCAATATTCAGGCACAGAGATTAAATTAGATGGAAAATCATATTTAATTATGCGTGAAGCTGATATATACGGAATCCTATAATACCTCATTCTAAAACACATTAAAAAAATGGCAAAAGAAATATATTTTGAAGTAGAATCCCGTGACAAATTGAAAAAAGGGGTTGACGCATTAGCTAATGCAGTAAAAGTAACTTTAGGTCCTAAAGGTAGAAATGTAGTTATCGGAAAAAAATTCGGTGCTCCACATGTTACTAAAGATGGTGTTACGGTTGCAAAAGAAATTGAATTAAAAGATCCTGTTGAAAACATGGGGGCTCAAATGGTGAAAGAAGTTGCTGCGAAAACAGCAGACATCGCTGGTGACGGTACAACAACCGCAACTGTTTTAGCTCAGGCAATCATTACCGCTGGTCTCAAAAATGTGGCCGCTGGTGCAAATCCAATGGATATAAAACGTGGAATTGACAAAGCAGTGATTGAGGTTGTAAAATCTTTGAAAACAATTTCAAAAGAAGTTGGTTCTGATAACGATAAAATCAAACAAGTTGCAACAATTTCTGCGAACAATGATGAGACAATTGGTACGTTGATCGCTGAAGCAATGAAGAAAGTTGGAAACGATGGGGTTATCACTGTAGAAGAAGCGAAAGGAACGGAAACAGAAGTGAAAACAGTTGAAGGAATGCAATTTGATCGTGGATACTTATCTCCTTACTTCGTAACAAACACGGACAAAATGATCGCTGAATTAGATCGACCTTACATCTTAATTTACGACAAGAAAATTTCTAACATGAAAGAATTGCTTCCTGTACTTGAGCCAGTAGCTCAGTCAGGAAAACCTCTTCTTATTATTGCAGAAGACGTAGACGGAGAAGCTTTAGCAACTTTGGTTGTTAACCGTATTCGTGGAGCATTGAAAATTGCGGCTGTTAAAGCGCCAGGTTTTGGTGATCGTAGAAAAGCAATGTTAGAAGATATCGCAGTATTGACTGGTGCACAAGTTATTTCTGAAGAAAGAGGTTTAACTCTTGAAAATGCAACTCTAGAATTCTTAGGAACAGCAGAAAAAGTAGAAATAGACAAAGACAATACAACGCTAATCAACGGTGCTGGTGAAAAAACGCAAATAGACGCTCGCGTTTCACAAATTAAAGCGCAAATTGAAAATACAACTTCAGATTATGACCGTGAAAAATTGCAAGAAAGATTAGCAAAATTAGCAGGTGGAGTCGCTGTTTTATATGTAGGTGCAGCTACTGAAGTTGAAATGAAAGAAAAGAAAGACCGCGTTGATGATGCACTTGCAGCAACAAGAGCAGCAGTACAAGAAGGTATCGTACCTGGTGGTGGCGTTGCTCTAATCAGAGCAATAGATGCTCTTGAAAATATGAAAGGAATAAATGACGATGAAACAACTGGAATCTTAATTACTAAAAGAGCAATCGAAGAACCTCTACGTCAAATCGTTGCTAACTGCGGTGGTGAAGGTGCAGTTATCGTTCAAAAAGTACGTGAAGGAAAAGGTGACTACGGTTATAATGCAAGAACTGAAGTGTTTGAAAACCTTTTAGAGGCTGGTGTTATTGACCCAACTAAAGTAACACGTATCGCAATTGAAAACGCAGCATCTATTGCTTCTATGTTGTTAACAACTGAATGCGTAATTGCTGATGAAATAGAGGATACTCCTGCAATGCCAATGGGCGGAGGAATGCCAGGAATGATGTAATACATCATTAATAATGCTTAAAGAGCCAACGTATGTTGGCTCTTTTTCCGTTCCAATCTTCCTGAGTTTTTTCAGATAGTGCGGACGTATATATATACAGAGCCTTGTGAAAACAAGGCTCTATTTTTTTGTCATAATCCTTCGTATATTTGTAGAAATATGATCTTATGAATTGGAAAATCCTAAACTTTCTACTACTCGCCGCAATTGGACTGTCTGCTTGTAAAAAAGAAGTAGTACCAAACGGTGAAAGAGGCGCTTTAATTGAACATAAATTAATCACCTCCATGTCTAAAGAAGACATCGTTTCTGCTATCTCAGAATTTGACGGAACAGCAATTGCTGTAAATGACGTCAATATATACCAAGTCACTTACCAAAGTGAATTTAACAACAAAGCTATCAAAACAAGAGGGTTATTATTGGTCCCTAAAGACGTCGACTCTACCTACATGTTAATGTATTGCCATGGAACACATATCCCTTCCAAATTATTAGGTGCAAATAAAGAAACGCCTTCTTTATACAAAGGTTCAAAAGACAATTTCTTAGAAGTTAGAAACTTTGGACTTGCACTCTCATCTCAAGGTTATGCTGTTTTTATGCCAGATTATATTGGCTACGGAATTACTGCCGATAAAGAGCATCCTTACATTTTGTTTGACGAACAATACAAACAAAATATTGACGGAATGTTGGCAACAAAAAAAGTCCTAAATGAATTGGGATATTTATTTACCAATAACTTATTTATCGCTGGATGGAGTCAAGGCGCTGGTTGTGCCATTTCTGGACATAAATACACGCAAGAACAATATAATTCTGAATTCAATATGATTGCCTCTTCAGGATATGCTGGCCCTTACGATTTTGAAAAATTTGCAGAAGAATTATTAAAAAATCCAAATCAAGAAGTAGATGTAATACAACTATTCTGTTGGTACGCCTATGTTATGAATCGTTACAAAGGAATGAACAGACCCACAGATCAAATATACTCCTACCCAGTTTACGATCAGTTCTCTGCTATATTAGCTCCAACAAAAGTACCCTCCAAGAATTTCCAAAGTTATTTCTTAGGAGGAATTGCAGAAAAAACAGATACAGAAGTAATTAACAACCTTAGAGAAAACTCTTTCCATAAAGATTGGTTACCACAAGGTCATGTCTATTTACATCATGGAAAAAAAGATCAAATGATTCCATTCATTACATCAGAATCAGCTTATCAAGGTTTATCAGCAGCTGGAGGAAATATCGCTCTATATCCTTATGAAGATGGCGATCATTTTAATGTATTAAAAGATTTCATCCAAAAAACTATTACTGATTTTAACGCACTGAGATAATGAAAAACATATTCGCAATACTCATCTGCACTGTGATGGGATCACAGTTAATGGCACAAACACCTATACGCCAAAACTATTATTTGGATCACGATTATATCCAAAACGCTGCTTCTAACCAATTAGACAGCGCAAAATGGAGAATCAACCTTTATAGCAACTACAAGTTTACAAAGGACAATACTCCTGATTGGAAAAAAGCACCGCAAATAGCTGTTGATGCACATATTAAAATAAAAGAAATTGGAATCTTAAGTTTTCAATTATCAAACGATAATTATTCCTATTTCAATAGAACTCAAATAGGTGCAGGATATAGTTACCGATACGAAAAAAACGGATGGTTCTTACAACCTGGACTTCGTGTAATAGCAAATTTTGATGCTCTTAACCTTTCAAAAATTCATATTCCAAATGAAACATTTGAAAATAGATCTCAGCTTAAATTATTAGCAGATTTAGATTTTGGAATAGCAATGGGATGGAGAAACTTAGAAGTACAAGCTGCATATAACAACATTTCAAAAACAAGCTATGAAGTAAATCGTTACAAAGTTTTAGCAAACAAACCCAATTGGATCGTTGGACTGAAATATCGCTTCGACATTGGAGAAAAATGGGAAATAACACCATTTGCTCAAGTATACAACGAAAGACAAATGAGTTATGATCTAGGAGTACAAGTCGGTATGAAAAATCTTGTAAAAGTGGGATACCAAGTTCGTTTATTGAACCTAAACCACATTTACCATGTAAATATCCAAGCAACAAAAGCATTACAAATACGTGCTGCGGTTGGTCACTCCATGCTTATGAGTGACATCAATGCCGAATTAGGCGTATCCTACAAACTATACTAATAAAAACGGGGAGCTAATAAAATAGCTCCCCGTTTTTATTCTACATATCTCTTTCCACATCCTTATCACCACGCCCCGAAAGATTCACAATCGCCAACGCTCCTTTTCCTTTCAATAAGTCTATCGCTAAACCAATCGCATGAGCAGATTCAATTGCAGGTATTATTCCTTCTAATCGGGATAATAATGCATACGCCTCAATCGCCTTTTCATCAGATACCGGATGATAATTCGCGCGTTTCACCTCATTTAAAAATGCATGTTGAGGAGAAATCCCAGGATAATCTAAGCCCGCAGCCACAGATTGAGAAGCTAATGGTTCATCCGCATCATCAACCAAACACAATGAATACGTCCCCTGAAAAACAATCGGTTTACCAAAATTAAGGGTTGCCGCCGTTTGGTTTAACACATTCATCCCACCGCCTTCAGCACCGTGTAGCTGTACTTCTTCATCCTTCAAGAAACCAGCAAACAAACCAATAGCATTTGATCCACCACCAACTGGAGCAATCACATGATCCGGCAAACGACCTTCCTTCTGCAAAAATTGTTGACGCGCCTCTTCTCCAATTACACTTTGAAAATAGCCAACCATTTTCGGATACGGATGCGGCCCCACATGAGAACCTAATAAATAAAACGAAGTTGGATTGGCAACATAATAATTCAACGCAGCATCCACAGCATCTTTCAACGTCCCTCTCCCCTCACTTGTCGTAACTACCTCAGCACCCAACAAACGCATTCGGCGCACATTCAACTGCTGACGTTCCGCATCTACTTCACCCATAAAAACCTTACAAGGCAAACCCAATAAAGCCGCCGCAGTAGCCGTAGCTACTCCATGTTGACCCGCACCAGTTTCAGCAATTATCTCGTTAGCTCCCATATATTTGGCAACCAAAATTTGACCTAAAGCATTATTAATTTTATGAGACCCCGTATGATTCAAATCCTCGCGTTTCAAATAAATCGTCGAACCAACATAATCACTCAAACGCTTTGCATGATACAAACTCGACGGTCGTCCCACAAAATCCTTGAGCAACTGAATATACTCCGCATTAAACGTGGGTAAACGAACAATTTCATCAAACGCATCCGACAAATTTTGCAACTGTTCAGACAAAACTGGAGGTACAAAAGCACCACCAAACTCACCATAATACCCCTCATAAGCTAAAAAATCAGCATTATTTCTAACCTCCACTTCACCATTATTTATCTCCTTTTTCATATCTCTTTTTTTTTCAATTCTTTAATTCTCAATATCTTTTGGGCGTCCCCCGTTCCCTCCCAACACTACTTGGGAGGGAACAGGTCGGGCTATCCGTTCATAGTCCTCGTCCCCCAAGTGAACTTGCGGGAACTGTGGGCTATCCACTCCTATCCCTAACGCGAACCTTTCCACAAGCATGCACTTTATAAACAAAATCCTAATGATAATCCAATTCGCGATTACAAAATCGGATAGCTAAAGCTGTATTTCTTCGGCGCTGCGGCGCCATTTCTTAAAAAAATGAAGGTGAAAAATCATGATAATTGAAAAAATTGAAACAAAAAAAACCGTTGGGAGTACCAACGGTTTTGAAAATATTTTATAAAATACAAAACAGCCTTACCATCCCCAATTCTGAGTCCAATAAGTGCGCCACCAAAGTTGTTGTGTCTTGTACATCATTTTGTTTCTTTCCGATTAATTCGAGCAACAAAGGTATTGAATAATAAACTAGAAAAACCAATAAAAAACAAAAAAAAATTCCAATTGAATCTAAAATAGATACATATAGAAAGAAAAATAATCACCTAGAAGTGGTAATAAGCTCCCACATTTTTTGTTAAATCCCAAACGTTTCACTCCTTAGAAAAAAACAAACACAATAAATTAACAAACAACTACTTAAAGCAATAAAAACACATCAAAAACACCTCTTATTCAAAAACTTTTCATATAAATCACAAGGAAATAAAAAGTTCATTTTCAAAAGACAAAGTAACTTTGTAAATTTGCCTACATTAAAGTTTGGAATAAATCATAATTATGAATAATACGCAAGAAAAATTAGCTTATAAAGTTAAGGACATTAGCTTGGCCGAATGGGGTCGTAAAGAAATTTTATTGGCTGAAGCTGAAATGCCAGGATTAATGGCTTTAAGAGCAGAATATGGCGCATCAAAACCATTGGCAGGCGCACGCATTGCTGGTTGTTTGCACATGACCATTCAAACAGCCGTTTTAATTGAAACATTAGTTGATTTAGGAGCTGAAGTTACTTGGTCTTCTTGTAACATTTTCTCTACACAAGATCACGCAGCAGCAGCAATCGCAGCAGCAGGAATTCCAGTTTATGCTTGGAAAGGTATGAACGAAGAAGAATTTGACTGGTGTATCGAGCAAACATTATTCGCTTTTGAAGGTGGTCAACCTTTGAATATGATTTTAGATGACGGTGGAGATTTAACAAACATGGTGTTTGACCGCTTCCCTGAATTGACAAAAGATATTAAAGGATTGTCAGAAGAAACAACAACTGGAGTTCACCGTTTATACGAGCGTGTGAAAAACGGAACATTGGTTATGCCTGCAATCAACGTTAACGATTCAGTTACAAAATCTAAATTTGATAACAAATACGGATGTAAAGAATCATTAGTAGACTCTATTCGTCGTGCAACTGACGTAATGATGGCTGGTAAAGTAGCTGTTGTTTGTGGTTACGGAGACGTTGGAAAAGGTTCTGCTGCTTCTTTACGTGGTGCTGGTGCACGTGTAATCGTAACAGAAATCGATCCAATTTGTGCGCTACAAGCTGCAATGGACGGTTTTGAAGTAAAACAATTGGATTCAGTTGTACATAACGTAGATATCGTTGTAACAACTACAGGAAACAAAGATATCGTTGTTGGTCGTCATTTTGAAAAAATGAAAGACAAAACAATCGTATGTAACATCGGACACTTTGACAACGAAATTGATATGGCGTGGTTAAACAAAAACCATGGTGCATCTAAAATTGAAGTAAAACCACAAGTAGATATCTACAACGTAAACGGTACAGAAATTATCATCTTAGCTGAAGGACGTTTAGTAAACTTAGGTTGTGCTACTGGTCACCCTTCTTTCGTAATGTCAAATTCATTTACAAACCAAACATTGGCACAACTTGAATTGTGGACAAATGCAGCAGCATACGGAAACGACGTTTATATGTTACCAAAACATTTAGATGAAAAAGTAGCAAAATTACACTTAGCTAAAATTGGTGTAGAATTAGAAATCCTTTCTGATGACCAAGCTAAATACATTGGTGTAAACGTAGAAGGACCTTACAAAGCAGAACACTACAGATATTAATCTGTAATATACTCTATACAAAAGGAAGCATCAAGGTGCTTCCTTTTTTTTTCGCAAGAAATCACTATTTTTATCCTAACAGAAAAAAGAAAATGGAATTTACGAAGCAAAAGGTACACGATGTAATATTTGGAACAACCACAAAAGCAGGTCGCACATTTGACCTCTTTCTTTTGGGAGCCATTATTGTTTCCATATGCACCGTAATGCTAGAAAGTATACCATCTGTAAAAGCAAAATACTATCCCATTCTCTACCTTTTAGAATGGATCTTTACCATTTTATTTACGGCAGAATACATTTTGCGTATTTGGTCATCTCCGCATCGAAAAAAGTACATAACCAGTTATTGGGGAATCATTGATTTAGTGGCTATTCTACCTTCTTATTTGATTTTAATTCCTTGGGTTTCGATTTATGGTTCGTTACGTGTACTACGTGCCATGCGCTTACTTCGTGTTTTTAGAATATTAAAACTCAATAAGTTTACCTCTCAAATCCAAGTCTTGATTCACGCCATGTTAATGGCTTTGCCCAAGATCACGATTTTCATTTCTTTTGTAATGATTCTTGTTATTGTCCTAGGTACACTGATTTATATTGTTGAAGGAGGTAACAATGGTTTTGAATCCATTCCAAAGAGTATTTATTGGGCAATTGTAACCATCACAACAGTAGGATATGGTGACATTGCTCCTACCACATCCTTAGGTCGAATGATTTCTTCTTTTATCATGTTAATGGGTTACGCCATAATCGCTGTTCCAACTGGAATTATGACTGTTAGCATGTCACGTTACCAAGATCCAGATCCGGAAGATAATAAATGTGAACACTGTGAACACGACAATCCTTTTGGTTCGATTTATTGCAATCAATGTGGGCAAGAGCTAACGGAATAGCTAAAAATTTAGTCTTTCTTTTTCGTGTTTGAAATCTATTTTACACTATTTATTTGATTGTTTTTCTAACAACCGATTTCGCGTTAGGGATAGGAATGAAAAGCTTTTTTGTTTCACAAAAAACTTGTAATGTATAGCCCGACCCTTTCCCTCCTCAAGTAGTTTAGGGAGGGAAAGGGTAACGCCCAAATAAAAAATAATTTTCAAAAAAAAGCGCTTCTTATAGAAACGCTTCTCCTTAAGTTCATTAAAAATCAATCTCTTAAATGCGGTTGCAATTCATCGATAAGTCCTTGAATAAAAAGATCACTTCCATTGCATGACGGCACTAATTCTATAGATCCGCCGCCGTTTTCATCAATAATTTCTTGGTATTCAACTCCTATTTCAATCAATGTTTCCAAGCAATCTCCAACAAAAGCAGGTGAAAAACACAGTAATTTTTTCTTTCCATTTTTCACCAAATCGGTAATCACTGTATCGGAAAATGGTTCAATCCAACCTTTCCCTAATCTCGACTGAAAACACACCGTATATTTCTCTTTTGGGAGACCTAATTTTTCTGCTAATGCGCGTGCAGTAGCAAAACATGTGGCTTTATAACAGTATTTGTTTTCATCGTTAATTTCTGTTTCGCAGGGATGATTTTTACATGACCCGTCGGTATGTACCTTGTCCACCTGGCGTTCTGGCAACCCGTGGAAAGAGAACAAAATATGATCGTAATTTTCTGGATGCATGGCTTTTGCATTTTCCGTCAAACTATTCAAATATCCTTCATTATTCCAATACTGCGCGATCACTTCAACTTGTGGAATTACCCACCATTTTTGAATTACTTCCATCACTTTTTCAACAGCAGAACCGGTTGTTGCACTGGCATATTGGGGAAACATTGGAAGAACAATAATACGTTTATAATTCTTCTTTTTCATGCCATTTAGCACGTCAGGAATAGACGGAAATTGGTATCGCATTGCCATGTAAACATCTGCTTTACCTTTGAGTTTTTCGGCCAATTTCTCTTGTTGCAAAACGGTATTTGTCACCAAAGGAGACACTCCATTCCCCATTTCCCATAACTCTTTATACAACTTTGATGAACTCCCTGCACGGAACGGAACAATGATTCCATTGACGAGAAAAAAACGTCCAATGGTTGAAATATCAATAACGCGTTTGTCATTCAAAAATTCGGACAAGTACTTGCGCACATCAGACTTTTTAGGACTGTCAGGTGTACCTAACTGCACCATTAATACCGCTATTTCGTTTTGCTTTTCCATAGTAATTTTAAAACAACTTTCCACTCCAGTTTTCTGCTTCTTGTGGAGTGATGAGTTTCAACTTCAATAAATAGTCTACTGTCAATTGGAAATCTTCCATAAATGGTTCACCTTTATAGTTCCAATCGGTTTCATTCAACCAGTTTTGTACTTGATTGGTTTTTAGATTGTAGCTCCAGGATATGATTTCTACTGCATCAGGATTTTTCTTTAATTCCAGTGCTTTTGTATTCACAATTTGACACATTTGTTCCAATTCTTGTGCGTATAAGTCGTACACTTCGTTTCGAACGGCGATGGCAAAACAAGGCCAAGGCGTAATCACTTCGTCAACAAAACGACATTTTTTCTGCATGGTGAACGGATGTGTCATATATTTGTCCCATAAGAAGATTTGGGCTTCATTATTTTCCAAGGACCAAATTCCCCCGTAAACATCACCAATTACATTGAATTTGAGTTTATCGGTATCCCATCCTTGTCGGTCTGCCATCACGTAGGCCATCAAATGTGATCCTGAACCAAAACGCGAAATGGCGAAAGTTTGCCCCTCAAGGTCATCCATAGATTGAAACTCGGAAGGATATGGCACGTGCACACCCCAATGTAAAGGAGTGGTTACATAGATTTGCAAGATTTTTACAGGAAGACCTTGCAAAGCTGCTTTGGTAATTCCTTCAGTGAGAAGAATGGCTACATCTAAGGTCTTATTTTCTAATCCTCTGATCATCTGTCCTGTTCCACCAGGCATATCTGTCCAGTGAATTTTAATTCCTGCCTGTCGTAAATCACCATCTTCGATTGCTAATTTCCAAGGAAGATTAAAGTGCTCTGGTACACCTCCTACTTTTAATTTCATCTTGAATATTTTATTTAGTCTCTTTTTTCTTTGCGAATTGCATGTCTGAAAGCTTTTTATAGTAGCCATCCAAAGCCAACAATTCGTCGTGGCTTCCTTGTTCTACAATTTCACCTTTCTCCAACACAACAATTTTATCTGCATTTCGAATGGTTGACAAACGGTGTGCAATCACTACGCTAGTACGTCCTTTTGTAAGTGCTTCGGTTGCGTTTTGAATCAACATTTCAGAATTAGAATCAACGCTAGAAGTAGCTTCATCTAAAATAAGAATTTGCGGATTGTAAACATAAGCACGAATGAAGGAAATTAATTGACGTTGTCCCACCGATAAAACACCACCTCTTTCACCGACATTATAATTATATCCACCGGGTAGATTGATGATGAAATCATGTGCTCCAACTGCTTTCGCAGCCGCTTCTACTTGTCCTTTTGTAATACTTGTATCACCGAGTGTGATGTTGTTATAAATAGAATCTGAAAAAAGGAAAACATCTTGTAAAACAATAGCGATATTTTGTCTCAGATAAGCAATTTCTATGTCTTTAAGATCTACATCACTGATACTAACCTTCCCTTTTTGGTAATCGTAAAAACGCCCAAGTAGGTTAACAAGACTGGTTTTTCCTGCTCCTGTCGCCCCAACGAAGGCAATGGTTTTTCCTGCATCAATTGTCAAATCTATATTCTTCAAGACCCAATTTTCTTCGTTATATGCAAAGAACACTTTTTCAAACTTAATTGCTCCATTGAAGTTGCAATTTGTAATCGTTCCGTTAATTTGATTCTGATCTTCGGTATCTATTAATTCAAAAATACGTTCTGCGCGCACTGTACCACGTTGCAAAATATTGAATTTGTCTGCTAACATACGAATCGGTCGATACAGTTGATTTACCCACAAAGTGAAAGCTGTAACCTCTCCAAATTTCAAAGTCATAGACGTATGATCTTTGGTCAAGAAAAGTACCGTGATCACATACAAAAATGCAATGGAAAGGGAACTCAAGATTTCCACAAAAGGAAAGAAAATTGAATTCGCCCAAATCGCTTTAATATGAGCTTCTTTATGTCCAGCATTTATTTCTTGAAACTTCTTATATTCTTGCCCTTGTCTATTGAACAATTGTACCAAATTCATTCCAGTAAGACGTTCTTGTACAAAGTTGTTGAGCTTCCCAACTTGCTTACTTTCCAATTGAAAAGATTTACGCATAGCGCGTGCAAATATTCGTGTACCAAAAATCAATATAGGTATAGGTACAAGTACAAAGAAGGCCAATTTCCAATTGAGGATAAACATCCAAAAAATAATGATGAAAAGCATCAATAAATCTCCTGCTATTTGCATTAATCCAGAAGCGAAAACATCCGTTATAGCTTCTAAATCAGACACCAATCGAGTCACTAAATTACCAATAGGATTTTTATCAAAAAAACGTGTTCGGAAACGCATTACCTTATTAAACAACTGAACTCTAAGGTCATAAATTACATTTTGAGCCAGTTTATTTGAGAAATACGATGAGAAAAAAGAAAGGACTGCCTCTCCTACTAGCATCATAATAACAATTCCAGCCCAAATCATCAGCCCCATTTTGTCGGGATGCTGTACAATATATTCATCTACAACTTTACCAATGATTCTTACCCTAAATGGTCCAATAAATGCCAAAATGATAGTGGTCAGAACGGACACAAAAACCATTTTTTTGTAAGCACCCGCATATTTTACCAAACGGAGAAAAACTTGGGGATTTAATTTCTGTTGTTTTGCCATCGTCCACAAAATTATCAAAATCTAGGTGAAACAACACAATATAACAATGTATTGACATTAATTTCCTGTTGAAATTCCTATCTTTGATGTAAAGCACTGCCATGATTTATAATTTATCTTCCCAAAGTTCTGTTTTTGGAACTTACATGTCCGAAATTAGAGACATTCACATTCAAAAAGATGCCATGCGTTTCCGTCGAAATTTAGAACGAATTTCAGAAATTATGGCCTATGAAATTTCCAAAACATTTGACTATAAAGAAGAGTGCGTAACAACACCTTTAGGTGAGGCAACCTGTTTAATTCCTAAGCAACAACCTGTATTAGCAACCATTCTTCGTGCTGGACTGGCAATGCACCAAGGTATGCTTAATGTGTTTGACCACGCCGAAAGTGCATTCGTTTCTGCATACAGAAAAAACTATTCTCCTGAAAAGTTCGAAGTATACATCGAATATATGGCAGCTCCATCGATTGATAAACAGATTGTAATCATTACAGACCCCATGCTAGCAACTGGAAAAAGCATGGAATTGGCTTACAAAGCATTATTAAAACAAGGAACGCCCAAAAAAGTGCATATTTGTGCAGCCATTGCAGCGCCAGAAGCAATTGAATACCTAAAGAAAACCATCCCAAGCACAGTAGACATTTGGGTAGGTGCAATAGACCAAGAACTAACAGCACAATCATACATCGTACCTGGATTAGGTGACGCTGGAGACTTAGCTTACGGAGATAAAATATAAACTAAAAAAACAAAACACCTATGAATTGGGGCGCATACCTAAGTATCATTACTTTATCGTTTGTAAAATTCATGTTCAGTCCTGGATTAGGCCCACTGTTTGACTTACACTGGATAGAAACATATATTGCAGCAATCATCGGGGGAACCCTTTCTACCCTCATCATTTTTTATCTATCAAGCACCATCAAAAAAAGACACCACCAAAAAACGGTTGCCAAAAGAATGCGACTGATAGCAGAAGGAAAAAAAGACCAATTACCGAAAAGTTTCACCAAACGAAACAAAACAATCGTGCGCTTAAAAAACAGAATCCCTGTGATTCCTTTTTGCTTATGGATCCCTTACTTTTTATCCATTCCAGTAGGAACAATCATCTGCTCCAAATTTTATGGCAAGAGAAAAGTAGCTCTTCCAGCAATGTTAATCGGCGTTTTACTCAACGGATTCATCTCAACAATTGTGGTATACTTCATCAAAAATGGATAAACATATCTTCTTCGATCTCGACAGAACACTTTGGGACTTTGACAAAAATTCAGAACAAGCACTCAAACAGATTTTCTCAGAAACCCAAACACAACACCAAATTGAAAGTTTCCAAAAATTCCATCAAGTATACAAAGATGTGAATGCAAAACTTTGGGTAAAATATGGAAAAGGGAAAATCACAAAAGACGAGTTAAGAGACGCTCGATTTACGCAAACGCTTCAAAAATTCGACCTTTTCGACAAAGAATTAGGGAAATATTTAGGTGATCAATACATCAACATTTCCCCTTTCCAAACGGAGCTTTTTCCAAACACTATCACGACTTTGGAAGAGTTGCAAAACGAAGGTTACACCATGCACATTATCACGAATGGATTTAAAGAAGTGCAACATATAAAATTAGAAAATTGTGGTCTAAAACCCTTTTTCAACCAAATTTTGTGTTCAGAAGAAATTGGGGTAAATAAACCGAATCCACGTATTTTTAACGAAGCAATGCGCATGGCAAACACAAAAGCATCCGAAGCCGCAATGATTGGCGACGATCTTGAAGTAGATGTCATCGGCGCTACAAATGTTGGCATGCATGGCATCCACTTTGACCCAGAAGCTCGAATGAAAAACAGATCCGACGGCACACGCATACGAAACATCAACGAATTGCCCGCATTACTGCCCTTTCTGTTCAAGGTATAAATCAAAAATCGCTAGGTATCCAACTTAGCGATTTTCTTTTTTTTCCAGTAAGCATTAAGTCACAAACTATTTTGGCAGCCTTGAACGGTCTACACGCTTTAGTAAACTCCAACAAAGCTGTTTACCAGCTGCTTTCCACGTGCTTCCTTTGGTCGCAGCGGAAAGTCAGCGTTCACAAGTCTTTGCTGTTCTTTTAGCTACCGCGTTCCGCTCGGGCTGAAAATCGAGATACTACCAAAAATCCAAAACTAAAAAATAAACATCCTTGGTTACACCCCGACTTTCATCCAAACGATACTTGGTAAGCACGTTAATTTGGTTTATTCTCTAAATGCCTAATTACACCTAAAATAAAATCCAATTCTTTATTTGTTAATACTCCCATATAACTGTCCATTACTTTGTAGCTATCACTCATGATAATCCAGATTGGAAAAGCTCTTACATCAGCTTTAATTAAAGCAGTTGCCAATTCATGCTCTCCAGATGTTGCATTGTAAGGCTCGTAATGGTAACGTTTTCCATTAAAAATAATGGGATCTTTATATTCTAAATCAAACTGCGTAAAATAGAAATCCTTTTCACTCTTATTTTTTCGCAATCGTTTTTGTATAATATTCTGCTGCATAAAACAGTATTTACACCATTCCGCAGTAATTAAGATAAAAACTGGTTTCTTATTTTCTTTTAGTTTTTCATCCACTTGATGAATGTCTATTTGCTCAAATTGAGCAAACGCAGATCCATTTAATAGTAACATAAAACTAAATATCAAACGAACTGGAATCCTTGTTTTTATCTTCATAATTATTTGAATAAATTGTAACGGAAACCTAGGAATGCTCTAATTCCCTGATTAGGTCCATAAACATAAGACGGATCAAATGTTAAACCGTATGGATTTTCAGCAGTCACCATCGCTTGACCATTCGTATCAAATTGTACCTGCTTATCAAAAGGATCATTAGCACGAGCAATTAAAAACGGATTTCCTTTATTTGGCGTCCAATTTAATAAATTTTTCACTCCCCCGTATATTTCAAATTGCTCACCAAACTTATAAGTCAATTGAATATTCTGAATACTCCACCATGGAGAAAATGATTTACGTGGATCGGTATCACTCAACAAAGGTAAACGCATCGGTCCATAAACATTTCCAGTATAATCAATCGACAATCCGATTTTTTTAAACGTATAACCTAAATTCCATGTCCCTGAAAATTTTTCTGTAAACAATTGTTGAGATCGTTCCCCCTCCTCCACACTATACACATCCATTGCTGTAATTCCTGCTAAGACCTTTAAACCGAATGGAAAGGAAACATCTACATTTAACGTTCCACCTTGTGAAATTGCGTATCCATCTAAATTATCATAGATGATTTTATTCGCATCTGTTTCATAATCGGCAATAATTTTATTTGTAAAATAAGTCATAAACAGAGAAGCATCTAAACCAATATATGTAGATCCAATCGCTAAGCGTCTCACGAAATTAACATTACCATTCCATGATGTTTCTGGCTTCAAATCATTTTGAAAAACAACTTCTCTTGCCCCCGTCAGAGCAGCATGATCCTCGGTGAACACATGAGCTACACGATAACCATTACCAAACCCAACACGCAATACATTCTTTTTGTTGGCGGAATTCCATTTGTAATTTATTCTCGGAGTAAAAATATTTCCATGTAGTGAATTGTAATCATAACGTGCGCCAATAAGTAATTTGTGTTTTTCATTCAATGTAATCTCATCTTGAACAAAAACACCTGGCAGTTGCGTGTGCGTTGCTTTATTTTTTGTTGGGTCTTTAGGATCTTGAGTCGCAACTGTATTGTCATCATAATATGTGTAACGATGTGTCAATCCAACTAATAAATCATTCCTTTTCAATGTTTTGAACCATGCCAACTGGCCAAAAAGTACTTTCTGATTCGCCATAAACGAAGTTGTACCATAATAACTATTTTGATCATGTCCATTTGCACTGAACTGGAACAAAATACGTTCTTTAACCGGTAATTGATAAGTCCCGAAAAGTTCCCATCGACTAGTGTATATGCTTTCAGCATACACATCATCACCACCACGATGCTCTTTTTTCCAATTCATCTCACCTCCCCATCTATCTTCATAAACATATCGTGCTGCGAGTGAAAATAAACGATTGTCTTTCCGATCAAAATTCCATTTATTAAAAACAGAAACTCTATTTTGTAACGTTACATCCGTAAAGTTGTCCCCATTTTTATCCTTAGGCAGCGAATAGTTGAAATAATTCACTCCTAGCAAAGATTGTGCTTTTTTACCAACATTAAATTTCGCCGACAAATCTGCATTTATTTCACCCCATGAAGTGGCAAATACATCAGCCGCAACCAAAGGAGCATTTTTAGGTTTTTTAGTAATCACATTTATCAATCCTCCCACCGCTTCACTACCATATAAAGTTGATGCAGGTCCTTTCACTATTTCTACTCGATCAATAAGTGATTGAGGGATTCCACTTAATCCGTAAACAGAAGAAAGTCCACTAACAATGGGCATTCCATCAATAAGAATCATTGTATAAGGTCCTTCCAATCCGTTAATATGGATGTCACCGGTATTACAGATATTACAGTTTAATTGGGGTCTAACCCCATTTACATTTTGTAATGCGTCAAAAATGGAAGGTGTAGGGTTAGCTTTAAAAAAAGTAGCATTGTACACCTCTACTGGTATTGGACTGTCTAATTTAGATACCTCCTTCATGGTACCTGAAATAACTACATCATCAAGTTGTTCGGCTTTTTTACTTAATTGTATTCGAACTTGAACAATGGAATCATTTACAATGATTTGTTCATTGATACGATCATACCCTTCAGGGTTACCAACAATTTGATAGGTTCCAAAAGGAATCTGAGATAATACGAATTCACCATTATCATCCGTAGTTGCCCCTTTATTAAGTTGAAAAATCCCCAGTTTAACATCGGCTATCACTTGACCACTTTGGTTTAGCACTACTCCATTAATAATTCCGTCTTGAGAGAATAAGGGAAAAGATAAGAAGAGAAAGAAGAAGTATATATAAGTTCTCATTGTGTCTATAAAATTTAGTGTTTCTTTTTTGTTTTGCAAAATTAATAAGTTAGACGACTCTAACAAATTAAATCAACTTAAATTTTAGATTAGCCTAACTTTTAAAGTTAATTAAGATCGAAATGGAATATAACACACTCATTTACTAAAACTTATCAAATTTACAGGCACTGTTTTTAAGAACACAAAAAATAATAAGGATGAAATCATACAATTCAACAAAAAAAAAAATGGATTAATCTTATAGAGATGGATCAGAAATTGATCGATAAAACCAAAGTTTGAGCGTTGACACAAATGTCAAAAACATGCTAAATTGTAGTTTTATTCTATAGAAAGACAGTACCTTTGTGCCCAGATGAATCAAAACAAACCCATAAACAGAACCTTCTTAATCATTTTATTAGGAATCTTGGCCGCAACAGGGCCTTTCACTATCGACATGTACTTACCTGGATTCAAACAAATTGCAGAAGAATTTGGGACAGATGAAAAACATGTTGCCTTCACATTGACGTCTTATTTTATTGGTATTGCTGTTGGTCAATTGATATATGGACCGCTCGTTGACAAATATGGTCGTAAAAGACCATTATTGGTTGGGCTTTCGATATATACTTTGGCAGCTATCGGCTGTGCATTATCAACAAGTATAGAGTCATTAATAATAATGCGATTGATGCAAGCACTTGGTGGTTGTGTTGGAATGGTAGCTTCAAATGCTATTATCAGTGATGTGTATGAGAAACATGAACGAGCGAAAGCCTTTTCACTAATTATGTTGGTGATGGGAGTTGCTCCTGTTATTGCTCCTACCGTGGGAAGTATTTTCATGGAAATTGGTTCATGGCATTACATTTTTTTCTTTTTAGCCATTTTTGCAACTTTCGTGTCTTTGTTAATTATCTTGTTTTTACCAGAAACGAGCAAGTTTATGCACACCAACAAACTGAAAGTAAAAGACATTGCTGCGAATTATGTTTCTATTTTTAGGAATTCCACGTTTCTTTTTTACACATTAGCAGGAAGTATATCTATGTCAATATTATTTGCATACGTTTCTTCGGCTTCATTTGTTTTCCAAACGTATTATGGACTAGATCAGCGTACCTTTGCCATCATTTTCGCTATCAATGCTTGTGGATTAATTTTAGGTAATACAATAAACGGCTATTTGGTTGGTAAAATGAATTACATGAAAATTGCAAGTATAAGTTCTGTATTGATAACCCTTGTTTCTTTTACTGTAATGGTTATCTTTTATTCTTATCCTAAGTTGCCTTATCCCTATGCGATTGCAGGGATTTTCATGATATTATTCCTGGTTAACTTTATTAACCCAAATGCGACAGCGTCATCATTGGCACCATTTACTGCTACGGCAGGAGCTGCATCTGCGTTAGGTGGATCTATAAGAATGGGAACGGGTGCAATCGTTGCAGCAGTCATTGGCATTTTTCAAGGAGAGACCCTACTCACCATGTTTGTCATGTTTTTTGCTTTAGCCTTTTTAGTCATGATTATGCTTGCTTTAGCCAATAGAAATCAACGTAAGATTTCATAAGCCAATAAAATATTCAATAAATTATCCTGTTTCTTTTGAAGCAGGATTTTTTTCTCAAAAAAGAATAAGATAGGTGATTTTAGTTCATTGTAAAAGTTGATAATAATAGTGTTATTGGTATTAAAGTAGCTTATTTTGAAACTGGATTTCGCGTTAGGGATAGTAGTGGTTAGCCCGCAGTCCCTAAGGTACGAGGGGCGAGGACTATGAACGAATAGCCCGACCTCTCACCATCCCCAAAAATAGATTTGGGATGGTGAGAGGAAACGCCCAAACACTTTTAAAAAAAATAAAGGAAATAAAAAATCCCTAATCAATGATCAGGGATTTGAATGTATTCAAGTGATTTTATTATCCGTAAAGTTCTTGGCGCGTTTTCTCATACAAGATCATTCCCGCAGCAACACCAACATTCAAAGACGCAATGGCACCGCGCATAGGGATTTTCGTGTCAATGTCGGACATGTTGATCAAGTCTTGTGTAATTCCGTTTTCCTCTGACCCCATAACGATGGCAATATTTCCACGTAAATTGGTTTCGTACAAGTTACTTTTCGCTTTTTCTGTACATGCAATCAAACGAATTCCGCTTTGTTGAATGTAAAAGAGGCTGTTTTTCAGATCATCTGTTTTGCAAACTGGGATACGGTTCAGGGCTCCAGCCGAAGTTTTAATGGCGTCTGATGTTACCAAGGCTGATCCTTTTGCAGGAATTAAAATGGCATCAACACCTTGGCATTCTGCTGTACGTGCAATTCCACCGAAATTACGCACGTCAGTGATTCTGTCTAACACTAAGATGCATATTTTCTCTCCTTTTTCCAATTTCATATTGATAATTTCTTCAATATCTTGGTATTCTACAGGCGAAGAATAGGCAACAACTCCTTGGTGATTCTGGCGTGTAATTGCGTTTAATTTTTCTATGGGAACGAATTGAAGGTTATAGTCATTTCCTTTCAACGCTTCTTTCAAATCGTTGAACAATTCCTTGTTCATTCCTTTTTGGATCATTATTTTATTGATCTCTCTGTTCGCTTTAATCGCTTCAATTACGGCACGAACTCCGAAGATTACATCAGCATCTTCTTTCTTTTCGTATTTTGGTTTTTGGTCTAGATCGTATCTTCTAGGTCCCCTGTTGTTATCATCTCTCATTAGAATGTGTACTCAAAAATAACGTTAATACCTTGGTGAACAGAGTGTGCTACTGGGCATGCTTTTGCTGCACGTGTAACTTTTTGTTGTGTTTTTTCGTCCCAATTATTTCCTGACAAATCCATTTTGATGATGATTTCAGATATTCTTCTTGGTTCGGAAGCCATGACTTTCGTAATGTCGGCTTTACCTTTGATAAAGCTATATCCGTTGGAATTGCAAAAAATACCGATAATGGTAAACATACAAGAAGCGTATGCGGTAACGACTAAATCTGTAGGCGAAAAGGCTTGCCCTTTACCGTTGTTATCCACGGGAGCATCCGTGTGAATAACTGTTCCGGACTGTACGTGTGTACACTTTGTTCTTAAATCGCCTAAATATTCAACAATTGCAGTACTCATAACTCTATTCGAATTTTAAGCAAAGGTAGTCAAAGTCGTTAACTTGGGCGGTACTTTTTGTTAATTTTCTGTTGGTGTTTCAGATGCTGGTTTAGAGCAACAGTCATAGCCTATTTTGCTTTTTCCCATTTGTTGTTTAGGGGTTAAGTGATTTTGTTCTGTAGGTTGTACTTGTTTATTCTTTGGGCTAATGTAGGGAATACCCAGATCCATTCCGCGTAAAACAATGAAAACGCCCATAATTACAATATAATAAGGCAATACTCTATTCCATTTAGATTTGAAAAGATGAGTCAATTTATTGCCTAAAATATTTACTGCATATAGTGCTGGAAGAGTTCCTAAACCAAATCCCACCATGGCTAAAACGGAAGCTTGTGGTGTGCCGATTAACAATGCATTTGTGAGCGCGAGAATCACCATTCCACAAGGAAGAAATCCGTTTGCAAATCCAATCAGAGTCAATCTAAAGGGTGATTTAGACTGAAAGAATTTCCCCATGATTGCACTTAATTTTAAGGAAGTTCCAAGTTTTCCAAGAGAATAACTAACCTTAAATATTTTCATTAATCCATAGATAATGGTGATGACTCCTAGAACGATAGAAAGTGTTTGCATCCAATTCAGCAATTGAATACCTGCTCCTAACATTCCTATCAGTATACCTAGTAGTGCATAAGCTGCTGTTTTTCCAACACCATATTGTATCAGGTCCATCCATTTGGTGAAAGCGTTTTTGCGATTCAATGGTAGGGCGAGTGCAATAGGTCCACACATTCCGACACAGTGTAGACTTGCTGCTAAGCCAATAATAAAACCTGAGATCATTTTAGTTTACTTTAAGATCACCTAATTGGGTCATTTTTTTACCATCTTGAAAATAAAAGCATTCGATCTGATAATTCCCTTTTACTAAGGCTTCTTTAGGAATAACTAAAGTACCTTCTTTTTTAACGCTATAATATTGATCCATTTTTTGATCGTTTGGTCTAAACAATACTACGTGAATAGAATCAGAAATATCTTTTGCAGGAAAATCCATTACAAAGAATTCGCCTTCAAATTTTGTTTGAAATCGTTCTAAAGCTGATCCTCTTTTACGCGCATCAATATCTTCTTGAAACGCGATTTCATTTTTATAGTAATCATCAGTTACGAGATCCACTTTTTGTCTAATAATTATTGTTACAAGTGTTGCGATAAACGCAATGAATGCAAACAATGCCAGCGCTACTCCTTTTCCCCAAGACATATAAAACGTTTAATAAATTGGTCCAATAATTTTAATTATTTCAGAATCGATTTGTTTTCCATTTCCGTATATCAAGATACGTCTTTTCAGCTTACCTTGTTGTACTTCTTCAGCTGGAATACGAACAATTATTCTTTCTTTTAATTTTCCTTCAGCAGGTAAATCCATTCGATCAACTACTTGCTCCACTTTTGCTTTAGTTCCTTCTTCAAACTTCAATTCAACGACATAATCTTTAGCTGTTTTATTGACTAAATTAATTTCAAAGAAATTGGTTACATATCCTTCTTGAATGGTATAGGTAGTTCCTCGAAGCCTTAGTATCGTTGTTTGGAAATCTTTCCTAGTAAACAGGGCCGCTAATACCACGCCCATTAACAAAAGCATCAAAGCAGAATATGCCTTTACACGTTTTGTAAACTGGAATTTCACTCCATTTTTAATACTGTTTTCAGACTTAAATCCAATTAGATCTTGTGGCAGTCCTACAGCGTCCATCATATTGTTACATGCATCTATACATAGTGTACAGTTTATACATTCTAACTGTGTACCGTTACGGATATCAATTCCTGTTGGACAAACATGGACACAAGCACTACAAGCGATACAATCCCCTTTCCCACTTTCTTTACGATCTTCACCTTTACGAATTTTCGCTCTGCTTTCTCCTCGTTTATAGTCATATGCTACAATCATGGAATTTCCATCAAGCAAAACACCTTGTAACCTTCCATACGGACAAATTGTTGTACAAATTTGTTCCCTCATTCGTGAAAACACGAAATAGAAAACGGAAGTAAAAATAACAATGGAAATAAGTCCGCCTATGTGTTCGTTAATTGGATCTTTTTGAATTGCATATAGTTCTTTAGATCCAATAATATATGCTAAAAAAGTATTTGCAATAAAGAAGGAAATCAGCCAAAAAAGACTGTGTTTCATCAATCTTTTACGAATTTTTTCGGCATTCCATTCTTGCGCTTTTAATTTTTTTTGGTGAGCAGCATCACCATCAATCCAGTATTCTATTCTCCGGAACACCCATTCCATAAAAATAGTTTGGGGACAAACCCATCCACAGAAAACCCGTCCAAAGACTACCGTAAATAGTGTAACAATGATAATTCCTAAAATCATTATGAGGGCAAATATCCAAAAGTCTTGCGGCCAGAATACTTTTCCGAAAATGATGAATTTTCTTTCTAGAATATTAAAAAGCAATAATTGCTTTCCATTAATATGAATGTGAGGCGCTGAGAAGAGGAAGGCCAAGAGAAACAGGGAAAGGAATTTTCTATACCTAAACAGTTTTCCCTCGATTTTTTTAGGGAAGATCCAAATTCTCTTCCCATCTTCATTTACGGTTGCTATTCGATCTCTAAAACCTTCCTCCATAACTCAGTATTTACTCACACTACAATAATCAATAGAAGCATACTGTTTTACTATTCAAAACAGTATGCATACTATTTTAATCTTCTTTAATAATATCTCCTTGAGGAGCGGCTCCACCTTCTACAGGTGTAAAGTGTAGAATGTAAGAAGCAACTTGTTGAATTTGCGTTGGTTTCAATTTAGAAGCATGTTCCGGCATTCCGTTAGCAGTTCCATATTTAATCACTCCAAACAATTCTTTTACATCGTATCCATAGATCCAATACTTATCTGTTAAATTTGGTCCAATCTTTCCAGATCCATCACTTAAGTGACAAGCCACACAGTTTTGGTCAAAGATCGATTTCCCTTCTTTGAGATCACCGCTATCTTCCATTAACGTAGCAGATGTTTCGTCCACATTCATAGCCATGGATTTCAAATATTCTTCTACTTCTGCTTTTTTAGCGATCATCACTTTTTCATATTCTTGAATCTGATTATCTCCTGTTTTCGTAACATGATAATGAATCAAATAAAATACTGCCCAAATAATTGAAATGTAGAATAACCAAACCCACCAAGGTGGCAAGTTGTTGTCTAACTCTTGAATTCCATCGTATTCATGATCAATTAAAATCTGATGCTCATCTTCAATTGCAACTCCGTCCGTAAGGATTTTATTTAATTTTTTGGTTGCAGAAACTTTTACTGGTTTTTCAACTTTTGGTCGAACCATGTACATGAAGTTCATGAACATTCCTCTCAGATACCATACCAATCCTACTAGTACCATATTCACGACAAGTAAGATCCATAAGTCAGAATTTTCTACTAACAACCAAGGTTGTTCATCTGGATTTCCTGGTGTATTGTTTAAGGAAAATGCGTTAGAAGAAAAACTAATAGAAAAGAATGCTATTCCAATTAAGATTGGTAAACCTTTCTCGATGACCTCTCCTACTTTATTCAATTTCTTTTTGAAGTAATCTGACTTTACCAATGTTTTAATTGAGAAGCTCAACATTAAAATTGCAAAAAGAGCAATGGCAGTCATTGTGATTAAAGCATAGAAGAAATTTAAGTTTCTATGGTAATCAGGTGTCACTGTTAGCTCAACTGCGTCATTTCCTCCTTCTGAAGTTTCGGTAGCCGCTGCCACTGGAGGTGTCCATGCATCAATGTACTCAAAAACAGCATCTACTTCTTCTTTGGAAAGCGGAATAGATTCCATTGTTGTTGGAGAGAAATCCTTAATAGCTGTCGCCATTTTACTTTTTCCACTAGCGATAAGCGCCTCAGAATTATTTACCCATTGGTACAACATATCAGCTTCACCTGCATCTACCCATTTAGCCTTAACGCCAACTAGATCTGGTCCGGTTGATTTTTTTCCTAATGTATGGCAAGTAAAACATTTTTTAAAAATCTGTTCACCATTTTGCGCGAATACTTTTCCTTTCCAACCTAAACATAAAATCAGAAAAGCGAATAATTTGATTTTCATAACTTATTGGTTGTTGGTTTCGTAATTAATTGAATTTTCATCCACATTATCGATTGGTAGACTACTCAGTTCCGTTATTTCGTCCTTTTTCATTCTTCCAACTCGTATTAGAACTACTACAAAAAATAGCACAAAGATGAGAAGAGATAGAAGAGGGTAAATATTTACCCCTTCTATAGATGTCAAATTATGTTTAATAAATCTTAACATACGTCAATTATTTAGGTACGTCACTTGCTTTAATATCTTTACCTAATCGTTGTAAATAAGCGATTATAGCAACGATTTCTTTTTTCTCAATATCTTGAATCAACTGTTCTTTGTTAATGTTTTTCAACACATCAGCTTCAAAACTATTCACAATATCTTCAGCAATTTCTCTTGATTGTTTTTTCAAATCTTGAACAGCTACTTTATCATACCCTTGAGGATAAGGCACGTTCAAAGTTTGCATTGTACGGATTTTCTTAGCCGTATAAGCTGTATTCAAATCATCTGTTCTCAACCAAGGGTAAGCTGGCATGATCGATCCTTCGGATACATCTTTTGGTCTAATCATGTGCTCATAGTGCCATAGATTTGGCCTCAATCCACCTTCACGTGCTAAATCTGGTCCTGTTCTTTTTGATCCCCATTGGAATGGGTGATCATAGACGAATTCTCCGGATTTAGAGTACTCCCCGTAACGAACTGTTTCAAATCTTAACGGCCTTACCATTTGAGAGTGACAGTTGTAACATCCTTCACGCACGTAGATATCACGTCCTTCTAATTCCAAAGGGGTATAAGGTTTAACAGAAGAAATCGTTTTTACATTACTTTTCACAATCATTGTTGGAACAATTTCCACCAATCCACCAATTGCAACAACGATAATACTTAAAATCATGAACTGAACTGGTTTACGTTCAATTTTCTTATGCCAATATTCATTTTTATGTTCACCTTTAACATGTACTAAGTTCACTGCTTCAGCTGGCTCTTCTGCTTGAAAAGATCCTTTCTTAGCTGTTTTCACCAAATTATACAACATCATTATCGCTCCAACTAAGTATAAAACACCTCCAAGAGATCTTAATGTATAGTATGGTTTGATTGCATCTACTGTTTTCAAGAAATCTCCATTAGCTAATGTTCCTTCTGGTGTAAACTCTTGCCACATCAATCCTTGTACGAAACCAGCTACATACATAGGAACAGCATAAAGAATAATTCCTAAAGTTGCAATCCAGAAATGTTGGTTTGCCATTTTCTTAGAATACAATTCTGTTCTAAATAATTTAGGGAATAACCAGTATAACATACCGAAAGTAAGCATACCATTCCATCCTAAACCTCCAACGTGAACGTGTGCAACAGTCCAATCAGTAAAGTGAGAAATCATGTTTACGTTTTTCAAAGACAATAAAGGTCCTTCAAACGTTGCCATTCCGTAACATGTTAAAGCTACGACCATGAATTTCAACATTACATCGTCACGTACTTTATCCCATGCACCACGAAGAGTTAACAATCCATTTAACATACCACCCCAAGATGGCGCCAATAACATTATAGAGAATACTGTCCCTAAACTTTGTGCCCAATCTGGTAATGAAGTATATAATAAGTGGTGGGGTCCAGCCCAGATATAAATAAAGATTAATGCCCAGAAGTGGATAATAGATAATCGATAAGAGTAAACGGGTCTACCTGAAGCTTTTGGAATGAAGTAATACATTAACCCTAAATAAGGAGTCGTCAAAAAGAAAGCTACAGCGTTATGTCCATACCACCATTGAACTAATGCATCTTGCACTCCTGCATACCAAGAATATGACTTCATAAAATGAACAGGAAGTTCAAATGAGTTGAAAATATGTAAAATAGCTACAGTTACAAATGTTGCAATGTAGAACCAAATTGCTACATAAATATGTTTTACACGGCGATTTAGAATCGTTGCGAACATATTCCATCCGAAGACTACCCACAAAAGTGTGATGGCAATATCTATCGGCCATTCTAATTCTGCATACTCTTTCGAGGTTGTATACCCCATTGGCAAAGTAATTACCGCTGAAACAATTATTAACTGCCATCCCCAGAAGTTGATGTAACTTAATTTATCACTCCACATTCGCGCTTTTAACAATCGCTGTAAGGAATAATATACACCTGTAAATATTCCGTTACCTACGAAGGCAAAGATTACGGCGTTGGTATGTAATGGGCGAATTCTACCAAAAGAAATATACTTAAATCCTAGGTAGTCATTAAAAAATTCCGGGAAAGCTAACTGCAAAGCGGCAATAAGCCCAACAGTCATCCCGATAATTCCCCAGATAATCGTCGCAAAAGCAAAGTACTTGACGATTTTGTTGTCGTAGTTAAATTTTTCTACTTCCATCTTCTTTTTTTGTACAAGGGTTTGTTTCATCTTCAAAGAGAATCCTTACGGAAGGCGTATAATCATCTTCATATTGGTTATTCTTCACCGACCAAATAAAAGCAAAGAGGAAGAAAAGAGCAATAATTAAGCTCACTACTAGCATCACGTAAATAATTCCCATAGAGCAAATGTCGGGACGAAGTAGATTTAAAAAAATGAGATTAGTAAGGGAAAAAACTGACAAAAATCAGTTTATTGTAAAAAGCACGTTTTCAGTCATTTAATTGTCATGAAATAAAAAAATAGAACCGTTTTTTCACACATTTTCACAAATAAAAAGCAATAAACATTATAAATCTCTATTTAAAAAGAAATTCTAATTATAACCTGATCTTAGATTTAGAAATAGCACAAAACGCCTTTCCTATTTTGCTGCATTAATACAAAAAAACAGAAAAGGCGTTGATCCTTAATTTACGTTAATTTATTACCTTTTTAAAGGTGCAAAATACATCACCCCTATGGTCGAAACGGCAACAATAGTAATCGAACTTAAAGGCATAATAATAGCAGCAACAATAGGAGCTAAAAAACCAGAAAGAGCAAAACACAAACCAAGTGTATTGTACAATAAAGAAAATCCAAAACACACCTTTAGCACTTTTCGTGCATGACTACCCATATCTAAAAAAGTAGGTAATCTTTTTATTTCTGAGGTGTTTAACACAGCATCAGCTGCTGGCGTAAATTGGAATACATCTTCAGCAACAGAGATCCCTAAATCTGCTATGGACAAAGCACCAATGTCGTTTAATCCATCTCCAACCATGGCGACTTTACATCCTTTTTTCTGTAACGTTTCAATGTATTCTTTTTTTGCCATTGGCGTTTGATTAAACGCAAACAAAATATCTGATCCAAGTTCATCTTCCAACCAAGCTTGATCTTTTTGCGAATCTCCGGAGATGACATGGAAAACATGTGTTTTCTTAAGTGTCTTTACCACCTCTTGCATTCCATTCCTTAATTCAGATTGAAAAACAAAACGCCCAAGTAATTTACCATTTTTGGTAACAACAATCGAGGTAAACTCATCGTCAAAATGATGTCCTGAGAAGAATTTATTACCAAGAATGTAATTATCATCCCCCACAGAAAACTGCATCCCCTTTCCTTGAATCTCTTGAAAATCTATCAATTCAAAATCGTGTTCTTTTGGTCTAAAATTCTCTATAATACATTTATTTAGCGGATGGTTTGAATTAGAACAAGCTAAAAGAATAATTTCTCTTTCGTCATCACTCCATTTTTCACCTTCCCACATAACTGCATTTGTCAATTTGGTGAGCGTTCCTGTTTTATCGAAAACAACATCTGTAATGGAAACAAACTTTTTTATTATCCCTACGTTTTTTACATAAAAACCATTCCTCCCTAATAAACGCATTGCATTTCCATAAGTAAATGGAGCTGACAATGCCAAGGCACAAGGACAAGCTACGATCAAAACAGCTACAACAATTTCTACAACGCGACTAGAATCTATAACTGACCAAACAATAGCACCTATCGTTGCCACTGCAAGTACAACATATAAAAACCAACTTGCCAATTGCCCTGAGAAAAGATTGATTTCATCGTTACTTTCCCTCCGATTCCATAGACTCGTTAAGTGACTTCTATCTACTGTTTGCTTTACCTCCACTTCTATCTTCCCTCCAGACACTTTTCCACCAGCATACAAGAATTCTCCTTCAGTTTTTGTCACCAAATCAGATTCGCCAGTAACAAAACTATAATCTAAAGAAGAGCGGTTAGAACGTAAAATCGCATCACAAGGAATAATTTCACCGTTTTTTAATTCGACACGATCACCTACCATCAGTTTTTCTATCAATACAACTTCCAATCCTTCTGGCGTAATTTTATTTGCTGCTAATGGAAAATAAGCCGTATAATCTCTTTCGAAAGAAAGCGCTTGGTAACTTTTACTTTGGAACCATTTCCCAATCAAAAGGAAGAAAATAAAGCCTGCGAATGAATCCATATAACCTGTTCCATTACCCGCGAGAATTGCATAAACACTTTGTGCATATAATGCAACGATACCTATAGAAATAGGAACGTCAAGATTAATGGATTTTAGTTTTATTGCTTTGTAAGCAGAAACAAGATAATCTTTAGCTGAAAAAAGAATAACAGGAATAGAAACTCCTAAACAAAGATAAGCCATAAAATCACGGTATCCATTACTGTCATTTTCAATCCCTAAATATTCAGGGAAAGACCAAAGCATAATACTTCCAAAGGCAAATCCAGCAACTCCCAACTGATAGAATAAACGCTTATCAATTAAGTGTTTCTTTTTTCTGTTTTGCTCAAAATTTGGAACATACCCTATTTTGTCCAACAACATAGCTAAAGCGGCGAAAGAAATCACTTCAGTATCAAAAAGAATTGTAGCTTCACGATTAACAAAAGAAACAGAACAACTGTGAATACCTTCGTCTAATTTGGTTAAATTCTCTAAAAGATAAATACATGAAGCACAATGAATTGTAGGCAAAAACAATACAACTTGTACTTTTTTATCTTCTTTGAAACGAATAAATTTATCTGCAATTTCAGGAACAAGTAAAAAATCATACTTTCCTTCATAAGAAGTTGTTGGTTTAACCCCAGGCTTTTGTTCAAATTGATAGAAAGAATCTAAATTATGATTTTTTAACAAACTGTAAACCCCAACACAACCTTGACAACAAAATATATGATCGTCAAACACGATACTACCCGTATTGGCCGTATCTCCACAATGATAACAGTTCATTGTCTCCATAATAAAAATTTAAGAATAGCAACTTAATTTGGGCGCAAAATTACTAGGAACGTATGGATTAAAAAATGATGAAAATCACCTTTCTGAACCTTTCTATATTTTTTTGTATTTTTACAGTTCATTTACGGAACCATGTCAGTTAACCACAAAACACTTACCTGTGAGACTTGCAAATCTCGCGATGGCTCATTGTTTAGTCACTACAGCTGTAAAGAAGTAGATTTACTAAACGAGGCAAAGGCCTGCTCTTTTTACAAAAAGAAGCAAGCTATCTTTCTTAGTGGATCATACCCTCGTGGTGTTTACTGCCTAAATTCGGGTAAAGTAAAAATCTATTCCGTAGGTTCTGAAGGCAAAGAACACATTGTTGAAATTGCTAAAGAAGGAGACATCATTGGTTTTAAATCAATGCTTAGCGACGAGCCTTATTTGGTTAATGCTGAAACATTAGAGGATTGCAATATTTGCTTTATTTCCAAAGAAGAATTTTTAAATATGATTGAACAAGATACAACGCTTCGTAATCGTATTCTCTCACACCTTTCTTTGGAAATCAATCAACGCAATATGCAAATTACTAATATGGCCCAAAAAAGTGTTCGGGAACGATTGGCGTATTCTTTATTGACATTACAGAAAGTTTATGGAACTGAGCCTATCAATTTGTCACGTGAAGATTTGGCAAACTTTGTTGGAACTGCAACAGAGACATTGATCCGTCTATTGAAAGACTTTGAAAAAGAATCTTATATTTCTACAAATGTTCGTAAAATAAACATAATAAACACTCTTGCTTTGCAACAGATTTCAGGCGATAAACCTTAAAAGATTGTATATTTGTAGTCCGCGTACATAAAGCAGCTATAAAATGAGTGAGATTAAAGAAGTTGGAGATTCAACCGTACGAATAAAAAAACCAAATTGGTTAAGGGTAAAACTACCAACTGGTGAAAATTACAGACAAGTTAGAGCACTTGTTGATGAGCATAAACTGCATACCATTTGCGAAAGTGGTAGTTGTCCAAATATGGGTGAATGTTGGGGTGAAGGTACAGCAACCTTTATGATTTTAGGCAACATTTGTACCCGTTCATGTGGATTCTGCGCTGTATCAACAGGGCGTCCAGATGAAGTTGACATCTACGAACCAGGACGAGTAGCCAATTCCGTAAAATTAATGAAAGTCAAACACGCAGTTGTTACTTCTGTGGATAGAGATGATTTAAAAGATGGTGGTTCCCAAATCTGGGCACAAACTGTGCGTGCCATCCGTCAACAATCACCGGGAACAACGCTTGAAACATTGATCCCTGATTTTGCTGGAAAATGGGACAACTTACAACATGTAATCGATGTAGCACCTGAAATTGTTTCACACAACCTTGAGACCGTTAGAAGATTAACGAAAGAAGTACGAATTCAAGCCAAATATGACAGAAGTTTAGAGGTATTGTTCCGCTTGAAAAAAGGAGGAATGAGAACCAAATCAGGAATTATGCTTGGATTAGGTGAAACGCACGATGAAATTATTGAAACATTAGATGACTTACGCGCCGTTAACGTTGACATTGTTACACTTGGGCAGTATTTACAGCCAACTCCAAAACACCTTCCAGTAGCTGAATTTATCACTCCTGAAAGATTTGAAGAATATAAAGAATATGGTTTAAAAATTGGATTCAGATATGTAGAAAGTGGACCACTAGTTCGCTCATCCTATCATGCTGAAAAACATCTATTTTAATCCAAAAAAAACGATATAGCGTATCTAACAAAGAAACAAATAACCCCTTTGTTAGATGCGCTTTTTTTTGCTACTCACTCCTTTATTTTCTAGGTTTCTTACCTTTGTTAGTTTCTGAAAAATCCAAAATAATTGCGCTCGAAGCATTATTACGAAGGGATGTCATTCCTTTAGAGCGAGAAGAAAGACTATCGTAAGCACCTGAAGTACCAATTACTGTCCCTTTATCATTTCGAACATCGAAAAAATACTCTCCTTCTTTACTATTAAACAAGTTGAATTTTGCGGATGGATGTGCAAAAACACGCACTTGTTCTATTCCTTTTAAACAAGCATTTTTTGACTTATACTCTCCGCCATGTAATATAACTCTTCCGTTTGTAGATTTTAAAGCAAATTGGAAGGATCCTTTTTCATTTGATGTAATTATAAACTTTCCCATCTTTTATTTTTTGGTTTAGTGAGTGATTATTCAATCATAAAAAGTTGATTACAATATAGTTAGGTTTTAAATAATATCCCTGTTTTTTAACATTTGTATTAACCAAAATAATGTTAAACACGGAAATTTAGGGACTTTCAGAAGTCAGAGAATAACTACATCAATAGGGAAATGTTTCCTAAATTAACATTTTGAACCAAGGAAACGAATTCATTTCCTTTCCATTCATTTTCAGATCTATTGAAAACCAGATTAAAATTGGAAAAACAGAAACAAACTTTCCACCTTTAACTCGCGTTAGGGATAGTAGTGGTTAGCCCACAGTCCCAAGGAACGTCGGGACGAGGACTAAAAACGTATAGCCCGACCCGACCTTCTCTTGTTTATTTACAACGGGAGGGGAACGCCCAAAATCATTTTATTTTCTGGTGAATTTGAGGTATTTGCGGTTTCTTTAGATTTCTTGTGAAGAATGCCATCGATAATGGAAAACTTATCATTTAGTTTGTTTAAATTTGCAAGCAAAACAATAGTATTATGAGCAATTACGATGTTACAATTATAGGTTCCGGACCAGGCGGATATGTCGCTGCCATCCGTTGTGCTCAATTAGGGTTGAAAACAGCCATAATTGAAAAATACGATACATTAGGTGGTACTTGTCTAAATGTGGGTTGTATTCCTTCAAAGGCTTTGTTGGATTCCTCTGAACATTTTCACAATGCCGTACACAACTTTTCTGAACACGGAATTGAGGTGGACACACCAAAAATAGATATTTCAAAAATGATTGCTCGTAAAGACGCAGTTGTTGAACAAACTTGTGCAGGGGTGAAATTCCTTATGGACAAAAATAAAATTGACGTTTATACAGGCGTTGGATCTTTCAAAAACGCTACATCCATTGTGATTACTAACGCAGCGGGTGAAGCACAAGAAATCACGTCTAAAAACACAATCATCGCAACAGGTTCAAAACCGAATTTCTTCCCAGGAATGGAGCCTGATAAAAAACGCATCATTACTTCTACGGAGGCACTTTCTTTGAAAGAAATCCCTGGAAAAATGTTGGTAATCGGTGGTGGAGTTATTGGACTTGAATTAGGTTCTGTTTACGGTCGCGTTGGTTCTCAAATCGAAGTGGTAGAATTCGCTCCAAACATTATCCCAACTATGGATGGAACGCTTTCTAAAGAATTAACGAAAGTTTTAAAGAAAGAAGGTTTCAAATTCCACATGGAACACCGCGTACAAAATGTTGTAAACACGGGCGACAAAGTTATTCTAACTGCCTTAAATAAGAAAGGTGAAGAAGTGAAAATGGAAGCTGATTACGCACTAGTTGCTGTTGGTCGTAAACCTTACACTGATGGTTTAGGTCTTGAAAATGCAGGTGTTAAATTAACGGATAGAGGTCAAGTTGAAGTAAACGATCACTTACAAACAAACGTTTCAAACATTTACGCAATTGGTGACGTTGTTCGTGGTGCAATGTTGGCGCACAAAGCAGAAGAAGAAGGTGTATTTGTTGCTGAACTTCTTGCAGGTCAAAAACCTCACGTAAATTATGACTTAATCCCTGGTGTTGTTTACACTTGGCCTGAAGTTGCTGCTGTTGGAAAAACGGAAGAGCAATTGAAAGCGGAAGGAAAGGCAATCAAAATAGGTTCTTTCCCTATCAAAGCGTTAGGTAGAGCGCGTGCATCTATGGACACACAAGGATTGGTGAAAATCATTGCTGATGCCGAAACCGATGAAGTTTTAGGCGTTCACATGATCGCCCCTCGTGCAGCCGATTTAATCATGGAAGCCGTAGTAGCTATGGAATATAGAGCAAGCGCTGAAGACATTGCGCGTATTTGCCACCCTCACCCAACTTACTCGGAAGCGGTGAAAGAAGCAGCTTTGGACGCAACAGCAAAAAGAGCTTTACACGTATAATATTAGGGAAACTTTTCTCTTTGAAATGGCGGTCAATTACGATCGCCATTTTTTTTTGGCAGCCTTTATCGTTCTATGCGCTTAAGTAAATTCCTGCAAAAGGTTCACTTGCTACGTGGCTTGTGCTTCCTTTGGTCGCAATGCCTCATTAGCGTTCACTCCTTTTGCAGTTCATTTAGCTATCGCGCTCCGCACGGGCTGGAGATTACTGTTACAAAACCGTTATCCATTACCAAGATTAATCTACTTTTCTTCCTATTTCATTATTTTCTAAGCCATTTCAATTGAATTCCCGTCTTTGTATTACCCTTCATAATAATCCGTATCACTGCTTATTCAATCGTATTAAACTCTTAATCCGCTTTTCCATCAGAAAAAATTCAAAATAGGCAATGATCAAAGTTGCAATTACACTTCCGATAGCCATAAACTGAAAAGCACGTACAAAAGCTAAATTATGTTCATTCAGCCAAATAAATCCTGCTAAGGTCGCAGAAAGAAATACAATCACACTAACAAAGAGGACACTTAGTATTAATTTTTTATGTACAGGGGCAATTCGAAACTCTACATTCGCATGACTCACTCCTGACACATCATTATGATGGTCAATACTGGCCAAATATTTCATGTGCCATTGTTTACCGTCTGTATTAGAACATAAAATATACTGATCTCCAGAGCGGATATAGGTTATGTTCTTGGTTTTAGTAATGGCATTGAATAAATCCACTTGCCTACTTAAATCTTTGTAAAACGTTTCTCCCGGAGACACGTTTTTCACACTGAATTTTGTCTTGAACATGTTGAAAAGGATTAAATAAGGGAAAGAATAATTCTGAACCCTTATATAAGTTACGAAAAAAGTTTGATTAATCACAAATTAATTTTCAGCAAATGAACAAAAGCTCCTTTCTAACGTTTAAAACCAAATCCATCTAAAAAATTCCAATAATAAAAGAAAAGCCAATCTATAATAAGAGAATCTAACCTTTTTGAACAAAAAAAGAGGAAGCTTACACCTCCTCTTTTCAGATAAATCAATAGATAATATTCTTATTTTGCAATAACCATTTCATCCACCAAATGTCCTGCTTCAGCATAAACATCAATTACCCATAATACGTAACGAATGTCAACTGCAATATTTCTACAACGAGAAGCATCAAACATATAATCACTCATTGTGGATTCCCATGTCCTATCAAAGTTTAACCCCATAAGATTTCCATTTGCATCTATCACTGGGGATCCAGAATTCCCTCCTGTCGTATGGTTAGACCCTGTAAAACACACCCACAACTCATCATCCTGGGCATATTTACCATACGTTTTTGATGCATATAGATCAAGTAATCGTTGATCCAATTCAAAATCTACATTTCCTGTATAATACTTGTCTACCATACCTTTTAAAGTAGTGTACGGCAAATACTTCATTCCGTCATGAGGCTGTGAACCCTCTAATTTTCCGTACGTTACACGCAAGGTGCTATTAGCATCAGCCCAAAATTTATCATTTGGAAACATTTCTTTTTTCCCAGCAACGAAAGTTTTCAAAAGCAGTTCACTTTCATTTAAGTACACTCTATATCTAGGAACAACTTTCTCAATAAAAGGCGTGTACAACAACGTATAATGTGCCAACCCTGGATCTTTGGAGATTCCAGCTAACATTTTATTTACTTTTTTAGATTTTGTAGGAAGTTTAAATCCATCGATAAATTTAAACAAACGCGCTTTATCTGTCAAAATAGATTTAGAATAGATAGCGTTTGCGTTGTATTGTGTACTCGCAAGATTGATTACAGTCGTGCTCGGCGCTCCTACTTGTCTATTATACTCTTCTGTCGTACTGATAAACACATTTCGATCTACTTCCGCATCATAATTCTTATAGAAACCTTCCGCCCATTCTTTAAACGTTGCTTTTAATGCATCCACATTCGCATTATTTTTCTGTGCGTCATTTACAAAAGCGTTTACTTTCCTCGCTACTTGAAACATTTCATTTACAACAAAAAAGTATTCTTCTGCCATCGCATAATCGAATTCTACTTCTTTATTGTTCAGTACCAAAGTATTTAAATCACTAATTACATTTCCATATTTTGATGACCATTCTACGGATGCTTTTGCTTTTTCTTCGTATCCTTTTTCACGATCTTTTTTGATTTGAACTGCATTTAACTGTCTCAATCCATCCACTTGCCCCATCCATTTTTTCCAAGCATTTGCAATACGTGCTTGTTTCGATGAATATTGAATACGCACTTGATCTGAATTTGCCATTCCTGTATTAATTGCATTCAATGCCAAATCTCTCATACGAATACGTGCAGGACGCTCTTTCTCTAAAATGAATTTAATATATTCAGAAGACATGTGCTGCTCTGTAGTCCCCGGGAATCCATAAACCATTGTAAAATCACCCTCTTTTCTATCATTTAATGCGATTTTCAAGAAATGTATTGGTTTATAAGGAGAATTATTTTCAGAGTATTCCGCAGGCTTATTATCGGAACCAGCATAGATCCTAAACACAGAAAAATCTCCTGTATGTCTTGGCCAAACCCAGTTGTCAGTATCTCCTCCAAACTTACCAATTGAGTTAGGTGGTGTACCAACTAACCTTACATCCTTAAACACCTCCTTCACAATCATGTAATAATCATTTCCGTAATTAAATGGTTTTATTTCTGCTTCATAATGATTATTCCTTTTCGCTTCTTCAAGAATTGCTTTCGCATTTTTCGCAATAATTTCAGCTTGACGTTCCATTGTCATACTTCCATCTGTTCCGTTTAGCACATCTTTAGTCACATCAACAATTCTCACCATACGAGCTGCAGTAAGGCCTTTGTTTGGCAATTCTTCTTTCAAGTTTTTAGCCCAAAAACCGTACTTCAAATAATCGTTTTGTAGTGAAGAGTGGGCTTGTATTTGAGAATATCCACAATGATGGTTTGTCAATAACAATCCTTTATCGGAAACCAATTCAGCTGTACATCCACCACCAAAGTGAATGATTGCATCTTTAATACTTGAACCATTTACGTTATATATATCTTGAGCGCTTAATCGCATTCCCATAGCTTGCATATCTGATTCAAAAGCTGTAATGACACTAGGTATCAGCATTCCCTCTTCTGCTTTCACGGTATTTAGTCCAAGCAAAGAGATAAAGAGTATCCAGTAAAACTTTTTCATGTTTGTATTTGTATTTTAATCGTTTATAATTCAATTATTGTTTTAAATCCTTCAGGTCTATGATTGAATATCGCATAAACCACAGCTCCACTACCTGTTAAACTGGCATACAAAGCTCCCTTCTTATAAAACAGATCTTTAATTTGTCTTAATTCTGGATATTTCTCAAAGATATGATTTTCAAAATCATTTTTAACAAAAGTCTTCCATGTTTCAAGAGGTTGCCTCAAATGATTTACTAATTCATTACTAATACCTGAAATATGTACATCTTGAAAAGCAAACCCAGTCGAAATAACAATATCCGGTTTTTCAATCACTAAAAACCTTCCTTTCAAAGAAACAGGTATTTCTTCTAGTATTTCACCTCTACCCCGCGCCAATTGCGGAGTGTTTTTCACAAAAAAAGGGCAGTCGCTTCCTAACTTCGCACTCCAAAACTGTAAATCAGCTTCTTCCAAATTCAATTGAAACAAAGTGTTCAACACTTTTAACACAAAAGTTCCATTCGCAGACCCTCCTCCCATTCCTGCTCCTATTGGCAACTGTTTATGTAAATGCATATAAACAGGTCCTATTCCAAAAGCTTTTTGAAACAACCTATACGCTTTAACACACATATTATCTTCCTGACTTCCATCAACAACCAATCCCGTTTGTAAAAATTTAAATGAATCAGAAGGCAAAACTTCGAGTATATCATATAACGGAAGAGGATACATAACTGTTTCTACTTCGTGATAGCCATCCTCACGTCTTTTAAGAATTCTTAACCCTAAGTTTATTTTACAATTTGAAAAAACCACCATACAGCAAAGTTAAAAAGTATCTTTTAACTCCCTTTTTTTATAATAATAAAAGGTTCAGTTCACATTTTTTAACTTGCTTATCATATTTTTGAGTATCTTGGCAACCCTAAAATTTTGTTATGTCAGTTTACTTAGATTTTGAAGAACCTTTAAAAGAACTCGAAGATCAAATTGCCCGTACCATTGAGATTGGCACTACAACAGATGTAGATATGACCGATAAGGTACAGGAGCTGGAAACTAAGTTAGCGTCCAAAACGGCTTCTATCTTTTCAGATCTTACGCCTTGGCAAAGAGTACAGCTTTCACGTCATCCCGATAGACCATACGCATTAGCATATATTGACTACCTTACACAAGGTACATTTCAAGAATTACATGGTGACCGCACGGTTAAAGATGACAAAGCAATGGTTGGTGGTTTTGGTTTGTTAGATGGTGAAACAGTAATGTTCATTGGTCAACAAAAAGGAATCAATACAAAAATGCGTCAATACCGTAACTTCGGGATGCCGAATCCAGAAGGATACAGAAAAGCATTACGTTTAATGAAATTGGCAGAAAAATTCAATAAGCCAGTTGTAACGTTAATTGATACTCCAGGAGCATTCCCGGGTCTAGAAGCAGAGGAACGTGGTCAAGGTGAAGCTATTGCAAGAAATATTTATGAAATGATGCGTCTTAAAGTCCCTGTAATCTGTATCATTATTGGAGAAGGAGCATCAGGTGGTGCATTAGGAATTGGTGTAGGCGATAAAGTTGTGATGCTTGAGAACACCTGGTATTCGGTGATTTCACCAGAATCATGTTCATCTATTCTTTGGAGAAGTTGGGAACATAAAGAAAAAGCTGCAGCAGCTTTAAAATTAACATCAACTGACATGTTGAAGAATGGTTTAGTAGATGGTGTAATTCAGGAGCCAGCAAATGGTGCGCACAGAAATCATGTAGAGATTTTTGAAAATGTAAAAAAAAGTATTAAATCATACATCAAAGAATTATCTCCTATTGATCCCAGTCAACGTATTGAGGATCGCATTGAGAAATTCAGTAAAATGGGATTTTGGTTAGACAAATAATCAAATTTACATTTACATATCTTAAGTCCGATTCAAATGAGTCGGACTTTTTTATTTTAATAATTCATGAGAAATATAACCATAATCGGTGGTGGAAATCTAGGGATTTCCATTGCTAAAGGCTTACTTGAAAGCAACTATTGTACAAAAGAAAATTTAATCGTTACAAAACGGAATACAAGCGTTTCAGAAGAAATTAAAAGCATGGGCTTTGTAATATGCAACGATAATGTAAAAGCAATTTCCAAGGCAGAAATAATAATTTTAGCTTTAAAACCTTATCAACTAGAAGGAGTTGCCACAGAAATTAAACGTTTTATTCGAAAGGAACAACAAATCATTAGTGTTATCACTGGGATTTGGGTGAAAGAATTACAAAGCCTTTTCAATCATCACGAATTAATGTTTCGAGCAATGCCTAACACCGCTATTGCAATCAAAGAAAGTATGACATGCATAGCACAGAATAATACACGCTATAAAGAGCTAAAAGAAATACAAGATTTGTTTTCTAATTTAGGTGAGACAACAATTATTGATGAGCAATTAATGGATGCAGCAACTGTTTTAGGAGCTTGTGGAACTGCATTTGCAATGCGTTTTATACGAGCAAACATACAAGGAGGTATAGAAATTGGTTTTTCTGCTGAAACAGCAACACACATTGCAGCACAAACAATCAAAGGAGCAGCAGAACTATTATTAACAAACAATTCACATCCAGAACAAGAAATCGACAAAGTAACTACTCCAAAAGGCTGTACAATAGCGGGTTTAAATGAAATGGAACATCGTGGTTTCAGTTCTTCATTAATAAAAGGACTACTCACTTCTTACCGAAAAATCACCTTGAAATAACTTTTAATTATTTTTAACTAAAAATAAAATCATTAATTTCAACGAAAAGAGAAGTGCGAAATTGAAAACTACGTACCTTTGCACTTTCTATTATCAGTTACTGAATATGACAAGAAAACTTATCGTTGCATTCATGCTAGGGATTGCAACCTTTACCTCGGCACAAACAAATGAAGCTAAAAGTGTTGATGGTACGTTAGTTGACATGATTACAGAAAGACCCTTACGAAAGGTTCGTCTTGTAATCCAAAATATCGAAACCAAAGATTCGTTCATTTGTTTTACAAGCAAAGAAGGTGAATTTAAATTTTCTGATGTTCCGTTTGGTCGTTATGAGTTCAAAGTAAACGACGAATTGTATAAAAAAGACTCAACATTCTTGTTTGATCTTACAGAAGATCATGCAAAAGGATTCTTATTCTCTACACCTATTGATGCTGTTCAAAAAGTGTCTTGGATATTTAATTGGGGCGACAAAGAAATGCATACTGCAACCGGAGAAACATATGTACAAGAACATTATTGGTCTCATTTTGCAGCAAAAGTAATTATGTGGATCTATGGTCTATGTCTACTATTCATATTCTTTTATAGTGTATTGCAATTTTTACTTGCCATTTCATATAGAAAGCACCACAAAAAAGGAGTAAAAGACGAGGTTTTACCATTAGATTGGGACAATGCGCCTAAAGTTACTGTTCAGTTACCTATGTTTAATGAAATGTATGTTGCAGACCGTATTATTGAAACAGTTGCTAAATTTAAGTACCCCGCTGACCGTCTACAGATCCAAGTATTAGATGATTCAACCGACGAAACAAAAGATCTTATCGCAGCAAAAGTAGCTGAAATAGCGGCAACGGGAGTAAATATTCAACATATACATCGTGTAGATAGAACAGGCTATAAAGCAGGTGCTTTGGATGATGCAATGGATCGTGTTGAAGGAGACTTCATTGCCATTTTTGATGCTGATTTTGTACCTGATGAAGATTTCTTAATTCGGACTATGCCTTATTTTGTAGATGAAAGAATTGGTGTTGTTCAAACGCGTTGGGGACACATCAACAAAGACTTCTCCTTATTAACAGAACTTCAGGCATTTGGTTTAGACGGTCATTTTGCTATTGAACAACAAGGTAGAAACTGTTCTGGTCATTTCATCAACTTTAACGGAACAGGTGGTGTATGGAGAAAAATCTGTATAGAAGATGCAGGTGGATGGGAACACGATACATTGACAGAAGATTTAGATTTAAGTTACCGCGCACAATTAAAAGGCTGGAAATTTAAATACTTAGAGGATGTCGTCGCTCCGGCTGAATTACCAATAACAATGTCTGCATTAAAGTCTCAACAACACCGTTGGATGAAAGGAGGTGTTGAAGTATTTAAAAAGATGTCTGGTAGACTTGTTAAAGACAGTAACGTAAAAGTGAGCGATCGTATTCATGGTCTTTCTCACCTTTTCAATTCCTCTATTTTCTTGTTTATTCTCATTGTTGCTCTATTGAGCTTATTAGTGTTACAAGTAAAAGACAGTTTCTCAGACTTGAATAAAATTCTACAGCTAATGGGAATATTTATCATCAGTACATTATTCTTAATGTTTTACTATTGGAATTCATTCCGTGAAACAGATGAAAACGGTAAAAAATCATTTTGGCAATTCATCAAACGCTTTTTCCAATTTTTAACCATGTCAATGGGATTATCGTTAAGCAATACTGTCGCAGTAATTGAAGGTTACATGGGGGTTAAAAGTTCTTTTGTACGTACACCTAAATTCAACATCGCAAATAAAAAAGAAGCTGTTAACAACAAATACGATAAGAAGAAACTAAACTTAGTGAATATGCTTGAAGGTCTATTCTTTGTGATTTTCACTTTTACAGCATTAAACCGTGCTTATTACGGAGATTTCGGGATGGTACCCTTCCACTTAATGCTTGGAATAGGTTATGGCTCTGTATTTTTCTATTCTGTAAAGGAGGTTAGAGATGCAAATCGACATCATCAAGCTTAATGATATTAAAAAAGGAGTCTAATCGACTCCTTTTTTTTTGCGTTGAGGCACAGGATCATGTCCGCAGCTCCCCCAAGGATTACATTTTAATATTCGTTTAATTCCCAAATACAAACCGATAATTGGCCCCCATACTTTTAGTGCATCAATCATATAAGAGGAACAAGTTGGTGTATATCTACAGGTAGGCGGGAAAATCGGACTAATTATCCATTGATAAATTTTCACCAAAAATATAAACGGTGCTGATAAAATAAGTCGGATATATTTCACGTTTGATTTTTAATAAAGATAATCACTTATAGCCAAAAGTTTATTTCTAACGAATTATTTTTATCTTTCACCATGCTAAAAAAACTTGTTCACGCCATGTCATGCTCACTTGTAGCACTTTCTACGTTTAGTCAATCTAAATTTACAGATCGCTTTGAGGCCGTCCATCAAGATAAATCTATTCAATTTATTCTTCCTAAAGAATTACATTCTAATGAATGGTCGGTAGAAAACCAACCTTTGTTTTGGAAAAAAATAATGAACTTATCACCAGATTCTATGTTGGTGAATTTCGCTTCTAATAGACAAATTGTAGATCGTATTGGAGTAAAAAGTTGGGCATTAAAGACTGAAGTTGAAAAACAAATGTTCAGGGATTCAATTCGCCAAAGCTATGGAATGGATTCAACTGCTAGACTATTCTTCACATCTGGAAAAAATAATTTTTATCGTTTTGACCTTGTAATGGAACAATTAACACGAGGCATAGAATTATTTGAAGAATATGGAACTGATCCTTGGTATGCACAAGCAATTCTATTAATAGAATCACCTGGTCAATTAAAAAAATCTTCTGCTGGTGCTTATGGTCCTTTTCAATTAATGCCTGGAGTCGCAAGAAGTCAAGGTTTAATTGTCAACAAAACAACAGACGATCGAATGGATTTTGATAAATCAGCTTATGGCGCATCTCGATTAATAAATCGTATATGCATACCTGAGGCAAAAAGAATATTAAACGGAAAAAATATTGCTTTCAACGAAAATGATCTTTGGTTTAGACTATTTGTAATGCATGTTTATCATGCCGGTGCAGGAAATGTTTCTGCTGTTGTAAATGCAATATCTCCTAATGAAGGCGGGAAAGACTTAATCTTAAAAATGTGGCAAACAAGTGCTGCAAACTTTGGAAATAACAGTCAAAACTATACCCAACTTGCAATTGCAGCAACTCTTATTCTTGAAGAACTTATACAAGCGAACTATGTACAAATTTTTAATTGTTGGGATCAATCAAAGTATAATTAATCCCAACAAAATAAACTACCTTATTCCTAGTAATCATCAGAAGACCCTAGACCTCCGAAATAGCCTTCAGCAGTAACCATACCAATGGATAACGCTTGCTCTAAAAAGTTCTTTTTAGTGTCAACTAACTGAATACGCAGATTAAACATATTTGAATTACCATAAGCTGTTAGGTAATTAATTTCTGACAACGATTTTAACGGCCCTTCCGATTCACCTTGGAAGATTTCTTTCACGTTAACGTAAAAAGAAATTGATTCTTTTCCAAAACCTTTTGCGAAACTTGGAACGCGATTTACCTCTTTACCTGTAAAAGCTGATTCATTTGTAGAGGCTCTAAACGTTTTATCATTGGATACAAAAACTTTAAAATCCTTTTTCAATAAATAATCTTGTAGGAGTCCTTTAAAGTTTTCACTTAAGCTACCTAATCCTCCATAAAGATTGAAGCTAGGAGTCATTCCCATCTCAATATCCGCCATCTTACCAGAAATTGTTAGCGCTAATTTACCATCTGAAAATTTACTAAAATCTCCATCTGATAATTTATAGGCATTGTAAAGCACTTCGTTTGTATTGCGGAAGAAATCTTCCATGTACCCAGGGAAATACTTATTCCAAAACGCACTCATCTCCTTAAGATTTAAATTTAGAGCTAATCCGACTACAGGTGTTTCGTTTCCTAATTTAGATAAATCAATAGGTCCGTTAGGTGAAAACTGTACCGCTTTCTTCAACTCGTCATTTAATTCATAAGTTGAGGTCAAATCAAAGTAACCGTTTTCAAATGAAGCAACACTCTTTATATACATTTCCTTATATAAATTGTAAATCTTATCTTGCTGATCTTTAGGCAACCTACTTAAATCTGTATTATTGGTCAACATCAATTGATACATATCACTAGAGAAAATAACATCCCCTTTCCCTTTTGACAGAACACTTAATTTACTTTCTTTCTTTTTACCATCATTTAATTTTTCTTTAAATGCTGTAACGTCAGCAAGCGTATATTCCTTATCTGTTTCAGCGTACTTCATAACCGCATATTTACTTGTATAGTAAACAAACGCCATGTCATCAATAGCATAGTTAAAACCACCTTCCTTTTTCACTTCATACCCACTCTTTTTCAAATAAGAAGTGAAGTCTTTCTCGGATTTGACATCGATAAAAAACACCATTTCCGAAGAACCTGAAACAGGTCCTTTAACCGTAAAGAAAATACGACTATCCAAATCAAAAGCACTTTGAATTTTACCTACGACTTCAGATACAATTGCATTAAGCTTCGGTTGAGATGAAAAATTTGCTTTCCCAATAACACTTTTAAAATCTGCAGACCCCGCAAATACAACAGAATCTGATTGAGAGAGGTAGCTATCAAAAGCTCCTTCTGCATTTTGAATACTTCCTTTTTTACAGCTTATTAGTAAAAAAACCAAAGTAAAGAGTAACAGTAAATGTTTCATAATATTAATTTTGCAGATCAAAGGTACGATAAGCATATCAAAAATTGTCACTGCTTACTAAAATCTGTTTAATAATTTAATCACCCTCATATAACTCACTTAAAATGCACACCTTAGAACCTTTTTTTCGTTGGAGAGGACATTATACGGCAGAAGAAGATAGCAGATCTCCTTTCTTTCAAAAGATCTATAGCGAATTTGAATTTCAGCATGCTATTTACAACTTTTTGATTCATCCGCAATGGGATCACATTGGTTCAGAAACACTTTACATTAAACTCTTGTTTTGCGATTACGAAGATGGATTCGCAATCATTGAATTAATTGGTGAATGGAACGATGCCATCGAAAATGATATCATGACCTTTAAAAGAGATTTTATCGAATTACTTCAGCATGAAGGAATCAATAAATATATTCTAATAGGTGAAAATGTATTGAACTTTCATAGTAGCGACGACGCATACTATGAAGAATGGTTTGAAGATCTTGAAGAAGAAGGATGGGTAGCACTTATCAACTTCCAAGAGCATGTTGAGAAAGAAATGATGCGTGCAAATATAGACTCATATTTACACATGGGTGGTCAACTTGATGACATAGAATGGGAAACTTTCTCACCTCATCAAACATATAACCACGTAAGAAAAATAATTGAACAACGTTTACACTAATCAGATGATAGGGTTGTAATAATTTGGAATGCTTATATTTGTTCTTTGATAATTGTTTAACCCAATAGGAAGATTATCCTATTCAATAAATAGAGAAATGTTCGGTAAAGACATGTTAGAAAAGCTAAAAGCAATGCAAAATATTGCTGAGGAAAGTAAAGCTAATTTAGAAAACATTACTGTTGAAGGTGAAGCAGGTGGTGGTTTAATCCGAATTCAATTAACAGCAAACAAAACTTTCAAAAAGCTTCATATTAATACAGATCATACCTTAATGGAAAAAGAAGATCTTGAAGATTTAATTTCTGTAGCCTTGAATAAAGCTATGCAAGAAGCTGAAAATGTTCAACAAAAAGAAATGATGAGTTCTGCTAAAGGAATGTTTCCAGGTTTGTGACATGACAAAAAAAGAAGCAAGATCCTATTTTTTAGAATTGCGTAAACAACTCAATCCATTATCCTACAATAAACTAAACGCTGAATTACTTAACCAAGTAAAAAAACATTGTAGTTGGGAAGGAAAGTTGATCGCTACTTTTTTATCTATGGAGAATAAATTGGAGCTAGACACATCTCTCATTAATTCTTGGTTAATGGAAAAAAATGAACTATTCGCTCCAGTATCCAATTTTGAAACCTTAGAAATGGATTTCCTCTCTTACCGTAAAGAAACAACTGTTGCCTTAAACTCTTATGGGATCCCGGAGCCTTTAGAAGGGGAAATAATGGAACCTTCAAAAATAAATATCGTTCTTACCCCACTTTTGGCATATGATAGAAATGGATACCGAGCAGGATACGGAAAAGGTTTTTATGATCGATTTTCAGAACAGACAAATCCTGAAACCAAATTTATTGGATTAAGTTTATTTGATCCAATAGACACAATAACCGACATAAACATCTGGGATAAAAGACTTAACAATTGTATTACTCCGAAAGGATTTTATTCTTTTGATTAGGAGGTTAACAGATTATTCTGTACTTTCAAAATTAAATATGAGAACTTTTGTTACTTGTTTGGCACTTTTTACTTTGACTACATCAATCCATTTTAATGTAGCAACCAGAACTATTTTTGCCATACGTGTTTCACCTCAAGCAACTGGTGAAATGATTTCCATCCTTGCTTTCTTCAATAATGGAACAAATAATTCTTATAAAAAAACACTTTCCTTTAGAGAATTTTGCTTTTATGCTTCAGGGACATGGCCGAGTGTATACAACCGAAATAGAATCAATCTGTTTGATTTGAATGGTGTAGATGGAGGTGTTCTAATAGATGAATTTTCAAATAAACCTCAACATCCTTATTGCCCAGCAATTGACAGCTTATGGAAATTACGTTTCGATCGTTACCCCTACAAAGGCAAGGAACTAGAAAAAGGATGGAGTATGGATAAATGGATGCCTGGAGAAAGACAAATGAAATACTTAACAACAGAGTACAATATTGGAAACATCGACAATCACTACTTTGCCGATACCAATTTCTGGAAAGTACTACGAGACGTAACTGACCCTGAATGGATCGATAACTACAGATACCTGCAATAGGCTAAAAATTTAAGATTATTTCTTGACCAAAAGCAACAGGTAAATTAAACATTTCTTGTAGTGGTACCCCTTCTTTATAAGACCATAAAATTCGAATAACACCTGCATGCGTAACACAAAGAATCTTCTTCCCTTCGTTCTGTTCTTTCAACTCTCCTAAAAATGAAAGTACTCTTTCAGCCATTATTTGTAATGACTCTCCTTTCGGCGGTCTAACATGTACGAAATCGATATACCAAGGTTTTATTTCCTGAACAGGAATATCATCCCAAAGTTTAAGTTCCCAGGTTCCAAAATCCATTTCTTTCAATCGATCATCAATCAGATAATCAACTGAATGAACATCTAGCATTTTTGTGCAACGCTTTAAAGGAGATGAATAAATATGATGAAAATCATTGTCTAATACAATTTCATCAAGCGCTATCAGCCCTCTTTCTGATAGTGAAACATCGCTCTGCCCATAACAAACTCCCTTTTCAACACTAACTTCAGTATGTCGAATCAAATGTAATTCCATATTACAATCAACGTCAAATAACAAATCAATTCTGCAACTTGTTGAGTAGCCCCTAAACAATCTCCGGTATATCCACCTAAGTGTTTTTTAAAATAAGCTCCCATTACAACTTTAGAAATATAAGCTGTAACAACAGCAAAAACAAATAGAAAGGAAACGAAAAAAAAGAACAATCCAATGGGAACAAATGCAAAGAACAATGCTCCATAGGAAAGTCGTTCATTTGCTAAAGGTTTACTCTTACTCAGATCAATGTCTGCGACATAACAATGTGTATAAATCATTGTACCTGCTACAAACCTACTAACAACATGAGAAAAAAGTATCGCATAAATGAGATGTGACACACTTAAACTTCCAAGTGTATGTAAAGCACCAAACTTCGCTCCTAACAATAAAACCATTCCAATCGTACCATAAGCTCCAAGTCGACTATCTTTCATGATTGTCAATATTTTTTCTGGCGAATATCCACCACCAAAACTATCGCAAACATCTGCAAACCCATCCTCATGAAAAGCCCCAGTCAGCAAAACACTCAATCCCATTGTCAAAACTAAAGACAATCCTAAATCAAAGAAGAATGAAAACAAATAGAAAAAAAGAACATTTATTCCTCCAACGATCAAACCAATACTTGAAAAGTATTTTTGAGATTGATTCATTAAATTAGTGCTATATGGTAAATGAAAAGGAACAGGTATCCTCGTAAAAAACATAACTGCAGTCCAGAAGGCAAACCATTCTTGTTTTAAAAAACTTTTCATTATCTATTTATTTGAAACATTCGCTTGCTCAAAAGAAGCCATATTATTTAAAAATGCAATTGAACTTTTTATCAATGGAAAAGCTACAGCACAGCCTGTCCCTTCTCCAAGTCTCATATTCAAATGCAACAAAGCTCGTTGTTTAAGTTTATCTAATAACAAAGTATGTGCCTGCTCATCAGAAACATGACAACAGATACAATTATCCAATATCTCTTTATCTTGCATCGCAGCAACAGCTAGAGTTGATGAGGCAATAAATCCGTCAATAAGCAAAATCATATTGTTCCTTTTTGCTTCCATCATAGCTCCATACATCTGAGCAATCTCTAATCCTCCAAAAATTTGAAGAATAGTTTCTGCATCATTAACCTCTTCATATTTTAATGAAACAGCTTTTAGTATTTCAAGTTTTCGTTGCAATTGTTCTGTATCTAATCCAGTACCTCGTCCTACACATTGCTCAATTGGTAATCCAAACACCTTTGACATCATTAAAGAAGCTGAAGAGGTATTTCCTATTCCCATTTCTCCAAAACCAATAACATTACAACCTCTATCAAAGCAGTCTCGAACCAATCTTGCACCATGATCAATTGAAAAAAACATTTCATCTAAAGTCATGGCTTTTTCATGCATCATGTTTCTACTACTGTTTCTAGCTTTAGCAATAATTAAACCATTCCTTGCGTCAAAATCTTTTGATACACCAGCATCAACAACTATTAATTCAATTTCATTTTGCTCGCAAAAAACATTAATCGCGGCTCCCTTATTAAGAAAATTCAGAACCATTTGATGAGTCACTTCCGAAGGATAAGCACTCACCCCCTCACTAGCAATACCATGATCTGCAGCAAACACAAGCATATGGGGTTTAAGGATTACTGGACACAAAGACTGTTGTATTCTTCCAATCTTAAAGGCTACCTCTTCTAAATACCCTAACGCACCTAATGGTTTTGTTTTATTATCTATTTTAAATTTTAACTCCGCTTCAATGTTCATAGCTATATATCAATATATGGGTACCAAGACAATCTAACAGATTACCTTATATTTTATAAGCATAAAAAAAGGAGTTCTTCAACTCCTTTCAATCTTATCTAGATAACTTCTGCATACAAGTCATAATGATCTGCCTTGACAACTTTCACCATTGCAAAATCTCCAATACGTATGTAATTATCATCCGTTTTCTTTACCAAAACTTCATTATCGACTTCTGGAGAATCAAACTCTGTTCTTCCAACAAAATAATCACCATCTACACGATCAAAAAGAACCTTAAATGTTTTACCTACTTTCTCTTGATTCAATTCATATGAAATTCCCATTTGAAGTTCCATAATTGCATCAGCTCGTTCTTTTTTCACTTCCTCTGGAACATCGTCCTCAGAATTGTAAGCATGCGTATTCTCTTCGTGCGAATAAGTGAATATCCCCAATCTTTCAAATCTAGATTTCTCAACAAAATCATACATCTCTTGGAAATCTTCCTCCGTCTCTCCTGGGTAACCAGCAATCAAAGTAGTACGAATTGTGATTCCAGGAACTTTTTCACGAATCACACCTACTAACTCTTCCGTTTTTTCACGTGTGGTACCACGGCGCATATCCTTCAAGATTTTTGTAGAGCCATGTTGTAGAGGCATATCCAAATACTTACAAATATTATCGTACTTGTTCATTACCTCTAATACATCCATTGGGAAACCAGCTGGGAAAGCATAATGTAAACGAATCCACTCAATACCTTCTATCTGTGCCAACTCTTCCAATAACTCAGCTAATGCTCTCTTTTTATAAAGATCCAAACCATAATACGTAAGATCCTGAGCAATCAACATCAACTCCTTAACTCCTTTTGCAGCCAATGATTTTGCAGAATTCACTAAATCCTCGATGGGTGTTGAGACATTCCCACCACGCATCAACGGAATAGCACAAAATGAACACGGACGATCACAGCCTTCAGCAATTTTAAAATAAGCATAATGATTAGGAGTCGTCAACAAACGCTCACCAACCAATTCTTTTTTATAATCCGCTTTTAATGTTTTTAACAAACGTGGCAACTCTTTCGTCCCAAAAAAAGCATCCACTTCAGGAATTTCAGATTCTAATTCTCCTCTATATCGCTCAGACAAACATCCAGTAACATATACTTTATCTACTGCACCTTCATTTTTCGCGTCCACATAGCGTAAAATCGTATCAATCGATTCTTGCTTTGCATTATCAATAAAACCACAAGTATTAATGATTACAATTTCACTATCATCAGACATAGACTCATGTTCCACATCAAATTTATTGGCCTTTAACTGTGCCATCATCACTTCAGAATCGAAGATATTTTTCGAACATCCTAAAGTCACTACATTAACCTTGTTCTTTTTAAGGGTTTTGGTCTTCATGCTACAAAATTACATACAATTTATTCAGTGCCAAATACCAAATAACCTTAAAATTTAAAAACCAATAAAAAAACATCATAACTTGGTCTTAAATTTGATATTAAACCTAAAAAAAACACGATGAAAAAGGTATTATTTATTTTAGTAGCAGTAATTATGGCTAGCTGTGCCAACACCAAACAAAAACCAGAAATTTCCGAAAGCAAAGCAACACAAAAAGTGGAAGCACTAACAGCTAAGGCGAGAATCGGTGAGTTTGCCAAAGAAAGCGACCCTATCACCATAGACAACGTTACAATGAATGGAAACATCATGATGATAGATGTCACTTATGGTGGTGGATGCAAGGATCATACTTTCGAAATAATCGGAAGTCCTGCGGTAGCAAAATCTTTTCCGGGACAGAGAGGTATTCAATTGGTACACAACGCAAATAACGACATGTGCAGAGCACTTATTAGAAAAACAGTTGCGATTGATGTATCGGATCTTACTGACGTTAAAATAGATGGAAACCAAATCTATTACAATCTGGAAGGATACGAAGGACGTATTTTGCACACCTACGTGGGGGCGAAGAAAAAATAAAGTTTCTTTCTAGATTTAGAAGTTTTGGGCGTTCCCCTTCCCAAATACTTGGGGCGGGTCAGGCTATCCGTTTTTAGTTTGCAGATTTTATGTTTTTAAGGATATCCTTTGTTTAAAGTCAAATCCTAATTAAAACCATTAATAAATGGAAAAAAGGCTGCAAAGCTAAATACTACTATCCTTAACGCAAGTTCCGTTTTCAGAACTTAGGAAATTTCAAATGAAAAGAGGTATGTTTAACCACATACCTTTTTTTATTCCCTTACATAAACCTCACTCTTGAAATAGATCTACTTTAATCCTATATTTGTTATGACACGAAAAGAACAAGAAAATGAACATAGGATTATTACTTTCAGGATGCGGTGTTTATGACGGAGCAGAAATCCAAGAAGCACTTTTTACAATGCTTGCCATTGAAGAAATCGGAGGGAAAATCATTCCAATAGGAATAGATGACTTCCAACATCATGTCGTCAATCATTTGACTGGTGAAGAAATGCCAGAAAAAAGAAACATGATGATCGAAGCAGCACGTATTACGCGCGGAAACATCACCGAAATAAAATCAGTCGACATTAATCAGCTGGATGCACTTGTCATTCCAGGAGGTTTTGGAAGTGCAAAAAACCTAACAAACTGGGCCTTTGAAGGCCCTAATGGAACCATTCGTTCCGATGTTCAGAATCTCTTGTTGGGAATACATAATGCTGGTAAATACATCGTTGCACTTTGCGTAAGTCCAGTAGTTGTGGCAAAAGCATTTGAAGGAAAAAAAACCAACATACATTTAACCATCGGAACAACAGCAGCTCCTTCTCCTTACAGCATTAAAGATTTCGAAACAGGATTACAAGCAACCGGAGCAAAAACAACAGAAGCAGGTCTTCAAGAAGTCATTATCGACGAAGTAAACAAGATCATTTCTGCCCCATGTTATATGATGGACGCAACATTATTAGAAGTCAGAACCAACATACAAAAAGCCCTTCAGACTTTAAAAACGAAACTTTAAAACCCTTTCGCGAAGAGTTATACACCTACAAAAACGATTTATTGTTGAAAATATACTTCACAATAAAGGTGATTACTCGCAAAGAAAATTTATTTTTGTAACGAAATTGCACAAGCAGAAAATATTGAAAATATGGAGTTATTTGGAAAATTAGGTCAATACACTGATTTAAAGTCTTCCATTGGTATTGAAAAGACAGGTGATCAATTTTGGAATTTATCTCCAGCTGAATTAGTTGAAGATACCATCATCTTAGGCCAAGGAATGTTAACCGACACAGGTGCAATCGCAATTGAGACGGGAGAATTTACAGGCCGATCGCCAAAAGATCGCTTTGTAGTTTGTGATGCAAACACTGAAAACTCTGTTTGGTGGGGTGATATCAATATTAAATTTTCGCAAGAAAAATTTGACCAATTATACGCTGACATGAAGTCTTTCATGGAAGACAAAAGTTTATACGTTAGAGATGCTTATGCATGTGCTGACGAAAGTCACCGTTTAAACATTCGTGTAGTTACGGAAACTCCTTGGAGCAACATGTTCGCAAGTAATATGTTCCTACGTCCTACTGATGCTGAATTAGACGTGTTTAACCCAGAATGGCACGTCGTATGTATACCCTCTTTCCAAGCTGATGTTGAAAAACACGGAACGCGTCAAGCGAACTTCGCTGTATTAAATTTCACTAAAAAGATGATCATCATTGGTGGAACTGGATATACAGGTGAAATTAAAAAAGGAATCTTCTCTGTCCTTAACTATATCTTGCCTCACGAAAAAAATGTACTCTCTATGCACTGCTCCGCTAACATCGGACATGAAGGAGATACAGCCGTATTCTTTGGTTTATCGGGAACAGGAAAAACAACATTGTCTTCAGATCCAAACCGAAGATTAATTGGTGACGACGAACACGGATGGTCTGATAATTCTGTTTTTAACTTTGAAGGTGGATGCTACGCAAAAACAATTGATCTTTCAAGAGAAAAAGAACCTCAGATTTTTGATGCAATCAAGTTTGGTGCTATTCTTGAAAATATTGGTTTTGAAGAAGGAACATCAACTCCTGATTACACAGACAATAGTATTACTGAAAACACTCGTGTATCATACCCATTAGAGCACATTGATAATATTGCAAATCCATCTATTGGAACTGCACCAAAAAATATATTCTTCTTAACATGCGACGCCTTTGGAGTATTACCTCCAATCTCTCGTTTGTCTAACGAACAAGCAATGTACCACTTCATGTCAGGTTATACTGCTAAAGTTGCCGGGACAGAAATGGGAATTACAGAGCCAACAACAACATTCTCTGCTTGTTTCGGCGCTGCATTCTTGCCTTTACATCCTGCTAAATACGCAGAATTGTTAGGAAATAAATTAGAAGGAACTGACATTAAAGTATGGTTGATCAACACAGGTTGGACAGGTGGTGCTTACGGAACAGGAAACCGTATGAAATTATCTTACACTCGTGCAATGATTACAGCTGCGCTTAACGGTGAACTAAATGATGTAGCATTTGAGAAACTTCCAATCTTTGAATTAGAATTTCCAACAAGCTGTCCTAATGTACCAACAGAAATATTAAACCCTCGTTCTACTTGGGAAGATAAAGCAGCTTACGATGAAAAAGCAAATAATCTTGCTGGTCAATTCGTGAAAAACTTTGAGAAATTTAGCGCAGAAACTAGTGATGCAATTAAAAATGCAGCACCAAAAGTTTTAGCATAATCACTTTCTTTACAGATAAAAAAAATGTCCTCAAAAGAGGACATTTTTTTTTAAAAATCATTTCGAGTTAACCATCCTTTTCGATAAAAGTAAAGAATTAATGCAATCGCTATAAACACCATTACTCCCCAACAAATAAAATAGCCGTAACGAACAGACAACTCCGGCATGTGCTCAAAGTTCATTCCATAAACCCCTACTATAAACGTCAAAGGAATAAAAATCGTACTCACAATCGTTAACAATTTCATGATCTGATTCATGTGCTGCCCTTGCGTCGCGTAATACAAGCTAGAAATCCCTTCCATAGTCGTACGATTGTATTCAATCTCTTCCAAAATACTTAATCCATTATTCTTAAAATCCATAAAAAAATGACGATTATCTCTATGAATAAGATTAGAATTAGAATTGTCAATTCCCGCAGCTAACTCCTTGATCGGAAAGGTAACCTTACGCAAAACAGTCAATCTGCGCTTTTGCACTTCAATACGTTGTGGAATGGTTTCATGCTTATTGCTATTCACCAAAGTCTCTAAATACTCCACATTCAACTCAATGTCATCTAACACCTCGAAGTAATTATCTACAATCGCATCCAATAAACGATACAGTAAAAAATCTGCCTGTTTGGTACGAATTATTCCTTTACTGTTCTCAATACGATCGCGTACAGTCACAAAATGATCTTGTGACTTTGTTTGAAAAGAAATCACATAATTTTCACCCAAGATAAAACTGATTTGATCCATAGCCAAAGTATTGATCCTTTCCGAAGGAACAGCAGAACGTAACGTAAAGAAAAAATAGGAACCGTAATTCTCAAATTTAGGTCGATTATCCAACTGAAAAATATCAGAAACAACAAGTGAGTCAAATCCTTGAGCCAAACAAAAATTTTCAATTGATTTGCGATCTTCTAGATTATGAAAATTCAACCACGTCACTTTATCTTTAGGTAAATCGCTTACAAAATCTTCATCTACAATCTCTTCCAAATCCAAATAACGGATCTTTAATTGCTCTTTATCGTATTGATAAATCTGTACTTCTTTGGTAGTCATAAGCACTTCAATTATAAATGAAGCATTAGGTATTTATATAATTCCACCATACACATGATGTCATATTTTGCAACAATCTCATCAGGCGTATGTACATTTTCTTCAGCAGCACCAATAAAACACCAATCAATTGGTAAATCAGACTTCTGTAAAACTCCACCATCACTTCCTCCCGCTGATTCTACCTCCAATTGAAAATCAACATTTGATGCAATTGCTAATCCAATGATTCGGTTCAAATAAGAACGACGAGGCAACATACTGTCACGCATTGAAATAGCAACTCCTTTTCCTTGTTTCACCCCATCCGTTGCCCAGGTAATATCTGAAATCAAAGCTTGATGAACTCCAAAATTTTCTAATAAATAACGTGCGCAATATCCAACGGCATTTCCACCATGCTCTTCATAACAAGAAAAAACGATAGCACCATTCTCCAATGTTTCAGCAACTTTCAAAGCATTCCACATACCCAATCGATTGTCCAAATACGGAGATTGAACATGTGATTCTGTTTCTCTAAAATTAGGTTTGAAGGTCAAAAGCGTTCCACGATCAATTGTACGATCAGAAACACACAACAAATCCTTGCTACCATCTTCTTGGTCAACAACCATCAATTCCGTATCAATATCTCCTTGACTATCTTTCCCAACCAATTGAATGCCCTCCAACAAGCGCGGACCTCCCACTTTTATCAATGCATTATCATATCCTACAGAAAAACCAATCGAATCCATGTGCGCATAGATTGCAGTACGTGGTTCACCGAAAACCAAAATGACACAATCTTGAAAACCTTTACCACTAATAACTTTCGGTTGTACTTTCCAATTTGGTGCATATGTTTCCACATATTTTTTTACAAAATCGGCTACTTTCCCTTCGTCACTTGCAGCACCCGGAATTTCACATAGCACTTGCAACAATTCTAATCCTTTCATTTTTTTCAATTTTATAGTTTGTTAAAACTCACCTCTAACCGTGATTTCTAATTCATTTAAGTCCAAAAACTCTTCTTTTACCGCAAGTTGGTGTAAAGGAATCGCCACATCAATTGCACAGGTCAATGCAAATTGTTGATTGTCATACTGAAATTCGTGCTTCTTCAAAAGCGCCATTACATCCGGCATCACATCATATCCAAAATGTAAGGTTACCCGATGGAACACCTCAATTTCAATGATTTCACCATCCAACAAAGCCTCTTTTGCCGCCTCACGGTAGGCATGAATCAAACCACCAACGCCAAGCTTTACACCACCAAAATAGCGAACAACACCAATTAAAATATTAGATAAATCGAAACTTTGAATTTGTCCCAAAATGGGTGCTCCTGCCGAATTAGAAGGTTCTCCATCATCATTTACACGAAACTGCGATTTATCTAATCCAAAACGATATGCCCAACACACATGCCGCGATTGATAGTGCTCTTTTCGCCAACGTGCCAAATGTTCCTTGGCCTCCTCCTCCGAATAACACGCCACAGCATAGGCAATAAACTTGGATCCCTTCTCCTTGTAAGTACCTTCCGTCTGCGCCTTTACCGTCTTATATGTACGTTGAATTTCCACGAATCCTGTTCTTTTTTCACGCCGCGACAATGTGCCATGAGCGATTCTTACAAAAATAGGAAAAAGCTTCGGATTTCTAAGTGGAAGCACAAAAGATGAGGATGTTCCAATAGGCTAAAAGCTCTAAGAAACTAGCTAGAAAACAACTTCAATCTTCTTTTTATTCTGTTTTGGGCGTTTCCTTTTCCTACATCCGCATGCTGCGAACGAGGAAAAAGGTCGGGCTATTCGTTTTATCCCTCCCTCTCCCCAGTTAACTTGGGGAGAGGGAGGGGATGCCACTGCTATCCCTAACGCAAAATCTTGGTTCGAAGCAAGTTCTTTTGGCAAACCAAGAACCTCAGCCCGGACGTAGCGTGATAGCTAAACGAACAACAAAATGTGTGAACGTTTTTTTTACCACAGCAACCATCGGAAGCTCGTGGTAAAAAATTCGTGAACCAATTTGTTGAAGTTTACTAAAACGCGTAGGCCGATTAGGCTGCCAAATCAATCTAAAAACAGACTTTGTCAACACAAAAAAGGCACCTCAATTGAAGTGCCTCTGTTTATTTTATTAGTTCATTTTACTTGTCGCCTCTAGCTTTACTGAATTCCTTCATTTGATTTCCAATGAAAGTCCCTTGTATCACCTGCTCCTGAACATCCTTCATTCCGCCTGGTGAATGCGGCATCAAAATCGCTGAGTTTTTACTATTCGAACCAATTTCTTTGATCGTATCAAAATACTGTGTCATCAAAACAAACTGCATAATTTCTTCGTGCGTAATATTCTCCATTGAACGTTTGAAATCTTCAACCGATTCTTTAAATCCACGTACAATTTCCAAACGTTGCTGTGCAATTCCCTCACCAGACAAACGCTTTGATTCCGCCTCGGCTTCAGCCTCTTTAATGATTTTAATTTTCTTTGCTTCACCTTCTTCCATTGCCGCTTCTTTCTCGCGTTTAGCTGCGTTGATTCGGTTCATGGACTCTTTCACTTTCGCATCTGGATTGATGTCAGTGATTAAAGCTTTGATGATTACGTATCCATACTCATCCATCGACTGCGCGATGTTTTGCTGTACGGCAATTGCAATATCCTCTTTCTTTGCAAACACGTCATCCAACTCTAGTTTTGGAACCTCTGCACGAACGTCATCGAAAACATAGGATGCGATTTGGTTGCGCGGATTGTCTAATGAATAGAATGCTTCACGTACTTTTTCACGAGCAATTTTGTATTGAACGGACACTTGCAAATGAACGAAAACGTCATCTTTTGTCTTTGTCTCAATTTCTACATCTAACTGTTGCACGCGAAGATTCAGCAAGGCTGCTTTACGGTCTACGAACGGAATGATAATTCCAAATCCGGAATGTGCAATATTTTTAAATTTCCCTAGTCGTTCTACAACAACTGCTGATTGTTCTTTTACGATGATAAATCCTTGGAAAATCACCAACACCAAAAGCGCGATGAAAACGAGTGTAAAAATGGGCATAAATTTAGTTTATTGAATGGTTAATTTCTTTTCTAATTCGTCTAAATAAGACTTGAATTGTTTGTCTGTTTCTGCCAAGTTGATGACTTGTCTGCACGCATGTAAAACGGTTGCGTGATCTTTTCCACCACAGTGAGCACCAATATTTGCCAAAGAAGATTTTGTCATTTTCTTTGAAAAATACATTGAAATTTGTCTCGCTTGAACCACTTCACGTTTTCTGGTTTTTGACTTAAGCGTTTCGATTTGTAGATCAAAATAGTCGCAAACTACTTTTTGAATGTATTCGATTGATACTTCACGCGCTGTATTCTTCACAAATTTATCGACCATTTGTTTAGCCAAATCCAATGTGATTGCTTTTTTATTTAACGACGCTTGTGCCAACAAGGTGTTTAATGCACCTTCCATCTCACGAACATTTGTATTGATGGAATACGCTAAATATTCTACGACATCACGTGGTAATTCGATACCATTTCCATACATTTTCTTTTCCAAAATGGCGATTCTTGTTTCCAAGTCTGGCGTTCCTAAATCAGCGGACAATCCCCATTTAAAACGGGACAACAAGCGTTGCTCCATGTCTTGCATTTCTACGGGTGATTTATCCGAAGTAAGGATAATTTGTTTCCCATTTTGGTGCAAGTGGTTAAAGATGTGGAAGAATGTATCTTGAGTTTTCTCTTTGCCTGAGAAAAATTGCACATCATCAATGATTAACACATCTATCATTTGATAGAAATGAATAAAATCATTAATTGTTTGATTTTTAATGGCATCAATATATTGGTGTGCGAATTTTTCCGAACCTACATACAAGACCGTTTTGTTTGGTGATTGATTTTTAATTTCAATTCCAATTGCGTGTGCCAAGTGTGTTTTTCCTAATCCTACACCACCATAGATTAACAGTGGATTAAATGCTGTTCCTCCTGGTTTGTTTGCAACTGCGTATCCTGAAGCACGTGCCAAACGGTTGCAATCCCCTTCCATAAAGTTCTCAAAAGAGTAACCTGGATTTAAGTTCGATTCTACTTGTACCTTTTTTAAGCCAGGAATAATGAAAGGGTTTCGGATTTGATTTTCCTCCACATTAAACGGCATGGTTACCGGGGCATTACGCAAAGATTTTTTATTCAGTGCAGGTAATTTCACGGTATATGGCGTACTGTTTGTGGAATTGTTTTCCATAACAATACTGTATTCCAATCTCCCTTCAGCACTAAGTTCTTTACGAATTACTTTCCTTAGTAAGGTTATATAGTTTTCCTCCAACCACTCATAAAAGAAGTGAGAAGGCACCTGAATAGTCAACACATTATCCTCCAGTTTTACTGGAACAATTGGTTCAAACCATGTTTTAAACGCCTGAAGAGAAACATTATCTTTGATAACTTTCAAACAAGCATCCCAAACATTAACATGTAAATTACCCATTATTTTTATCTTTTTTCGAATTATGGCTTTCGCGTCATCTATTTTAAGACATAAAAAAGCACATAAGAAATTCTTGTTGTAGCTAGTCTTAGTCTGAGAACAAATATTTACATAAAATAGTTTAAAAAAAAATCGAAAACCTATTGACTTTATGAAAAGTTTTACTTGTATCAGGTAAAAAAAACGCTATCCTTTCTGTAGGTCAACGCCTTAGGGTGTTTAAGAGGGATTACCTATAAATTGTTAATAAATCAGTTCCTACAAAAGGATTATCAACAATTGACAAAGAAGTGTTCAAAGATAACTATATTCAACCTTAATTACAATGACAAATAGAATATGCTTCTGAAATACAGTAATACAACGCAAACACGCGTCCGTTATAGTGAAACGGATCAAATGGGTTATGTTTATTATGGCAATTATGCTTCGTATTTTGAAATTGGCCGCGTAGAGTGCTTAAGATCATTAGGATTACCCTACAAAGAGTTGGAAAACCAAGGAATCATGTTACCCGTAATGGATTTACATGTTAACTTCAAAAGCGCTGCAAAATACGATGATTTATTAACGATACATACCTCAATCGTTTCTTTGATCGGCAGTAAAATATTATTTGAATACGAAATAAAAAATGAGCAAGCTAAAACGTTATCCACAGGGTATACACACTTAGTATTTGTGAACAGAGAAAACATGCGTCCTATTCGTCCCACTCAAGAAGTAATCGAACTTCTTCAACCTTTTGAACTACATGACTGATTTCATTTATAAAATCTATCAACCCGAGGACCTTCTTTCTCATTTCTCAACACGTAAAAACGAAACAAGAATTGGAGAAAAAATAAATACGGGATTAAATAACTCAGCACAATATGCGATCATTGGTGTTTGCGAAGATATTGGTCCTCAAAGCAATTTAGGGAGACCAGGAGCTTCCAAAGGATTTCATGCTTTTTTGTCTCGTTTTTTAAACATGCAAAGTACGCATTTCATTTCCGCAACCAACTTGACTATCGTCGGTGAAATTCAGCAAAACACCTCCTTCACAACTATAGAAGCGGGAAACAAACAAGTGGAATCTTTAGACCTTCTTGTTTCAAAATGCGTTTCAGAAATACTCGAAGCGGGAAAAACACCAATATTAATTGGTGGAGGTCATAATAATGCACTTCCACTCATCAAAGCTACGCATGACCACTATCAAGAAAGCATTGATGTAGTCAACCTCGACCCTCACGCTGACACACGTCCTACTGACGGACGTCACAGCGGAAACTCGTTTTCCTATGGTTTGGAGAATAATTGGATCGACACTTATGCTGTTTTAGGCTTACATAAACCTTTCAACAGTAGTTTCATTCTAAACTTTCTTGAACAAAAGAAATGCTACTTCACATTCTTTGAAGACTACATCCTTAATCAGAAAAACCTTGAATCAGACATTTCACATTTAGAGAGGTCTTCCGGCAAGCCTTTAGGCATAGAATTAGACATGGACAGCATTGCTTACATGCCTTCATCAGCCATGGGGCCTAGTGGTTGGCAAATGGAAGACGCTCGTAAATACATTTTGTTACTAAAGCAAAGTAAAAGAAAAATAGCGTACCTTCATTTAACCGAAGCCGCCCCAACAACACCAGATGAAATGCTTATTGTCGGAAAAGCACTTGCTTACTTAATTTATGATTTTACTGCCTAAGAATTTATGATTGCAACCACTAAAGAAATGGCGAATAGGATTAAACGATTTTATCCGTTTGTCCTCCCCTTCTCCCACATTCGTCACAACCCAATTGCTGTTTTACTTGGAGCACTTTTAACACTGATGCTCACAGGTCAATTAGGAATGAAATATGGTATCAATAATATTTTCTATGCACCTGAATATATGGGAGAGACTACTTGGTTTTCTTTTTTTGTCCTTGGTATGGCATTAGGTGTTTTTATCACTGCTCTCAACACATACACATTTAGTCGAATTATAAAAATCTATCCGTTTCTACTTGTTTTGCGTGCCCCCTTTTATACCTATTGTAAGAACAACTTTCTTTTACCTTCACTTTTAACGTTTACCTACTGTTACAATTTATATCAATTTCAAATTGATGAGCAATTAGCTAAACCTCAATTAGCAACCTTTTACATGATCTCCTTTCTCTTAGGAATTATCAGCTTTCTGTTTTTTACATTTGTATACTTTATTCCTTACTCTCGCTACTTTGCAAAAGCAATCAAACCGTTCATTTTGGAAATGGATGCAAAAAAGGAGCACAATGATCATTTCCATATTGACAACATCAATTACTATTATGTTCAAAAAATATTTAAAGTGCGAAGAGGAAGAACCATTCTTCATATCCACCCCCATTTACAGAAAAAACTAAGTCGTAGAAATAAAATCAGCACCTCCCTATTTGAATTCCTTGTAATATTATTGTTTATTATTTTAAGTATCACTGTTGATTCCGATAGATTCACACCTCCAGCAGGCGTTAGTTTCATGCTTCTTTTGACACTTATTTTCATGATCTACTCTACACTAAGCACTTGGTTTGGCGGATGGACGTATGCGCTTATTATCCTCTTCTTCTTTACCGTTAATAAATTCGACAGTCACAAACCACTTGCATTCAGAAACTTTGCTAGAGGTCTAGATTATTCCACATCGGTTTCCCCAGAATATTCGAACAATCGGATAGCAACCTTTGCTAGTGACACGACATTTTATGGAGAGAAAACCACATTAGAAAACCAAATAGAGATATTAGAGAAATGGAAGAAAAGCACTGGAAAGAACAAACCGAAATTAGTCCTAGTAGCCGCTTCAGGTGGAGGGTCACGCGCCTCACTTTGGACATATCATGTACTTCAAAACTTGTACAAAGAAATTCCTGAAGATCTACCCAATAATCTCCATTTGATTACAGGAGCATCTGGAGGTCTTGTAGGTGCAAGTTATTTTAGACAATTATTGATTGAAAAGAAAGAAAAAAACTTGAATGATTACTACATTCACGATCAACGCCATTTCAACAATTTAAGTAAAGATTTATTAAACAGATTGGCACACACTGCCTCTACGCGCGATTTATTATTCCGTTCAAAAAAAATACACCAAGGCAACAATACCTATATCAAAGACCGTGGTTTTGCTTGGGAAGAACAATTTAACGCAAACACAGATCACTTACTAGATAAGAATTTAGGATACTATCGATCCTATGAACGCAGTGGAAACTACCCATTAATTGTTTTTACACCTACAATTGTAAATGACGGAAGAAAACTATTAATCAGCTCACAATCGATGCGCTTTATTCAAGCAGCCCACCCTCAAAACATTACAAAGACAGGGCAAAACTATATTGATTTACAATCCTATTTTGAGTCCGTTAGCCCAAGTAGTTTATACTTCCCAACCGCAATACGTTCTAGCGCCACCTTTCCATTTGTAATGCCAATGATTTCAATTCCTGCAAAACCTGAAATACGTTTGGCTGACGCGGGAGTTAGAGACAACTACGGAATTCAATTATGTGTCGATTACACATATGCCCTACAAGAATGGATTCAGAAAAACACATCAGGAGTAGTCATTATTCAAATCAGGGACACTCGTAAAGTTCTAGACAACTTCAACTACGACGACTTAACTTTGATGCAGAAGATTTTCTTACCGTTTAGCGTGATGACAAAAAATTTCACAAAGACTCAAGATCTTGATCAAGACGCTTTGTTAAAAGTAAGTGGTCAGGCTTTTCGTTTTCCTTTTGAGGTGGTATCTTTTAATCTAAGAGAAGCGACACAAGATCATATTGCACTCTCTTGGAATTTGAGCAATCAAGACAAGGAATTAATCAAACGAAGAATTGATTCGGAATCGAACATTAATGGCATCATTCGTCTGAAAGAACTATTGAAATAATCCATCTTTTTTTATACCAAATAAAATTTCCAACTGTAAATGGCAGGAAATTAACAGTGCAACTTTGATAAACTTCTAAATCATTTCAAAATCAGGGACTAAAAGGCTTTAAATTTGGAACCAATGAGCGATAGCAGCACCATACAAGCCCTTATCCACCTCATCGACGATCCAGACGATGTTATATTTGCACAAGTAAGAAATCAGCTTTTGCAGTATGGCTCTGATGTCCTCCCTTATTTAGAAGACTCTTGGTTGGCATATGAAAATGGTGATCTTTACTTTTCTCGTATTGAAAAAGTTATTAAAGACATTCAATTTCAAGAAACATGTGAACAACTCAAGGAATGGCAAAAAGGAGATAGAGATTTACTTGAAGGAACGTTGATTATTGCGAAACATCGCTATCCTCATCTTGATACTAAGCAGGTTTACACTTTCTTTGATCATCTAAGTAAAAAAATCTGGTTGGAAATCAGTAATAAATTTACGGCATTCGAAAAGGTTCATGTTATCAATCGTATACTTTATGATTCTTTTGAATTTAATGGAGACAACAAGAATTACCACTGTCCTTTCAATTCCTACATCAACACGGTAATCGAATTCAAAAAAGGAAATCCATTAAGTTTAGCGATTGTATATAGTATTATAGCGCAAAGAGTTGACCTACCTATATATGGGGTAAATTTACCTAATCACTTTATACTTGCTTATTTAGATGAAGACAACTGCCATCAATTCTCAAATATCGAAAATCATTTTGGCGTTCTATTTTATATTAACGCATTCGCAAATGGTTGTATCCTAGACCATGAAGAGGTTAAATCTTTTCTTGAGCAATCTAACATCACACCATCTAAAGCGTATTTTGAACCTTGTTCAAACACTGCCATATTAAAACGCATGCTGAACAATTTAATCTCATGCCATTCCACTTCAAAAAAAATGGAGCATGTGCAAGAACTCATGCTCCTTCGCTCTATATTGAGTTAATTTTTTTATTTTAATTCATATTCCACCCCCAATTCATCGAGTGCTTTTATCAAGTTACCATTTACGTCAACCCTTAATTTTTTTGATGGCATTACAACCTCTATATTCTCTAAAGGATCTGAGATCACAAAAGTAATGGGGCAGCTTCCTTCATGTTTTAATAACACTTTGTCCAATTCAGAAATTAAAAGTTGCTCCACTTTTCTAGCAGGCAATTTCAATTTCAACATATTCGTATTATTTTCTTTAAGATCTTCTAATAATTCAATACTACGAACTACGAATTCCAAATTTGAACGTCTAGGTGGTATTTCAATCTTCCCTTTAATGGCAATAAAAACATTTGGCTGGAAGAAATGAGTATACTTTAAATAAGCTTCTCTCCAAAGGAACATTTTATGAGCGCCTGAATAATCTTCAATTACAAGCGTTCCAAAAGGAATATTGTTTACTGTTTTACGATGCTCTACTTCTGAAAGAATACAGCCGATTGTTAGCTCACGCCCTACATTCTTCTCCATGTCATTTAACATGTCGACTGTTCCATTACAGAAAGAACTCAACTCCAGTTTATAATCATCTAATGGATGTCCTGATATAAAGATTCCAACAACCTCTTTTTCGCGGTTAAGCTTAAACAAACTTGGCCAATCCTCACATTTTGGAGCTTCTGGCTCTGGAATTTCAACACCTGATGCTTCACCAAACAATGATCCCTGAGAAGAGTTTAAATTTTCTTGATACGCTTGCCCATATTTGATAAGTGTTTCAATAAATGTGCGTCCATTCGTTTCTGCAAACAATTGTGCTCTATTTGCATTTCCAAAAGCATCAAACGCACCCGCATAGGCCAAGCTTTCAAATGCTTTTTTAGTACATTGTCTTAGGTTTACTTTTTGAGCAAAATCAAAAATAGATCGATACGGTTCTTCTTGTCTTTCATTTATGATCGAATCAACAGGACCTGTTCCTAGTCCTTTAATCGCTCCTAGTCCAAAGCGGATCGCTCCGGCTTGGTTCACTGTAAACTTATAATCGGATTCATTTACATCTGGTCCAAGTACAGGAACCCCCATCCGCTTACATTCTTCCATAAAGAATGAAACTTGTTTGATGTCATTCATGTTATTGGTCAACACAGACGCCATATATTCAGCTGGGTAGTGCGCTTTTAAATAAGCCGTTTGATAAGCTACCCAGGCATAGCAAGTGGAGTGAGATTTATTAAATGCATAGGAAGCAAACGCCTCCCAGTCTTTCCATACTTTTTCTAATCGATCAACCGGGTGTCCTTTTTCAGATGCTTGTTGAATAAACTGAGGTTTCATTTTATCAAGTACATCTTTTTGTTTTTTACCCATTGCTTTTCTCAGAGTATCAGCCTCCCCTTTTGTAAACCCTGCCAATTTTTGAGAAAGAAGCATTACCTGCTCCTGATAAACCGTAATACCATACGTTTCTTTTAAGTATTCCTCACTAGCAGGAATATCATATTCAATCGGTTCTTCACCAAGTTTACGTCGGATAAACGAAGGTATATACTCCAATGGCCCTGGTCTATACAAAGCATTCATTGCAATTAAATCGGCAAAAACAGTTGGTTTTAAATCACGCATGTACTTTTGCATTCCAGCGGATTCATACTGGAAAATTCCAACAGTCTCTCCTCTTTGAAAAAGCTCGTATGTTTTTTGATCATCGATTGGGAAGTTATCAGGATCTAAGTCGATGCCATGTCTATTTTTCACATTTCTACATGCTACTTTTATTAAGGTCAACGTTTTTAAGCCCAAAAAGTCCATCTTCAACAAGCCGGCTTCTTCTGCAACGGAGTTATCAAATTGCGTACAGTACATTTCAGAATCCTTTGCTGTTGCAACGGGTACGAAATTCGTAATATCTTCTGGTGTAATGATTACTCCACACGCGTGAATTCCTGTATTTCTAATTGAACCTTCAAGTGATCTAGCTTGTCTAATAACCTGAGATTGCAAATCATGACCTTGAGACAATCTTTTCAATTCATTTACCCTACCGATATCATCTTGATTATTTTTCAATTTTTCAGCTAAAGCATCATCTGGTAAAGAAAAGATTTTTGAAAGGGACATATCTGGAATTAACTTCGCAATTCTATCAGCATCAGGTAAAGGTAAATCAAGTACACGTGCTGTATCTTTTATAGATGACTTTGCCGCCATTGTTCCATAAGTAATGATTTGAGCAACTTGATTTGAACCGTATTTATTGATTACCCAATTGATGACGTCACCACGTCCTTCATCATCAAAGTCAATATCAATATCGGGCATGGAAATACGATCGGGATTTAAGAAACGTTCAAAAAGCAAATCATATTTAATCGGATCGACATTTGTGATACCTGTACAATAGGCAACTGCTGACCCTGCTGCTGACCCCCTTCCAGGACCAACAGATACCCCCATGTCTCGAGATGCTTGACAAAAATCCTGTACAATCAAGAAATAACCTGGATATCCTGTTCTTTCAATCGTCGCCAATTCAAAATCCAATCGTTCTTTAATTTCTGGGGTTATTTCCCCATATCTTTTTTCAGCCCCAACATAAGTAAGATGCTTCAAATAGTTATTCTCCCCTCTTTTCCCTCCATCTGTCAGATCTAATTCATTCTGAAATTCTTCTGGAATGTCAAAAGCAGGAAGTAATACTTCACGTGCTAAACCATAGTGTTCAATTTTCCCTATGATTTCACTGATATTTTCAATTGCTTCAGGAAGATCCAAAAACAACTCTTTCATTTCATCTTGCGTCTTGAAATAATATTCTTGGTTTTCTAATCCATATCTAAATCCGCGACCACGACCAATTGGTGTTTGTACAAGTTCGTTGTCTTTTACACATAAAAGTACGTCGTGAGATTCCGCATCTTTTTTAGCAATATAGAAAGTGTTATTGGTAGCTACCAATTTTACTTCATGCTCTTTTGCGAATTTAATTAGAGTTTGATTTACACGATCTTCATCTTCTTGACCGTGACGCATGATTTCAATATACAAATCATCTTTGAACAAGTTTTTCCAATAAAGTAAAGCTTCTTCCGCCTGTTTCTCACCTAAATTCAATACCATATTTGGTACTTCTCCATAAAGATTCCCTGTTAAACAGATGACTTCTTCATGGAATTGTTCGATCAATTTTTTATCAATTCTGGGAACATAATATTGACCTTCAGTGTATGCTTTTGAAGCTAATTTAATGATGTTATCATAACCTTTTCTATTTTTTGCAAGTAAAACAATTTGATAACCATTGTCTTTAATGGATTTATCATGCATATCTCTACACACATTAAATTCACATCCAATAATTGGCATGAGTTCTTGCTTTCCTGTGTAAACCTCACCTTGTTCTTCTGCCAATCTTTTCGCTTCTCTCACTTTTTTATTGTGTGAAGAAGCGGCCTTTTCAAATTGAAAAGCAGCCATCATATTTCCTGTATCAGTCAAGGCAACTGCTTTCATATCCAATTCTACCGCTTGATGAACAAGATGTCCAACGGAGATAGTGGATTGAAGAATGGTAAATTGTGTATGATTATGTAAGTGAACAAATGGAGCTTTTGCCAAACGCTTCCTTGCCGCATCTTTGTCTACAAATGTGGTTTCAACCGCATCTGTTTTCTTAATTCGCTTTGATTCTTCTTTTAGATTTAGATGTTTAATTCCGTATCGGCCAATAGGCATTGGATTAAACTGCTTAAAATCTGCAATGTAGGCACCTCCTTGTCCTAATTGATCTTTTGTGAAACTTTCTGTACGAATCAACTCAAAGAAACATCTTGTAGTTGCTTCCACATCGGCGGTAGCATTATGCGCTTCTGCAAATGGTTCTCCGAAAAGAAACTCATGTAATTCGGTTAGGTTTGGGAGTTTAAATCGTCCTCCACGTCCTCCAGGTATTTTACAAAGATTTGCTGTTACTTCTGTACATGTATCTAGTACTTGCATGTCGTGCATTGGAGTAGTTTCCGCTAAACGCACGAATTCGCAACCGACTACGTTGATATCAAATTTTATATTCTGTCCGACAACAAAAGTCGCCTTTCCAAGTGCTTCGTTAAACAAAGTCATGGCTTCTTGTAAAGGGACCCCTTGTTCTTGTGCTAATTGCGTAGAAATACCGTGAATGGTTTCTGCATCGTAAGGAATATCAAATCCATCTGGTCGAATTAAGAAATCTTTATGTTCAACTAATGTACCATTAGCATCGTGTAATTGCCAAGCAATTTGCACAACGCGGGGCCAGTTATCTGTATCAGAAAAAGGTGCGTCCCAGCGTTTTGGTAACCCTGTGGTTTCGGTATCAAAAATGATGTACATAGAAGATGGAAATTTGAACTATAAATTTAGTGTTTTTTTTGATGAGCCGGACATTCCCCTCCTAGAGAATTCCGAAGTAAGGAAATGAATCAGCAGTTCAGAAAAGATGTTAATTTAAGTAATCCCTTTCATTTGCAGTAAATTACAAAGCTGTTTTATTTGTAACTTCCAAGAAAAGAGAAAATGGGAGTTATAGCTACAATTATTACTGGTGCTTTTGCGGGATGGCTTGGAAGCACCATTTACAAAGGAAGTGGTTTAGGCCTTTTAGGTAATATTATCATTGGTATTTTAGGGGCTATTGTAGGCAGTAGTTTACTTGGTGCTATAGGTATTAATTTTAGTAACGGATGGTTTGGAACGATCATCAATGGATCTATTGGAGCAATAGTGATTTTATTTCTGTTGAATATTATTGTGAAGGGCAAGAAATAACTATTGGCCCTGAAATCCAATTAAACATTTGGTTGGTTCACTTTACATGTGTTTTGAAATGGAATATCAGCCCGGGCGGAAGGCGTTAGCTAAATGAACGGCAAAAGGTGTGAACGTCTTTTTGCAACAGCGACCTTTGGGAGCTCGTTGCAAATGACTAGTTAACCCTTTTGCAGGAATTTACTATAGCTTGTAGACCGATAAGGCTGCCAAATAACAGGTGAGTAAATTTTCCTTTATTGCACATAAATTTTAAAGCGTAACAACAATTCTTTTTTAGGGGTATTTGTGTTGACAACTATGATTCGATCTTGCAAATAGTACTTGCCTTTAGAGTCAAATTCCATTGGGACATCGACGGTTTGACCGGGTAAAATTGGTTGTTTGGGTAATTGTATTTTTGTGCATGGGCACCCCACATTATAATCTTGGAGAAGCAAGGGCGAGTCGCCTTCATTTTTAATTTTGAAGGTGTGATAAACGGTGGTTCCTTCTTTTACTTTATCCAATTTAACGGTTGCCTTATCGACAACAGCTTTGGGCTGAGCCAGGGTCAATGTCGCCAAACAAAGGAAATAAATTGTATGTAAAATCTTCATATTGTAAGTATAAAAAAATCCCGCCACAATGGACGGGATTTTGTATTTTATATATCTTTTGGACTATTTATTCATTGGTCCAGCGTTGTTTTCTGGCATTCCTGTTTCTGGTTTAGCTCCTACTTCACCTTTGATACGTAAAACTTTTGTTGGTTCGTTGACAGCATTAGATGTAACTGTAATGCTTTTATTGATTAATCCTGGACGTTTTGTGTCGTAAGTTACTTTTAAGTTTCCTTTTTGTCCTGGGTTAACTGGGTCTTTTGTCCAATCTGGAACAGTACACCCGCAAGATGCTTTAGCATTCGAAATGATCAAAGGAGCTTTTCCTGTATTTTTGAACTCGAAAGTTGTAGTTCCGTCTGCACCGTACTTTACATTTCCATAATCGTGTGTATCTTTAGTGAATTCGATTTTTGGACCATCAGCACCCACTTCTTGTGCGAAAGAACCTCCAGCAATTGCTGTCATCATTAAGGAGAATAATAACTTTTTCATAGTATTTAACATTATTAGTTTATCAAATATAAAAACTGTTCAAATAACTTGTGTTTCTATTAACTAAGTTTTAACACAGCGATTTTATTGGTCGGAGAACTTTTGTTCTAGAATCAAAAACTGTTCAAAAGGAATTTGATTCATCAACAATCTTTTCTCGATCATATCCTTTTCATCAATATTTATGCCAGGATTTTCTTTTAAATAGATTGTATAATATTTTCTAACGTTTATGCTATCTCTTGGTTGCACCTCTGCGTCATACATATAGGCTACACTTTTAAGTACCATTGGTCTATTAGCATAATCGGGATAGTCATCAATAATTTTTACGCCGTATTCTAATGATTTTTTTAGATCTCTTGTTGCGCTACTAAGCATATGAATTCTATCCATGTAAGTTGCTGCCTTTGGGTTTTCTGGTGCAGTACGTACGGCTTGTTCAAGGACACTTATATAATTATGTAAAAAATCATTGGATTGCTCCGATGTCAATGGATTTTGGATCATTCTGGAAAGAGAATCTTCGTAAGAATTGATAGTATCTACAATTTTTGTGTCCAACTCCTTTTTGTTTCCGCAAGCGGTAATTAATCCAAGAAAAACAAGGTTCACCAATATATTTTTCATTTTTACCTTCCTTTTTTTTGCAGTGGGAAACGCATTTTATAATTTACAGACACTTCACCTTTTGAAATATTTTGCAAGCGTTTTTGGATCATTCTTTTCTTCAATGAACTCAGGTGGTCGGTAAACAAAATACCTTCTATATGGTCATATTCGTGTTGGATGATGCGCGCTTTATATCCTGAAAATTTTTCTTCTTTTAATTCCCAGTTTTCGTCGTAGTAAGAAATGGTAATCGTTTCTTTACGGAACACTTCTTCTCTTACCTTTGGAATCGATAGACAACCTTCATGAAATCCCCATTTTTCACCTTCTTCTTCTTCAATGATTGGATTGATAAAAACTTTTTTGAATCCTTCCATGCCTTCTGCGCGTGGGTCGTATTCTTCGTCTTCATCTTGTTCAGCAAAAGGAGAGCCATCCACAATGAATAAACGTATATCTAATCCAACTTGTGGTGCAGCTAATCCAACGCCTTGCGCTCCATACATTGTCTCGAACATGTTATCAATTAATGTACTTAATCCTGGATAATCTTTATCGATTTCCTGCCCTTCTTTTTTTAATACCGGATCTCCGTATGCTACAATTGGTAAAATCATAAATTATAAATCTTATGCAAAGTTAAACAATTGAACCTAAAATTCAATGCATGAATATGCAATCTGGACGGGTTTCTATTTAAGAAAATGTTAATTCATGCATCTTCTCCCTTTTTTCTCTGTCTGGCTTCAATCAAAAGTATTTATTTTACCTTTTATCCCTTAGATCAACCATTAAACTATAATCATGAAAAAAAGTTCTTTTTCTTCTTTTCATTTACTTTTTTCAATACTTAGCGTACAGGAGTAGATTTGTTAATTTTCTCATGAGGTTGTTACTTTTCAGCTCACCTCTCGTTATAGTCAACAATTACACAATCAATTATTTAGCTTATGCTACTTAGAACGATATTCTTCACAATCCTTACTTTATATACATTTTCTGCCATTGGACAGGAAAATCAAATGCTTATTTCAGGTACAGTTTCTGATTCTACTCTTGAGAAAAATGTCCCTTTTGGTAAAGCTCTTCTGATAAGAGCGAAGGATTCTACCCTAGTAAATCACAAGACAATTGACCAAGAAGGAAACTTTTCTTTCTCCATTCCAATTGATACTTTTCGTTTAATCATCAACCATCCTAAATACGATGAAAAAGAGTTTCTCCTTGTTGGTTCTGCTAAGAATCGCGTTTTTGATTTAAGGGAAATCCATTTACCTGAGAAGGGAAAAGGTTTAGAAGAAGTGGTTATTTTAGCATTCAAAGAACCTATCTATTATAAAGGTGACACTTTAGTGTATGTAGCTGACTCTTTCAAAACACGTCCAAATGCAATGGTCGAGGATTTGTTGCGTAAACTCCCAGGTGTTAAGGTGGAAAAAGATGGAAGTATAAAGGCTCAAGGTAAAGAAGTAAAAAGAGTCTTGGTTGATGGTGATGAATTCTTTGGTTCTGACGCTACTCTGGCTACAAAAAATTTAGCAGCGGGGTCAATTCAGACCGTTCAGATTTACGAAAAACATGATGATGGTGCTTCAGATACAGATGAAAAAATTCAGGTACTTGACCTCAAGCTTAAAGATGAAGCTAAACGAGGCTATTTTGGAGAAATCTTATTAGGAAGTGACTTCCGTCGCTTTCACGAAGGTCGTGTATTAGCTAATTACTTCACTCCTAAACACAAGGTTTCCGTATATGGTGCAGGAGCTAACACACTTGAAAGTACTCTTTCATGGTCGCAAATGAACCAATATGGTTTAAACAATCTTCAAGCTTATCAATATGACTCTGAAACTGATTCTTGGCAAATCAATGAGAATAATATTAACAGTTCTTCTGGCTTACCTCAATTGTGGAGAGCAGGTGTGTACTATCAAGGAGAAGTAAACAAAAAGTTGAAAATTGGTGCAAATTACACTTTTACTGATTACCGACTAAACACTTCTTCAGAAAGTAACTCCCGTTATAACTTTGCAGACACATCTTACAGCAACGCTTTTAAATCAAACGAATTACAGCACAGTCGTTCACATGAAGTTAATTTCAGCTTTGATTATCAAATAGATTCTACGCAAACATTTAGCTTTAAACCAAAATTTTTAGAGAAAACAACTAATTCTGAATCCACATCGAATACTCATTTCTTGAATCAAAATGGTTTTGCTACACGTAACTCTTTTCAAATAAATGAGAATTCGCGTGAAGGTTTCAACATCAAAACACCCTTAACTTACACAAAGTTATTTCTAAAAAAAGACCGTAGATTAACGGTACTAAACAATTTTATTTATGATACAGGAACAACAAAAGGAAAAATAAACTACGAAGATCAAATACCTGAAACGAATCAATCCATTTTAGGTATTGATCAAATAAAAAGCGGAAACTCCAACATTGTTTCAAATTTAGCTTTGGCGACTTTTACAGAGCCACTTGGTAAAAAATCGAAATTGCAGTTTTCATTAGAACAATTCAACACAAAGAACACAGACAATATGTATTCTTTCAATCCTGTGAACGGTGTTTACGAAGCATTAGACTCATTAACATCTAATGAATTTCAATCTATTAAAAGTAAATCAAGTTTAGGCTTAAACTACATTTATAAACACAAGAAAATAACCTTTAACGTTGCTGCAGATGCAAGCTACTTCAATTCTCGTAATGAGAATGTATTTACAGCAAACACTATTAAGCAATCACAACTGTTTGTTTTACCAAAATTTTCATTTTCTTACAAACCTAACAAATCCTCTAACCTAAATGTTAGAGGAAATACAAGTGCTAATTTACCCAGTAATTCAATTTTACAACCAATTTACAACAACATGAATCCCAACTTTGTACGTTTAGGTGCACCTGATATTAAACCTTCGTACAATTCCAATATGTCAGCGAATTATCAATTTTATAAGTCTTCAACAGGTGCATGGTACTACCTTTATTCTAGTGCCTCTTATACACATAACTCCTATGCAAACGACATCACTTTTGACAACAACGGAAGACAATACAGCACCTTTTATAACAAATCCTTATTTTCAAACTTCAATATAGGTTTCAATCTGAGTCAACCGATTTACAAACAGGAAATAACAATTTCTCCGATTTTCAGTTATAACTTATCGCCAAACGTGGGTCGTGTAAATGGTGAGGAAACAAAAACCATTTCTAACTCATTCTCACAAGGTCTGTCTATTGATTTTGATTATGATTTCATGTACGCTTCCATTGGTGCTAGTTACGATCACAGCATACGAAATTCAAAATTGTCAGAAATTGCCTCTTTCACCAATACAAAATGGTCAATAGAAGCTCAAGGAGAATTCTACCTTCCCTGGAAAATGACCATAGGATTCGATGCGAATTATTCTATTTTTGGAAAAATGGAAACGAATTACAACGTAAATCGTTTTATACTGAGTGCCCGCATCGAACAAAAATTCGGAAAAACAGAAAACTGGATAATCACTGGACAAATACACGATGCACTTAACCAGAATCAAGAAATTTACCGATCAAACACGGTTAACATGATTACCGATTCAAGGATGAATACCATTGCGAGATATTTCATGTTAAAGCTAACCTACAAATTCAATAGCGCTACGCTAAAATCAAAGAAAAACAAAAATGGAAATGAGAACGATACTATTGATTTGGATTAGTCTTTTTAGCTTCTCGAAAGCTTTTGGACAAATGACGCAAGGTGTAATCACTTATGAACGCACCATCAATCTTTTCAAAATATACACAAATCCGAATTCTCAAAAATGGATTGGTGAAAAAAATAAATATAGAAAAGATGAATATGAATTACACTTCAACGACAGCACGTCTGTTTTCTTCGCTTCAAAAGAGACGGAATTCAATAATTGGACAGCTTCATGCAACAGCGTAACCAATTATTACACTTCGAATAAAACAGAATCAATAATCGTCTTTAATCGTGAAGAAATTCTCGTTAGTGATTCTTTGATCCATAGATCATGGAAGATAACTGATAAATGGCGTAAAATTGCAGATTATGATTGTCGTCAAGCTGTATTTACAATAGATGACTCCACGCGCATTTATGCTTGGTTTACCACTGCCGTCATGCCAAACATAGGCCCTGAAAGCTATTGGGATTTACCAGGCGCCATTTTAGGATTAGCAACTGAAGATGGAAGCGTTACTTACTTCGCAAAATCAGTAGTAAGTAAGCCCTTTGACGCTATCAACACCAAACAAAAATTCAATACGAGAAAAGCAAAAACAAGAGAGGAACATTTAGAACGCTTTCTGAAAAATGCTTCGAATGATAAAGAAAGAGCAAACTATAAAAAGAATATATTCCTTTGGTAAACGCTATAGATTACCAATATATTCTTGCAAAATAATAGCTGCACTCACTTTGTCAATCATGCCTTTTTGCTGACGATCTTTTTTCTTCATACCTCCTTGAATCATAGCGTCTAATGCCATCTTGGAAGTAAACCTTTCGTCGTGCAAATCAATTTTTACAACAGGAAATTGTTTTTCTAACGCTTCTTTTAGTAAATAAACATTTTGTGTTACATGAGAATCTGAGCCATCCATGCGCTTGGGTTCGCCCAAAACAATGGTTTCAATTTTTTCTTTTGCAACCAACGCAACTAAAACATCCATTAACTGCTTAGAATCAACCGTTTCTAAAGGCGTGGCAATGATTTGCAATTCATCTGTGATCGCTAATCCGCAACGCTTCAATCCAAAATCTATGGCTAATATTTTTCCCATGCCACGAAATTACAGTTTCCAAATTGATTATTGCCTCAAAAGAAAACGCGAAATAGCTATATTTGAAAAAAAGAAATAAAATGCGTGAAATAATCGAAGCAGCATGGGACAACCGTGAATTACTAAAAGACGCCGCAACAATAAAGGCAATAGAAACCGTAATTGAAGACATAGACAAAGGCCGTTTGCGCGTTGCCGAACCCTTAGAAAATGGAGAATGGCAAGTAAACGAATGGGTGAAAAAAGCAGTCGTTATGTATTTCCCAATTCGTAAAATGGAAACCATAGAAGTAGGACCATTTGAATTCCACGATAAAATGGCTTTAAAAACAAACTATGCCGAATTAGGCGTACGTGTTGTACCTCACGCTGTTGCTCGTTATGGCGCTTACGTTTCTTCTGGTGTGATTTTAATGCCTTCTTACGTCAATATCGGCGCTTATGTAGATGCTGGAACCATGGTAGACACATGGGCAACAGTAGGTTCTTGCGCACAAATTGGTAAAAACGTTCACCTTTCAGGAGGCGTAGGAATTGGTGGTGTATTAGAACCCTTACAAGCCGCACCCGTAATCATCGAAGACGACGCGTTCATCGGTTCAAGATGCATCGTTGTTGAAGGTGTTCGCGTTGGTAAAGAAGCCGTACTTGGGGCAAACGTTGTGTTGACCCAATCCACAAAAATCATTGATGTGACAGGCGAAACTCCCGTAGAAATGAAAGGGTACGTCCCTGAAAGATCTGTAGTGATTCCAGGTTCATACACAAAAAAATTCCCCGCAGGCGAATACCAAGTTCCATGCGCTTTAATCATCGGAAAACGCAAGGCTTCCACAGATTTAAAAACATCATTAAACGACGCATTAAGAGAACATAATGTAGCGGTTTAAGCTCAATAAATGGAAAAGCTGGATGAAAATCCGGCTTTTTTTTTGGCCGCGAAAAGCGTCTGCTAACTATAGTGCTATTGTGTGGCTGCTACCCTGCCTTCTTCCTTTTGTGTGCTCCCGAGGTCGCAACAAAAAAAACAGCAGGTGTGCGCAACACTTCTAGCAGCTACCGTTCTCCGCCGCCGCGGAAAGAGAGTAACCTCATCAACAGATTACTTTCAATTTGAAATGCCTTTTTCCTTCTAAAACTTAAACACTAAAATTGACAATTCTAATATCAAATCTCAAAAAGAAACAAATCTCTCAGCTAGGGCGCAGCGCGATAGCACAAAGAAGGACACGGTTAGTTTAGCCTTTTGGCAACAGCGACCAAAGGAAGCTCGATGGCAAAAATGCGGTACTTTCCGTGTACAATTTGTCTAAAGCGCGAAGACCGTTAAAGCTGCCAAATCCTTTCCTTTTGACATCAAAAAATAGACAAAAAAACCGATTAACCTTCAAAAACAAAACTGTCTAAACCACAAAAAACACAATCGCAAAACATTCTTTTAGAGCATAATACAGAAATTTAACTAAATAAAAACAAAAAAAATAAAGAGAAATAAATCATTTTCCATTTTTTTTTTGAAACATTTACCTCGAAATGAAAATCAAGAAACACATAGGACAAATCTTCTGCATAATAGCAACTTTATTGCTTGCTACAAATGTAAGTTTGTCTATGGTGCATTTTCAAAAACACCATCCGAATTTTCAGCTCACCCAAAAACAAGATAAAGGAAACAAAGCACTTTCTTTCGAGAAAAAAATCACTACTGAATCCATTCTCCTTTTAGAAAAAGATGGCCCAGAAAATGAATCCGAAGATGTTTTCACACTTTCCATTCTTTCTGACGGTTTTCCTATTGCCCCATTTTTCAGTTTTGTATTTTCTTCCTTAATTTCAGAAGACAAAAAAACATTTACCGACTACGCGTTTGTCGTAGAATCTCCCCACGTCCCACACTGGATATTAGATCGTAGCATACAGATTTAGAATGAATTAACCCATAAAACAGGATTAAGTCCTCCATTTTTAGGTCGTCATTCTAAATACATTCACAATGAACATTTTGCATACGAATGCCTCGGTTTTAGCTGAAGCAATCGAGGAAATCAAACATTTTTTGCCCTCACAGGCGCCTTTGAAAGATTTTGTGCACCACAATACATTACACGCATTTCAAGATTTGGAATTCTTTGAAGCCAACCGAAAAGCACACGATTTATTGGGATACAAAACACTTTCCAACCTTTCAGAATACAAAAATTGGTATGAAAAAGGAAACATTCAATTTGAAACCATTCTCCGCACCGTTGAAACGGAAAAGGGGAAAGAAAACTGTCGTTTTTGGATCAATGCGATGTTAAATACGATGGATGAACTAGATACCCCAAGTCAAATTGGGCAACTGCGTCCACAATGGAAGAAAAAATATAAAATTGATCTCGATCAATTGGTACATCCAACGCTTTTTAAGATTATTGGTGCATATTTCGACCAAGGAATTAGCAACTGGAAATTTCCAGTTCACGAAGAAGGTTTCCTTTATAGTCTTCGCCAATTGGAGAAAAAATCATACCGTTCCATGTTTAAAACGAAGCAAGCACGAGCGCTTTTCTTAGACGAAAACGCAGACCTTAGTACTGTTTTACAACATCTTGTAGGCGACGAAAAATTGTATAAAAACTATTTGTTTGATCAGCAATTTATGCATCCAGGTTGGAGCGGAATGGTTGCCCAGATCGAACGTGCCCCGCAAGGATTCATTCAAAAAAGAACAATTTCTTTCACTGATTTTTTATTTTTTGAAAACCTTTTAGAATGGGATCAATTACAATACATTTTTGGTAAGGAATTCAAGCCAATAGGCGTTTTTGCAACATCTGTCCGCAAAATTGGTGCGTATGCAAATGTTAAAATCACTGATGAAATCAAGCGTTTATGGCAATTGGCGTATGAATGGAGCTATTACAATGAAGTGTTAGTCGGTTTACATGAAAATAGGAAACAAAAAACGGAAGAGTCTTTTGGATATCAAGCCTTCTTCTGCATGGATGACCGAGAATGTTCCATCCGTAGAAATCTAGAGTCCGTTTTTCCTGAGGTACAAACATTTGGAACGCCCGGACATTTCAACTTGGAATTATCTTATCAACCCAAAGATTCCTTGCTGTACACCAAAAGTTGTCCTGCACCAGCTACGCCTTTGTTTTTGATTCAAGAACAAGAAGTTTCTAACAAGAAAAAAACGGATTACAATTATTCAAAAAGCGCACATAATTTATTGACAGGATGGGTGTTCACACACGTTCACGGCTTTATTTCCGGTTTCAAAATGTTGGTTAACACGTACCAACCAACCGAGAATTCAGCCAGTGTTTCTTCGTTTAAACACATGCATCCCGAATCCACTTTGAGCTACATTTTTACAGGAGAATACAAAGACAATTTACAAATAGGTTTAAGTATTGACCAAGCTGCTGACCGCATTGCTGGAGTGTTTCAAACAACGGGTTCCACTACGGATTTTCAGCCTTTAGTCTACATAATTGGTCATGGTTCTTCTAGTGCCAACAACACCCATTACGCGGGATACGATTGCGGTGCATGTTGTGGGCGTCCAGGCTCTGTAAATGCTCGTGTATTTGCGAAATTTGCCAATATGAAAAAAGTGCGTCAATTGCTGATTGAAAAACACAATATCAACATTCCAGCTAGTACATGGTTTGTAGGTGGTTTACACGATACAGCACGAGACGATGTGCAATTTTATGACATGGAAAATTTGCCTGAAAACCTCAAGGATTTACATTTGATTTTCGAAAAAAACATGTACTTGGCGCTTGATCTTACTGCAGAAGAACGTTCACGAAGAATGGAATCCATTAACAGTGAACATAGCTTACCGCAGATTCATAAAAACATTCGTCGTCGTACAAAATCAATGTTTGAACCCCGTCCAGAACTAAACCATTCAAACAATACGTTAACGATTATTGGTCGTAGAGCATTGACGCGCCATCTTTTTTTAGATCGCAGATCTTTTCTTAACAGCTATGATTATCAAACAGATCCTGAAGGAACTGATTTAGCAAAAGTATTAGGTGCGGCATCTGGCGTTGTTGGTGGAATTAATATGGAATATTATTATTCTAGACTGGACAATGACAATCTTGGTGCTGGAACGAAGTTACCACACAATGTAATAGGTTTATTTGGTGTTGCTAATGGTGTAGATACAGATTTACGTACAGGTTTACCTTCACAAATGATTGAGGTACATGATCCATTACGCATGATGCTGGTTGTAGAACATTATCCTTCGGTGATACTAAGCATGCTGAAAAACAATCCTGGGATTTTCAATTGGTATAAAAACGGTTGGATTCAAATGGTTGCCATGGATCCTGAGTCGACTTGTTTTTACGCTTTGAAAGGAGAGCGCTTTGAAATGCTTGAATTAGCACCCGTTCCAATTGCTCAAATCGACGATTTTGAATCCTTCATTTGTTCAAGTTTACACAATTTACCTGTTTCAATCATTGCCTAATGGAAGATCTAATCTATTTATTAATCGCTGTGCCATTGTGCAGTTATTTAATCAGTTTGTTATTGCCTTCGAAATCTGAAAAATGGATTTCTACTTGGCCTCAGGTTATGCTCAGCATTCAATTGTTGATTACTTTGGCAACAAGTGTAATCTGGTTTTCGAGTAATGAGGCTCCAATTTTAACAGCGAAATTCCCTTTGTACACCAGTGGAAACTATAGCTTTTTCTTAAGTTTACTAGTTGACCGCATCGCCTTTACATTTGGAATACTAGGTGCATTTTGCAGTTTAATGATCATTCGTTTTTGCAAAATCTATTTGCATAGAGAAAAAAACTACAAACGCTTCTTCAGTACTTTGCAGTTGTTTAGTCTTGCCTATTCTATTGTGGTGTATTCTGGAAATCTGGAAACGTTATTTATTGGCTGGGAAATCCTTGGAATATCATCCTTCCTTCTAATTGCCTTCTATCGCAATCGTTACCGACCAGTAAAAAATGCGTTGAAAATCTATTCCGTATATCGCATTGGAGATGTAGGAATCATTTTAGCCATGTGGTTATGTCATTTACTCTTTGAACGGAATGTCGATTTTCAAAGTTTAAATAATTCATTGTTAGTGCAACAACACTTAGCTCAACATGCAACAATTGGCATCGCAATGGGATTTTTATTATTAATCACAGCAATTACTAAAAGTGGTCAATTCCCCTTCTCTTTTTGGTTACCTCGAGCAATGGAAGGTCCAACCCCTTCTTCAGCTATTTTTTATGGAGCTATGGCCATTCATATGGGTGCCTTTTTATTGTTACGTACTTCTGGTTTTTGGATGGGACAGCCAATCATACAAGTTGCCATCATTTGTGTGGGAGCGATAACAACTATACTTTGTCACTTTAGTGCACAAACACAGTTCACAGCCAAATCACAAATAGCCTATTCTTCTTTAGCTCAAATTGGGATCATTTTCATAGAAATTGGATTAGGTTGGCACAACATCGCATTACTTCACATCGTTGGAAACGGCTTGTTAAGATGCTACCAATTATTGATTTCTCCCTCATTTGTTTCGTATAAAATTCGGGAACAATTCTATCAACCCAAAGAGCAACAAATAAACAATAATTGGTCACGAGTAAAATCCACCGTATATTTGTTGAGTCTGAAAGAATGGAATTTGGAACAAGCGATTGAAAAAATGGTTTGGAATCCAATACGTAAATTGGGTCGAGGAGTTGAAAATTGGTCAAAAAAAGGCAAGCAATTAGGATTAGGATTGAGTATAATCGTCTTGGTCACACTCCCATTTCTGCAAAACAGTTTATCTAAAACAGTTCTTGAGAGTGTTTTGCTCATTTTCAACGTGCTCATTGCCATTTATGCATTTACATATAAGCGTTCTGCTAATAAAAATTGGTGGTTCTTATTCATCAATCAAATAGTATTAGTCACACTTATTGCTTGTATAGGACAAAATAATCCGCAACACATAATCCTGTATGCATTGGGAACACTTATCTCTTTCTCAATTGGATACATTTGCTTACAAAGACATCAAAAAATTCAGTTATTTGGATTTCGAGGTCTGTCTCAAAGCGCACCAAAAGAAAGCACGTACTTTCTACTTGCTTGTTTAGGTATGTCAGGTTTCCCAATTACCACAACATTTTTGGCAGAAGATTTATTTTTCACAAGAATGTATGCAAACCAATGGTACTTTGCCGCTTTATTAGCATTCAACTTTATTATTGTAGGTCTAGCTTGCATACGCCTTTTTGCAAGACTATACCTTGGAAATACATTAAATCAAATCGGAGCTAAACGTTCCGCTTAACAATAACAACATTAAAACGAATTAAGATGAACACAGAAAAAAAATGGATTCCAAAAGATGGAATCGAAGGATTAAAAGAAAATTTTTCTAAAGATGCCTTATCAGGCTTTTTAGTATTCTTACTTGCCATGCCTTTAAGCTTAGGAATTGCTAAAGCATCAGGATTCCCAATGCTATTCGGTTTGGTTACAGCAATTATTGGTGGCGTTGTTGTTAGTTTTTTTATGGGTTCTCGCCTTTCCATTAAAGGTCCAGCAGCTGGTCTAATTGTTATTGCTAGTGGTGCTGTTACTGCATTTGGGGACGGAGAAATCGGTTGGAGGCTCACACTTGGAGCTGTAGTAATTGCAGGTCTTTTACAAATCATTTTCGGAATCACTAAACTAGGTAAAGTAGCCGACTTCTTTCCGTCCGCGGCCATTCATGGAATGTTAGCAGCTATTGGTATCATCATTCTTTCCAAACAAATTCACTTGTTACTAGGAATTGACCCTGCATTATTAAAAGGAAAAGAGCCTCTTGAATTACTAGCAATGATTCCTCAAAGTATTATTCATGAAAACGCTCAATTAACAGAAATAGGAATTGCTTGTTTAGTCATTCTAATAGCCATGAGTTTTGTGAAAAACAAAAAACTAAAAGCAATTCCAGCCCCTTTAATAGTCTTACTAGTTTCTATCCCTCTTGGATTTGCCTTAAACATCAATGCTGACCCTAACATTTCTGGATATGCCCTAGTGAAAATTGGAAGCGTAAAAGAAGCTTTTCAAGATGGTTTTATCAAAGTAAACTTCGATGGGATGTTTAACCAAACTGGAACTTTTGTTCAATATGTAATTCTTTTTGCATTGATTGGATCTATTGAATCGCTTTTGACAGCAAAAGCAATGGACGGATTAGATCCTTACAAAAGAAAATCAGACTTTAATAAAGACTTGACATCCGTTGGAATCGGAAATACACTTTCAGGAATTGTAGGCGGTTTACCTATGATATCAGAAGTTGCTAGAAGCTCTGCAAACATTGCAAATGGCGCACGAACACGTTGGGCAAACTTTTTTCATGGTCTATTTCTTTTGTTAGCCTTGTTATTTGCAGTTCCTTTCATTGAAATGATTCCAAACGTTGCCTTGGCTGCCATGTTAATTTTCGTTGGTTTCAAACTTACACATCCAAAAGAATACCTACACATGTGGAAAATCGGGAAAGAGCAGTTATTTGTATTCGTTGCTACGGTTGTCGTAACCATCTCTACCGATTTATTAATAGGTGTTGGAACAGGAATTATCCTTGAATTTATCATTAACCTCATTAACGGTTTAAAAGTAAAAGACCTATTCTCAGTAAACCACACCATTAAACAAACAGAAGATAAAACAGAAATGGCATTTAAAGGAGCACTAGTATTTTCAAATATCTTAGCATTAAAGAAAACTTTAGCACAAGTAAATCCAAATAAAACAATAACTTTAGACCTAAGCCAAGCTTATTTAATCGACCATACTTCCATGGTTATGCTACATGATTTCATGGAGGATTTCAATGCGAATAACAATGCTGAAATAATGCTCACAGGATTGCAAGGTCACAAAATGCTTGGTGAAAAGAAAACATCAACTCGACGACTTAATTTTGTAAAATGACACATAAAAAATACTGGTTTGCAAGTTTTTTAATAGGACTTGCAAGCCTCTCTTTTGGACAGTCAACAGCTTTGCCGCCGTTAAAAAAATACATTTCAAAAGACAGTACTAGTTACATCCAAGCATCTGTACTTGGACAATTCTGGGGACGTTATACCGCTCAAAATCCTGGCTCGGCGTTAAATGACGAAGCCATACATAACACATGGGATTTCGGAATCCGTCGCTTACGATTTTCTGCATCCTCCGAAATAAACGGTAGATTCTTCTTTTTTACGCAATTCGGATTAAACAACATTGGAACATATAACGCCAGAAAACAAGGACTCTTCCTACATGATGCACACGCCGAAGCCAAAATCTATAAAAATTTCCTCGTAATTGGTGGTGGACTCAGCGGTTGGAATGGAACAACACGATATGCCTCTTCTAGCGTAAACTCAATCTTAGGATTAGACCTACCCGTTTACCAAGAAACAACCAATGATATTGCCGATCAATTTGGTCGAAAATTCGGAGTTTATGTAAAAGGGAAAATCCAAAAATTCGATTATCGTTTCGCAGTAGCACAACCATTCCCAACAAAAACCGCAAGCGCCGCAGTCGACAAACTCAGTCAGGTAAATACAAATAGAGCCGTATTCAGCGAGAAAAACCCCAAATTAAACTATGCAGGATACTTCCAATATCAACTTTTCGATCAAGAAAGTAACCAAATGCCCTACAATAGAGGATCATACCTTGGCCAAAAACGAATCCTTAATATCGGAACAGGTTTTCAGTACCAAAAAAACGCTATGTGGTACAAAAATGACCAACATGACACCCTCTCAACCCCCTTATTTCAATATGGTTTAGACCTGTTTTTCGACTATGCATTTAACAAAGAAAAACTAAATGCATTAACACTTTATGGCGCATTTACATACTATGATTTAGGCCCGAATTACATCCGAAACAGCGGCGTTATGAACATCGCTAACTCATCCGTTGGACACACCTCATTCAACGGAATCGGTAACGGCATCCCCCTAATTGGAACAGGAACAACAGCCTATATACAAGCTGCCTACAAATTCAAAAACAATCTACTAGGTCCAAAATGCGGAACTCTTCAACCCTATGCTATTTACACATTGGGCAACTACAAAATGTTGAGCGACCTCGTACATGTATACAACCTTGGAGTGAATTGGTTAATCAAAGATCAAAACATAAAACTTTCCCTTGATTACCAAAGCAGACCCATATTCGACTACAAAGATGGAGCGCTACACAGCATTCCAAGCCAACGTAGAGGACAACTCATTCTGCAAATGCAATTCTCTATTTAATAAAAAACAAAATAAACCTCAACCGTGTTTTCATTGTAAAGCACGGTTTTTTCTTCCAAACATTCAACCATAAGACAATATTTTGGGCGTTCCCTTTTTTTGCCATCCCGATGGTCAAGCAAAAACAATGTCGGGCTTTTCGTTACTAGTTTGTAGCCTACATTATTCAAAAAAAACTTTAGAAAAAACAAAAAACTTAGCCATCAAAATAAAAACATTAGGCTACAAAGCTAACCACTGCAATCCCTAACGCGACAGATCTAAATGCTAATAAAAGGTTCAATTTTTTCAAATTAAACGTTTTGAAAAAAGCCGTTTTTTCATAAAAGCAGGAAAATCAACAAAATAAATCAGTTTAATTCACAGTAAATCAAACATCAATATAACACAATATCAGACTGAATACCAACAACATATCTACTTACATTCGTTTACTCACATTTACAAACGAATAATAAACGAAAGTAAATACTTAACCTCCGAATCCATTTCAAATCCGCTCCAATCTTTGCATTGTCAACAAGGACATTACAAATCATCCATTCATTAAAAAAAACATTACTATGAACAATTTAAGAAACAGAGTCAATTTGATTGGACGCTTAGGAGCACAACCAGAAGTTAATACTTTAGACTCAGGAACAAAGATGGCGCGTTTTTCAATCGCAGTGAACAACACGTACAAAGACCGTGAAGGAAAATACATAACTGACACCCAATGGCACACAATAAATGCTTGGGGAGCACAAGCAGATCTAGTTGCACGTTTGTTACAAAAAGGTCAAGAAGTAGCCCTAGAAGGCCGTCTTGTAAATCGTAGTTATCAATCCAAAGATGGAGAGAAAAAATACGTAACAAACATTGAATTACAAGAATTCTTGTTAATCGGTAGTAAAGTAGAACAATAAATCCTTGCGTTATGAATCATGTAAATCTCATCGGAAAAATTGCATCTGAACCTCGATTATTCGAATCTGAAGATGGCAACAAAACAGCACGCTTCACAATGACAACAGCCGAAATGGTACTCAACAAAGTGGGGGAATCTGTTTCAAAACAAGACTGGCATAGTGTTTATGCTTGGGGGAAATGGGCTAGAATCATTGAAGAGCTAGGTCAAAAAGGTTTAAACGTAGCTATTGAAGGAAAGTTAAAAACACGCTTCTTCGTGGAAAATGGTAAACGAAGAACAGTTGCAGAAGTAGAAATAAATGATTTAATCATCCTTTAAAACCGATCGATCATGCAATTAAACAACAATGTTACGCTTATCGGAAATATAGGTTCTGAGGCGCAAGTCACCCAATTTGAAAACGGAAGTAAAGTAGTACGCTTTAATGTAGCTACAGATAAATCTTATAAGGGTGATAATGGAAAATGGAAGAAGGAAACACAATGGCACCGTGTATTTGCTTGGGGTAATCTCGCTAATTTTTTGGAGAGTTTTAGTCAAAAGGGGAAGAAAGTAGCAATACACGGTAGATTAGTAACGCGTAGCTATTACAGCAAATCAGGTAAAGAGCAAAAGATTACTGAAGTAGAAGTTATGCATATTCTTGGTCTATAGTGTTTCTGAGGTTCCTTAAAAGTGAAAAAGTAAAACTTATCTTTACTTGATAGGAACCTCAATCTTACCAGATCAACAAAAGCGCATAACAAACAGTAAAATCTTCAAATTTTCAGCTTGAAACACTGTTTACTGAAATAAGAATCTCGTTTACTTAAACCAACGTTTTTTTTCAGAAAACCCTACGTTATCGAAACTTTAATAACATAAACTAAATACCATTTGTACAAGATGGCTTCACATTAAAGATTGTACACTTTAACCTACATTATGCATTCCTCAGTATGTTTCATACTGAGGATTAATGGTTTTATTTCACAAGAAAGAAATTGGAAAACGGAGACCTGAAAATTCTATCCATAAAATTGAAAAACAAAGCTTTGATAAAAATTAAGAGCAAAATACTTACCCTAATTGAAAAAAAATCATAAAATAAAACAGAAAACTAAAGATCAAGTAGTTTAACTGCTAAAACATGCTTAAATTAACAAAAAAGGGAAATAGTTAAATAAACCACTTATCAATTTAGAACTAGGTCCCATCTATTCACCGGGTAAGCCGAACACCGTAAAAAATAGTAGGCAACATGAAAAAAAAATAATATGTCTAATTATCTACATGCATTTAGAAAATCAGTTAAAAATTGGTATTTACCTTTAATCATCGGTATTTTATTGATTGTTTTAGGTATTTACATCTTTACCGTTCCTCAAGAGACTTATGTTGCATTAGCAATCTTCTTTAGTTTATCTTTTATCACATCTGGATTATTGGATAGTATCTTCGCGTTACAAAACCGTGATAGTTTAAGTGGTTGGGGTTGGTATCTTATCAGTGGATTACTGTCTCTTGTATTAGGGATTTATCTTACTATTTACCCAACAATTTCAATGAGTGTATTACCTTTTGTTGTTGGATTTACATTGCTATTCCGTTCCTTCTTATTACTTGGATACTCTTTTGAATTGAGAGATTTAAAAGTAGTTAGCTGGGGTGACATTGCTTTACTTAGTGTAATTGGTATTATTTTCTCAGTTTTATTACTTTCAAATCCATTCTTTACAGGAATGTCATTGGTTACATTAACTGCTTTATCTTTAATATTTGTTGGTGGATCATCAATTGCTTTATCAATTCGATTGAAAAAGGTGAAAAATTTACCTAATAGAATATCAGCAGAATTGAAGAAAAAGATGGAAGCTCTTCATGAAGAAATTGAAGAGCAAATGGCGAAATGATTTCACTTTTTGATAAATAAAAAAAGCTCAACTAAGAAGTTGAGCTTTTTTTGTGTGACCTCGTCAAGATTCAAACTTGAAACCTCCTGAGCCGTAATCAGGTGCGCTATTCAGTTGCGCCACGAGGCCATTTGCAAGTAATTGCACTGCAAAGGTAGGGCTTTTTTCTTAATCTACAAGAGATTCAAAGGTGTTTCTTTAGAATTCATTGGAAAAAAATCACAACATTTTGTTTTCCATTGAATTATATCTAACTAAAAAAAAAGAATAAATAATAGATGTGATTTGTTGTGATTTGAAAAGTGCCCAAATTATAAAATCAAACTTATATTGTGTGTTGACAATAATATTGACAGCCAGGATGGAGCGCGATAGCTAAGCGAACTGAAAATGTAGTGAGACTTGGAATTTCACTGCGACCAACGGAAGCACGTGAAAAACAGAAGATGAACACATTTTTAGGAGCATACTAAAGCGTGTAAACCGTAAAGGCTGCCATAAAAAAAAGGAAGCTATAAATAACTTCCTTTTCTTGTGACCTCGTCAAGATTCAAACTTGAAACCTCCTGAGCCGTAATCAGGTGCGCTATTCAGTTGCGCCACGAGGCCATTTGCAAATATTGCGAGTGCAAAGTTAATACATTTTTTTTGTTTTCAAAGTAAAACCGCACTTTTTTTAATGTTTTTATCGCGTCTTATTCAATCACTGCGCTAATCCCTCTATCTAACAAGGCCGTACACATTGGCTCAAGTTTAGAATAATCTCCGGATTTAACTTGACACTTTCCTTTATTGTGGATAATTACGGCACATTGTTCCGCTTGAATTGATTCATGTTTACAAACTTTAACCAAAGATTCAATGACATGATCAAATGTATTTACGTCGTCATTATAAACGATAAGAACGTTGGAAGCCAACAATTCTTCAAGGGTTTCAATTCTTTCTTGTGTTTCTGTATGATTGAACATTTTATTTTTTTTGCGTCTTTATACTTGTTGGAAACCCCATTTTTTGAAGATACGTTTGTAGCGATATCAGGGCTTCTTCCTCTGGTGCAAAAATACGTAATTCGTAAGAATTCTCCAAAGATATAACTTCAATTCGCATGGTCAATCGGACCAATAAATCAGCCAATTCTCCTGGTATAGCACGGAATGGAAGGTTAATTTGTATGTAGTTTTGATGAGCAATTTGTTTTATTTCAACAGGATCATTCACCATGTCAAAATGCGTTTTAACAAATGTGTTTTGTCCTAAAAAATAAGATTCATCTTGCAACTGAGACCTCACCCTTCCACTCTTTTGGTCGTAATAGAAATATCCATTTGCTCTTAAACGCTGTAAAAAATCAATTGGAGCATTGTTAAAAGATTCGTTTGACACCAATTGTGCTTGCCTTTCTTTCCTTTGGTTATTGTTGGGAAATCGTGCAGGAATCATTGGTATTTCGGATGACACAAAAGTCTTATCTTTGCTTTCTTCTGTTTTTTCATCTTGTAATAAGCTAGGCACAATCCCTTTATCCAGTAGATCCATTGCTTGGGCAATTGAAATCCGTTTACCTTGATAATAGGCCGTTACGTATGCGCCACTAAAATTCTTTTCCAACAATTCTCTTTCCCTTGTTCGTGCGCTCGTTAAATCTGTAAACATTCCAATCATATATCGAATCTGTCCTGTTTCTAGACGAAAGGTGTAAACGGGTTTCTCATTTTTCAATCGGTCTGCAGAAATTGGCTTTTGATACGCGCCTATTTGAACAGTGAAAAACAATCCGGAATAACGCTCAAGTGGAGTCGCCAAAACTGAGAATTCGTCTTTATTATAATCCAATTCCTCGATGGTTGAATAGTCCACTTTTGTTGGTTCAATTTCTTTTGCTCGTAAAACATTATTCTGATTAATTTCAAAAGCAATCTCATCAATAGACTTCTCTTTTTGAAGCTTACTCTTCAATAATTTATTGGCTTCTGTCAAAGAAATACGTTCTCCATCAACATATGCGATGACAAAAGCGTCGTTATAACCTAAATCAATAATCTCCTTTTGGGCCGCTTGAGCACTTGCTTGTGTTGGAAAAAAACCTGCTAAAAATCGCGTTATATCGCTTTCTGGAATTTGTTCGGTAGAAATTGGAGAAAATTCTTTAAAGACATGATCTGGTAACGCATTTTTAAATGCTCCAACTTGAACTCGATAAACCAAACCATCTCCTTTCTCCGTTAGCACCTCTTTTCGTTTAACCTTTTGTTCATTGAAATTAACCCCTTTTTGATCAAGTACAATTAACGCTGTTTCTAGCTCTTTGTTCACAATAGGATTCCTATTTCTAGCAAACAGATTTTCGAAATACATGTTTTGTTGTTCTTCTTTTGGAGAAACAAATTTCAAGTTCTGTAAGGAATTATTAAGCTCACTTTTTATCTTTTTCTGTTCATTGGAAAGCTCTTTTAATGCAACTATACGATCAAAATATGCAATTGATTTTCCTTCTGCTAGATAAATCTCAGTAGTTTCATTTCGGAGTCTTTCCGTCTGTATTTCATTTAATTGAAGTTCATAAATCACATTTAAAAACTTGACTTTCGCGTTTACAAAATTCTGATACTCTATTGATGAAAGTATGCGATATTCTTCGTTGTAATTTGGTGCATTTGTCAAGACGGACACTTCTTCTTGATAAGGAAGAGTGCTGTTCCATTGCTTTTGTAAATCGAATTTTAACTGCTGCAATTCTTCATACACAGTCTCCTTGATCTCTATCTTATCATTCAACTCTACCCTAACATGGGACTTTATTTTTTGTTTATCCTTTTCCAAATCTTCTTTTACAAGTTCTTCTTGTTGTAAAAGAACTTGAATTGGGAATTCTAAATAATGACGAGAAACGATTTGCACTCCTTCTTTTTTTAATGCTTCATTGATTCTCATTATTTCTTTTACTACAGACAACTGATGTGCAAACTCAACATTAGTTAATCGTTGATTTACCAAAGTAAGTTGATTTATGGTATATTTCTCCTTATTTTGAATTACTGCTAGTTCCTCATTATCGCGAATTAGGAAGGTTATATAATCTGTAAGATTGCTCATTCCATTTGATAATACAAAGGGAGAAATCCTTGCAATCTCAATTTCAACTTGTTCAATTTCAAGTTGAATCTTTTGATTTTTCATTTCGGCGATAGCAAAAGAAATCTGTTTCTTTTGCTTTTTATTTTTTGACAGTTCACCTATTTTTTTCTGTTCGACTATCTGCTTATCTAATTCTCGAATTTGAACCTCACATTGTCCCCAAGCTTCAGAATGCCTATTTAAAATTGCTGGTCGTAATCCTTGATAAATCATTGGTAACGACGAATCTTTTTTAATTGTTTCTGGATAAACATTTTCTTGTGGTGATGTTAAAGTGTCAGATACCAGTACTTCATTTTGATTTTCTTGTCCTACAACTATTATCGGAGTGTTAATCTCATTCTTAACATTATTACCCTCTATTTTTGCAGCAATAATTTTGGTTTCTTTCGAATTCTTAAACTCACTTTCATCTGAAAGAATGCGATTAAGTTTCTGTACAGCGGTAGTTATTTTTGCGTCTAAAGAAACCAATATTTCTAATTCGTCATCAAATGAAGCCGATTTATCCCCGAATTGTATCGCACTTTGCTCTGCATCAATTTTATCAATCATTTTTCTATGAAGATCAATAAGGACGCGAATTTCACCTGAATTTAGTGTTCTAGTTTCTAAATTTATCGCTTTTGATACATAAGCTTTATCTAATAAATTCAAAACCTGTTTTGAGGAGGACTCTAGATTAGAAATTACAATATAAGTACTTCCTTCCTGACCCAAAATTTCTTCTCCTTCACCTTTTAAATCACTTTCTGAAATCAAGTCCACACTTTCAATTCTGATGTGTACTTCATTATTTGTCTGATCAGCAACTTTATCTATTTGATAATAAATTGTCTCTTCATTCTTTTTAGTAGAATTAACATCGATTTCTTTTTTGACAGCCTGTTCTTCCTCGATATGTCTATCATTCTTAGTATCAAAAATCCTTCTCTCAAGGGTCTTTTGAGTGACTGGAGTTCCTTTAAAATTTTCAATTTTTTGAATCGCAAACAAGTAGTCTTGACTTTCTGTCCTTTGAATATCTAATTCAGAATTTTCCTTTATTAAAACCTTTCTATTCACAGTAATCTGTTCCAAATTACTTTTTAACTCAGCGATGAATAAATCAGCCTTCTCTAATTCTTTCTTTTTCAGATTAGATTTATTTTCTTCTTGTAATTGGATTTCATTAGATAATGCTTTTATCTGTTGTTCTAATAATTGGATTTGCTCTTTTTTTACAACAAATTCTTGATCAAGTTTATTATTCACTTTTTTTTGCTGTTCACCCAAACTATGTCCTTGATGAAGGATTGTAGAAAGTAATTCTTTATTTTCTGTAAGAACTTGATAGAACTTCAAATCGTTTTCTTTCTGGGCAAAGAACAATTGTTGAACACAGTCATCAATTTGCTCTTCCTTAAATGCTGAATCAATATCTATATTTGAAAAATGCTTGAGAATTGGCAATTTGAACTTTTCAAGGATAGAGATATTTTTATTAATCCCTTCTTTCAAAGCTTCATTTCGCTGATCATTCCTGCTTTCAATCAGATAAAGACTATTATATTCATGTAACAAAACAGCATTGAAAAGTCCTTCAATATTTCCCTTTTTTTCAATCTTATTGACAAATAATCGACACTGCTCATCTATCAAGGAGAACAACTTCGCAACAGGAACAACAGGTAACCCAAGTTCTTGAAGAATTACAGGAGGAGGAGAAATACACTCACTATAGCAAGTCAATTCATTTTTTATTAATGCATCAGGTAAATTTGCTTTAATAAAAGGTGAGTTAAGGAATAACAGCGATATACAACATGTTCCTTTTAATATTTTATACACAAGTAGTTGGTCTTTATTTTCTCTTGAAAAGGTACATCTTACTTTCATTTCCTGCAAGTAAACGACCAATATTTTTCTTATGTGCAAAAATAACAATTGAAGCCAACAAGATTGAAAACCCCATTAACCAAACAGATGTAACCTGAAAACAAAAATAGAGCAATAAAGGGAACGCTAGCGCTGCGCAAATTGCCCCTAAAGAAACAAAGTGAAAGCAAAGAAAAACAATAAGAAAAAGTAGAATGCATAATCCCGCAGCAGGAGGGTGAATACCAATGATAACCCCGAGTGAAGTAGCAACCCCTTTCCCTCCTTTAAATCCAGCATACAATGGAAAGACATGGCCAATAACAGCTCCCAAAGCTGCAACAATTTGTACCGTAATCAGTTCATCTGAATTCCATCCTCCTACATTAAAAAGGTAAGGAAGAAAAACAGGAAGAAAGCCTTTAATTATATCAATAATAAGAACGACAATCCCCGCCTTCTTTCCTAGTACCCTAAATGTATTGGTAGCTCCAGCATTATTACTACCGTGCTCTCTTACATCAATTCCATATTTAGCTTTCCCTAACCAAACGGCTGTTGGAATTGATCCTAACAAATATGCTATTATTCCGAATATTAAAAAATTCATTTTTATCTTTCAAATAAATTGTAGAAAACCTGTCTTTGTCCACTTTGCCCAAGTTGATACAAGAAGTTTTTGGTTTTTCTCTTATCATCTTTCATTCCTGTAATAGCACTTACAAATTCACTATCCGAAGATAATATATCTAAGTATGCGTCTTTTTTATTCATGGAATAATTGAAGAAATAGTCTTTCCCTCCTGGTATATCAATTAGTAAGGCAAACCAATCACCACCAGAAACAGAATATTTCTGTTGGAAAAAGGACTTAAAAGTAACGTATTTCATCACAGGTTTATCAAACATAGAAACGAGAATTGCACTTTCGGTTGTGGATACTAGTCCTTTAAAGTTATTCTGCGTTGAATTGTAAGCTTTTAGATGAATTCCAGAAAGTACAATTGCAGCATCAGAACCTAGTGGTGAACGCTTGACTTCATTTTTCGCAGTATATTCTTCAATAGTTTTATTGGCTGTTTCAACATTCGTCCATTGTAACATTGCCATTTTCATGGTGTTCATCAAATTAAACTCCATAGGTTTTAAGTCTGCAGCATTAATCTTTTCCGCTAGGTCTTTCATCATTCCTTTATCCATAGGAAAATTGAAACGCGCTGTTAAATTAAATCTTGTCTCATTGCTTCTTTGATCATAATTCACGGTACCTACAGTTTCAACCTTTAAGTCCCCATGATCCATTCCTAACTGAATTACTCCTTCTCCATAAACATTACATGTCTCTGTATTTAAAGTTAATAAATTCCCACCCAAAGCTCGGTTAACTATCTTTTCTTTAGAAGCGATAACAAATTCTTTTTTCACCTCATCAAAAGTTAAATAACCATTTGCTGTACTAACAATAGGATCTGCAGGACTCAATAATTTCGACAAGAACGTTGGGTATAATTGAATACTATCTACAACTGGAGAGTCGTGCCAAACTACACCCGCAGAAATAGCTTCACCATCCAAATTTTTCATCGTTTGACTAACTGGAATTTGAACATTTTTAGGATCTACAGCACTTGCAAACGCTAACCAGTTACGATCTAAATTTGTACAATTATGTTGAATTCGAGTAGCGCCATCAAAAAAGATTTCAGGTGAAGAAGCTACTACTTTTATCTTACCATAATAATCAAACTTATCATTTAGTTTAAAGCTTCTATCCTTCTCAATAACACCTTCTGCACGTGTAACAAAATCAGATCCAGGCTTAATATCTTGCATCACAATATGCGTTTGTAAGCTATCTTTATCAAAATAAATATACTCTCCTGAAGCAGCGTATGCTTTACGAGAAGTAATACTCACATTTGCTTTCTTAAACTTATGATGTTTAGTAATATTATTAGCTAAGATTTCTGCATTTACAAACGGATCTAACACCGCTTTTTTACGAATAACGACTTTTAAACTGTCTGGGAAAACCCTTGAATCTGCAACATCTATATATGGCACTTCATTACAAACTATTGTCTTTTCTTTCAATTTAAACAATGCTAAAGGTGCATTGAATTGTAATGAATCTTGTTGTGGATGTGTGCTGAAAAAGTTTGATTTAACATCTCCAACTTTAGTTTTATTTTCTTTTTTCAATTCAATTTGTTCCTTATCCATCCACCAAACAAACTGATCTGATTTACATAAATATTGATTGATTGGGAATCTTACTTCTGAAGTACCCTGATTCGATCTAAACTCTCCTTTACGGTCTTTGAAACTTACCTTCGTCGTCACATTTTTTGTGTCAAAAGCCAATTCATTCTCCCCTTCTTCGCGATAATTATTTGCTATATTAAAGTTTGCTGTATCAGCAAAAATATCTTTATGTTTATAGACAAACTGATTGGATACAACTTTCGCTGTATTAAACGCCATCACCCCTCTTCCAGTCATTCCTTTAGGAGTAACTTCTGAATAACCTTTCAAAGTAGCTTCACCAGCAAAGAAATTTAAATCAGAAACCTTTGTTGAATAAACTTTCAACTTTTGCGCTTTAGGCACATAAACCATGTAAGCGTCTTCAGAAGTTACTTGTGGGAATTCAACTCCTGTTGCAACAGCTAAATTGGTAAATTTAACTGTTCCCAATGTAGAGTCTGGTAAGAAAGTCAATAAATCTTTAGAAATGGAAGTTGAATGTTGAAAGTTTATAGTACCTGCACCTTGTAGTCCGTTATTGGATAACATAATTTTATTCGCATATTTGGCAGTAGTATAAAAATCGATCCCAGATGCAGGGGCTGTAGTTGAAAAACCGAAAGAATAATCTGGCATGATTCTTAAATCTTCAGATAGATCTGGGAAAATACCAGCCGAAACTAATTTCCCTTTTAATCGGAAAGCGACATCATTAAAATTATCTAAGCTATCCAACGTAAACGGTTCTAAACTATAATAAAATCGTGTTGAGTCATAAGCCCCTTTGAACAACTCTGGATAATTATAAAAAACCTTGGTCTTATTCTTCACTTCTAAGATGGGATATGCAGCAGATTCTTTTTGTTGTAACAATCCAGATCTATTCGTAGGTAAATCTACTTTTAATTCTCCTAGCAATCCTGTAAATGAACTGGTTGTAGGTATTCCATATTTACCATGTTCTGCTTTTCTTGGTTGAGCTCGAATAATACTCTTTTCAGTTTCTTTTAATTGAATCGTGTTTTGTGCATAATCGTACCTACCGTTTGTAACATTGATTTCCATTTTCCCTGCATTCACCCATCCATTGAATTGGAAATCTCTATTTTTGTAAACAACTACCTTACCATCAGAAGGGAAAACTACCACTTTTTGATGATCAGAAATTGGAACTTGGTCCACTTCAAATAAGCTTAAAGATAAATTTATCAAATCATAAACCCCGAAGTTTTCAAGAGTACGTCTTCTTGTGTTAATAACTTTAGATTCATCCAACATTTGTTGTAAAGCAGGATTCTGCTTCAACTCTTCTGCTGTTAAATTTCTAAATTCCTTTGGCTTAAAATCCGTTACGAAAGTAATGTTGTCATAGTCCTTTTTTCCTGCCTTTGAACGCACGAAATTAGACACCTTCGGTGTAATAAACACCATTTGTTTGTCTGTGTCATAATTAATAAATCCTAAATTTGCTAATTCTAGCATTAATGGTTTTACTTGAGACAGCGTTCCTCCTAATGCCGTAGCACATTTCCCTTCTGTTATATAAAACTCATCATAATTATAAGTGAATTTATCTAATGCTACTAAAGGATTTGTTGTGGATAAACCACTAACTTGTTCAAAAACCTTCCCATCAAAATAATCAAAAGATTCCAAACGTGCCAGACGTTGCTCCTGTCCAGTTCCTTTTTCATAAGTCAACATTAGTTTTTGTTCTTTTTCATTAAAAACTAATTTCTGAACATAAAACTCTAGTTTTAGATACGAGTCTCTAAAAGGAGACTGTCCTGTACCGGAATTTGTCCTGCTAAACTCCACCCTTCCTTCTTTATAGAAATAGTCAAAGTTCAATCCAGGATGTACAATCGAATCTCCAGAGTGAAGTAAAATACTTGTTTTTGCTCCAATCGCATAAATTCGATCTTCATTAATAAATATTTCTTGAGACTTTGCTAGAACAGTAGGTTTACCAGCTACCATTAGCGTTATTTGAGCTAATCCTTGCGCATTCCCTGTCCCATTAAACTGAGCACCTTTTAGAGCAAATCCACCTTTATAGTCAAGATTGGGTTTTAAATTTGGAATGACATGATTGGTATTGTAGGAAACAAATTGTGGATATTGTCTATCATCTTTACGAATGATTTTAAACGCTCTTTCTGCTAATCTACCCGGAATCTTCTCTTTAAAATATGGTGTTGTTAATAAGACAGAATCCGCTCTAAATTCACTTGTTTTAAATGAAATTGAATAGCGACTTAATTCAGCAAATGTTTCACTTTTCGACAGACCAACCTTTGTCCAATCTATAGTTCCTTTACTACCCTCCCATTTTTGCAAAGTAGGATCGTAAATACCCGAAGTTTGATAAACTACAATACTATCTATTGCAGGTTTATTAACCTGGTTGCTACCTGATTCAATTGCTTTACATACCAATGTACCATTTTGAAATTGAATCATTGGTTTATCTTCATACTTAAACAAGAAATCACCTCCTAAATAATACCATTCAAAGTTGGACTTACCAACAAGCATACTGTTTTCAAAAAAGGTAGCTGACGCTTCTGCAAACTCGGAAAAGCGTTTAGGGTTTTTAGAAGCTAATAATTTATCAATAGTTGTTTGAAAACCAATAATATTTTGTTCCGATTGTTTGTTTTTGCTAAGTGAATAAACCGAATAAATGTAGTTATACACATCTGGATAAGCACTTAGTTTTTTTTCTATTAAACGATTGGCAACAACAACTGTTTCATTCAATATCTTATCATTAAACATAGAAGCATTAGACAAGAAAGGAACGATTTCGTTTTTCATGACCTTTGCTTGATCTGCACTTAAAGATGCTTGAGTTGCAGCTTGAAATTCACGTGCAAACTTAACTCTTTCAGGAGAAAACACTTGAGCGTTAACTCCCAAAAAAAGACTTAAAAATGTAAGAATTGTTCCAATCGTTTTCATCTGTTCTATGCTTTAGTTAGTTTAATTGCACACCAATTATCTTTTTGGTAAACATGTACTTTTTCTAGTCCATATTTTTTGGAGAAATTGACTAAATCCGCCACATCAGAATCGAAGAATCCACTTAACATTAATACACCATTTGTTTGCAACATCTCCGCATATGAAGGGATATGTGCAACGAGTACATTACGATTGATGTTGGCAAGAATTAAATCAAATGAGCGTCCAGCTAAAAGGTCTATATCTCCACATAACGTAGAAATACGTGAACAATTGTTTCGTTCAGCATTTTCTATTGTATTTTCAACAGACCAATCTTCAATATCAACAGCTACAACCTCTTTAGCTCCGAGATTTTCAGCAATAATAGCCAAGACACCTGTACCTGTTCCCATATCAAGAACCCTTTCAGACATGCTTCCCATTTCGAACAAAGCTTTTGACATCATCCAAGTTGTTTGGTGATGTCCTGTACCAAAAGACATTTTAGGTTGAATCTCAACAATCATACCTTTAGCAAGTGATTTATCATGGAAAGGAGCTAAAATACTTACAAGTTCTTCTACGTAAACAGGCTCAAAATCAGCTTCCCAAACCGCATTCCAGTTTTGGGCTTCAATGATTAATTTTTCAAAAGAGATAGTTACATCATCTCGTTTTTCAGAAAGCATTGTCTCTTTTAAGACTACATCCATGTCCACTTGACTTACAGGCCCATACGCTTGTACTCCTTCTTCGTTTTCAACGAAGCTATCGAAACCTACCTCTGCCAACTGAGCAATAATAATTTCTGTAAAAGGTTGTACAGGCGACAGTTTTATACTTAATTCTATATAATCCATTATCTTGCTGATATGATTTTTTTAAATGTATCTTCTTTCAAAGCTGCCCCTCCAATTAAGCCTCCATCCACATTCGGACAAGCAAAAAGCTCTGAAGCATTTTTGTCATTGCAACTACCTCCATATAAAATAGGTGTTTGATTTGCGAATTCTTCACCGAATTTTTTCGTCAGCCAAGATCGAATATTTGCGTGCATTTCTTCCGCCTCCTCACTTGTTGCTGTCAATCCAGTTCCAATAGCCCAAATTGGCTCATAAGCCAAAACTAAATCTTTTAACTCTTCAACAGAAAACTCACCAATGGAAGCTTCTAGTTGATTAAGAATAAACTCATTTTGCTTACTTGTCTCTCTTATTGCTAACTCCTCCCCGCAACAAAACACTGGAATAAGCCCATTTGAAATAACAGCTCTTAACTTTTCTTTCAATAGTTCATTTGTTTCATTGAAAATTGTTCTTCTTTCGCTATGTCCAATAAGCACATGTGTTGCCCCAATGCTCTTTACCATTGCTGCTGAAATTTCTCCCGTAAAAGCTCCGTCCTGTTTTGAAAAACAATTTTGAGCGCCTATAGTTATTTGCGCCTCACTACTATTCTTTACAAATTCTCCTATATATAAAACTGGTGGGAAAATTACAATTTCTACCCCATCTGCTTGGATATCTAGCAAAGAATGGAATAAAGCTTGCGCCTCATTCCATTCTAAATTCATCTTCCAGTTTCCTGCAACGATCTTTTTTCTCATTCCTCTATTTTCAATACATTTTTGATTAACCAATCTACAGTTGGAGTAGATCGATGTGCAAACTTCTCTTTAACAATTCCTTTTTGAATAATCATCATAGATGGATTGCTTCTTGCAATCGCTTTTAATTCAATTTCATCATTATTAAACACTGGAATATCAAAATTATACTTCTTCCTAAAGTAATTTATTTTGTCCCTTGAAGTAGATGTGACAAGAACCATTGGAATATTCTGTTGTTTAGCATAATCAAAAATCTTCTTATACTTTTCAATACTTTCCCAATTTGCTGTCATAATATTTCTTGATGTTATCATAATGATTTGCTCTACTTCAACTGAATAATCACGCAAACTAAATTCTAAAACATCCTCGTCTATTTGATAGACAGTATCTAAAACAGTGTAATATTCTGGTGTATATTCTTCTAAAGTAAACTCATCCATCGGAACATTATAAATATCATTTGAGCTTTTGTTTTTTACTCTAACAACCTCAACTTCTTTATCTTTTAAGAAAGCAGAAATAACTTCCATTTTACGTTCCGCTTCATTTAATTCAGTCATCAAAATAAATGGATTGAATTGCTCCGTAATAGATGGTAATTTTGTTGCCTTTATCGTCACTTGAACTCCATCCTTATATTCCCAATCTGCATCTTCCCAGATTTTAGAATCCATAAATTCTTTTGATGAAGCATCAAACAATTTCTCTTCGCCCGTTTTTTTATTCACATAACGTAGCATATTTTGATATACACCATCTTCCCCATTGTTCATATTTGCTTTCAAATCCGCACCAACAGCATAAGGTCTATAATCTTTCATTGGTTCATACCTTAGAACGAAAAACGTAAAGAACCAAGAAATGAAACTCACAAACAAAGTAACACCTAAATAATTACCAAACACTTTTCCGCCAGCTCTCAGAACCCAAAGAGATCCAAGACAACCTATTAACCCAAAAAGAAGTGGGAAATACCAAGAGAAAATAGCTGAGAATAATAAAACAACAACCATAGATGTTACAATATAAACGGCGTTTTCTTTACGTGAATTAGGTTGGATTATTCCAGCCGTACACATAATCCAAATGGAAAGGTACAATACAATAATGTCCTTCCATAAAGTTTCTTTAGGTGTCAAAGATCTACCTACAGAGCCTTTCATTGCATCACCAAAACAACCACAATCATCTACACATTGTGGTGACCTCATTTCATCAATAGTAACTGTTGTATTGGTCTTAGATATAATTTTGATATTCTTGTTATCCTTTGCTTGTGCCATTTTAGCAAGTGCCACTTGGTCTGTCAAAGCATAAGTATCTCTGTCTCTAAATTTAACATCTCCATCACAAGTCGCTGTGTGAGCAGTTAAAAATGTAAAGAAAGCCATCATCAGCACTGTTACGATAGAAACAATACGCATTCTACCACCGATAATGAGTAAAACACCAAGAACTATTTCAATGATACAAATAACAACCGAAAAAAACAGTGCATAATCAATCAAATATTCTAACGTAAAAGTTGGTGCATTAAACCACTCTTTAATACGATAAGCCAAAGCCCCATCTTCAAAATATTCTTCTAATTTATAAGCAAATCCATAAGGATCATTCGCTTTCACTAATCCGGAAACAATAAACAATCCACCAAGTAAAACTCGAGATATATTAGCATACAATAACCTCCCTTGAAAAACAATTATTAAGAAAATACTGACAGCCATTAATGCATATCCGCCTAATTTTAGAAAAAGTCCTTTTTCAGCAAAAGCCTCATGATAACCTGCTGTGATAAGTCCTAATCCTAATAAATTTAGAAGAACGAATAAAATATTAAACAGAAGAGATTTTCCTCCAATTGTAATATTCGTTTTTGAATTTCTTGCCATTTCTAGTAAAGTTAGTTTTCGTTTATGTTCAAATGTATCAAAGCGAAGACAGCATAATTTAACATATCAAAATAATTTGCATCTATGCCTTCAGAAATAAGAGTAGCACCATTATTATTTTCAATTTGTTTGACACGTAAGATCTTCATCAAAATCAAATCAGTCAAAGAACTTACACGCATGTCTCTCCACGCTTCTCCATAATCATGATTCTTTTTCATCATTAGGTCATAAGCCTCTTTCACATATTTATCATATAAATCTGTCGCTAGTTCAGGAACCAATTCAAGTTCTGAAAGCTCTATCTCTCTGACCTGAACAATAGCCATTACACAATAATTTATTATTGCAACAAACTCATCCTCTACACATTCACCAACTCGGTTCTCACCAGTTTCCTGAATTGTACGAATACGTTGTGCCTTTATAAAAATTTGATCTGTTAAAGAACTTGGGCGTAAAATTCGCCAAGCAGTACCATAATCGACTGTTTTTTTAATGAAAATCTGTCTTGAAATATCGATTACTTTAGTAAATTGCTCTCCTGTTTGACTCATTAGTTTAAATAAATACGCATTTTGAAAGTTGAAGATACTAATTTTAGCCATAACTCAATTCAAGTTAACGGTAATTTAATCGATAAGAGTCGCCCGAAAATAATGGGCATTTTAAATATCACCCAAGATTCCTTCTACAAGAATAGTCGTTTTGAGAAAGAATCCGACCTTATTAAACAAGCTGAAATGCACCTTCTACAAGGCGCAGATATACTAGATATCGGAGCCTTCTCTACACGTCCAAACGGCCTTCAAATAGAGGAAGGGATCGAAAATGAAAAGATTTCTTGGGCGGTTAGTTTACTTGTTAAAAACTTCCCAAACGCAATAGTTTCTGTTGACACTTTCCGTGCTTCTACTGCTGAGATAGCAATAGATAGAGGCGCTTCAATCATCAACGACATAAGTGGTTTTTCTTTCGATAAAAACTTAATAAAAGTATTAGAAAAGAATAAAGAAATTGGATACATTTTAATGCATTTACGAGGGGATTTTGAAACAATGCATCAAATACAAAAGTACCCAAATGGAATCATTAAAGAGGTAAGAAAATACTTCATAGAGAAATCGTCCTATTTAAAAGAAAAAGGAATCAAAAACATAATTCTTGATCCTGGTTTTGGATTTAGCAAATCAATGGAAGATAACCATTGCCTATTGAACAACACGAATGAATTGACAGACCTAAACCTCCCTATATTAGTAGGTATATCAAGAAAATCAATGATTTACAAAAAATTAAACATAACTCCAGAAGAAGCCTTACCAGGGACAATTGCTTTAAATGCAATTGCTCTAAGTAAAGGAGCCTCTATCCTTCGAGTTCATGATGTTGCGGAAGCAAGACAATTGGTAGACTTACTCTTTTGAATGCTCACCTAATCCACCAGTATGGAGGAAGACTATCTTTGTATTTCGAATATCATGCACAGACATCCAATTCCAAAGTGCATGAAATGCTTTTGCTGTATAAACACGATCTAAAGGCAATTTCAACTTTTCTTTTGAAAAACGCATAAAATCCAACAATTCTGAAGTTGTTTTTGCATACCCCCCAAAATGGCTCTCTTCATGAACTACAATATTCTCCATCAAATCGTGAATGGTTTCTTCATCAATTGTCGCCTTGCGATATAAGCTTTCCATTTCTCTAATAGAATCAAATCCTTTAAGCACAGGAACGACATGAAGTTTTTTAGCTTCACTTAATCCTAAAAGCAATCCTGCACTCGTTGTTGCTGTTCCTTGTGCAACAAACAAATGTTCAAAATCATTGAGTTCTGTAACAATTTGTTGACAACCTATCATTCCATAATAATTTGCTCCTCCCTCAGGAATAATATACGCATTCGGAAATTGTTGTAACAACTCTTCATAATAAGCATTCATAGCTCTTAGCGTATATTCCTCACGAGAAACAAAATGTAAATGCATTCCTAATTCATCGCAACGTCTGAGCACACTATTAGACGACGCATTTAACTCTTCACCCCTTACAACTCCAATAGAAGGAATCCCCATACGCTTACACGCACTTGCTGTAGCTAATAAGTGATTGGAAAACGCCCCCCCAAAAGTCAAAATAGACGTATTTTTTAAGGCTTGAAATTGTTGCATATTAAATTTCAACTTACGCCATTTATTACCAGACACTTCTTCATCAATTAAATCATCTCTTTTAACCCAAAGCTGAATATTTCTTTCCGTTAGGAATTCATGTTTTACTTCTTCAAGGATTGATTTTTGGAAATCGAAGATCATTTTCTGAAAGTTTAGATTATTTTTGAAATTATGAATGATGACATGAGCGGTTTCTCAAAGAAAAAACGTTGGGAAGATGATGAATATTACTATACACCTGAAGGATACATATGTTTTACTGAGAAACATCATTTAAAAAGAGGTTACTGCTGTAAAAGCGGTTGTCGTCATTGTCCTTATGGTTTCGATAAAAAAACAGGAATCATCACTACACCAAAAGGGAAAATTTAATCATCTGCTCGAATTCCATTTTCAGGAATTCTTCCTGTATACTTACTCAACACTTGCTTTATATGCCTGATGTCTTTTTCCGAATCCCCAGTCGGAACAAACAATTCATCAAACCCTCCTGTTTTTGTTTTATAATCAATATAAGCCATGTAAATAGGTACATTAGCCTCTTGTGCAATGTAATAAAAGCCTTTTTTCCAATGCGGATTATAACTTCGGGTTCCTTCTGGTGTAAAAACCAGAAATAAATTATCATATTCCGAAAAATAGCTAACTGCCTGTTTTGTCATATTGTTTTTAGCTTTACGATCAACAGGAACACCTCCCATGCGCTTCAAAAACCATCCAAATCCCGGAATAAACATTTCCTTTTTTATCAAAAATTTCGCATTAACTCCATAATATGAAAAAGTTAATTTACCTATGACAAAATCCCAATTGGAAGTATGTGGACCAACAACCACAACACATTTCTGTGCGCCTGTTGGTGGTGTTCTATCAATCTTCCACCCTAATAAACTTAATATCCACATGCCTAGTTTTCCCATGATTCAAAATTACAAATTATTCATTTGAACTGTATCTATTAAAGATGGCTTTCTAACATTTTCCAATGACTAAAGAAAAAGAAGAATACAATCCTTTTATTTACGACCTCTTTAAAAGCATATAACATGAAAGAAAATAGGCGTTCTATTTCTTTCATAAATATGACGCTAAAAAAAACAACCATGATTGAAAAAGATGTACATTTACAGCAATGAAAATGTTGCGTAAAATCGCTCGGATTTCGAGCTACACCCTATTGGCTATTGCAGGAATAATCTTATTCTCTGTTAGTTACTTGATGCTATTTAAATTCAGTAATAAAAGTGATCTTACACCTTCAAATAAAATCCCGTTCTCTATAGCGGTTTATCCTAAAAATATAGTCTCTGACTTAACATACAGTGTGCTTTGGGGTGAAAAGTCAAAAGAATTACGTTCATTACTCAACAATTTGGATTCTCTCAAAGGAACCGACTTTCCAGATCTGGGCATAGATCCTACGAAACCAATGTTTTTCTTCTCTGATCATTTTCAAGAACAAGATATTTCAGGCCAAATTTTCTCCCTCAATAACATAAAAAAATTCGAAAAAAACGCAAAATCCGAACTCCCAAAAGCGTTTTGGCACATCAAAGGGAATTCCGTTTGCATATTACAATCAGAAGGCCTTAGTCTTAATCAATTAAAATCCTATTTCGATAGCCAAAAATGGGAATCAAAAAAAATAAAAGGTAAAGAAAGTATTCATTTCCAATACGCTTCATCTCAACAAGAACGATTAGACATCATGCTAACTTGGAACAAAAACAGGTTAGTGTTAGATGGTCATTTAACTACAAAAGAAAATTATCATTTCGATAAAAAAACACCTGAATACGACTTAGAGTTTGCCGCAGATAAAAATGGGAAAGCAAATCCTATCCTTGCGCTTTTCACAGACAAAATCAGCGCATTGAAACACAACTACAACGGACTATTTATTGAGGTAAACAATGGGAATCCTTCCGTTGCCCCTATTGGAGATTTATACTTTCAAATGAAAGTTTATGACAGTACATTGGCAAAATGGAAACACCCAAAATACGAAGAAAAACTAGACGAAAACAACGGAATCATCTGGGCTAAAACAAATGAAAAAAACATTAACAACTTAGGAAAACCCCTACATATACAATTGACGGGACCTCAATTATTAAAGTTCGATGGGAACACTATGATTATGGGTATGCTTGGCATGTCAACTGTAGTAGGAGACTTGATGGAGATCATTTCTAACATGGATAAAATAACCATAGAAGGAACCATGACCAAACCTAATGTAATGAAAATAAAAGGGAACATTCATTACAATATGGAAAGTGATCTTTTAGCTGATTTACTACTTTACATAGGAAACAACTCGTCTAAAATCAATGCTTTTTCAGACGCAATAAATCCACAAAATAAGAAGTAGCTTCTTCCATTTTATTTCCATACCAACTGGCCATCTCACCATCAACAATCGTGATTTTACTACTTGGGAATTGGGTTTCAAAGAAGGGAATATGTTCCGCTGAAAACGGGAAAGGTTCTGTACTGATGAAAACCACATCAGGTGAATCATTTTGCGAAAAGTCATATTCAGGATAGCGTTCGGTTTGCTGTACATTCACCCCACCAAACTCTCCAATCCAATGATGGATAAACGTATTCGGTCCTACTGTAAAATACGGATCCTTCCACATAAAATAAAGGTAGGTAAATGGAATCAACTCCAATTGAGATCGTCGTAATTCGATTGCATCAATCATCTCTTGTGTTTGCTGCTCCTTATCAAAAATACGCGACAAAGTAAGCATCATATCATATGCTTGTTCTTTAGTATTTACATCCGAAAGATAAACTGGAGCAATTTCTTTTAGCAACTGAATATCTGCCAATGTGTTTTCCTCTTTATTCGCAATGATAAAATCGGGTTGAAGCGCACGAACTCGCTCAACATTCACATTTTTCGTCCCTCCAACACGTGTTTTTGTTTCAAACCATTCTTTTGGATGAATGCAAAACTTGGTAATACCTACAACCTCTTCCTCCAACCCTAAATAATGTAAAAACTGGGTTTGGGACGGCACTAAAGAAATAATCCGACTAGGTTTTTGCCCTAGTCGGATTAAGTTATTCATTTGATCTTTGATCTCCATCTTTCGATTAAGCCAAAGAAGCAATGATATCGTACTTCGTAATAATATGGTATTTTCCGTTTTCCATTTCTACTAAAACAGCATTATTTTCTTTACTGATTAATTTAGACACTTCTTCCACCGTTGTTTTCTCTTTAACGATCGGATATGGTTTACCCATTAATTGCCCTAAAGGTGCATCTAAACAAGTTGGATTATCTACCAAAAAGGAGAACAAAGCCGTTTCATCAACAGATCCTACAAACGTTCCGTCTTTTTTAACAGGTATTTGAGAAATTCCGAATTTGCGCATGCGATCAATAGCGTGAGAAACAATTTCTTCAGCAAAGGCTGTAACCATTGGCTGGTCTGCATGTCCAGCAATTAAATCACCTGCAGTTTTCACTTCATCTACTAAATACCCTCTTTCTCTCATCCAATCGTCGTTGAAAATTTTTCCAACATAACGTGACCCTGAATCATGGAAAAGAACGACAACCGTATCATCTGGACCAAAATGCTCTTTCAATTGCAACACCCCTTTAATTGCAGAACCAGCAGACATTCCCACAAACATCCCTTCTTCTTTTGCCAATCTACGGCAATAAACAGCAGCGTCTTTATCCGTAACCTTTGTAAATCCATCAATCACTGAAAAATCTACGTTCTTTGGTAAAATATCTTCACCAATACCTTCTGTTACATAAGAATAGATCTCATTCTCATCAAAGATTCCAGTTTCATGGTATTTTTTGAAAACCGAACCATAAGTATCTACTCCCCAAACTTTACAATTAGGGTTTTTCTCTTTCAAATATTTCCCAATTCCAGAAATGGTTCCACCTGTACCAACACCAACCACAAAATGTGTCACTTTCCCGTCCGTTTGATCCCAAATTTCAGGTCCAGTTTGTTCGTAATTCGCTACTGAATTCGATGGATTGTCATATTGATTTACATACCAACCATTTGGTGTTTCTTCTGCCAAACGCTTAGACACAGAATAGTAAGAACGTGGATCTGTTGGCTCAACATCCGTTGGACAAACCACACATTTAGCCCCCATTGCACGAAGGATATCTACTTTTTCTTTCGATTGTTTGTCTGTTGTTACACAAATCAAATTATATCCTTTTACCACGGCAGCCAACGCTAAGCCCATCCCGGTATTCCCAGATGTTCCCTCAACGATAGTTCCTCCGGGCTTCAATCGTCCGTCTTTCTCCGCATCTTCAACCATTTTCAGAGCCATTCTGTCTTTACAAGAATTCCCAGGATTAAAATACTCCACTTTTGCCAAGACAGTACATGGCAATTCTTGCGTGATTTTATTCAATTTTACCATTGGCGTATTCCCAATAGCGTCCAATATATTGTTACAAATTTTCATCTTGTTCATTTTGATGAAACAAAAATAGCTAAATTCAATGGATAAAATCAAGTACAGAAGTCGCTTAACCATTTTCATAGGACAAAAAAAAACCGTAGTATTGCTACCACGGTTTCTTTAAATAAAAACTCACCTAATTAACCTAACCTTACCTAAAAAAATTATCACCTATCAACTAATTATGTAAACTTATGCAACATGGTTGAATATGCTGCTACTATACACTTTGCAATCAGCGTACCACAAAAAAACAAAAAAGGCAAACGAACCACAAACAACCTGACAGCCAGCTAAATACAATAAAACGCTATTTAGATTCCAAGCCTGCCAACTTCTCGTTTTATTTTCATTTTGAAAAAAGCGCCTTCATTTTGGAAATATAAAACTGATTTCCGAGCCAAGAAACACCTTTTTTATCCGTTAAATAATATTTTAGCTGCCTTTTCCGTCTGCGTGCGCTAGTGCCCTTGTCAAAAAAAACATTGCCAACGCCTTCTTCACAGCTTCTAAAGTCGCTGCGTACAAGTCGTGCAATGTATATTTTTCTACCATCGGCCAGCTAATGCACTCCGCCGGGGCAGAAAAGCAATTGTTATACTATATATATAGTGTAAATAGAAAAGTACATTAAATATCAAGCCGGTCATTGGCATTTTATAAAAAAATGACCTTTTGAAAACCGATTTCGCGTTAAGGATAGGAGCGGCATCTCCCTCCCAAAAACCTTTGGGAGGGAATACAGCGGATAGCCTGCCCCCCAAGGAACTTGGTGGGGAACGCCCAGAAAAAAGAGAAAACAGTTATTTGATTTCCTTTATTCGTTCCATATTTACGTTTGGTAATTCATTATCAGCAAAACGGTCAAAAAACATTCTTAATTTAGGTTACGATTTTGTGCATTAACTATTTGTTTTTGAAGTAAAATCATCCTATCTTTGCGCCCTCGAAAAGAGTATAAAGTCGTATCCCTCTGTCGACCAAGTATCATTTCTTTCAGGGTTGAGGGTTCCTGAGATACAAGTAAATACAGCCAAATGGCAATAGAAATTAAACCGCAGGGAACTGCAGATTTTGACTGGGAAGCGTTAGCTTTAGACGGTTACAACAACGCACAACGCGCTGAGTTATCAGACAAGTACGAGTCTACTTTGACATCTATTACAGAGAAAGAAGTAATCGAAGGTACAGTTGTTGCAGTTACGAAAAAAGAAGTAATTATCAACATCGGATACAAATCTGAAGGTGTTATTCCTGCTTCTGAGTTCCGTTACAACCCAGACTTAAAAGTTGGTGATACAGTAGATATTTACGTTGAATGTCAAGAAGACAAACAAGGTCAATTGATCGTTTCTCACCGTACAGCACGTATGCACAAAGCGTGGATCCGTGTTAATGACGTATTACGTACAGGTGAAGTTATCACAGGATTCGTTAAGTGTCGTACAAAAGGAGGTCTTATCGTTGATGTATTTGGAATTGAGGCGTTCTTGCCAGGATCTCAAATTGACGTTAAACCTATTCGTGATTACGATATCTACGTTGGTAAAAACATGGAATTCAAAGTGGTTAAAATTAACCAAGAGTTCCGTAACGTTGTTGTTTCTCACAAAGCTCTTATTGAGGCTGAGTTGGAAGAGCAGAAAAAACAAATCATTTCTGGTCTTGAGAAAGGTCAAGTATTGGAAGGAACAGTTAAAAACATTACTTCATACGGTGTATTCATCGACTTGGGTGGTGTTGACGGATTGATCCACATTACAGACTTATCTTGGGGACGTGTTAACCACCCAGAAGAGATTGTTGAATTAGATCAAAAATTGAACGTTGTTATCTTAGACTTTGATGATGATAAGAAACGTATCGCTTTAGGATTAAAACAATTACAACCACATCCATGGGATGCTTTAGATACTAACATCAATGTTGGTGATAAAGTTTCTGGAAAAGTTGTAGTTATGGCTGATTACGGAGCATTCGTTGAAATCGCAGCAGGAGTTGAAGGATTAATCCACGTTTCTGAAATGTCATGGTCTCAACACTTACGTTCTGCTCAAGACTTCATGAATGTTGGTGATACAGTTGAAGCTGTAGTATTGACTTTGGATCGTGAAGAGCGTAAAATGTCTTTGGGAATCAAACAATTGATGCCAGATCCATGGAATGATATCGAAAGCAAATACACAGTGAGCTCTAAGCACAACGCTAAAGTTCGTAATTTCACTAACTTCGGAGTATTCGTAGAATTAGAAGAAGGTGTTGACGGATTGATTCACATTTCTGATTTATCTTGGCAAAAGAAAATCAAACACCCATCTGAGTTCTGCAAAGTAGGTGATGAAATGGAAGTTGTTGTTTTAGAAATCGACCGTGAAAACCGTCGTATCTCTTTAGGACACAAACAATTAGAAGAAAACCCTTGGGATGTATTTGAAACTATCTTCGGAGAAGGATCTGTACACCAAGGAACAATCATCGAAAACAAAGATAAATCTGGAATCGTTGCTTTACCTTACGGTGTAGAAGGAATCTGTCCTGCTAAACACTTACGTAAAGAAGATGGATCTAACGCGAAAGTGGAAGAAACATTAGATTTCAAAGTTATCGAGTTTAACAAAGAGTCTAAGAAAATCGTTGTGTCTCACACACGTACTTTCGAAGAAGGAGATGACAAACCAGTAGCGTCTAAAGGTGGTGCTAAAAAAGGTGGTTCTTCTAACTCAGCGGTAAACGCAATCAACCAAAGCAATGAAAAATCTACATTAGGAGATTTAGATGCGTTGGCTGAATTGAAAGAAAAAATGGATAAAGAGAAATAGTATTCTCCATCTATACATATTTCAGGAAGGCGACCCAAAAGGTCGCCTTCCTTTTTTTATTTAACTGAAATGTGTATTTTTCAACTTTAATCCTTTTCAACCATGAAGAAATTCTTTTTATCTATACGCAATACCTCCACTCAGGACTTAGGTCTACTCGTTCTAAGACTAGGTATTGGCTTTTTTATGATTCCAGAACACGGATGGAAAAAGCTCATGAACTTTGATGCTGCAGCTGAAAACTTTATCTCCTTTATGGGGATGCCACCTTCTGTATCCTTAGGATTGACCATTTTCGCAGAATTAGTGTGTAGCGTTTTACTTATGCTTGGTCTTTTTACCCGATTAGCTTGTATTCCACTTATCATTTGCTTATTGGTTATTTTCAGTGTTCATGAATGGAACTTCCTAGGTAAACAAGAACTCCCGTCTCTGTTCATGATTGGCTACATTTCTATTCTACTCTTAGGACCTGGTAAATACAGCATTGACAAAATGATTTTTAAAAAATAAACACATGGAATACCGCAAAGCCAAACAAAGTGAAGCACCACAAGTAACCGATCTACTTTTCCTAGCAATGGAAGATATCATCTACGATATGATTGGTCAAAAAAACACAGAAGAAGGTAAACGTTTTTTCCAACATTTGATTGAGCAAGAAGGCAACCAGTATTCTTATGACAACTGCTGGGTACTAGCAGATGAAGAAATGGTATTTGCTGCAATCTGCATCTATGACGGGCAACATTTAAATGAATTGAGAAAACCTGTCCTTCAACATTTGAAAGAAAATTACAACCGGGATATTTTTCCTGAGGATGAAACACAAGCAGGAGAAATTTATATTGACACGTTTGGTGTTCGACCAGACCAACAAGGAAAAGGATTAGGAAGTCAGTTGTTAAAAAACACCATTTCGGAATTTAATGGGAACAGAAAATTGACCTTAGGTTTACTTGTTGATGATGAGAACCCTAATGCGAAACGTCTTTATGACCGCTTAGGCTTTGAAACAGTGGGAAGAAAATCACTACTAGGTCATCACATGGATCACATGCAAATTAAAGCATAAAAAAATCCCTTGCTAAGTTACTTGCAAGGGATTTTTTTATCGTTTATAGGTACTGCGTTATATCTTACTTTACACTTTTCCCAAAATCCAATAAGGCTGGTGCTCCCAATGCTCCGACCTGTTGTTTGATCATTTGTCCTTCACTATTGATAAACAATAAAGTTGGATATCCTCTCACTTTGAATTTCTGAGCCAACATAGGTCCATCGACATCTTTTTCCATCTCCACTTTAATATTGATAAAGTTCTTATTGAAATATGCGCCTACTTCTTCATCAACGAATACTTTTTTATCCAAATACTTACATGGACCACACCAAACTGTATAGGCATCCATGAAGATTGGTTTTCCCGTTTGTTTAGAAAGCGCTTTGGCTTCTTCAAAGGTTAACTTTTGAAAAACGATTCCACTTCCTTGTTCTTGCGAAAAAGCTACAAATTGAAGAACTAATAAACTAAAAAGTAGTGCTAATTTTCTCATAATTTCTTGATATTTTTATTACCTTACTTGCAAAGACCATTCCAATAATATGCGCATTACTTTCTCATCCGATTGTCCTCGTGGAGACATCGAAAACTTCTTATCCAATTGGCACTCCGAAAGCACTTTTTTTGAGGCTACAAGTTCGGGATCAACAGGAACTCCGAAACGTATTCGTATAGAAAAAAAACATGCAATAGCTTCTGCAAAAGCTACTGTTTCCTTTTTAGAGCTAAAAGCAGGTGATTCCGCTTTAATGAGTTTAAACCCTGAAACCATCGGTGGGAAAATGATGCTGGTACGTGCGGCTGAACATGATCTTCGAATACATTGTATTCGTCCACAAGCTAATCCATTAAAAGAAATTGACAGTCCTTTTGACTTTATTTCCCTTGCTCCTCTTCAGATGGCAACAATTTTAGAGGAAACACCAGAGAAATTAATGCTCGCAAAACAGATTATCATTGGTGGTGGAACACTTTCCGATAAACACATCAATATGCTTGCGGATTTAGGACATTCTGTCTACCAAACATTTGGAATGACAGAAACCATCTCTCATTTCGCGCTGCGCAGCGTTGGAAAAAAAACAGATTATTATTATCAAACATTAGAAGGAATTTCTATTTCCAAAGAAGTAGACAACACCTTAATCGTACATGCACCAACCTTAGGACAAGAACGTTTAAAAACCAATGACATTGTAGAAATAGAAGGCAATCGTTACTTTAAGTGGCTAGGAAGAGCAGACTTTACCATTAATACGGGAGGCATAAAAGTACAGATTGAAACCCTAGAAAAACACTTATCAAAACTTTTACCCTGTCCCTTTTTTATTTGGTGGCAAGATCATGATAAACTAGGTCAACAAATTGTTTTGGTTGTGGAAGGAATAATACAAGAAGCATGGAAGACAAAAGCCTTTTACCAAAACATCTCTCCTTTCCATATTCCAAAATTAATTGGTAATATTGATACAATGAAACGTAGTAAAAGTGACAAGATACTACGCCTTCCAAACTATGAAAACGTAATTGCAAAAAATGGATTTGAGTCGGTACTATAGCCAATTGGGATTACCCAATAATGCCAGCTTACAAGAAGTAAAATCAGCTTATAGAAAATTAGCTTTTGAACTGCATCCAGATAAAAACCCGGGTAATGAAGCACGCTTTATTGAAGTGAAATTGGCGTATGAAATACTAACTGGAAAAACGAAAGTACAGCCTTCCACAATAATTCATCAAGAGCAAACTCAACGTAGCTCGCGTGCAAAAAGTACACATAACGGAAAAACCGCACAAGAACGTTATGAAGAAGCTAGAAGGAATTACTATGCACAAAAGAAAAAAGAACAAGAAGCAGACGTTCGCTACTACCATAACTTATTAAAAAGTAAAAAATATAAAATTGCTAAATACGGTTCTATCTTCTGCTTAATCGTTGCATTGCTAATTACAGTAGACAATTTTTACTTCCCTTCAAGCAGGTTTGAATCAAAATCAATAACAGAAGATAAACAGGAACAAATCATAGATGAAGTCAACCTCCAATTAAAAGAAATGGGATATTCTGAAGAAGAAATTGAACATTTAGACGAAAATATTGTCCTAACTCTAAACCAGCCCAATTACCTTATTGTGAAATCTATGATATTTAAAGATGACGTTCATTTTATAAATAAAACATATCTTGGGAAACAAGTTTGGGAAAAAAAAATAGAGAATGATCCTCTTATAGCACTAATTTTCTTCTTACTGTTACCAAGTATTTTACTTTTCTATAAAAAAATGAATCCGGCTTTCACCCTTTTGATTACGGCAACATGTTATTTAATACTTCCTTTATCCATTGCTGTATTGGGAGTAAATCTTGTTACATTAATTCAAAACCTCTAACCTATTTAAAGTTCTTCATTACGCGATCCATATCCCGTTTATCATCTTTTTCTTTAAGATCTTGACGTTTATCGTGCAACTTCTTTCCTTTCGCCAAAGCAATTTCCATTTTTGCCCAGCCTTTTTCTGAAAGAAACATTTTTAAAGGAACGATTGTATTTCCTTTATCTTTTAGGAACTTATCAATCTTTGCAATTTCTTTTTTGTTTAACAATAGTTTTCTATCACGACGTGTTGAATGGTTATAATAGGTCCCATTGTCATATTCTGAAATATGCATATTTCTAATGAAAATTTCACCGCGTACAATTACCCCATACGCTTCAAGAATACTTGCTTTACTGAGTCTCACACTTTTGATTTCAGTACCTGTTAATTGAACACCAGCCACGAAAGTATCTTCGAGGTGATATTCAAAGCGAGCTCTTTTATTACGGATGTTTATGGTTTGTTGCGCCATTATTTAAAATTATTAAACAAAAATAGTGAAACTCTTTGATTTACTATGTTCCTTTTCCTCATAAAAGCCAATTCAAATTAGAAAGATGTAGACAAAAATTGGAACATCCACTACTCAATAAAAAAAGCAATCGATAAATAAGGTTGCCCACCAAACAATTTTTATCTTTGCTGCGTGAACATTCCAAGTAAGCATATTCAAAAAGCCGTAGATCAAATTTCGTCCCTTCCAGGAATTGGGAAGCGTACAGCATTACGATTGGTTTTAGACTTGCTTAAACGCGAACAAGATGAAGTTACACAATTCACTTCTGCCATTGAAGCTCTTCACGAACACGTACATTACTGTTACAACTGTCACAACATTTCAGATGTATTATTATGTGAAATCTGTTCCAATCCGGAGCGTGATCACAGCGTCATTTGTATTGTTGAAGACATACGTGATGTCATGGCAATTGAAGGAACAGAATCCTACAAAGGCGTATATCATGTATTGGGTGGGATTATTTCTCCCATGGATGGCATTGGACCATCGGAGTTGCAAATACCATCGTTGATGAAAAAGATGACTGACCAAGTTGTTCAAGAAATCATTTTTGCATTAAGTGCAACAATGGAAGGTGATACAACCAACTTTTATCTGTACAAAAAACTACAACCCTTTGATATAAAAATAACTACACTGTCTCGAGGCGTTTCTGTTGGTAGTGAATTACAATATGCAGATGACTTAACACTAAGTCGTTCCATCGAAAATAGACATCCGTATAAAACAAAATAGATTTTGAAATAATACTGATGATTTATTACCTTTACATCCATCATAACCTATAATTTCGTTAAATATGTTACAAGAGTTCAAACAATTTATCATGCGTGGAAACGTTATCGACCTGGCGGTTGCCGTGGTTATGGGTAGCGCTTTTAACGCAATTGTGACATCAATGGTTGGTGACATCATCACACCGTTGATCCTAAACCCAGCAATGAAAGCTGCAAACGCTGAAAACCTAGAAAAGCTAGCATGGAATGGTGTATTGTACGGTAAGTTCATCGCTACAGTTATCAACTTCATTGTAGTTTCTTTCTGTATCTTTATGGTAATCAAAGGGATCAATAAATTGCAAAACATGAGCAAAAAATCTGAGGAAGAAGTTGCAGCTGAAGAGCCAGCAGCACCAACGATTACTGCCGAGCAAGAATTGTTGACAGAAATTAGAGATTTATTAAAAAAATAAGAGAACTAGACTTGATTAAGCATCCGTATTGGATGCTTATTTATTTTTTTTTTATTTATAACTAATTGATATTAATAAAAAAATTAATAAATTCGAATCAAAGAATAGAGTTCAGGAATAATAAATGACAACCATTTTTGTTGCCAAATTAGATTTTGGCGTATCAGACGCTCAATTGCGTCAAGAGTTTGAACGCTTTGGTACTGTTAATAAAGTAACCATTGCAAAAGACAAGGAGACAGATAAACCTAGAGGGTTTGCTTTCGTAGAAATGCCCAACGACAGTGAGGCGAATGAGGCCATTGATGAAATGGACGGATTCAGCTTCAATGGACGTAGTTGCGTTGTGAAAAAAGCAGATGATCGTGGGGATAGCGGAAATTCACGTCCCAATAGAGACGGAAACTTCCAGAACCGACCTCCGAGAAGTAATGACAGTAGACCGTATCCTAGCAACAGGGATTTCAAAGGTCCACGTGATAACAATGCTCCTCGAGATAACAGAGACACGGCTGGTAGATCAGAAAGACCGCCAATGGCTCCGTCACCAGAACCCGCAGTGATCACTCCATTGCCTTCTAAAAAGAAAAAAGAAGGTCCAAAAAAGGATGTTGATACAACTCAAGATGGTAAAAACAAAAAAACAAAGTTAAATCCATACAAAAAAAGCGGAAAAGACTCCGTAGCTTTTGATGACGACTTTGAAGATGAGGATATCAACTTGTTTGGATTTGACGACGATGAAGATGACATAGACGACGAAATTGCAAGTCAATACTTGATCAATTCTGACGACGACGACGAATGGGACGACGACGATGAAGATTGGGATGATGACGAAGACGAAGACGACGATTATTAGTCCATCAATACCTATTTAAGGCTCCAATTAGGGGCCTTTTTTATTTCCTAAAATATTTATTTTCTTATGGCTGCTTATCTGTCTTCAGGCTTTAGTACGCTCGCACCAATTCACCTTGCTAACCTTTCTCTGTAGCTTCTAAAGTCGCTCCACATCAAGGAGCAAGTGAAAAAGCTACTTCGCGTAGCTATCGCCTTACGCCAGGCAGAAAAATCATGGTCTTCACTCCTATATCTCAATATGCGCATATCGTTTTTAGTTTTCTGAAAACCGATTCTGAAAACCAAGAGCATTTATCTCCCTTTATTTTTATTGCGAATAATCATATCTCTATATTGGCATATAGATACACTCCATTTTTTCTACTAAAACCCCCTTTATTGGAAAAAGAATTTCAATTGGAAACGGCTAACTTTCTTTCGTAAGACAGCTAGGGCGGAGCGCGGTAGCTAGAAACAGGTGAAATGGTGTGAGCGCTAGGTGGCGACTGCGACCGAAGGAAGCACGTTGTAAACCAGCCAGTGAACCCATTTCATTGTTTTTACTAAAGCGCGCAGACCGTTAAAGCTGCCAAATCAGCTTCCAGAACAAAGGTAAAACAGGACAAAAAAAATGCCGAAACAAAACTGTCCCGGCATTTCAATAGATTAATAAAGTGTTTATTCGACTGTGATTCTGCTTCCTAAACCGTAAGCGACCATTTCTGGATTAAAGGCACTTTGAACCATGACGTAACCGTTTGAAAAGTTTCCTTTTCTGGCTACAACTAATTCGTAATTCAAGAGGTAAACTCCGCGTTGTACGTGTCCGATAGAGAATTGTACGCTTGCATCTTTTACATCTTTATAGCTGCCAACACCACCTGAATATTGGTAGCCAGAAGCCTGATCCACTGGTTCTAAACCTGCTGCTCTGTAATCTTTTATTTGCAAATATTCCATTTCTCGATCTGCTTCCAATTTCAACTCAACGAACAAACGTTCTCCTTGTTTCAACTTGGTATTCGCATCTATTTTCACTTTAACGAAATCTCCTTTTCCATCTTTAGAAGGCTCCATTCTGTAAACAATTTTCGAAATTTTTAATCCCGTTTCATGTGTTTCCACCTTATCAATGTCGATTAAATAACTTGTGAAAACGGTTCCAAAACTCGGATTTGCGTTTTTCTTTTGAATGGTCAATGGCATAAACGGTCTATCTAAACTGATGTTCAAATAACCAGATCCTAATTCCATTTTATCGATTGAAAGTACTTTCCCGTTTTGTTTAAATGCGTCCGTAATACTAGCCGTAGACCAATCTGTAGACATTGTCAATCCAAAAATGGCTTCCGTTGTTGCGTAATTATTCCCCCAATCGTTTGAGCGTTTATTAAGTAACAACCACAATTGAGCGTTTTGCACCAATGTTTTTGCCTGATCGTCTTTACTCAAATAATCAATAATCATCGCTTGTGTATATACGTCGCCATATTGTACACCTTGCTGTGTCATTCCATTTGGCCAGAACGTACCGCGATCTGCAGTAGTAATGGCACGTTGTTTAACAGAAGTATTGATTTCCTTATTCAATGCCGTTTGGTTCTTCAACGTTGCAATTTTACCCACGATCATTTGCGCATGAATGGAACGTTTAGCCCAATCTTTCGTTGCGTTTACTTCTAATATCTTAATCATTTTATCGTACTTACTCCAATCGCCTTTCACTTGTAAAGTCAATAGATACAAGTCAAGGTCATCGAACTGCGCAGCAATCGCATTGTCTTTGATTTTTTCAAAGCGTGATTGTTCAACTGTCAAAACGTAATGCATTACATTTTCGATCACTTTATTGTCAACAATTTCCTTTGCAAATACGGGGTTCAACTGTTGCATGCGTTGAATGTTCTTCAATATTTGCTTAGAAATATACGCGTTCGATGGCATGCCAAAACACCAAGGCCAACCTTTGTCTTCGAATGTCAATCCGTCTACCAGTTTATTCCAATTGTCTTTCGCTTGCTGTTTTGCATCAACGGCTAACAATAGATTTGCCAAATACATTTTACGATCTGCCTGACTTTGCGCTTGCAACACCCAAGGAGTTTCTTGTAGCATGATTTGCTTCAATTCTGCATTATTTTCCAACTCTGACATTAAAGCTGAAGCGCCACGTGCTTTCCATGTTTCCAATACTTTAATAATAGCAGGATTGTGTTCTAAAATTTTGTCTAAAGCTGCAAAAACGACCAATTGGTTAGAAAGCTGTAACGTTTGTTGATCATTTTTATCCATCACATTTGGCATAGCCATTAATACATGCCACAACGGATTTTGTACGTAATCTAATGTTACCATTAATTGAGCAACATCTGATTTCGGTAGAATTGAAGAATAGTCAATCACATGATCCCCTGCTTTTCCTAAAGTAAAAGGAAGTGCGTTCGTTACCATTGTTTTATTCGATAACACTGGAATTAAAACCTGTTCACCATCTGTTATTTTCTGTGCATTTGCCATTACGCGCACACCTACATTGGTGTATGTATATGGCACGTTTATCTTCCATTCTACAATTTGTGAAGCTCCTGCATTCAATTGGATTTCCTGTCCATTTTTATTCAAAGCAAATTCACTGTTTATGCTTTTATTGGTCATCAAATCGAAAAGCTCTAAATCCACCTGTGTTGTTAATGTTTTCTCCGTTGTATTTGAAACGCGTGCAGTCATATAAACGACATCACCTTCTCTCACAAAACGCGGCGCTGTGATTTCTACCATTAACTCCTTCTGCGTCATCGTTTCTTTTTCAAAACTTACTGCTCCCAAATCTTTGGAGTATGCCAAGCCTAAAACACGCCATGTTGTTAGCGCTTGCGGCGCATTAAACACTACTTTCACTTCGCCATTTGCGTCTGTTGTTAGCGTAGGTAAAAAGAAAGCCAACTCTTGTAAATTCTCTCTGACATTCCCCTGCTCTTTCACCGATACGGTTTCTTCTTCAACGAAAGCCAGTTCTTCCAACACTGCTGTTTGTTGCGCAGGTGCAGCGTCCATCATTTCGTACCTTACCGATGTTCTCGACCCTTTTGCCGAAATTGACATTTCCCCGCTTTTCACATGCATCTTTGATTTAATCGCGTAATTAGAAGTGCCATAAAGACCGTAAAGGAAATGCGTTTGAAGTTCGAACAGATCTACTGCACGTTCTTTCTCCACGCTATTTTTTGTAAAATTCGCATAGGTAGAAGAAGTGTTAAACATGGGATTACGTTGACCAAGGTAATATCCATAACCCAAAGTATTCCAATGGAAAGCATTTTTTGCAAATTGATCTAAAGAAGCGTCATACATAGAAAGTAAAACTTCAGCAGCAACGGGTTTACCATCTTCTCCTTTTACTTTCAATCGCCATTCCTCTTTTTGATTGGGTTTAATTTTATCTCGGAAACTCATCCACTCTACTTCCATATTTGGAATTTCTGATGCAGGAATGAAGCTGTCGCTTGCGGTGAATATTTTCCCGAATCGAATCATTGTAACACGGATTTCTAACATTTGCTTTAATACACTTGGCAATGCAAATGAAAGCGCTCCTTTACCATTTTCAATCGCTACACGTTGTGATCCCAAATCTTTTGTTCCGTCATAAAAGGAAACCATAGCTACACCATCCTTCACTTTAGAGAACAATTCTATTTCCATTTCCTTACCAAGGATTGGATTGTTTTTCTTTTGAATAAATAGCACTTGCTCTGAGCTTAATGCTGCTAGTTCCTTTTGAACACGGAAAATTGTGTTTCCTTCAACTTCAAAACCATTCTTATCTTTTGCTTTTGCAACAAGAACATATTCCCCATCTTTCCAATTCAATGTGGAAATGTTGATTGCTTGAAAAGCTGTCCATTGTCCTTTTGTTAGTACGATAGAATCTACTTTTCCTTCTTTCCATTGGTAATCCAAGTAATCAAAATTTGCTTTAAAATCTGTTTCAGACACCAACGTTTGTTTTGGTGCTGCCCAAGATCTTTGGAATGGATTTACAGGCGTTCTCTCTATCTTATAAATAATATATTCTCCTTTTGCAGCAATTTTCGCCCCATTACTTGCATTTGTTTCCACTGTAAAATCCGCAGATTCTTTTTTCCAAAAAGCGTCCGTTTGAATTTGAATATCAAATTCAAATTTAGAGATGTTCACAGAAGTAAAAGAAGTAACGCTTTCTCCTGCAGCATCGATTGCAGAAACATTAATGGCATATCTTTTTTGATTGATTTCATCAGTTGCTTGTGCTGGCAAAATGATTTCAAACACTCCTTTACTATCCGTTTTCACGGTTCCATTCCACAATTTATTTTCGTTGAAAGAATACCCTCTTCTCGGGAACCATAATTGATTTTCGTTCACAGAGAACGTCATCTCTTGATTTGCTACAGGAATTCCAGTATATGTTTTCAAGATTCCTTTCACACTATTTTCTTCTTTCATGGTGTACGCCTTGTCTGCTTTTGACCATTCTATCAATAGCTTCGGACGTTTGTATTCCATCACTTGGATAAAACTGTTAGTCAACAATTCTTTTCCATGTAATTTCAAAGTAAAGTTTCCATTTAATCCACTTGATGGTAAATCGAAGAATCCTTCGACACTACCAAAAGCGTTTGTAGTCCCTTCTTGTGTTTTAATTAATTTGTAGTTGCTATCATACAATTCAACTTTTACCTTTTCACCTGCAACAACATTTCCTTTTGATGGACTTTCGAACACCTTAACGATTCCTTTATAATATACACGTTGACCTGGACGATAAACGGCTCTATCCGTCAATAAGTCACCAACGGTGGTTTGCTTTCCATCTGATATTGAATTTCTATAATACCCCATTCCACTAAGAAGGAAATACATATTATCAATTAGCGCGTAAGCGTTATAATCTAAATCTGTTTTACGGATTTGTCCTTGTGCATCTGTTTTTACATCAACTTTATCAGACATGACATACGCATTCTTTTCACTGTTCCAACGTTTGCTCATTAATGAAACTGCATAATCTGCCTTTGGTTCTCCTGTAGTAAAATCATTCAAATACAAATGATGTTCTAAACTAGACAAGAAAATATCAGTTGAATAAAAATACAAATGATTGTAACTGTTTTGCTCTTCGTTATCTGTCACCAATTCATAATGCCCCTTTGGCAAGGCATCTATCATTAACTCCGTAGAAAACGGTTGGTAATCTTCCTTGACAGGAATATCAACGACTTTAGACACGACTACTTTACCACGTTTTTGTTCAAAGGTATTTACATCAAAGTTCACCTCATAAATCGTGTATTTTACTTGCGACAGATTTTTAACAACCCAGTTCATTAAAAAGGGTTTGTTTGCAGCATTGATTGTTTCTAGATGAATTTCCAGCGTTTTTGCTTTGATTTCATTTTCTATCCATTGCCCATTTTTTAAATACGGAAACAATGCCGTTTCTTTTTTATGCGTTTGAACACGTTTTAACAAGGCCTCAATCTCCTCTTTCGGCTGAGTTAATTTCCCCGTATTAATTTTTTCATTCAAGGCATAATAATCTTTTTCCAACTCCATACGTTGAATTTCTAAACGAATAGGCTTGAACGTTGTTTTTTGTGCAATCTCTTGCAAATTACTCCAATATTTTTGCTCCAAACTTTGGTCCTGAAAATCTCTCATCATGAAAGCAAAACGCTTTACCGTAAACCAGTCCGTAGAGAAATCAAATCCCTTTTTCTTATTAACCTTTTGAATATCCTGAAATGATTTTAAAATGATTTTAGCATTCTCATCCTCCTTTTTGATTGTAGACAGATCAGCATTCAAAAATGAAGCAGCATCTAACAATAACCAATCACTTTTTTCAGAAAGAAGCGTTTGATAATCGTAACTATTTTCATTCATAAATGTCAAGAATGCCTGAATCACATAATGATATAAAGTTGGCGTGATTTGTTGCACGACCGTTTCTTTCATATCAAACACCAATGCATAATTACTGATTGGAGTATTGATCATTGTCTCTTTATTGTCGTTCAACGCGAGATCAAAAATCTTATTCACTTCCGCATTACGTTTTGCGATATTCCAAAGACGTGGATCTTTTTCCTCATCATTTGCTGAATGATTTCTGTAATACCAAGTGTTGGATTGAGCAAGAAACTTAGCTTTTTCTACACGCACAATGTTTTTCATTGGATACGCAGCACGTGCTTCATACTTGTTGATAACAGCAAACTGTGCGGGCCAAGCATCTTCATTTAATTCACCTGCAAAATCCACTTGCGCCGACATACAACGCAATTGTTCCGCATGATTTTTATCTGTCACAGCTTTTTGATAGATCAGTTCTACTAGAGAATCTGCGGATTTAATTAACCCTTTCTCTTGTAATTTCTGTACCTCACTCCATTTACTTGAAAAGCGTTTGCCCTTATTCTTTTCTATTTGTTGATTTCCAGCCACGTCCTCAGCATTTTGTTTTGCGTTTTTATCGTCACATCCTTGAGACGATAAAGTCATAAACAATGCTATCATTGTGAAAAATTTCAAAAAAGACTCCATATTTATTGATTTAGTTTAACTCCGTACAACTGAAACGGTAAAAAGTTCATCAAAGAAAAGAAACTCTATTGTTACTCCGTCTACCATTCTTCATTATTTTAAAAAAAGATGTATATTTGTAGCCTACATTAATGGGGTCGTATTGGATTTGACAGCGGATGCGACAACTAGGTGTAAGCATGTCGAGCGTTGAGGTGTAGCTCGTAAATATCATGTCTCGAACAATAATTGACAACACGTCATACGCACTTGCTGCTTAATTAACTGAATGTTAATAGAGCTTAATTCGACTGAAGTTTAGTAAGTTGAACGAGTACTTCCTCCCACGCCCTTGCGCCCCAGGCAGGGAATTCGGAAGTTCAAATTGGGGAACTGGCACCAAATTAGCTTCGGAGGCGGTGTGAGATCTTAGAAGATAAGGGTTGTAATTGGGTGTTCTTGTCCGGTGCAATCACGAAAAACAATCACGAACTAAGCATGTAGAAGACTTAGAAGTTCTTCGTTTGGACGAGGGTTCGAAACCCTCCGACTCCACCAAACATTTAAGGCTCCAATCGGGGCCTTTTTTTATTCTCCGATTTGAAAGATACCAACAGCATAAACAAGCGTCCGTCCCAAAAAAAAACAAGAATTTACATTTTTTTCTTTTAGCAGCCATTTCGGTATACGTGCTTTAGTAAACCGCTGGAAAACGGGTTCAGGTAAGCTTTACCACGTGCTTCCGCTGGTCGCAGTGGCAAACCAACCCTCACACCATTTTCCAAACGTTTAGCTATCGCCCTCCTCCCGGCTGAAAATCCATCTTCGGAAGAATAAATTTTTGTATCCTAAAAAAATCTATTCTAAAAACAAAAAACAAAACCATAATTCCACACTAAAATTCAATATCCAACGACGGATCTCGCGTTAGGGATACGAGTGGTTGTACTAAAGTTTGAATCTCATTCAACTATAAACCCCTAGGAATTATTTCCCATAAATTGTATCGTGAATACATACTTAAAACAATTCAATCATCATTTACAATTGAAAACCAAACAAGTAATGAAAAAAGAATCCTTCGAATCTATTGCCTATAAAATTATACCTTATGACTTTATTAATGAAATTAATCCTAATAGAGTTTATTCAAGTACAACTGCCAAGGGCATTGAAATAAGTAATAGTAATTTTGATGGGTATTGGAACCCACTCAAAAAATTCTGGCCCGAATTATTTAATAAAACACTTTTTGAATATTAAGAGTAGCCTCAATACATTCTTAAACGGTAGAAAGAACTAAAATCACTATCTTCACATCTCATTTATAAACCATGGCGAAAAAGCAAAAAGAAACAGTCCAAGAATCCATTGAAAAGACACTTTGGAAGGCAGCAGATAAGCTGCGTAAAAACATCAACGCAGCAGAATACAAAGACGTTGTTCTCGGATTAATCTTCCTGAAATATATATCCATTGCATTTGAGAAAATGCATGCAGAACTTACTGAACAAATCGATCAAGGTGCAGATCCGGAAGACAGAGAAGAATACACAGCAGAAAATGTGTTCTTCGTTCCTCCTTCAGCTCGTTGGACCTTCCTACAAAGTTCAGCCAAACAACCTACAATTGGTAAGATTGTAGATGATGGAATGGATGCTATTGAAGCGGAAAATCCACAATTGAAAGGGATTCTTCCAAAAGTTTACGCAAAACAAAATTTGGACCCCACGAGTTTAGGTGAACTAATTGACCTCATCGGTAATATCAACTTTGGTGAAACAAAAGAACGTTCTGCCGATGTATTGGGGCACGTATTCGAATACTTCTTAGGACAATTCGCATTGGCCGAGGGACAGAAAGGTGGACAGTTCTACACACCACGTTCTGTAGTTGAATTACTCGTAGAAATGCTTGAACCATACAAAGGTCGTGTGTTTGATCCATGTTGTGGTTCGGGTGGTATGTTCGTTCAATCTGAAAAGTTTGTGACACAACGTCAGGGACGCATTGAAGACCTTTCCATTTTTGGTCAAGAATCCAATCAAACAACGTGGCGATTGGCGAAAATGAACTTAGCAATCCGTGGCATCGACTCAACAGGAGTGAAATGGAATGCAGAAGGTTCATTCTTGAATGATGCTCACAAAGATTTAAAAGCCGATTACATCATTGCCAACCCGCCGTTCAATATTAGTGATTGGGGTGGTGATTTATTGCGTAATGATGCTCGTTGGGAATTGGGTGTACCTCCAGTTGGGAATGCCAATTTTGGTTGGTTGCAACACTTCATTCACCACTTGGCTCCAACAGGCCAAGCGGGTGTCGTTTTGGCTAAAGGTTCCTTAACTTCCAAAACTTCAGGCGAAGGAGAAATCCGAAAAAACATGATTGAAGCTGGATTAATCGATTGCATCGTAAACCTTCCGGCCAAATTATTCTTGAATACACAAATTCCTGCAGCTTTATGGTTTTTACGCCGTAAGAAAGTTGCCAATCCAAAATACAGAGATACTGCAAATGAAATCTTATTCATTGACGCCCGAAACCTCGGACAATTAATTAACCGCCGTAACCGTGAGTTATCACAAGCAGATATTGATCAAATTACAAATACCTACCACAATTGGCGTAATGTAGACGGACAGTACGAAGATGTTCCAGGTTTCTGTGCTTCGGTGCCGGCAGCTAAAGTAGCTGAATTAGATTATGTGTTAACCCCAGGGCGTTATGTAGGTTTACCGGATGAAGAAGACGATTTCAACTTTGTAGAACGTTTTACTTCTCTTAAAACCACTTTATACGAACAATTAGCCAAGGAAGCAGAATTGAATGCGATTATTGCTGAAAATCTTTTAAAAATTGACATAAATGGCTAAAGAATTATCACATAATACCCAAACCATTTTTGAACAACTCAAAAGAGTGGATGAAAATGGAAATGAATATTGGTCTGCTCGTGAATTGTCTAAGGTTTTAGAGTACTCTGAATATCGTCACTTTATTCCCGTTATTAACAGAGCCAAAGAAGCTTGTACAAATAGTGGTCATGATATTGCAGACCATTTCGAGGACTTCCTCGAAATGGTTACAATTGGTTCAGGTGCACAACGCAAGACTGAAAGTGTAAAACTTTCTCGTTATGCGTCTTATTTAATTGTTCAAAACGCAGATCCAAATAAGGAAATTGTAGCGCAAGGACAAACATATTTTGCTGTTCAAACGCGTATTCAAGAAATCCAACAAATGGATGAATACAACAGTTTGTCAACAGAAGATGAAAGAAGATTATTCTTAAGAGCAGAATTGGCCAAACACAATACGCAACTAGCTGCGGCAGCAAAAGATGCAGGAGTAATTCAACCACTTGATTATGCGATTTTCCAGAACCATGGTTACATGGGCCTATATGGAGGGTTAGATGCGAAAGGTATTCATGCTAAAAAAGGGTTAAAGAAGAGTCAACAAATTCTCGATCACATGGGAAGTACTGAGTTGGCTGCAAACTTATTCCGTGCTACGCAAGCAGAAGAAAAATTACGCAGAGAAAATATTCAAGGTAAATCCAATGCCAACAAAGCACATTACGAAGTAGGTAAAAAAGTACGTCAAACCATTGAAGAACTTGGCGGTACAATGCCCGAAGATTTACCAACTGTGGATAGTGTTAAAAAATTAGAAAGACAACAGGCAAAACAGTTGAAGCATAAAAAGGAGAATGATGGAGAATAATTGGAAGGAGATTAAATTGGGTGATTATATATATACAAATAAATCATCTGTATCAAGGGGGTATCCTTTTGATGAAATTAACTATTTAGATACAGGTTCAATTACTTGTAATAAAATAGAACAACTGCAACAATTTAAATTATCTGAATCCCCAAGTCGAGCAAAAAGATTAGTCGAACATGAAGATATTATTTTTTCTACAGTAAGACCAAACCAATTACACTATGGATTTATAGAAAATCCAATTGATAATCTAGTTGTGTCTACAGGTTTTGTTACGATTACAGTAAATAAAGAATTTATTTTTCCTAATTATTTATATTATAATATAATTCAATCAAATACAATAGAATATTTACATTCAATTGCAGAGGCTTCTACTTCGACATATCCTTCACTTAAGTCTAGTGATATAGAAGCTTTAGAAATCCAACTTCCCCCACTTCCCGAGCAAAAAGCCATTGCATCGGTATTGTCTAGTTTGGATGATAAAATCGACTTATTACACCAACAAAACCAAACCTTAGAGGCGTTGGCGGAAACGTTATTCCGTTAGTGGTTTATCGAAGAAGCAAAAGAGGATTGGGAGGAAGGTAAGTTAGGAGATTTAATAAATATAAAGTACGGGAAGGATCATAAAAAACTTCTTGATGGAGATATTCCTGTTTATGGATCAGGAGGTTTAATGCGCTATGCAGATAAGCATTTATTTTGTGGTGAGTCAGTTCTTATTCCAAGGAAAGGATCGTTAAACAATGTATTGTATAAAAACGAATCATTTTGGACTGTAGACACTATGTTCTACACGGAAATGAAAATTCTAAATATTGCAAAGTTTATCTATTTCTTTTTGAAAAATCAGGATTTAGCTTCAATGAATGTAGGTTCTGCAGTACCAAGCATGACTACTGATATTTTAAGTAACATGCCAATAATTATTCCCCCTACTAAAATATTAGAGAAATACGAACATTTCGTGAACCCTCTGTTTAAAAAACAATTGGAAAATCATCAACAAATCCAAACCTTAATCCAACTTCGCGATACCCTATTGCCAAAGTTAATGAGTGGCGAGGTGAGGGTGAAGAATTAAACTAATTACTACTATTTTATGAAAACAACCTTACTAAATATTGAAAACAAATTCTCTAACCATTACAAAGAACTATTAACCATTCAAGAAAACATTTTTCAAGAGCTGCTAGCTTATCCTTTTGATCTGGAGCAAGACGAAATCACGTTAGCTGTTTTGGAAAGAATGGATGCTTTTTGGTATTTCCATGTCAACAATACAAAAAACATCTTGCAAGGTAATATCAATCCTACAGCAGCAGATTTTTTTACAGAGACCTGTCACTTGTACTTAAAAGCATACTTTCAATCAAAGCATGGTCTAATTGTTAAGTCCGAATTTAGTATTGTGTCCGGAAAGAACTCTGTTCGCCCAGACATTTCTATTTGGCAAGGAGATCGATTAATCGCTGCAATCGAACTTAAAGTTAATGATGGATGGAAAAGAAAATCAATCCACGATCATCTGATAGGACGTGAAGCACAAATAAAGTCCATCCATCCAAATTCCTATTTTGGTGTCATTGCATTTTGGAATTTCTTTGATACCTCATTACCCGATTGGAACCAAAAATATATTAGTTTATTGACATGGGATGAGAAAAAACACCATCCTCGTACAGGAGGACGTATCGAGAATTTAATAAGGAATATTGAGGAGCATTTAGTTAAGATACAGAATTAATATTCACTCGATCATACTTTAAAGAATGTTATAACACTTCAACCACATCACTACTTATGGAATATAAACTTTTAAATTATCAAGACTTATTAAAGGAAATTGAAGGTTGTGAAAATCACCTTTTATTAGGAAATGGTTTCAACAGAGGTCTAGGAATCGACACATGTTATAAAGCCATATTTGAAAAAATGATTGCAAATAGCAATGGAGTATACAATGATATTTATGATAAAGTGATAGAATGTGGTTTCGATCTAGAAATCTTGATTGATATACTGATGAAAGACATTGCTCCCGAAAATCTTTTTCTACGCAAGTATGTTACTAATAAGGTAAAACTCGATTTCATGAAAGCTACACATGAAATTGTACGAAAGGAGTTAAAAAATGTCTATGCTGAGAAAAATGAAGGTATATACATTTTACTGTCACAGTTTACAAATTACTTTACGCTTAATTACGACCCTTTTTTGTACATGTTATTGTTAAAGTTTAAGTCAACTACCAAATCTTTAGACTTAACATTTCAGTCGGCAATTCAATTTAAAGAGGATGACGTTAATGTCAATCATCACAACATAGTTTCCGAGATTAGAAATATACGGAATGGCTCATTATCCATCAACGTCTCATCAAGTTTAAATCCCACTAAAGCTTCTTTAGACAAGGTCTCTAAATCAACCTTTACAACGATTATTAAACAATACTCAAAATCAAACAATAAGAATTGGAAAGGAAAAATAATCGAGGAATCTGTTAATCTGATTTTAGAGGAGGAAAAACAGAAGATGGTTTTATCTAGAATAGACGATGGTGCAAAACTACTATTTAATGTAGAGCCCAAAGAGTTTGTCTTTGATGCAACAAGTAAAACTCAAAATCTTTTCTTTTTACATGGGGCATTTCACATTTACCAGGATGGTAAGTCAATTAAAAAAATTACTCAGTCTGGTGAGAAAGCATTATACGAAAGATTGGAAAAGATTTTAGAAGATGAAAATCAATCATTAATCACAGTATTTCAATCAAAAAATAAATTAGATGCAATAAATTCAAACGATTACCTTAAAAACTGCTATTCCAAACTAAAAATATTAAAGGGAAATATACTTATACTTGGCTCAGCGTTATCTGATAATGACGAACATATATTTTCACATATTAATAAATCCCAAATTGAAAATATTTTTCTTGTTACCACGAAATTGAACGAAGAAAAAGTAGCAATTGCTAATAAATTCTTTCCTGATAAAAACATTATCTTTATTGACGCTTACACTATCACTTATGAAGTGCCAGCAGAACAAGCTGTATTACAATGAACGAAAACGCCATAGAACAATTTGCAATCGAACTTTTCGAAAAGCAAAGCTATACATACATCAACGGAAGTGATATCGCTCCCGATAGCAGTTCACCTGAACGTAGCTCTTTTGAAGAAGTACTATTATTGGAACGTCTCCAAAGAGCAGCGCGTCGCATCAATAACACCTTACCTATTGATGTGGTTCAAGATGCAATAAAAGAATTGCACCGTATCGCTTCACCAGATTTATTGGCCAATAATGAACAAATTCATCGTTTACTAACGGAAGGTATTCCAATAATCAAACGTGTGGATGGACAAGATCGTGGAGATCGTGTGTACCTCATCGATTTTGAAAATCCATTGCACAATGAGTTCTTGGTCGTTAATCAATTCACTGTAGTTGAAAATGGAGTAAACAAGCGCCCTGACATTATCCTTTTCGTAAATGGTATTCCACTAGTCGTTTTGGAATTGAAAAATGCTACAAACGCTAACACAACAATCGTTTCAGCATTCAAGCAGTTGGAAACATACAAAGTGATGATTCCATCCCTGTTTAATTTCAACGCTTTCTCAATCATCTCAGATGGTTTAGAAGCAAAGGCAGGAACCATTTCTGCTGGTATATCTCGCTTTATGGCTTGGAAAACAACAGATGGAAAAACAGAAGCGTCCAAATTAACAAGTCAACTAGAAACACTAATTGAAGGCATGCTCAATCCAACAACTCTATTGGATTTAGTACGTCACTTTATTGTTTTCGAAAAACATAAAAAAGAAGATGCGTCAGGAATTGTATCGGTGCAAACAATAAAGAAAGTTGCGGCATACCATCAATATTACGCGGTCAATAGAGCGGTTGAATCCACCAAAAGAGCATCAGGATTCATTTCAACAGAGAACTTAATAAAAATATTAGGCGAAGCACCTGAAGAATACGGTTTACCTGGTGTAAAAGCACAACCTGCTGGTGATAGAAAAGGTGGTGTTGTATGGCATACACAAGGTTCGGGTAAATCGTTATCAATGGTCTTCTATACAGGTAAAATTGTATTGGCATTAAACAACCCAACAGTTTTAATTATCACGGATAGAAATGATTTAGACGATCAATTATTTGACACATTCGCTGCATCAAAACAGCTTTTGCGTCAAGATCCGGTTCAAGCAAATGACCGAAAACATTTAAAAGATTTATTGAAAGTCAATTCAGGTGGCGTTATCTTCACGACCATTCAAAAATTCCAACCAGAAGAAGGGAATGTTTATGAGACCTTATCATCTCGTGAGAACATCATTGTGATAGCAGACGAAGCACACCGTACTCAATATGGCTTCAGTGCAAAGACGGTTGATGACAAGGACGAAAACGGAAATGTTATCGGTAAGAAAATCGTATATGGTTTTGCGAAGTACATGCGTGATGCTCTACCAAATGCAACCTACTTAGGATTTACAGGTACTCCAATCGAAAGTTCAGATGTAAACACACCAGCTGTATTTGGTAACTATGTAGACATCTACGATATTGCGCAAGCGGTAGAAGATGGTGCAACAGTTCGTATTTACTACGAAAGCCGTTTGGCAAAAATTAAACTATCCGAGAAAGGTCGTACACTCGTTGAAGAATTAGACCATGAACTTGAAGGAGAAGATCTAACGACATCACAACAAGCAAAAGCTAAATGGACGCAACTCGAAGCATTAATTGGTGGTGATGATCGTATCAAAAACATAGCTGCAGATATTGTAGAGCATTTCACACAGCGTCAAGAAGTTTTCCAAGGAAAAGGAATGATTGTTTCCATGAGTAGACGTATTGCAGCTGACTTATACAATGAAATTGTTGCCATCAAACCCGAGTGGCATTCGGATGATTTGAAGAAAGGAAAAATTAAAGTCATCATGACTTCAGCATCCTCAGATGGTCCTGCTTTGGCTAAATTTCATACAACGAAAGAACAACGTAGAATGTTGGCTGAACGTATGAAAGATCCGAATGATGAATTGGAATTGGTAATCGTTCGCGACATGTGGCTAACAGGATTTGACGCACCTAGTATGCATACGCTTTACATTGATAAACCAATGAAAGGCCACAATTTAATGCAAGCCATTGCACGTGTTAACCGTGTCTACAAAGATAAGCCTGGTGGATTGGTTGTCGATTATCTAGGTATAGCGTCAGACCTTAAGAAAGCATTAGCATTTTATTCCGATGCTGGAGGAAAAGGTGATCCAGCTTTAGCACAAGAAAAAGCAGTTGCAGTGATGCTGGAGAAAATGGAAGTCATTTCCAATATGTATCATGGCTTTCCATATGAAGATTATTTCGAAGGCGATACCTCTCAAAAGCTAAGCATAATCTTAGCTGCCGAAGACCACATTCTAGGTTTAGACAATGGAAAGAAACGTTATATCGATGAGGTTTCTAAATTGTCACAAGCCTTTGCCATTGCCATTCCGCACGAACAAGCGATGGATGCAAAGGACGAAATTTCTTTCTTCCAAGCAGTAAAAGCACGATTAGTAAAATTTGATTCCACTGGAACAGGTAGAACGGATGAAGAACTAGAAACAACCATTCGTCAAGTAATTGATCAAGCACTCGTTTCTGATAAAGTGATCGATGTTTTTGATGCAGCAGGAATTAAAAAACCAGATATTTCAATTCTATCAGATGAATTCTTGATGGAACTGAAAGACATGAAGCACAAGAACGTAGCTTTAGAAGTCTTAAAAAAACTCTTGAATGATGAAATCCGTTCACGCAGTAAAACCAACATGACTCAAAGCAAATCATTAATGGAAATGCTCGAGCAATCTATTAATCGATACCACAATAAAATTCTAACAGCTGCAGAAGTAATAGACGAACTAATCAGCATCAGTAAAGAAATCGTAAAGATGGATGAAGAACCAAAACAAATGGGGCTTACCTCTTACGAATATGCCTTCTATACTGCTGTAGCCAATAATGACAGTGCAATACAATTGATGCAACAAGAACGTCTCCGCGAATTAGCAGTAGAATTAACAAACACAATCAAAGCCAACGCATCCATAGACTGGAACATCAAAGAAAGCGTTCGCGCCAAACTAAAAATATCCGTCAAACGACTCCTCCGCAAATACGGTTACCCACCCGACATGCAATTACTAGCCACAGAAACAGTCTTAAAACAAGCTGAGATGCTAGCAAAGGAATTAACGAAAAAGTAAAAACTTAACCAATGATGAACACAAAAATCTTAAAATTTATATCCTTTTTTTTGATACTCTTCACATTTACAAGTTGTACAACCAATTATTTAGATGATGATGAATATGATGAATACGATGGAACGTATTGTGCAGAAGTTACCTATTACAACCCAAACACAGGTACCAGATCAACTTACAATTTAGATATTGAAGTGTCTGACAATATTTTAAAAACAATCTATTGGAGCAATGGTGGTTGGTTAGATGAAGATCATTTTACTCCTCAGGAGTTAGACGAAGGTTATTGTGAATTTACAAGTGATAAAGGTTATAAATATACGGTCCATATAATCGGTAGTCAGTGTAATTCATCAGATAAATCAAAATATACACTTGACCGACAAAATGACGAAAAAAAAATAACTTGCAGCCGGTGTGGCGATGAAAAAAAAACATATAACGATTATTGCGATGATTGTTTAGACGCTTACTGTAGCAATTGCGGTCGTTTCGATGACTATAAATACTTTAGTTATAGAATTTGCTCTGATTGTGAAGAACAAAAAGAAAGAAAAGAAAAAACATGTAAAAACTGTGGTAGTTATGATAGATATATGCATCATTCTGACGATTATTGCTCAAATTGCTCTGATTAATATTTTTTTTGTAACATCTGATAGATTCACATCAAACAAACTTCAACATTAGCATCAAACCAACATTAATTAATTAGTAAACCATAGCAAAAGTCATGTCAAACACTTCATTAAAAAAACATTGCTATTTTAAAAAAAAACAAGAAATCCCTGCCTTCTTAATAGTTTTGGGATTAATCTTGATCTTTGTTATTGGATATATCTTCTGGTCTTCTAAAGAAAAAGAAAAAATAGACCATTCAGATAAGGAACAAAATAAAGAAGATGAAATTCTAAAAACATTGGAACAATATAAGTTGGATTACGAAAAAGCAAAGATCAATTTAGCATTGAAAAGAGTAAAACGTAGAAACTACTTCTTATGCGCCCGTTTACTTCTTGTTCTGATTGCATTGAGCTACTTCCTAATACTACAATACTGGTTTGACTTTGCTCCTTATAAGAAACCACATGTTGTTGACAATTTGAGAAATTACCTTTCTTTAATAGTAATAGTTTTCACGACAATTGCTTTTATTACTAAAGGTAATTTAAAAGATTTTAAGGAATCCATTGAAGAAATGGCAACCAATTGGTTTTTTAAAGAGGAAGAAGCCTTACAATTAGAAATTCAATATAAAGAAATGATAATAATTTCACTAACAAATCACATTGAAAAATAGAAGCGAAATGACAAGTAAAGAAATTGCTATCGAAGCTATCGATAGAAAACTTCTAGATCTAAAAAATGTCTACAATACCACAGAATTCTAAACATGTAAAAAAACGACAGTTCCTACATTTAAGAATTAATTTCTAAAGATAGATTTGAAATCTATTTTTTTTCTATCACTATATCACCTGTTCTATTCATTTTAACTATTTGAAATATCATCATCCATGAAGTTTTTTTTTAAAGTAAATACAATTTATGAGTTTTAATTTTTTTAACGTACTTAGCATAGCAGACAAAGAGATGATCCATTCCTCTTTTTACCAATTTCTTTTGAATAATAATGATACCCGAAATAAATTTCTAAAAGATATATTGGAAATAAAAAATTTAAAATCGAATAATGATTTTAGTTCAGAAGTTACATTTAAGTTAGTAACAGGTATAAAAACCGGTGGCAAAAAACAAGTTGAAAAGCCTCGAATTGATCTATTTTTAAAAGATGATGTTACAAAAGAGGTTGTATTTATAGAAAACAAATTCAAATCAATGCCTTACAAAGAGCAATTGGATAAATACGACCAGATCATTAATAAACAGTTTAAAGGTTATACCGTTCATAAAATCTTAATCTGTTTCGATAAAGATAATAGTGTCTTTTTTAATACTGGTGGTTGGACAGTTTTGACATATCCCAAATTGGCTGTACAGTTAGGAGCAATTATATCAGCACTAAAAGGAGATGAAAGTGTATTTGTACAGCACTACATAGATTATATCAAAATATACATTAATAAATATCAAACTGTTTTAAACAATTGTGAAATCTATTTAAAAAATGGCAAAGTAAAGGAGTATAAATTTTGGATCCGTTTAATCAATTGTAATTTACGCAATCGCTTAGACGATTACTTTAAAAACAATGGCATATCGGTTTCTTATCATGTTAATCCCGGCAATACAAGTGTCCCGCTTCTTAATGTTATTCCAACAGAGTGGAATAACCATAGAACTGGAGGTCCTCTAATCGTGATGCAAATACAAGATGATAACTTGAAAGTACACTGCCACGATGGCAATCCTGTTACAATCAATTCGTACGTTAATCAATTGAAAACTAATGGTCATCTAAAATTATCAATGGTTACATTTAAAAAAATGAGTACTAGAAGTGTCAAGAGTAGTTTCTTATTTACGTGTAAGTA
>JASLGM010000007.1 GCA_030150045.1 Taishania sp.
AGACGTTTATTGGTTTCAATTGCTGTTTAACGATTTCCTCTTTTGTTCCGTATACTATATATAATATATAGTGTATATTATTTTGAAATGGAATTTCGCGTTAAGGATAGTAGTGGTTAGCTTGCCGATTGCATATGTATACCCTTATTATAAGGTAAAGACATTTTTCGTGTACTATATATATAAGAGGATTATTGGATTTCGGCAACTAGAAACGGATAGCCTGACCCTTTTTCCCCAAAACGTCTTGGGGAAAAAGGGTAACGCCCAAGTTTTTATTTTGTATATGAGTAACTTAGCAGTTTGAATTCGAGTTTATAGCGGGTTTATACCAATGTTTCGGCTGTTGTTACGTATTTTTGTTGCTGATACTTATATATATGTTAATTAAATAAAACAGGTGTGTCTCTTCGGAGTGCTCTGTGTACTTTTGCAACAAAATCGATAGATAACAATGACTTTTATTCAAAATTACCTTTCCTCTTTTAAAGGATTATCGAAAGAATCGTGGATGCTTTGTTTAGTAATGTTCCTCAATAGAGCTGGAGCGATGGTGCTTCCGTTTCTTGGGATTTACATCAACACTTCACTTGGTTATTCGATTTCTGATGCGGGAATTGTGTTGAGCTGTTATGGTGTTGGGTCAATCGTCGGTTCTACGTTTGGTGGTTGGTTAACAGATAAAATTGGAAATTACTACGTGCAGGTGGCAAGCTTATTTTTAAGTGTACCTATGTATTTTATTCTTCCGCATTTTAAAACACTTTTAGGTTTGAGCCTTGCGATGTTAGTCTTGAGTTTGATTTCGGAATGTTTACGTCCTGCGAATTCTGTAGCGATATCTAAATTTGCGAAGCCAGAGAATTTAACGCGTGCGTTTTCACTTAATCGTTTAGCCTTGAATTTAGGTTTTTCTGTGGGACCTGCCATTGGTGGTTTTCTATCTGCTATCTCTTTTGATTTACTGTTCTACATTAATGGTATTGCCTGTTTTGTTGCGGGTGTAACGTTTGTGGCTTTCTTCAGAAAACGCGAGGAACGCAATAAAGAGACGATTACTAAAGCAGAAAAAATTAAATCGCAGAGTCCATATAAAGATATGCCGTTTATTTATTTCACTATTATTTGTACTTTATTCTGTGTTTGTTTCTTTCAATTATTGAGTACGCTTCCACTCTATTTAAAGGATGGAAAAGGCTTGGTGGAAAGCGAAATAGGTTTAATCATGGGGTACAGTGGTCTACTTATTGTTTTACTTGAATTGCCCTTGGTTAAATTAGTAGAAAAGAAAATGTCAATTGCAAGTATTCTCTTTTACGGTACAATTGTAACAGCATTTTCTTTCTTTATTTATATTTTCAATCCTGTATTGTTGTTTTTATATGTAGCCATAACACTTATGAGTATTGGTGAAATGCTGATTCTTCCTTTTATGTCTACAGTTACAGCAATGCGTTCAGATGAAATAAATAAAGGGGCATATATGGGTATGAACGGCTTGGCTCCAGCAATTTCGTTAGTAATTAGTCCTGTGCTTGGTACTTACATTATTCAATCATCGTCTTATACTGTACTGTGGCTTGGGACCTTTATTTTACTGATTTTAACGGCAATTGGTTTCTATCATTCTACCATTCGATTAATTGGGAAACGAACGGCAAGCTAAGGTTTTACTAATTATTGCTAAAACATACTTACGCACTATTTTTATTAGTAACTTGTTGAAAATTTGATTCATGAAAACGTTATCGCAGGTTGTAAATATTTTAGTAAAAAGAGGTTACTCAAAAGATTTTCAAGTTAAAGAAGATACTTTAGTTGCCACAGATGGTTTCTGTTTGGAATGTCAAGCATTTAACATTGATAAAACATATCGTTTTGAGGGGATGTCGGATCCAGGTGACAATGCAATCGTCTATGCGATTTCTTCCATAGATGGTGAACCTTTAGGTTTGTTCATTGATGCTTATGGTGTTTATGCACAGGACATTTCAGATCGTTTGAAATTCAAATTTACAGAAGCTGATAAAATGGCGAATCGTGGTTTTGAAGACGAGGAAGAACTTTAACCTAGCTATTTTAAGTTGTAATCACCTCTATTCTAACGATGTACTTTATATTGTAATCTTTCTCACATAGGTTCAAAACAGAATAAGTTTTTTGTTCAATTAGATAAATTAGAGATAATTGTTGTACTTTGTAGGTTAAATTATTGACTTATGAAGCTATCACTACTAATTTTAGGTATGTTGTTTTCTTTTTTCACAAGCCTTGCTCAAATGGATGCTTTGCGCTATAGGGAACAACGATTCACCAGCATTTCTCAACAAACAAACGTCTCTTACGGATCTGCTCCGCAATGGATTTTCCCTTATTTCAATACTGATTTAAAACTAAATGTATACCAACCAATTGGTGATACATTATCGAAACGTCCTTTGATTATTTTCGCTCATTCAGGTGGGTTTATAAACGGCTCCAAAGAAGTGGATGATATGGTAGCTCTTTGTGATTCTTTCGCAAAAAAAGGATATGTTACTGCTACCATCGATTATAGAAAAGGATTTAATCCGCTAGACGCTGCTTCTGCCGAACGTGCTGTTTATAGAGGCGTACAAGATGGAAAAGCGGCTGTACGTTACTTCAAAGAAAAAGCGGTGGAATACAAAATTGACACCAACTATATTTACTTTGGAGGAATGAGTGCAGGTGGTTACATTGCTTTACACGTCGCGTATATGGACCGAGAGAGTGACCGTCCTACAAGTACATACGGTGGTGGAACAGTCAACAATCTTGGATGTTTGGATTGTGCTGGTAACACATTTCATCACACCTCAAAAGTGCGTGCGATCCTTGATTATTGGGGGGCTTTACAAGACACAACTATGATCCGTGAAAATGCAATTCCTACTTTGGTAATGCACGGTTTGAATGATGGAGTTGTTCCTTACAATTTCGGTCACCCATTTAACTTAGGGACATTACCAAAAACGATGGGTGGAGGTCCAATCTTTCAACGATTACAAAACCTGGGTATTTACAGTGAGCATTATACCTCCACAAGTAGCTTACACATGTTAGACGGAAGTGATAACGGAACCTTTCCTTCTTCTGGTCCTAATGCTTTTTGGAGAGATACCTTATTGCCAAAGACAACCGAATTTCTTGTAAAAAACATGAAGCCAATTGTAGTCACCAACCCAAATCAGCAACTTTTTGCTTGCGTGGGTGAACGTGTACCATTTACAATTATCAAAGAAGAAGCAAACAACAAAGTCAATTGGTTCTATCCTCACACACAAATACTTACTGTAAACAACGCTCAATCAGACACTTTAAAAATTGCTTACAGTTCAGCAGGAACTTACACCATTATGGCATTGGCATTTAATTCAGTTAATTGCGCGAGTGACACCCTTTATTATCAGTTAACGATTGAAGAAGCTCCCTTAATCGAAGTTTCACATAGCTATTCCAATATAAATGAATATACTTTTCAAACTAACCCTTTAACAGAAGTACAATGGTTTGTAAATAATATCGATTATGGAAGATCTGAACAATTGATTTACCCAACTGCCAACGAAGAAGAAATTGAGGTATCTTGGTTATCGTCGAGTACTAACCAAGCATGTCAAAGGACGAATAGCATTCGATTAACACACAACCCATTAAAATCATTGTCTTTGTCTGAAAACGGATGGTCAGTAACTCCTAATCCTTTCTCTGAGAAAATAATGATTAGAAGCGAGGTTCCTGCAAGCGTAACTGTTTACGATATACACGGAAAAAAGTTAGAACAACTGAACATAGAAAAGGAAATACATCTCCAAACAACAAACTGGAAAGCTGGTATTTATCTTATCCAATTAAAAACAGATAGCCAACAAGAAATCATACGAATGGTTAAATAATACTACAAAGGTCGTCAAACAATGACGGCCTTTTTTAATGCTCTATTTTCCATAAATCGATTTCTTATAAGCGATCCCCCAATTGGCCAATTCATCTAAAATAGGTCGTAACGTTTTCCCGTATTCCGTAATCTCGTATTCAACTGTTACTGGCTTTGTATCTAAAACCGTTCGTTTAATCAAATGATTCATCTCCAAATCTTGCAATTCTTTTGACAACATTTTTGAGCCAATTCCATCCACTTCACGCAGTAATTCCATAAAACGGAGTTTCTGTCCAAAAATTAATGTTCCTAAAATATGGAATTTCCATTTCCCTGAAAGAATTTCCATACTCTCCTTAATCGCTGCTATTTTCGAAACACAGACATTCGTTCCATTCAATATCGGTTCTTTTTTCATTGCTCAAATTTCCATACAAAATTAATGATTATCAACACACTTCCCTACAGGAAACTAGTTTCTTAAAGGAAAGTCATATCTAAAGTAAACTGATTTGCATGTACCTTTGCGCTCTAAAAAAAAATAAAAATGAAAAAACAAACAATTATCTATTGGATTTCAACTGGTTTATTTACCGCTTTTTCGCTTTTCAGTGCTTACATGTACTTAACCGCACCAGAAATGAAAGCAGCCTTTGAAGGATTAGGTTTTACACAAGATTATTTCCGTTATGAATTAGCTACAGCAAAGATTCTTGGAGCATTAGTTTTGATCCTTCCTATGGTTCCAAAATCTCTTAAATCGTTTGCTTATGCAGGCTTTGCAATCAATATAGCATCTGCAATTATCGCACACGTTTCCATGGCATATCACTCATACGAATTGATTATTTTTGCCGTTATTACCTTGGCTACATCATATATTACTTTCTTGAAAAAACAAGAAAACTAAAACCATAAACGCCCCAAAAGTCAAAGATTATTTTTGGTTTTAGGGGCGATTATTTTTGAGAGAATCGGTATAGAACCAATCAAGAAAAAAACTACATTTGCTAAAAAAATAAGACACGTGAAAAATATTTTTGAGAAAGCAGTAACAGAAGAGTTGATCGAACGATTGAATAAAATCACTCCAGAAACCAAACCGCTTTGGGGCAAAATGGACGCCGCACAAATGGCTGCACATTGTTGTGTTACTTACGAAATGGTATATGACAACAAACATCCTCAACCTAATGGCTTTACGAAAATGCTCTTAAAAATGTTGGTGAAAAACATGGTTGTAAACGAAAAACCATATAAGAAAAATGGTCATACAGCCAAAGAATTCATCATGAACAGTGAGAAAAACCTTGATGTAGAGCGCACTCGATTGATTCAATATTTACAAATGTCTTTAGAAAATGGAACCGTATTTTTTGAAGGAAAAGAGTCACACTCCTTTGGGAAATTGACCGCCAAAGAATGGAACAATATGTTTTACAAACACTTAGATCACCATTTGACACAATTCGGCGTGTAAAAACAATTCACATTTCTTGATATTAATAAAATTCGGCCACAATTGTGGTCGTTTTTGTTGGCTGCCATTTCTGTCTACAAGCTAAAGTGCCATTGCCTTATCTCTACCTTGCAATCCAGCACGGTTGCGCTTCCTTCGGTCGCAAACCTTACTGGGCAAGTGAAAGAAAGTCATCTGTCAGCTATCGCTTTTCACCAGGGCAGAAAATCCGAATATCACCAACATACTTCCCTCAATTCCCATTTTCTTTTCAAAAATACTCCGTATTTTGTAACAAAACATTTACTCTATGTTCAAAAAGCTTGACAATCCTGTTTGGAACGCACTTCATGAAGTTCATCAACCTCTAGCACAAACAATAGACACCACCCTCTTCTACCCTTTTGATCTATGTCCTTTTGGTGCATTTGAAAACGATCTTCCAGAAATTCAAAATCATTTACAGTCTCCAAAAATGAATTCCTTTTTCATTGTTGGTCCATCTGCAAAAACGATAGATAGCCGTTTAACACTTGTAAACCGGTTGGAGTGTCGTCAAATGGTATTGGAAAAAGAAATTGACCTTACTATTACAGAAAATATTGTTCACTTAAATAATCAATTTGAAACCGAATTACTTGAATTGGTGCAACACGTTCAACCTGGATATTTTTTTGAAAAAACAAGCCAATTAGGAAATTACTATGGAATCTTCAAAGACAAGCAATTAGTTGCCGTAACTGGAGAGCGTATGCGAATGAATGCATTTACAGAAATCAGTGCTGTTGTTACGCACCCCAATTACGTTGGTCAAGGATTAGCTAAACAATTAGTAGCACATGCCGCAAATACAATCTTAAAACAAAATAAGACTCCTTTTTTACATGTGGCAGCATCAAATGTCAATGCCATCTATCTCTATGAAAAGCTCCAATTCACACATCGGAAAAACATCAATTTCTGGCAATACAATCATAAATAAACACTTCGTATACAAACAATTATTAGAAGCAAAAAAAGCATTTTTCATTAAAGGGATTTAAACTTAAAAAAAGGATCCACTACTTGTAAAAGAAATTCAATTATTCTCCTATCTTCGCAACCAAAATCACGTAAATTTATACGAAAATGGAAGCAACTTTTGGGATAATCGAAATAAAAACATTATTACAAAAAATTCAAGTTTACAACAAAAGAGTGGGACAATTTAAATCCTTCACCCTCAGTCCAAATTTTGATTATGTGGTTCAATTAACGAACGGAAAAATCACAATAAAATTCAGTGAAATGCAAGCCGATCAAACCAATTCGTTAACGCCACTACAAATTACAAGTATTGGAACTCGTTTTCAAGCGGATGCAGTAGGTACATCTACCGTAAAAAAAACATCCTCTACTTCCCAAGAAAAAGGTTTCTTAAACACCTTAAAACGCTTGTTCAGTTAAAAACATTCCATTTATTATCTCACGTTTAAATAAAAGCATTTGTTACTTTTAAGGAAAAGTAGACCTTAACATGTTTGATTTTCGTTTAAAAGTATTCATTACAGTTGCAAAACGCTTGAGTTTCACCAAAGCAGCAGAAGAACTTTTTATCTCACAGCCTGCAGTCACCAAGCATATCAAAGAAATAGAACTACATTACCAAACCCAGCTTTTAGAACGTAAAGGAAACAAAATTCAACTTACAGATGCAGGTCAAATCGTTTTGGAAAATGGATTAAAAATAATGGAAACCCATCGCTTTATTGAGCGAGAATTGTCATTATTTAATCAAAAACTGCAAGGAAAACTCATCATTGGAGCAAGTACAACCTATGCTCAGTATTTATTACCTAAGTATTTGGTTGATTTTCGAGAAAAGTATACACATATAGAACTGGAAGTGATTGTTGCAAATACCGAAAACATTGAACATTTGTTATTGGAAAATAAAATTGACTTAGGAATTGTAGAAGGAAAATCTAGAAGAAGTCAAATTAAGTATACACCCATCTTGAAAGATGAAATGGTACTTTGTACACAAAACAAAACCTTATTTGCTCCTAGGTTAATGTCTATTTCGGAATTAGAAAAAGTACCGCTAATCATTCGTGAACAAGGATCTGGATCCTTAGAAGTGGTTTTGAGCGCATTACAAAAAAGTAATTACCAATTTGAAAATCAAAACATAGAAATGGTATTGGAAAATACCGAAAGTATCAAAAATTACCTACAACATTCAAATGCATTTGCTTTTTTATCCATCTCATCTATTTACAATGAATTAAAAGCAGGTAGTTTAAAAATCATTGACATTGAAAACATTAGTATTGAAAGGTATTTCTATACCATTTCTAAACAAGGAGATAATAACCATCTCAAAGATATTTTCCTAAAAAGAATACAATTCGATAACTAAAAGTTATAGTGTATAACCATTTTTGATTTCCTTTTTTCTTAAATCTATCGGAAATTTGTTTTTCAAATTAGGCAAAATGGAAAACAAGATACTAGGAAATAATTCAATCGTAGCGAAATCCGTTTATTTCATATTAGGAGCTCTCGCTCTCTCCCCTATACTTTCCCCTCCTTTTGCCCTTTTATTAGGTATTATTTTTGCTCAATTGTTTACGCATCCCTTCCGAATGCAGAATCAAAAAGCAACAAAATACTTACTTCAAATTGCTGTGGTTGGTTTAGGTTTTGGGATGCAATTAGACAGTGCTTTAAAAGCCGGAAAGGAAGGTTTTCTGTTCACCGTTTTCTCCATTGTTAGTACTTTAATACTGGGTTATTTCTTTGGGAAAATATTCAAAGTAGATCCAAAAACATCTTATTTAATTACCTCAGGAACGGCCATTTGTGGTGGAAGTGCCATTGCAGCCGTTTCTCCAGTGATCAAGGCGGAAGAAAAACAAATAAGTATTGCATTAGGAACAATTTTCATTCTTAATTCTGCTGCATTATTTATTTTCCCTGCTGTTGGACATTGGCTTGGCTTTTCACAACAACAATTTGGTTTATGGAGTGCCATAGCGATCCACGACACAAGCTCTGTAGTAGGTGCTGCAGCAAAATATGGAGACGAAGCTTTGCAAGTAGCCACAACTGTAAAACTTGCTCGCGCACTTTGGATTATTCCTTTGGCCTTCTTTAGTACTTTTTTATTCAAAAGTAAAGGAACAAAAATCAAAATTCCTTATTTCATTGGATTATTCGTTGTTGCTATTCTATTGAATACCTACGTTCCATTTTTGAATGCGATTGGTCCATATATCGTATCCGTTTCAAAAGCAGGATTAACTTTGACTTTATTTTTAATTGGAACAAGCCTTTCAAAAGAAATGCTTAAAACAGTTGGTATTAGACCGATTCTTCAAGGTCTACTATTATGGATTTGTATCTCAGTTGGAACTTTACTGTTCATCTTGTTCTGATCGCCTAACCAACGTTCACAATATTACTAACCACTTTTCACTTTTGCATCATTTTCTCAGCCTGGGCAGAGTGTGATAGCTCCTTGATCTGAAAAAATTGAGAACGCTGATTCTACCACTGCGACCAAAGGAAGCACGTGGTAAACAGCTCGTGAACCTTTTTACAGGAAAGGACTAAAGCACGTAGACCAAAATGGCTGCCAGCTAAACATTGAATATTTTTTTTTACTAACATTTTGAAAATCAAAAACTTTATTGTAAATTAATTCATCAACACAACCACTACGCTATGAAAATGTTCCTACTCTTCATGCTCCTTCAGCTCCAATTATTTTCTTTTGGACAAGTGGAAATCTATAAAATTATCACTGCACAACAACTTACCTTCGAAGAGCATGCGAACGATGTACCATTTGACGAAATTCAATTTTTAGAGATTGATTGGGAACAACAATTATTGATTTTTTTTACGCATGAGAAAGAACGACAACTCGAATTACGTCAACTCATTTACAGTTCTACAGACGACTTAATAAAAGGGTTTATTTGGCAAGCATTTGATTTTTACTCTAAAAGCTACGAGGTCTTTATTCAAGAAATTAACTTGGAAGATTTAGAAATTACGATTAAAAGTGAACATGAAGAAGTCTGTTATCAATTGTTTTTCTGGGAGTAAAAGCGGTCATTTTGTCTTGATTATCATCTTTTTCACCACTCCATAGTGCCAAAAATTCCGATTTTATTCCTTGAAAATGGTTTGGACTCATAATTGAGAACATAAAGGAAACGAAAAAGAAATCGCATGGACATTCAAAAATTAACCATTAAGTCGCAAGAAGTTCTTCAAAAAGCGGAACAACTAGCGCAAGCCAATGGGCACCAGGTGATTGAAAATGCACATCTACTAAAAAGTATTTTCATCACAGATAAGGACGTTATTCCTTACCTACTTCATAAAAGCAATGTTTCTTCGGAAATGATTGAAAAAACGTTGGACAGCATTCTTACCACTTTCCCAAAAGTAAGCGGTGGCCAATTACACCTTTCCAACGCGGCAAATCAAACCCTTCAAGATGCATTCAAATACATGAACGATTTTCAAGACGAATACGTAACCATTGAGTTGATTGTGTACGCCATGATTGAAGCGAAAGACACCACTGGTCAATTATTACGTGACAATAGATTAACGCAAAAAGAATTTAAAAAACAGATTATGGATTTAAGAAACGGAGAAAAAGTGACTTCGAATTCACAAGAATCTACTTACAAATCATTAGAAAAATACGCTAAAAACTTAAATGAACTAGCAAAAACCGGTAAGCTAGACCCTGTTATCGGACGTGATGAAGAAATTCGTCGTGTACTTCAGATTTTGACCCGTAGGACGAAAAACAATCCTATCCTTATTGGGGAGCCCGGGGTTGGTAAAACAGCGATTGCCGAAGGAATTGCACATCGAATTGTAGATGGTGACGTACCTGAAAATCTGAAGTCTAAAATTGTTTACTCTTTAGATATGGGAGCCCTTATTGCAGGCGCAAAATACAAAGGAGAATTTGAGGAACGCTTAAAAGCGGTAATCAAAGAAGTAACCAATGCGGATGGAGAGATCATTCTCTTTATTGATGAAATTCACACGCTTGTTGGTGCTGGAGGAGGCGATGGCGCAATGGATGCGGCAAACATTTTAAAACCTGCTTTGGCGCGAGGTGAACTAAGAGCTGTTGGAGCTACGACGTTGGATGAATATCAAAAATACTTTGAAAAAGACAAGGCCTTGGTGAGACGATTCCAAACCGTTTTGGTGGATGAGCCGACAACCGAAGATGCGATCTCTATACTTCGTGGAATTAAAGAAAAATATGAGAATCACCACAAGGTATTGATCAAGGATTCTGCGATTATATCGGCGGTTGAGTTGTCACAACGTTACATTACCGATCGTCAACTTCCTGATAAAGCAATTGATTTAGTGGATGAAGCTGCGTCTAAATTGCGTATGGAAATCAATTCGAAACCTGAAGAATTGGATGAAATTGAACGCAAAATCATGCAATTAGAGATTGAACGTGAAGCCATTAAACGTGAAAAAGATGAAAAGAAAATAAAACATTTAGAGCAAGAACTTTCTGAATGGTACGAAAAAAGAGATGCTTTCCGTGCGAAATGGCAAGCGGAAAAAGATGTCATTGATGCCGTACAAGTTGCCAAGGAGCACATGGATGAATTGGAGCTTCAAGCACTACAAGCGGAACGTGCAGGTGATTATGGTAAAGTGGCCGAAATCCGTTACGGAAAGGTAGCTGAAGCAAAACGCATTTTGGAAGAAAACAAGGTTAAACTTGTAGAAATACAATCCAAATCGCAAATGATTCGCGAAGAAGTTGGTGCAGACGAAATTGCCGAAGTAGTTGCTAAATGGACAGGAATTCCAGTATCCAAAATGATGGAAAGCGAAATTACAAAGCTTTTACAATTAGAAGATGAATTGAACAAACGTGTGGTTGGCCAAGATCAAGCAATTGAAGCCCTGGCAGATGCAGTACGTCGTTCAAGAGCTGGTTTACAAGATAAAAACAGACCCATAGGATCGTTTATTTTCTTAGGAACAACGGGAGTTGGTAAAACAGAATTAGCCAAAGCGTTGGCCGAATACTTGTTCAATGACGAAAATGCGATGACACGCATCGACATGTCGGAATATCAAGAGAAACACACGGTTTCTAGATTAGTTGGAGCTCCTCCGGGATACGTTGGATACGATGAAGGTGGTCAATTGACAGAGGCTGTACGTCGCAGACCCTACTCGATTGTACTGCTGGACGAAATAGAAAAAGCGCACCCAGATGTGTTTAACGTATTGTTACAAGTGTTGGATGACGGTCGTTTAACGGATAACAAAGGAAGAGTTGTGAATTTCAAGAATACAATTATTATCATGACTTCTAACCTTGGTTCTTCTATCATTCACGATCGATTTGAAAATGTAACTGAGTTGGATTATCCAAAAGTTTCGGAGAAGGCAAAAAATGAAGTATTAGAACTTTTAAAAACAACCATTCGCCCGGAATTTTTGAACAGAATTGATGAAATTTTGATGTTTAATCCGCTGACAAAAGGAAATGTGAGAAGTATTGTCCGTATCCAATTGTCGAACCTTCAGAAGGTACTTTTGGAACAAGACATTCAACTTTCAGTTACCGAAGATGCATTTAATTGGATCTCCGAGGAAGGCTACGACCCATTTTTTGGTGCGCGTCCGGTTAAGCGAGTAATTCAACGAAACGTGCTCAACAATTTGTCAAAAGCTATTCTTGGTGGTACAATAAACCGAGAAGAACCGATAGTTATGGACGTTATGGATGGGGTGATCTTTTTCAGAGAATCAAAACCAAATGACTATTTAGTCTTGTAAATTCAAAATGCCAATTTAAAGCGAGTGATCATTAAGATTACTCGCTTTTTTGTTATTTTTTTTCTTGGTGAGGATACGGAATGTTTAGGCAGCCTTAGTCGTTCTACGCGTTTTAGTAAACTCATAAAAAAGTGTTCACCAGCGGTTTACAACGCGCTCCCTTTGGTTGCGGTTGTAAACAAGCGTTCTCTACTTTTTCACTTCATTTAGCTATCACGCTCCCCCCGGGCTGGAGATAAACTTAAACAATGTTTTATACTAACAAAACCATGATTAGATAAAGTGGTCATCGCTATTTTATTCGCCTAACTAGAAATCTTTTATTCAAAAAAAAACCTCAGAAACAACTTCTGAGGTTTTATATATGATAAAAAAATGTCCATTTATTTTTTTACTTCCATTTTCATTTCTACCAATCTCAATTTATTGATTGTTCCATGATCTGGATCTACGTTGTCTTTCGTTTCTTTACTTTTCAAGGTCATTTTTTTGTTAGTCGCGTCGTTTACGTTGAAATAGATAACATCAAGGTTTTCATCGTAAGTGATGTCTTCTTCTGAGCTAAAAGAAAAATCGTATCCTTCTTCAATTGAAACAATTTCTGTTGATTTATGTCCTGATTGGTAGGTCATAAAAATCATATTGTCTTTTCCTTTTGCTTCTTCTGGTTTATTTTTCACGAAGCTCCAAGTTCCTTTATCTGTCAAAACGATTACTTCTTTGAATTCAAAGAAATCAATAACATCGAATCCTTTTTTTTGTGTTACTTTACGAGAAGTCCAAGTTCCATCTTTTTTGAAATCAAAAGAGTGTTCCAAAATAAGATATCTTTCGGCTGGCAATCCTGGTTCTGTAACTGAAAGATTATTTCCGTTGTGCGTAGTAGTCATCACACTGTATGCACCATTTGTTTGTGTTGATTTAGCTTCTATATAGTGTTTTACATCCCACTCACCTTCCAACTTTCCTTTTGTGATTTTTCCACATGCAGCAAAAGTTGCTGCCATTAGCGTTAAAAGAAATATCTTTCTCATTTTTTCTTCTTAATTGAAATTTTCTTTACAAAATTAACCTTTATCCTTTTATAAAAAAAAGAAAGTTGTTCTGTTTTGGTAAATTTATTATTATGATAATATGGTAGCCCCTTTTTGGATACAAATAAGGTCCTTTTCTAAAATCATTTTCTTTGAAACGTAAATTGCGTTAGGGATAGTAGCGGCATCCTTTTAACACACAGTGTTAAAAGATATAGCGGAAAGCCCGACCTTTCCCAAGTTTATGGGTAAGGTAACGCCCTATTTTTTATTTTTTCTTACAAAAAAAGGGTGGAATTCCTTCCACCCTTATTCATTTTGATTGAACGATTTTATTTCGTCAAAGTGATTTTTCTGTTAGTTGAACTAATTGAGTTTGAAGAAACACTTTTATAACTATCTTCTTCAACTAGAATCAACTCTTTTTTAGATGAGTTTTCAACTGTGAAGTAAGCTCCACCTTGTTGCGTAGCGTACGTTTCTTTATCAATTGCTGTTGTTGTAACTCCGTTTGCTGTGTTTGTTACTTTTGTTGTTTCAGAAGAAGTTGTCATCAAAACTCTTTCGTTCTTTTTGAATTCTTCTGTTTTGTTTTTAGCAACAAAGTTCCAGTTCCCTTCTGTCGTTACATCTTCTACAATTTTTATCGACAAACCACCTGCTGTTTGGTTTTTTTCTATCGTGTAAACAGAACTCCAAGACCCATCTTTTTTGAAATTATATGTGTGAGCCAACACTTTTTCAGTAGTTGTAATTCCATTATTTACAATAGTTTGAGTTGCCCCGTTATGAGAAACTGTCATTACTGATGTTGTAGCCGGTTGGATAGTAGAGTGAGTTATCGTTGAATTGTAGTTGCTAACTGTCCACTCTCCTTCTAATTTTCCTTTTGTTGTTTTACCACAAGCTGCTAATCCAACGATTAACAAAGAAGATAAAACCAATTTAAATGCATTACGTTTCATATCAAATTTCTTTTAAGTAGTATAATATTATTTCGCAGTAAGAGTCATTGACAACGAACTAGTTGATTTTGATCCACCCAATTCAGTTTGTTCTCCTTCTGATTTAAGTATTAATTCTTTTTTACTTGATTCGATTACTCTAAAGATTTGAGCAAAAGTAGCTGCTGACATTTCATTATCTCCTTTAACAGTCGTTGAAATGTTTCCAATTTTTGTAACTGTTATAGTATTTACTTTTTTTGCTGTTAAAGCAATACGTTCGTTTTTCTTGAACTCTTCAGATTTGTTTGTTCCTACAAAATTCCAAACGCCTTCATTATTTGTTGTTTCGTTTGTAACTGTAGTGATTCCACCAACTGTTTTTGTTTCTTCAGTTTGGTATACAAAAGAGTACGTTCCGTCTTTTTTGAAATTAATGTCGTGCTGAAGTACTTTTGCTGTTTTTTGATTTGTAAGCGAACCTATAGTATGCGTAGTCGTCAATGTAGATCCGTCGTGTTTTTCTGTTGATGTTTCAGTTGATCCTACTCCTGTTTCTGTGTTGATGCTTTCGTAGCTCGATACGGTCCATTCGCCATCTAATTTTCCTTTTGTTGTCTTCCCACATGCAATAATCGAAAGAGACAATGCAGCAGTAAAGAATACTTTACTCATCGTTTTCATGTTCATAATAGAGTTATTTTAAATTAACTTGGCTAAATAAATAAAAAAAAGAATACAACTATCTTTTTCAGTTCATATTTTATGCTTTATTATATAATATTAACAGCCCTTCCCTTTATTTTACATTGTAATAAAAAGAAAATCAATAAATTGAATGAAACCAATAATAATTGAAGAGTTTTAATCAATTATCACTTTTGTCCCTTTTTTTTATTGATCTTTTTACTATTTTTTTACTTGAATCCTAAAAGATAAGGCGCTCATCAGCAATCCAAAGAATGCGAAAACGGCAAATGAATACTTAAGACTTGACAAATCTGCAATATAACCGATTAATGGTGGGCCTAATAAAAAACCTAAAAAACTGATGCTCGAAACCATTGCAATTGCCATTCCCGAAGAATAGATAGGATGTTTACCTGCCATAGCAAACACTACTGGTACATTACATGCCAC
>JASLGM010000046.1 GCA_030150045.1 Taishania sp.
CGCATCCATACCTCCGTACTTTTGCTTCCAGCTATAAAATGTAGGAACTGCAATACCATACTCACGGCAAATATCTTTAGTCTGCTTGCCAGCTTCATATTCCTTCAGAATATTAACAATCTGGGCTTCTGTAAATCTTGACTTTTTCATACTATAAAACAATTTAAATTTAATACTTTTAAATTGTCTGAAAAATGGGGAAGTTTGCCGTTGGTTGGATATTGAATTTTAGTGTGGAATTATGGTTTTGTTTTTTGTTTTTAGAATAGATTTTTTTAGGATACAAAAAATTATTCTTCCGAAGATGGATTTTCAGCCGGGAGGAGGGCGATAGCTAAACGTTTGGAAAATGGTGTGAGGGTTGGTTTACCACTGCGACCAGCGGAAGCACGTGGTAAAGCTTACCTGAACCCGTTTTCAAGCGGTTTACTAAAGCACGTATACCGAAATAGCTGCTAAAAGAAATAATGTAAATTCTGATTGTTTTTGGGTCGGATGCTTGTTTATGCTGTTTGACTCGTTCAAATCGGAGAATAAAAAAAGGCCCCGATTGGAGCCATAAAAATTTGGTGGATTCGGAGGGTTTCGAACCTTACTGTCAATCCGCTTATTGTCAATGTTTTATATATTCAGATTTCGTGTAGGTCACCTATTTGGTCACCTGATTTTTGATTTGTTTTGCTTCTTTTTAAAAGAACGTGTTTGTCCAAATGTTCAAAGTTTGGAACGGAATTCCATATAAAATGGGATAATTAACATCAAATTTTATGTTAAATAGTTTTATTACAGGACACAAAGCGGGGTACGCGGAGATTATCTTAATTAAACACCGCATGATTTGCGGGGAATATATTGTATATTTACCGCATCGGTATTTCAAAAGCTATGGCAATTTACATTCATCAGTTAAAACAATGGGCCAATTTTCAATGGCGCGAAGAGGATTTTATTACTTTATTAAGTGAAGTGCGCAATCTCCAAGGTCGATTGTTGGGTAAGATTGAGTTACTCGGTTTTGAGCTGCAGGATGAAGCCAATCTTGAAACTTTGATTCAAGATGTGATTCAGTCTTCAGAAATTGAAGGGGAGGTTTTGAATCCTGCACAAGTACGTTCTTCTATTGCTTCGCGTTTAGGACTTGAAAGTTCTGGTCTGGAGCACACTGATCGTCATATTGAAGGGGTTGTAGAAATGATGCTTGATGCTACGCAAAATGTTGACAAATTTTTGACAGAAGATCGTTTGTTCGGTTGGCACGCTGCTTTGTTTCCTACAGGTAGAAGTGGGATGTATAAAATAGAAGTTGGTCAATGGCGTACAGGTGATATACAAGTTGTTTCCGGTGGTATGGGGCGTGAGGTTGTACATTATGATGCGCCAAAGGCTGAAGGATTGGAAATGGAAATGAGTCAATTTATTAATTGGTTTAATAGTGTTTCTGAATTAGATCCTGTTTTGAAAGCATGTATTGCCCATCTTTGGTTTGTGACCATTCACCCTTTTGACGATGGAAATGGAAGGATTGCTCGAGCAATTACCGATATGCAATTGTCTAAAGCGGATGGTGTGAATCAACGATTTTACAGTATGTCTTCGCAGATCAATGCAGAAAAGAAATCGTATTATAAAATATTGGAGCGTACGCAAAAAGGAGATTTGGATATCACTGAATGGATTGTTTGGTTCCTGGTATGTTTGCGTAAAGCGATTATTTCTTCTAATACGATTATAGATAAGGTTGTAATAAAACATCAATTTTGGATAGTCAATGCTCGTCTAGTTAGCAATGAACGCCAGCGTTTAATGCTTAATAAACTCTTGTCTCATTTCGAAGGTAATTTAACCTCATCTAAATGGGCCAAAATGACGAAGTCTTCTGCAGATACTGCTTTAAGAGATATTACAGATTTGGTCAATAAAGGTATTTTGGTTAAGGGAGGTTCAGGTGGTAGAGGTACACATTATTTATTGAATGATAATAGAGTACGTAAATAATAAATTTCTGCATTAATGAATTACTTCACTTTAGCAAGAGTAGTTGTCGTGACTGGGAAGCTCTGTGGACAAAATCGCCAAGCCTGAGGAGACTAGAATTACAGTCTGCAATAAGACAAGTGAACAGCCAAATTGCGGAATTCTGGAACAACGGCTAATGAACGGTATAAGGCAAGCTTGGAACGCAGTGGAACTATGTGTAGGCTTGCTGGTATGTTTTTTGACGCTGTGAGCACTAGGACGAAGACCATATAACCAAGGATAACAAATATCCAAAGATAACCAAGGTGTTATATAGTGTTGGCAGGTTTGGTGAAGAGAATTTGGAATGTGGTTGTTGAGGGGGAATTACCACACGGTAGACTCGTGCGGTAACGGTGAAGTAGATTTAATTTGTTGAGGGAACAAGGTAGTGCAGTAGTGAATATAGGTAGTGCATTAGGATTGTTTTTATTGATGGATATCGACAATTGCTGATTGTCATTATTTTTGAATAAACACTAAAAAAGTCTCTACATATTTTCTGTAGAGACTTTTCTATTTAAAAGATTTACTTCAATGCTTTTACCGCATCATTGACTCCATCGAAGAATGCAATGCAATAATCTGTTAGTGCATCGAGATTAAAATCGGAGTTATAACCC
>JASLGM010000033.1 GCA_030150045.1 Taishania sp.
CCCAGGACCCATACATTAAAAGTGTATTGCTCTACCAGCTGAGCTACGGAATCTTGTTATTTCAACTGCATTGCTGTAAAAGCGTTGCGGGTGCAAAGATAGGCACTTTATTTAAATTGACAAGCGGAAAATGAAAAAAAATCAATAAACAAAAAAAGTTTTTTTTGTCAATCCTGAAAATCAACCGCTTAAAAACAAAAAATATTCGGTTATCATTAATTCGAATAGTGTATAGCTTGACTTTATGTATATTTATTCTCGAATAATATTTTTATAACTTATGGACGCTAACAAAGTAGACCTTTTCATGATGACCAATGCAAAATTTTTTGAAGGTCATCAAGTTTCAGTAATTCGTGAATTACTTATCCAAGCAGATGAAGCAAAATGGATGCAAATCCAAGCTTTAAGCTTTAACGACCCTACAACTTCTCTTATCGTATCTTTGGTAGGTGGTAACCTTGGAATTGACCGTTTTATGATTGGCGATACAGGAATGGGAGTTGCTAAATTATTAACATGTGGTGGAGTTGGTATTTGGACAATCATCGATTGGTTTTTAATTATGGGTGCTGCAAGAGAAAAAAATTACGAGAAACTTATTGCTGCTTTACGCTTCTAAATAAAGCTTTACTCGAATGAAAAAGAAATGGTCCATAGCCACACTTATAGTTTGTGCGCTTGGTTACGCTTGGTTGACTTACACAAGTTCTTCAAAAGACGGCCATGCACTCTGCTTTATGCAGTGGCTATATCATTTCCCATGCCCCACTTGTGGATTAACACGTTCCGTACTGGAACTTACTACAGGAAACTTCATCACTGCAATGTACCACAATCCTTTAGGCATCTTTGCAGCCGCTGCTTTGTTTATTTTCCCTTTATGGATCTTCGTAGACATTCTCACTAAAAAGTCTACATTTGAAAATAACTTACTTTTTTTCTTTGAGAAATTGAGATCAGTAAAATTCATGATTCCTTTTGCTTTTATCTTCCTCCTCACATGGGGATGGAACATCTACAAATTCTTATGTATATAACCTCACCTATTGACAGATCTATTCCTGACAGTGACGTTGAAAAAGCTTCAAACAGCTACCTTATGTCACTTTTAGCCATGTTTGTTGGTCTCCCTTTGCCTATTTTGAACTTATTAGCAACTTTGATATTCTTTTTTGCGAATCGTAAAGCATCTCCTTTTGTTCGTTGGCACTGTACACAAGCTTTACTGACGCAACTCACCTTATTTGCATGTAACACCATTCTTTTTTGGTGGACAATTGCTATTCTTTTTAAAGGAACAGGACTAACCAATGCTTATTTCCCTTATTTAATTTGTGTTGTTTTCTTTAACACTGCGGAAATTATTCAAACCATCATTTCAACAATAAAAATTAGAAAACGAATCAATGTCCGATGGTGGGTTTATAGTGGAATTACGGATCAATTTGTGAAAATACCTCAAAATGAAAAATACAGTTAGCCAATTCTTCTTACTTGCCTCCTTTTTTGGACTTCTTTTCTTGGGTTTACTTCAAATCAATTGGCTATCTATGGTTAATATTGATGACCAAAAAGGTAACCTTTTTGAAAAAATAGGAGAAAGTGCTATTGAAGAATTAAAACTAGAGAAATACCAATATACGGATGACGTTTCTCTTCATTTTTTAGACAGTTTGAAAAATCGTTTATGCCTAGCAAATGGGATGGATAAAGATGAAGTAAAGATTTACCTTTTTGAAGATGAAGAGGTGAATGCTTTTGCTTTACCTGGAAATAATATTTACTTCAATAGTGAAACTCTTCGCTTTGCCGAACATCCAGATTACATTGCAGGAGTCATGGCACACGAATTAGCTCACCTCAAAAAGGACCATGTGAAAAATGGAATTTTGGCTAAACTAGGGATCAATGTTTTATTTATCATTTTAACAGGTAGCGACGCAGGTGCAGTTGGAGATCTATTTACTTTAATTACCAGTTCAAGTTATAGCAAATTCCAAGAAAAAGAAGCGGACCAGCTTGCTGTACAAATGTTAGAAAATGCGAAGATCGATCCAATTCATTATGCCAACTTCATGACAAAACTGGCTACTTTAGAAAAAGAAGAAAAAATGAATGTTGAATTATTCAATACACATCCCGCTTCTAAAGAAAGAGCTAAAGATATCATTAAACATAGAAACAAAAACCTTTCCTATACACCATCTTATAATCCATTGGCATTTGAGGTGGTACAAGAAGGTCTTTACACAAAAGAATAAGCATCAGAACAATAGCTCCAACACCATCTTCCAGAAAAAGGTTGTAATAAGCCCTAAAATTATACTTACTCCAATCATCCGATTGACCAAGGTGGAATTCAGTCGATATTGCTCTGCAATAATTCCAGAAGTGATCAGCGTTGGCATTGCAGCCTCAAGAATAGTAATCTTAGCAACCATACCACTCCACCCCATCAATAATGCAATTACTACTAATATACTTGGTGCTAGAATCAATCGGTAAAACAATCCAATAGAAAGCCATTTCTTATCCGAAAGTATTCCTTTAAACTGAAGCTGTAAACCGACAGAAAATAAAGCCATTGGAGCAACAGTAGCCGCCAATTTACCCCAAAGAATATCCAATTTATCAAAAGGAATCCAATTGCCTAAACTTAACACCAAGATACACGCCCAAAACGGTAAAAATGAAAAGAGACGCTTCAACACCACTTTAAAATCTACACGACTTGACTCCGCTCCTCCTCGAATGGCTCTAACAATTCCAAATGTAGACACCAACAAGAAGTTTACCTGATCACAAATAATTGCAATACTCAAATATTCTTCACCATACAAAGCTGTAATGATTGGAAACCCTACAAATGAAGTATTACTATACGCACTGGCCAATGTCATTGAAGCACGATCATTTCGTGTCATTTTTAATGGCTTTTGTAAGATCTGCATATAGATAGAACATCCCAACAAGGTGATCATTGACCCTATGATCGGGAAGATCATATCTGCATTCCAATTTACTTTAGGGAGATAGTAGAAAGACGCCGCTGGTAAAGCTATGTTTAACACCCATTGATTGATGAGGACATGCCCATCATTTTCTGGTAATCGACGCTTAAGTAGGTATCCTGCTGTTAGTGCAACTATGATTAATATAAAGGATTCCATGACCGCAAAGTTAATAAACTTTAGTCTTTTCCTGCGTAACCTTTTGCGATTTTATACTGAGCTAATCCATAGGTAAGCATCACCAAAATGGGTGAAAAGTCCCAAAATGGCTTGAAAATTTCAAATGCTAAAATACTGTCTGAAAGCACAAATAAAAAGGCACCTTGAAGTAATGGTTTAAACGACACTCCCGCCTTAGGCCTCCACCCCGCAAATAGCAACATTAACGAAATAGTAACAATATAGAATACAACTGGTAACCTCATGTCACCTAAATCATTTCTTAACATATAAAAAACTAGAGAAGCATAACTAAAAACCCCTAATATCTGCACCCATTTCACCCCTCCAACCTTAGCAAAAGATCCTGTTGACAATATATCCTTCAAAAAAGCAACAACATAAAAGATATGTCCTAAAAGAAAGAACCCTAATCCAAGCAGGAAAAACAAAGGTATTTCCTCAACCGAAAAAAGAATCACTGTATTATCAAACAAGAACAAAAACAAATCTCCTACCCATCCAAGTATCAACCCTGCAACCACCCATTTGTAGGTTGGTAATCGATGTTTTGCTTTCAAAAGAATAACCAAAGCCAAAATTACCACCAATTGCTTCGTCAATCCTATCCCTAATGTTAATCCTAGATAAAAAGAAAGATCAGTAAAGTGAATACGCACAAAATGCAAAAACAAATGAAGCAATAAATTCACTAAGAAAAGACGAGGAAATATCTTATTACTTTCCATAATTTACAGTTGAAAACAGGATAAATGTAGTTAGTTAATTCAATAAAATCAAACCTTAGCCATTCAACAATTGTATCAATTTCACTCAAACTCAAGCTGAAATTAGGAGAATTATCACATAAACACGCTCCTTTTCACTCTAATTTGTATTCAAATGACTATTTTTGAGTAAACTAAAAACAAAATGAAACGCTTCAATCTTTTTCTTTTCTGCTTCCCCTTCTTTCTTACGAACCTTTGCAGTCAAATTCATTCCGAAATTGACAAAAAATTAGAAGAGTTAACTACCTTAAAAAAGCAAGAGGAAGTCATCGAAGAAGAAATCATTCAATTAAAACTTAAAGCCTCTTTTGAATCGTTATCTAAATATGGCTACCCTGTTTCAAAAACAAAACTATCTGTACTTGAACACAGCGCAATGGTCATTGGCTACGATTGTAAATATCAATTGGCAAGCTGGACCTTTCATCAAATCACACCAGATGTAGTCAATGGAAAAGTGAGTCGAACAAACGACTTTAGAACAGACCCAAAAGCCCCATGCACAACAGCGAGTGATGCAGATTATTTTACCAAAACCACCCAAGCTGACGGCACCACTAAATACAATGGTTTTGGCTATGACAGAGGCCACCTCTCTCCTTCCGCAGATTTCAAATGGTCCAAACAAGCCTTAAGCGAATCATATTTTTACAGCAACATGACACCTCAACACCCTGCTTTCAACCGTGAATCATGGGCAAGTTTAGAAAATTACATCCGACGCGTATCCAACAACGAAAACAAATCCTACTACATCATTACAGGACCTATTCTTCACGATAAATTACTGAAAATCAAACAAGGTGAAAACCAACTTTCCATTCCAGAATGGCACTACAAAATTGTAGTTGACGACTCAAAAGAAACACCACGTGGAATTGTTTTCCTCATGCCAAACGAGAAATGTGACAAAGATTTATCCAAATATGTTATCACAATTGATAGCCTTGAAAAGCTTACTCAAATTAATTTCTTCCCCAACTTTACAAAAGATCAAGAGAAGTACATCGAAGGATTTGCAGACTTTTATGCTTGGAAAGGAAAACTTTCTGAAGGTGATGTCGTTCCCATCCATCCATTAGATCTACCAAAAGGACACTTTAATACCCTTCAAGCCGCTTCAAAAGATGGTCAAAAAGTAAAAATCGTAGGAAAAGTAGTGAGCGCACGTTTAATCGACAAATCACAGGCTACCTTCATCAATTTAGATCGTCAATTCCCAAATCAAATTTTCACCATAACGATCTGGAAAGATGCGCGAGCGAACTTCTCTTACCGTCCAGAAAAAGACCTTGAAAACCAATACATCGTGGTCGAAGGCACAGTAACAGTAGACAAAAAAGGGATTCCAACCATCAACGTAGAAAACGAAAAACAAATCCAGTTATTAACGGATGATTATTAAATTTACAATATGAAGTCATCAAAAAACATCCTGATCGCAGGTATTCTTTTCACCAGCCTGATCGCTTGTAGCTCAAATGACACGCATAAATCAAACAAAAACACCGTGCAAACCATTGGTTCTTTGAAACACTCCATTTGGAAAAGAGAACTGCATGCGAGCGTTGATTTAGACACCGTGCCCATCAAAAACCTTTACGCTTTTGGCCCCATGGTCAATCTAAAGGGCGACTATCTAATCCTAAATGGAGAAGCCTTTCAAGCTACAACCAAAGACGATAAAATAGATGTACAACCTGAAAAATCAGGGAAATCTCCTTATCTAGTTTATCAATATGTTCCGAAATGGAAATCCATAAAACTCAATGAGGACGTAGATAACATAGAGGACATGGAAACGTTTGTTCTTTCGCAAAAAGGGCTGAAAGGAAATAAAGAAACGGCATTCAAACTAAATGGGACTTTTAAAGCAATTGAGCTTGCGGTTCATAATTTACCAGAGAAGCTAGATTTCTACAATTATCAAGTAGCTCTTGTAGCCAACACCAAAGAACAATTAACAGATATTGAAGGTACTGTACTTGGTTTTTTCGACTCTGAAAAATCCATGAAATACACTCATTTTAATGAACGAATGACCATGTATTTCATCAGTAAAGACAAGAAAAAAATGGGACGAATCACACAATTATTTATTTACCCGAAGGACGTGAAATTCGAACTCCCTCAATATTAATTACTTTTATACACAAAGCACCCTCGTTCTAACAGGGTGTTTTTTTTTGCAATAAACTTTCCTTTTTATTTGGCAGCCTTTTCGGTCTACGTGTTTTAGTAAACTTCATTAAGAGCGCTCACTAGCTGTTTACCACGTGCTTCCGTTGGTCGCAGTGCTAAACGAGCGTTCACAGCTCTTACTGTGCGTTTAGCTATCACTACTTCTCCCGGGCTGAAATCTGTTTTTACACTAAAAAAATACTAAATATTGAAATACGGTATTCTTTTTCCTTTGAAATAGCAAATTTGAATTCCCACACCTATTGCTGATTTGAAAACCTATTCTGCGTTAAGGATAGCAGCGGCATCCTTTTATGGAGCGTAGCGCAAGAAAAGATAAAGCGAATAGCCTGCCCCTAGCTCCTAGTTCTCTTGGAGCTAGGGAAACGCCCAGATTATTTCCTCTATTCCCTTATCTCATTTAGATCTGGATATTCTTTCTTTTGGTTATTCGCCAACTTATTAGACACCCTTCCAACAGTTAGTCCTTGCACGAAAATGGAGAAGATTACCACGAAATAGGTCATTTCCAAGAGTAACATTTTGTAGTCGGTTTGAATGGTAATATCATGCCCTGGAGGATTTTTAACCGCCAATACCAAGGCAATAGAAACGCCACCACGCAATCCTCCCCAAACCAACATAGTGATCGTGTCTTTGTCTAATCTTGGTTTGAAAGGAACAAGTTTTGAGGGAAACCAAATGGAAACAAAACGAGCAAAAAGCACAATGAAAATCGTCACCACCGACATCCAAAAGTATTCATTGAAGTCTCGTATCAGAAGTAACTCAAAACCAATAAATAAGAAGAGTAAAGCATTCAGAATTTCATCCACTAATTCCCAGAATTTTGATACATATTCATGAGTCTCTTCGGACATCGCAACACGTTTTCCATAATTACCAATCATGAGTCCAGCAACGACCATTGTCAACGGTCCTGAAAAATGCAAGGTACTCGCCACAAGGAATCCGCCCATGACAACGGACAGCGTAATCAACACCGAAACAATATAATCATCAATAGATTTTAAGGCTTTTGATGCAGTATATCCCAAGACCAATCCCAATCCGACGCCTCCACCCGCTTCTTTCACGAAAAGCATTGCTGTATCAAACGCAGTAAAGTGTGCATCGCTATTGGTAGCAATTTGCAAGAGAATAACGAATAACACAACGGCTACACCATCATTAAAAAGGGATTCTCCTGTAATTTTCATTTCCAACGCTTTTGAAACATTGGCTTTTTTCAAGATTCCTAATACTGCAATGGGATCTGTAGGGGAAATTAACGCTCCAAAAAGTAGCGCATAAATAAAGGGCAATTCGAAACCAAAAAGCGGTGTAATGGAATACACTAAAAACCCAATCACAAAGGTTGAAATCACTACTGAAATGGTCGAAAAAATCAGGACGGGAATGCGGTGTTCTTTTAAATCTCCAATGTTCACGTGTATTGCTCCTGCAAAAAGCAAAAAGTTCAACATGCAATTCATAAGGAGTTCGGTAAAATCAATTCCCATAATCAAGGTGGTCAAATCACGTGTTAACGCTGGCGCAAGTGCCGGCCCTGCAAAACGAACGAAAAGGGAAACCAAAAGAGCGATGAACATGATGCCTATCGTTGAGGGTAACTTCAAGTATTTGAGGTTAATAAAGGCAAACAAAGATGCTAAAACGATGAGTATTGAGAAAGAATAATATAATTCCATGATGGTTACTTGCTTATTGGTTTTGCAAAAGTATCGTTTTAAGTGATTCACCTTATACAATTTACTTTATTATACTCCTTAAGAAAGTATTTTTTCACAAGTTTTGGCATTCTAAAGTAGATGAAGAGCAGAAAAATAAACTGTTATATTATCCTTATTACAAAGGATTGCTTAGTATTTTCCCCTTCCTTTTCTTCGATTAAGCGTATCTTTGATAAAAACGAAAAAATATGAAGAATATCACTGTTTATTGCGGAGCAAATCCAGGAAACTCACCTGTATTTACGGAACAAGCATTTGCTTTGGGGAAATACATGGCTGAACACAAAATTGGATTGGTGTATGGCGGAGGAAATGTTGGTTTGATGGGAGCTGTAGCAAATGGTGTCGTTCAAAACAATGGTGACGCTGTTGGAATCATTCCTCAGTTTTTACTAGATAAAGAATTGGGGCATGGCGGATTGACGGAACTCATCATCGTTGAAAATATGCACCAAAGGAAGGCAAAAATGTACGAATTATGTGATGGAATCATTGCTTTACCTGGTGGTTTCGGAACAATGGAAGAGTTGTTTGAAATGTTGACATGGGCACAATTGGGCTTACATCAAAAACCAATTGCCTTGTTAAACACTTTTGGATATTATAATTCTTTATTGCAATTCTTTGATCAAATGACGGAATGGGGTCTTCTTCGCCCTGAACACCGTTCGATGGTTTTGGTAGATGAAGACATCGATGTGCTGATTCAAAAAATGAACGAATATGAACCTACTTCCCACGGGAAATGGATGCATAAAGACGAAATAGAACCCTTTTAAATAAAAAAACTCCTTTCATTACGAAGGGAGTTTTTTTTATTTATAAATATTCTTTCAAAATTGCTTCCAATTCTTTGGGTTTCTTCAATGATGAAAAACGTCCAACAACCTTCCCTTCTCTGTCCACCAAAAACTTTTCGAAATTCCATTTCACCTTGCGAATCCCAAGTTGACTCTTTTGTGCTTTCAAATATTGATAAAGCGGATGTGCATTTCCACCATTCACTTCTATCTTCTGAAAAATAGGAAAACTAACTCCGTAATTCAGTTCACAAAAAGAAACCATTTCATGCGAATCTTCTGGCGATTGGTTCAAAAATTGATTACATGGAAAACCTAGTATTACCAATCCGCTTTCTTTGTACAGCTGATACAGTGCTTCCAACTCTTTTAATTGAGGTGTAAATCCACATTTACTGGCAATGTTAACAAGAAGCACCACCTTGCCTTCATAAGTGCTCATTTGCAACTCTTCTCCTAAGCTTGTCTGTACCTTATAACTATAAAATGCGTCCATATTTCTATTTTATCTTACCACTTGGATAAAACTTCCTGTTTCTGGATGTTTTTCAATTTGCAATGCAATTGGCATACGTTCTTTTAATTCTTCTACATGGGAAATGATTCCAACAATTCGATTCTCTTTCTGAAGGCTCATCAAGGTTTCAAAAACCACATTAACCGATTCGGCATCTTGTGTACCAAATCCTTCGTCTATAAAGAAAAAGTTTCGATTGGCTTTTGAATTTGACTGCACACTTTCGGCTAAAGCTAGTGCTAAACACAAAGAAACTTGGAATGCTTGTCCACCAGAAAGTGTTTTTACACTTCGTGTTTTCCCTTCATTCAAATAATCTACAATTTCAAACTGATTGTTGTTCATCTCTAAACTCAATTGGTTTCTTGTCATCCTGTGAAAACGAACATTTGCATGCGCGCACAATTGCTTTAAATAAATCTGAGCAACATACTCTACAAAGCCTGCTCCTTTAAAAAGATTATGAATCACTTTTAGATTATCTCCTCTTGTTTTTAATTCGTCAGCTTTCTTTAGCAACTCTTTTTTCTGCTCATAAGCATCCGTAATGCGTTTCAAATCCGCTTGAAGCGTAGCAACTTGCTCCGTTGCTTCTTTTAATTTCTCTTCTAAATCAATCACTTTTTGATTTAATTCTTGAAATTCTTTTTCAACAAACACTTTGTTTTCACAACGTGCTTTCAATTCTTCAATAGCGTTTCGTACCGTTTCAATCGAGATATTAAATTCCTGAATCTCCGATCGCAAAAGCGCTATATTAAGTTTTTTGGCAAGCACCTCTTCAACTAGTACACGTGTTACACCATCTTCCTTCTCTAGTTTTTCAGCGATTGTACTGTAGACTTCTGTCTGTTTTTGTTGACGTTCTTGCAATTGTTCTTGTAACGCTTTGACATTTGCTTCTTGTCCAGCTAATGAAATCTGTAATTGTTGAAATTCAACAGTTGCTTTATTATACGCAGATTCAACCCTCGTTATGTGTGCTTCAGATTCTCGTTGTTTAGCCTCCAACTCTTGCAGATCAAAGTTTAAAAATGCATTCCAATCCAAACGTCTAACCTGACTCAGAATCATTTCATGCTCATTCGTTTTTCGGATCTGTTCATTCAATAATTGCTGTATTTTTTCCTTAAATCGCAATAAATCACCTTGAATCTTCGCTATTTCATCATGCATTCGCCTTTCTTCTTCGCTTTTTTCACGGAATAGCTTTTCCTGAGTCCTATGTTGATTCAACTGAACTTCGAAACTAGATTTATCTGCAAAAAGATGTTTATCCCAAATAAATTGTTGTTCCAATGCTATCTTTTTTTCGTCTAGCTTATTTTTATTAGTGGATAATTGTTTTTCAAGCAAACCATTTTTCTCAAACTTTTGTGCCACCTCTTCTCTTTTCACATTTTGCGCAACAAGTTCTATTAGCTTATCTTGATTCAACCTCAAACACTCCTCAATCTCAATCAATTGCTCTGTATCTGATTTATGATCTGCAGGAGATGGATGTGTCTCACTTCCACACAATGGACAAGCGTCCCCTTCATGTAGATTATGAACATATTTTGCTAATTGCTGCTGGACTTCTAATTGACTTTTTCGTTTATCTAAATCTTGTTTTTCTTTTACTAATCTTTCTTCTTCAACTCTAAAGGTTTGTCTATAATCAGGAAATAACATCCCTAACTGTTCCATTTCAGATGTTAAAGAAACCTTTTCTAGTTCATTTTCTTTTTGAAGATTAGCTAATTGCTGAAAATCATTTTCTAAAATTCCCGATTCATTAAACCAATTTTGAATCGACAAAATCATGTCTGAACCGAACTGTTTTTTCCTCAATTCATCCATTTCCAATTGAAGCTTCAACAGTTTTTCTCTTTCTCCTAATTCTCTCTTCTGATCAGCAGCTATCAATAAGTTCCCTTGATCCGTGCGATTTTTAAGGATTAAAAGTTCATCAGTAAGCGTTTTTAATATAATAAAACACTTGTAATCATTTTCTTCTTCCCTTGTTATTGGTAGTTGATCAAAACCAACTTGTAAAAGCGCCAGCTTTTCTTCTATATTTTTCTTTTCCTTTTCAATTCCTTGTAAAACCAAAAGTGCTTGACGTTGCTTTGAAGAAGTTTCACTTATCTCTTGAATCAAACGTGCTTCATTCAACAAATCATTTTGAAAAACCTTTTGAAAATGTTCATATTGTTCTAATTCCTTTGTTTTTTCAGTCATTAAAGGCTGTTTCTCATTCAACTGCCCAAACTCAATAAGCTTAATCGCAAGTAGATCAATATCCGATTTTATCGCTTTTTGAATTTGAAAGCGTTCATCTGCATCCTTCTTCTCTGCTTGAACCGCAGTATAAACCACATTAGCATTTTCCAGTGCACTTTTTTTATCCTCTATCTCTTGTTCTGAAACAGCCTCAAAGCCAATTAGCTGACCGCTTAGCTGATCTAAATTAGAATTATTCACCCTTTCTAAACGAGCGACATTATCTCTTAAATCATATTGTTGAAGACCAAAAATCTCCTTCATCATGCTCGTTCTCTCTGTAGGTTTCAAATCCAAAAATTCTTTGAACTGCCCTTGAGGAATAATAATCGTTCGTTTAAAATTCTCGTACTTCAGTCCAATCACCTCTTCTAAAGAAGTACTATCTTGGGGAATCCATTTCCCATTTACGTTTTCATAAAGTATATGCGTTTTCGTCGTGATGGTATCAAATTTCTTTGGGTTCCGATTATATTCACGAACGATGCGGAAGGTTTTATCTTCAAAATTGATAAAATCAAACTCCATATAACAACGATTCGAACGTAAATTCATCATGTTATAGGCACGCTTTTCTTTCGAATTCATCCGTTCTGTCTCCCCATAAAGAGCAAAGGTAATAGCTTCTAAAATGGAAGACTTACCAGATCCGACAGTGCCAAAAACACCAAACAATCCTGTTTCTGTCAATTCAGAAAAATCTATTTCTTGCATCTTTTGATAAGAATACAAGCCTTCAAATTGTAAGCGAACTGGAATCATTTGGAAGCTATGATTTCGTTAAACAATTTCATTATCTCTTCATTTGGCGCAATGCCTTTGTGTTCTGACTTGAAGTAATCTTGGAACAATTCTGTAATATTTTGGCTCAAATCCACCGTACTTTCAGTTGTTTCCATCCTTTCAATTTGTTTTACAATAGGTATCAAGTGTATGATTCCATCATGTGATTGTAAAATTTTCTTTCGTTCTTCAGAACTCAAAAACTGCTCCGTTTCTATACTTAATTCTACTAAAGCATAAGGATTTTTCACCAACCATTCCACAGCCAGATCTACTTCTGAAAACCTCTTTCGATACAACGGTCTTCCGTTTTTCAACTCCTCTTTTGTATAAATAGGAACCGCATTTGGAACAATTTCAACCAAAGAAACATACTTGGTTTGTCCAGCCTCACTAAAACTGTAACACAAAGGTGAAGAGGAATACACAACAGGTTGTTCCTGACTTTGAATATTTCGAAAAGCGTGTAGATGTCCTAGTGCGGTGTATTGAATTTGAGGTGGAATACAATCCGTGTAAACCATATCCGCATTCCCCACCATAATTGGTTTTTCACCATCTGGTTCTTCCAATTTCTCACCATTACGTTTCATCATAAACAAATGAGCCGTGAGCAAATTCACCCCTTCTTCGTCACAATACTCATCCGCCAATTGGGTCCATGTTTCTTTCAATACTTCATTGAGCATTTTCTCCTTGTTTTCAGCGCCTAAATATTCTTTCAATCGAACTTCATTGGCATAAGGTGTATGCAAAATACGCACGGGATAAGAAAAATCTTTGAGTTGTATTTCAATAAATCCTTCAACCGATTGTGTAATTTCGAATGCGTCTAATGTAAACGGCTGAACAATTGCATTCGGATTTCCAATAAGAATAATTCCACATTCTTTGGCTAAGGGAACCGGTGCATCAATGCGATCGGGTGAATCATGATTTCCAGCAATTGCCAAAACAGGCGTTTTCCCATTATTGCTCAGCCTTTTCACGGTATGGTAAAACAGATCTAAGGCTTCAACTGTCGGATTGAAGGTATCAAAAAGATCACCAGCAATGATGACCAAATCCACTTTATGCTGTTCAGCGATCTCAACAATTTCATTCATAACCATTTGTTGTTCCTGAAATCTAGAGAAAGCATCAAGGCGTTTTCCCAAATGCCAATCGGCGGTGTGTAGAATTTTCATATACTTTTTCGTGAAATCGAATATACTGAAAATACAGGAACTGGGCTTCAGAAATCAATCGGAATAAAGCAAAAAAAAACTCCCGAAGGAGCTTTTACTATTTTCTGGAAAAATTGGATTTCCAAACGTTGTTTTTTCTCATCTCGGATTCCTTATCTGCAATCCTTTTGAAAATGACATCTACCGATTCTTTGGCTACATATTGATCCAACTCTGTTTCCATTTTTGGTTTACCTGTCAGAGGTGCAGCAGCATTGTACTTTGGAATTACTTTCCCCCAAAGTTCCATCACTCCAAAATCCTTCAATCCATTATTGACTATGGGTTTTAAATCAGTTTCAATTTCATTTCCTGTGGTTTTTCTTAAATAATTGGATAAAGAAGTCGACGATCCGTTGACAATCGTTAAAGCTTCGGTCAAGCTCATTTGCTCAATCGCGACTTTTAAATAAGGGAAAGCTGCCTTGCCTAAATCTTGTGTAATGGTGTCGATATTTCGCTCTATGTTTTTCACCGACTCTCCTAATCCTGCAGTGTTGGCAAAATGCTGTACTTGTGGCCAGGGTTGAGGCATGTCTATTTTTATTTTAGCGGCATCAGACAAGCTGTTCACGGTTTGGTCTAATTCTAAAGCGCTCAATACGACAGCGATCAATTGGTTTTTAATGAATCCTGTATTTTGTGAATTTCCTTCTACATTTGAAGAAGAAGATTTAAATAATCCGCAGCTTAAAAGAAGAAAAAAACCACTGGCAACAAAGGCGGTATTAAGGAATAATTTCAATTTGTTCATTGTTTTCGAAAAAAGGTATAGTTTATAAAACTACATTAGTGAACGTGAAAATCAAAAGGATTATTACGATATATGCTTAAATTAACATTTATTGCAACGTTTTCGATGGTTTTCGATGGTTTTCAAGGTTTTTTCGAGCGATTTTGAACAAATCAGTTTTTTTTATTTTTTGATGAATGTTTTGGGCGTTCCCCACCAAGTTCCTTGGGGGGCAGGCTATTCGCTCTATCTTTTTTTCCTTCCAATAAATTGGTTGGAACAAAAAAAAGGATGTCGCTGCTATCCTTAACGCAAGATTACTTTTCAATTATTTAGCATTTCTGATATAAACCGAGATCTTCAGCCCGGGCGGAGTGGTGGTAGCTGGCCGTACAGCAAAGGTAGTGAACGCTAACTTTCCACTGCGACCAAAGGAAGCGCGTGGAAAGTAGCTGGTGAACTCCTTAGCTGGAGGACACTAAAGCATGTAGACCGATACAGGCTGCCATAACATTCTCCTATTCTCTTTGAAACAAAAAAAGCAGACCTATCGATCTGCTTCCTTCTTGTTTTAATTTTATTTATTTAATCAATCCGATTTCTCTCAAACGTTGTGTCAAAAATTCGCCTGCGGTAATGTCTTCAAATTGTTTCGGTTGCTCTTCGGTAATACAGTTTTCAAGCACAGAAAGATCCATATCGGACACCGGGTGCATGAAAAAAGGAATGGAAAAACGGGAAGTTCCCCACAATTCACGATCCGGATTTACCACTTGGTGAATGGTCGATTTCAAGCGATTATTAGTATGTCGAGACAGCATATCTCCAACATTAATCACGATTTCATCCTCTTTAGCAATGGCGTCAACCCACGTTCCGTCGTGTTTTTGCACTTGTAAACCGCGGCCTTGCGCACCCATTAACAAGGTAATCAAGTTGATGTCTCCGTGTGCTCCTGCACGAACAGCTCCCTTAGGCTCTGTTAAAATTGGTGGGTAGTGAATCGGGCGCAAAATAGAGTTTCCGTTTCTCACCTTATTATCGAAATAGAATTCGTCCAATCCAAGGAAAATCGCAAGTGCACGCAAAACGTAAACGCCTGTTTTTTCCAATTGTTGGTAGGCTTCTTTTGTGTGTTGGTCAAAACCATCCACCTCTTTTACCTGAAGATTTTCAGGATAAGTATAGTTTGCTTTTTCGTCTTCTGGAACAAATTGTCCTGTGTGCCAAAATTCTTTTAGATCGCCTTCTTTTTTGTCTTTAGCATGTTCTTTACCAAAAGAAGTATACCCTCTTTGACCACCGATACCATCTACTTCGTAGCTTCTTTTTGTTTCTTCAGAAAGGTTAAAAAAGTCACGAATACTTGCGTACAATTGTTGCACCAATTCATCTGACAAAAAGTGTCCTTTAAGCGCTACGAAACCAATTTCTTCGTATGCTTTTCCGATTTCATTTACAAATTTCTGCTTTCTTGCAGGGTCTTCAGATAAGAAGTCTGCTAAGTTTACTGATGGAATACCGTTTTGTGCCATTTTCTTCAAAAGTTATTTACGCAAATTTAATACAATCCTATGCTCGCCCCAAATCAAATACGAACAATTATTGGTTTTAGCATTTATTTCTGTACTCGTTTTAGCGGGATTATCTCCCTAAATTTTTAAGGTTATAAATCGCTAATAATGCAAGCATTAAAGGCGAAACAACGCTATACCACTTCACAGATTCGCGTTCGGAGGTAAAGAATAAAATCACGTAGCTCAGTAATAAAACAACTGCTAAAATGAGGATGATTACGTTAAATGTTTTACTGTTTCTCATACATTAAATTCCGCTAGATATAACCATCGATCGGTTTTGTGCTCTAATTCTTGTACAATTTTGGTCAATTCTTCTCCTGCAGAAACAATTTCATCGTTAGAAAGTGTTCCACTTCCCATTTTTTCGGTGATTTCATCTTTTTTTGTTTCTAAGACTTCGATTTCACTTTCCAAGTTATTGTATTCTTGTTGTTCTTTATAGGATAGCTTTTTCTTCTCGGCACTTGGTTTTTCAGAGGTTAGATTTCCGGATTGTTCCACTGCTTTCATTGGATCTATCACTTCTACTCTATCTTCTTTTTTGATGCCTTGCCTTTCTTCTTTCTCTAATTTTCTGTACTCCGAATAGTTTCCAACGATATCTTTGATTTCGCCCATTCCCTCAAAAACAAAAAGGTGGTCTACCATTTTATCCATAAAATAACGGTCATGAGACACCACAATTAAACAACCTTCGAAACCACGTAAGTAATCTTCTAAGACTCCCATTACAAAGATATCAAGGTCGTTTGTTGGCTCATCAAGGATCAAGAAATTTGGATTTTTCATCAACACGGTCATTAACTTTAAGCGTCGTTTTTCACCACCGCTTAGTTTGTTAACGAAATTGTAGTGCATGTCTCTGTTGAACAAAAACTTCTCTAGAAAATGTGCTGCCGACATTTGTCGTCCTTTTTCCAAAGGAATAAATTCAGCGATATCACGAATTACGTCAATCACCTTTTTATCTTCTGGTACGACTAATTGTTCCTGGTTGTAATATCCAAAAACGACCGTTTCTCCCACAACAACTTTACCTTTATCGGGTTCTTCCACGCCCATTAGCATGTTAAGGAATGTCGACTTTCCGGTTCCATTGTTTCCTACTATTCCGAGTCTTTCTTGACGTTTGAATGTATATGTTAGGTCATTGATGATTTTCTTTTCACCGAATGCTTTTCCTAAATGGTGTAATTCTAAGATTTTTGATCCTAAACGTTCCATTTTCACTGGAATATCTAACTCATCTTTGTCAATCCGTTGTCCCGCTACTTTTTTTGTATCATAAAAGGCATCTTGACGTGCTTTTTGCTTGGTTCCCCTCGCTTTAGGCTGACGTCTCATCCATTCTAATTCTTTACGGAATTGGTTTCGAGCTTTGTCAATTGTTGATTCCAATTGTTCTTCTCTTTCCGCCTTTTTTTCTAGGTAATAGGAGAAGTTTCCTTTGTATTTATAGATGGTTTTGTCAGACAATTCTAGAATGGTATCACACACTACTTCTAGGAAGTATCTATCGTGAGTGACCATTAATATCGTTGATTTTGATTTAGACAAATACTCTTCTAACCATTCAATCATATCAAGATCAAGGTGGTTAGTTGGCTCATCAAGAATCATAAAATCGGGTTCGGTGATCAACACTTTTGCTAGTGCGAGTCTTTTCTTTTGTCCCCCCGAAAGACTATCCACTTTTTGGTGGAAATTACTTAATTTCAAAGTAGAAAGTATTTGTTGTACTTTTACTTCAATATCCCAAGCGTTGAGTTCTGTCAATTGCTCGATGGCGTTATTCAAGCGGTCATCATTTCCAGATTCGAGTGCAAGATTGTATTCTTTTACTGCGCGTATTTCTGGAAAATCGTGTGAAAATATTTCTTCGATGATGGTATGGTCTTCAGCCAAGTCTTCGCTTTGTTCCATATAAGCCACACGGATATCATTTCTAAAAACAATTCGGCCACTATCGATATCGTCCATGCCCATTAAACAACGAAGCAGGGTTGTTTTACCTGCTCCATTCTTGGCAACAATTGCCACTTTTTGTCCTTGATCTATTCCAAATAACAGTTCTTGGAAAATCACTTTATCTCCAAAAGATTTGGAAATATTCTCTACCGATAAATAATTCATTTCTTAGCGGATTCTATCAATAGAATCAATTTTTCTTTTATCTCTTAAAATACTCATAAACCCTAGGTGTGCAAAAGGCATTGCAATTACACCAAAGAAGAAAGCTCTATCCATTCCAGCCTGCAACAAATCTTGTTTGTCTATTTGGAACTGCAGATAATATTTAATAGCCAATTGGGCAATCAATAATAGTATGGTTAATCCCCAAAAATAACGAGCAAGTTTAACTTGTTTTGCGATTCTTTTATAACTGAAAATCACATACATTCCAAAAGCTGCAATGAGTACAGGGAAAATCCACATAAATAATTTTTCTTCGTTCATAACGAACTTCAGATCCAATGTTTTTTCTGTAATGCTGTTAAATGAATATCCTGTGTTTGACTTTTTAGTAATGATATGGAATGAGTTTCCAACAAATCCTGATACTGCAATCAATACGGTCGCAATAAACAGATAAATACTTTGAATACGTTGAATCATTTTTTAATATTTTATGTGTACGAATTTAGTAAAATTAACGGACTATTTACGTAAGGATGCTTGGGCATTTTGCTGCAACAACAAATCTAACAAAACGATAGCTGTCATTGCCTCAACAATAGGTACAGCGCGAGGAACAACACATGGATCATGTCTTCCTTTACCTTCAAGTACAATTGCTTCTCCCATTTGATTATAACTGGGTTGCTTTTGCATTAATGTTGCAACAGGTTTAAACCCAACTCTAAAATCGATAGACATCCCATTAGAAATTCCACCCTGTATTCCACCAGAATGATTGGTTTTCATTGTTTTTGGGTCTAAAAACAAATCGTTTTGCTGACTTCCTTTTTGTTCTATCCCTTGAAAACCGGTTCCGAACTCTATCGCTTTAACTGCATTTATAGAAAACAACGCATGTCCAAGAAGAGCATTTAACTTATCAAAAACAGGTTCCCCTAATCCTGCTGGAACACCGGTGACATGACAAGAAATTGCACCACCAATAGTGTCCCCATCTTTTCTTATTTCTTTTATTTGTCTTTCCATTTCAGCGGCTAAAGCTACATCTGGACAACGAACAACTGTGTGATCAACTTCCTGACGACTCCAATTTCTACGCTTATCTATTAATTTGAGGTCTCCCACTTGATCAACATATGCAACGATAGAAATTCCTTGCTTCACTAATACTTGTTGCGCAAGTGCTCCAGCCACTACTCTTGACGCCGTTTCTCTAGCTGAAGCTCGTCCTCCCCCTCGATAATCACGATGTCCATATTTTTCTTGATAGGTGAAATCAGCATGAGAAGGTCTGAATTTATCTTTTAAATGATCGTAATCATTTGATTTTTGGTTATCATTCGGAATGATAAAACCGATAGGCGTTCCTGTAGAAACGCCATCAAATATTCCAGATAAAAATTGTACTTGATCACTTTCTTTTCGTTGTGTAACAATTGCTGACTGCCCGGGTTTTCGTCTATCCAATTGTTTTTGTATGTCTTCGAAATCAATTTCTATTCCTGCCGGAAAGCCATCAATAACCCCACCAATTGCGGTTCCGTGAGATTCGCCAAAAGTGGTCAAGCGAAATAATGTTCCAAAAGAAGATCCAGCCATAATACAGAATTTAGATGCAAGTTTACGGAATATCCTTAGGGAAAGGAAATAAAAAAAGGAGCAATCTAATTGATTGCTCCTTTGTATCTTGAGGATTCGGTTATGCGTTAACCGTAACTTTTTCTGGTTGTTGGTAGATCACACTAAAGTTAACAGGTTTCCCATTAATTTGTTTGTTGATCAACTTACGATCCATATCTGACAATTCTTTACAACCAGCAGCCCCAAATAAAGACAAGAAATCTTTAATTGTTTCATGTTGATAATTTTTCACACGTTTCCATTTTTCTTCCACTACTAATCCTTTTACTTTAGAAGGGCTGTTTGTTGCTACACCTGCTGGACATGTATTTTTGTGACAAGCTAGAGCTTGGATACATCCAAGTGCCAACATCATTCCACGTGCAGAATTACAAATATCCGCTCCTAAACACAATGCTTTAAAGATATCAAATCCATCAACAATTTTTGCTGATGCGATTACACGCATATCTTTTCTAAGATCGTATTTAATCAAGGTATCAACAACGAAAGTCAATGCATTTTCTAAAGGCATACCAACGTGATCCGAGAAAATAATTGGAGCAGCACCAGTTCCACCTTCAGCACCGTCAACCGTAATAAAATCTGGTCTTCTTCCAGTCTTAACCATTGCTTTACATATATCTTCGAACTCTTGTGTATTACCGATACAAATCTTAAACCCTACTGGTTTTCCACCAGACAACTCTCTCATTTCATCGATGAATTCTAACAAACCTTCTGGCGTGTTAAAGCGTCTATGCCCTGGAGGAGAGTCTACTTCCGTAAAAGGAACAACTCCACGAATTTGAGCAATTTCTTCATTATTTTTAGATGCAGGAAGAATACCTCCGTGTCCAGGCTTAGCACCTTGCGACAATTTCAACTCAATCATTTTCACTTCTGGATAACCTGAAGTAATTTGGAATTTCTCTGCATCAAAGTTACCATCGGCTGCACGACAACCAAAATAACCTGTACCGATTTGGTAAACCAAATCCCCCCCCATTCTATGGTAAGGAGATATAGATCCTTCGCCTGTATTATGATAAAAACCACCACCTTGTGCTCCTTTATTAAGAGACATGATTGCATTTTTACTCAATGATCCATAAGACATTGCAGAGATGTTAAACAAAGCTGCATCATAAGGCTGTGTACATTTAGCACCACCAAAACGCACTCTTGGATGTTCTTTCGGAGCTTGTGTTGGGTAAATGGAATGCTGCACCCATTCGTTTCCTTCAGATCCTAAATCCAATTCCGTTCCAAAAGGGTGTTTATCATTTTCCAATTTAGCACGAGAATACACATAAGCTCTCTGGGTTCTGTTCAACGGTTTTCCTTCTGTATCAGACTCAATAAAGTACTGACGAATTTCTGGTCCTATCCCTTCTAAAATAAAACGGAAATGTCCAATAATTGGAAAGTTTCTTAAGATTGTTCTTTTCGTTTGTGTAACGTCATATATTCCTACAATAAGAAGCAGAGCTCCAAATACGTAGATCATTTCAACGGGATAGAAAACGGTCAAAAACAAGGCCACGACTATAACAAGTACAAGTGTGATAAATGAGATGATTGGTTTCATAATTGTTTAAATTCGATTAAATTAATTACAGATTGTTAATGCTGTTTGTTTAAGTATTTCGCGTACCTCTTCCATAGTTGGGGCTTCAGCGTACGTTCTTAATACGGGTTCAGTTCCAGAAGGTCTGATCATCACCCATCTTTGGTCATCAAAGAAATATTTGAAACCATCGATTGTTTGAATTTCTTTTACTGCATATTCTCCAAACTGAGTATAAGCATTTGTTTTACATTTTTGAATAATTTCTTGTTTCTTATTTTCGGTCAAATGTAAGTCATTTCTTTCAAACTGGAATGCTCCAACGATATTATATACTTCTTGAATTAGATCTTCGAGAGATTTTCCTGACTTCGCCATAAATTCCCAAATAATTAATCCCATCCATATACCATCTCTTTCTGGAATATGTCCTTTTGTTGCGATTCCTCCACTTTCTTCTCCACCTACTAATACATCTTCTTCCACCATTATTCCAGCGATGTATTTGAAACCAATTTTCACTACTTCATAAGGAAGTTTGTAAAAATCTGCCATTGTTTTTACACGTGGAGTAGTTGAGAATGCAGCGACAACTTTACCGTCTAAACCTTTGTATTTTTTCAAATAATGAACTAACAAAAGAATGATGTGATGAGAATCTACAAATTCACCTTTACTATTGTACAATCCTATTCTATCAGCATCACCGTCCGTAGCTAAGGCACAATCAATATCACCTCTATTCTTAATAAAAGCCTCTAATTCTTGTAGATTTTTAGCGATTGGTTCAGGAGCAATACCGTGAAAAGTGGGGTTTCTTTCACAATGTAAGAACTCAATATTAGGTAAAATTCTTTTTAAAGCATTTTGACCAGCTCCATACATAGCGTCATAAGCTAATTTAAGTCCTGATTTTTCAATTGCTTCAATATCAAAATTTGCACGTACATGATCTACGTATTCTGTTTCAATATCAACAGTTTCAACTGCTGGTACGTCGATTGATATTGTATTTAAATCGATTGGATTATTTGCAGGAATAATGTCTTCAATTTCTTGTACCAATTCAGGAGCTAAAGGACCTCCAAAATGAGATTTAAGTTTAAAACCATTATACGCAGGAGGATTATGACTTGCTGTAATCACGATTCCTAAAGAACATCCTTTTTTTACCGTTGCAAGAGATACCATTGGTGTGGAAACAAATCCTTTTGCCATTTTCACAGCAATTCCTTGGGATACCATTACCTTTACAGTTGTTTCAACGAATAATTCTCCTTGAAATCTACAGTCATGCCCAATAACAATTTCTGGTTTTTCAAACTTTTGTTTCAACCAAATCGCTGTTGCATAGGCTACACGCGCCACATTTTCTACTGTGTAATCTTCTGCAATTATTGCTCTCCAACCGTCTGTTCCGAATTTTATTTTTGTTTCCAAAATTATGCTCGTATTCGTTGTTTACTTCTTAAAATTGTCAACTGTTTTTTCAATAATTGCTACACAATCCAATAATTCTTCTTTTGTAATAACTAATGGTGGAGCAAAACGAATAATATTTCCATGTGTAGGTTTTGCTAACAAACCGTTATTCATCATTTCTACACAAAGATCCCAAGCTGTTGAGCTTTCAGGTTCATCATTTATTAATATAGCATTTAGTAAACCTTTTCCTCTAACAGCAGTAATCAATTCTGTTTTAGAGATAATTCGATTCATCTCAGCACGAAACAGTTCTCCTAATACTTGTGCATTTTCAGCTAATTTTTCTTCTTCTACAACTTCTAGAGCAGCTAATGCAATTTTTGCTGCTAATGGATTCCCTCCAAAAGTACTTCCATGCTGACCAGGTTTAATAGTTAACATAATATCGTCATTTGCAAGTACCGCAGAAACAGGATACATTCCTCCAGAAAGGGCTTTCCCTAGTATTAAGATATCTGGTTGAACATTCTCATGTTGAACAGCTAACATTTTTCCTGTCCGCGCAATCCCTGTTTGTACTTCATCAGCGATGAACAAAACATTCTTAGCCGTACACAAGTTTTTTGCATCTGCCAAATACCCTTCAGATGGAACAAAAACTCCTGCCTCTCCTTGAATAGGTTCAACTAGGAATCCAGCCACATTTGGCATATTTAAAGCCTCTTCTAAAGCTTTTATATCATTATATGGTATAGAAACAAATCCAGGTGTGAAAGGTCCGTAGTTTTTACGTGCATCTTCATCATTCGAGAAAGAAACAATAGTTGTTGTTCTTCCGTGGAAATTTCCATCACAAACAATAATCACAGCTTGATTTTCGGCAATCCCTTTCTTTTCGTATGCCCATTTACGACATAGTTTAAGTGCTGTTTCAACTGCTTCAGCACCTGTATTCATTGGTAGTAATTTATCAAAACCAAAAATAGCTGTTGCTTTTTGTTCGTATTCACCTAATACATCGTTGTAGAATGCGCGTGATGTCAATGCTAAAGTACTAGCTTGTTCTACCAAAGCATTAACAATTTTCGGGTGGCAATGTCCTTGATTTACTGCTGAATAAGCAGATAAGAAATCGTAGTATTTTTTACCATCAACATCCCAAACATGTACCCCTTTCCCTTTACTCAAAACAACAGGTAGCGGATGATAATTATGTGCTCCGTGTTTATCTTCCATTGCCATAATTGCTTCTGCACTCATTGACTCCTTTTGCATATTTTATTCTTTTATTTAGATGCGATCTAATTATTTTCAATCAAAAACGTAGTAAAAGTAAGTATTGTATATGACTTAACCAACAAAACTAAAAAACGGAATTTCGTTAAAAAAATTTTTTTTTATCCTCTTTCCATCTTCTTCTAATTGAAAAAAACACAATACTATTTTAACTCATTCAAACAAAGAAGGTTGATTACTATCCTCTTCTTTATTAATATCCCACTCCATCGTAACGGATTCATCTCCGTCCCCTACTTCAGTAATATCCTCTACCTCGTCCTCCATTTCATCAGGCCAGAGTAGATCTTGTTCTTCCAACTCTTCTAAAAGCACTTCTTTCACCTTTAATTTTGTCAACTGATTACCTTGTGCTTTCATCCCTTTAACATCAATAAAATCAGCTAAATCAATTAAGGTGTCGGGAAGATTTTTAGTTGCTTTGAGTAGTTTATTGTAAACCACTCTTGCTTTTGGTCGATACGCTGTAGACACTACACTAAGTAAAGACCCTTCCGTTTCACTGATAAACATCACTTTCTTATCCATTGTTACTTCGCATAAGAAACGCTTCACGAAATACAAATCTTTTTCGGCATCATAGTAAACAGCAGAAATGGGATGTTCTGGATTCCACTTCTCAATGTGAATCATATCTTCATCGAAGTGATTTGCTAAATCAAACCCAGAAAGTCTGTATTCCCCAGAACGGTATATGGTCAAAATTTTATCATTCCCTTTAAATTGCCCTAAGAACTTCCCTCTTCCATCATCATTAAGGCGTCCAACAATATCGTCATACCAAATTTTCCTTGCAGCGAGTGTTGATCCCCCCACTTCTTTTTGAACGATTTTTTGCACGATTTCTTTAGTCACTCTATTTCCCGCAGCTGTTCTACTTTTTATCAGTAAATCACCAAAATCAATATCAAATTTCAAACGTTTAATATGTGGCCTTGGTCTTAAGATTACTGTAACAATTTCTCTTTCCCCATTTGGATGAAATGAGAAATAAAGCACCTTTGAGCTTTTGGTTCCTTTTGTCAAATCATACTCTGTATCTCTAGTAATGGAATCCACACGGAATCGCTTCATCATCGTAGCTCCTCCAACTCCATCTTGATACATCAAGTGATAAATTGTTCGTTTATCACCTTTTTTCCAAACGTTTGCGTAAATAACTCCTTTTCCAACGAACTTTTTATCTGCCACTTTTGTGACTAACATTTTACCCGTATTAAAGAAGACAATTACATCATCTATCTCTGAACAATCTGAAATATACTCTGCTTTTTTTAATCCGTGACCGATAAAGCCTTCTTCAAAATCTACATATAACTTTTTATTTGCAATAATTACTTTTGTTGCATTTATTGAATCAAATGTTCGGATTTCTGTTTTTCGTTCTCGTCCTTCTCCGAAGCGTTTTTTAAGATCTTTAAAATAATCCACTGCGTAATCGATTAGATTCGCTAGATTATTTTTCACCTCTTCCATTTCAGCTTCGATTTTAGCCAATAAATCATCTGCTTTGCTGGCGTCAAAACGAGTAATACGTATCATGGCGATCTGTGTCAATTTCAAAAGATCTTCGTCAATAATATCTCTCAACAATTGGCTACGGAACGGCTCAAATCGATTATATAAATAAGTGTATAAGCTTTCTCTGTCGCTATAATGTTTAAAATCAATGTACATTTCTTCGTTGATAAATATTTTCTCTAAAGTGGAGAAATGCCATTGCTTACGTAGTTCTTCTAAACGGATTTCTAATTCCATTCGAAGTAGTTCTACTGTATTTCTAGTGTTAATTTTCAAGATTTCAGAAACCCCAAGAAATTGAGGTCTGTTATCATAAATTACCGAAGAGTTTGGTGAGATAGATACTTCACAATCTGTAAATGCATAAAGTGCGTCTATTGTTTTATCAGGAGAAACTCCAGGCGCAAGATGTACGATAATTTCTGCAAGAGCAGCTGTATTATCCTCAATTTTTTTAATCTTAATTTTCCCTTTATCGTTCGCTTTAATAATCGACTCGATTAACGAAGAAGTTGTTCCAACTGGAATTTCATTAATGATTAATGTTTTAGTATCTTCTTTTTTTATTTTTGCTCTAACCCGAACTTTTCCACCTCTAAGTCCGTCGTTATAATTAGAGAAATCTGCAAGACCTCCATTTGGAAAATCAGGATAAATTTCTACTTTTTTTCCTCTTAGTATATTTATTGATCCATCAATAAGTTCGATAAAGTTATGTGGTAAAATTTTACAAGCCATACCTACTGCAATACCTTCAGCTCCTTGAGCGAGTAACAATGGGAATTTCACAGGTAACATGTCCGGTTCATCATTTCGACCATCGTAACTCTTCAACCATTTTGTAGTTTTAGGATTAAAGACTACATGATTTGCGAATTTTGTTAATCTAGCTTCAATATAACGAGGAGCTGCCGCTCCGTCACCGGTTAAGGTATTTCCCCAGTTCCCTTGACAATCGATTAGCAAATCTTTTTGCCCCATTTGTACCAATGCATCTCCAATTGAAGCGTCACCGTGTGGGTGGTATTTCATGGTGTTACCAATAATGTTGGCTACTTTATTATAACGTCCATCATCTAACTCCTTCATAGAATGCAGAATGCGTCTTTGTACAGGCTTAAACCCGTCAATTACAGCAGGAACGGCTCGTTCCAATATCACATAAGACGCATAATCTAAAAACCAATTTTCATACAATCCATTTAAAGGAATGATTGTACTTTCTTCCTTTTCTTCTTTGGAATGTATCGCATCGTTATTCAATTCATTTGATGTATTATCGTCATCAAATGCTTCATCGAAATGTTGGTCGTTATCATCGTTATTTGCCATAGCTCTACTTTTATCCTTTCTCTACTTTTGGTTATGAGAAAGCTGCATTTTTCTGAAATGTATTATTCTAATCCTTCTACGGGTTCATCGGATCTTAGATTTCCAATGATAAACTCTTGTCTTTCTTGTGTATTTTTCCCCATGAAGTAGGATAAAATTTCTTCAATGGAAGCTGTTTTAGAAAGTACGACAGGATCTAAACGAATGTTTTCATTGATAAACTCTTTAAACTCATTCGGTGAGATTTCTCCTAAACCTTTAAATCGGGTAATCTCTGGATTCTTCCCAAGTTTATTAATAGCAGCAACTCGTTCTTCTTCCGAATAGCAATAAATGGTTTCCTTTTTATTTCTAACTCTAAAGAGTGGTGTATCTAAAATATACACATGATTTCTTTTAACTAAATCAGGGAAGAATTGCAAGAAAAAAGTGAGTAACAACATACGAATGTGCATCCCATCAACGTCTGCATCGGTTGCTACAATGATTTTATTAAATCGAAGATTATCCATATCTTCTTCAATGTCCAAAGCGGCTTGAAGTAAATTAAATTCTTCGTTCTCATAAACAATTTTCTTTGTCAATCCGTATGTATTCAATGGTTTACCTCGCAATGAGAAAACTGCTTGAATGTTTACATCTCTTGATTTGGTGATGGATCCACTTGCTGAATCTCCCTCGGTGATGAACAACATTGTTTCTTCGTGTCGTGGGTCTTTTGTATCTGTGAAGTGAATACGACAATCTCTCAGTTTTTTATTGTGTAATGATGATTTTTTCGCTCGATCTCTAGCTAATTTGCGTATTCCAGATAATTCTTTTCGCTCCCTTTCCGATTGTTTGATTTTCTTTTCAATAGTTTCGGCAATTTCAGTGTTTCTATGAAGATAATTATCTAGTTTTTCTTTCAAGAAATCATTTACGAATGTTCGCATGGAGCGACCATTCGGTTCCACTTCTAAAGACCCTAATTTTGTTTTAGTTTGCGATTCAAAAACCGGTTCGATTACTTTAACAGATACCGCTGCTACGATAGACTGACGAATATCTGAAGCTTCGTAATTCTTGTTATAAAAATCACGAATTACTTTTGCCACGGACTCTCTAAATGCACTTTGATGCGTACCTCCTTGTGTTGTATGTTGTCCATTTACAAAAGAATAATAATCTTCTCCGTAAGTACGTCCATGTGTGAAAGCTACTTCAATATCTTCTCCTTCTAAATGTATGATTGGATAAAGTGGATCTCCGTCCATGTTGTTTTCCAGCAAATCTTTCAATCCATTTTTTGATTGATATCTTTCGCCGTTGTATTTGATAACGAGTTCTCTGTTGAGGTAACAGTAGTTCCACATCATCTTATCTAAATATGCCGTTTTGAAGGCGTATTTTTTAAATATTGTATCATCTGGAACAAATTCTACATACGTTCCATTTGCTTCATCTGTTGGAACAATGTCGTGTTCTTTCACTAATTCCCCACGTTCAAACTCTGCTTTTTTAAGTTGACCTTCACGCACCGAATACACCATGAAATAACTTGAAAGTGCATTAACAGCCTTTGTTCCAACCCCATTAAGTCCAACTGATTTTTTAAATGCTTTAGAATCGTATTTCCCTCCTGTATTCATTTTAGAGACCACATCTACGACCTTACCTAATGGAATACCTCGTCCGTAATCGCGAACTGAAACGCGTCCTTCTTTAATTTTAACTTCGACCCTTTTACCATTCCCCATGACAAATTCATCAATACAGTTGTCCATCACCTCTTTTACTAAGATGTAAATCCCATCGTCAGCCGAGCTTCCATCGCCTAGTTTTCCGATGTACATACCCGGACGTAAACGAATATGTTCCTTCCAATCGAGGGAGCGAATATTATCTTCGGTATATTGAACTTCTGCCATGTTATATTGTGGGTTTCTGCATTTTAACAAAAATAAAAAAATTAAGCTTCAAGCAGACATGTATTCAATGGACTTATCACGACCACGCTGTTAATAAGCCATTTAAGGGCAATTGGTTGATTATTAATATGGTGGGGAACCAAATTTATGGTTACAAGCCGTCGCTTTTTTCTCATCTCAGGAAAGCTAATTTGGTTACAAACGACTAAATGTCAACACAATACACCATCAGCCCGGGCGGAATGTGATAGCTAAAAGAAGTAGAAACCGAGTGAACGCTATTTAAGCAATGCGACCAAAGGAAGCGTGTGCGAAAAAGCGAGTGAACCGGTTTTCTACAATTTTACTAAAACAAGTAGACCGAAAAGGCTGCCTAATTATTTATAAAAAAAATGATTTATTTGATCCAAATCTTGGTTCCATCTTTAACATAAACGGTATTTTCAAACACTGCTTTAGCTTCTTGGACATGCGTTTCCGTATCTGGATAACGCGCACTCAAATGCCCTAAATACAAGGATTTAACCGCTGCCAAATGCGCTATTCTCGCTGCTTGTTCCGCTGTTGAATGCATGGTATTTTTCGCATTTTCCTTATGCTGATTGGTGAATGTTGCTTCGTGGTACAATGCGGTAACCCCTTGAATATGTGGTAAAATCGCTTCGTAGTAAGCTGTATCGGAGCAATACGCATAACTAAGGATCGGCTTCTTGGCAAAAGTAAGCTCATCAGCCTGAAAAAGTTTACCATTTTCTGTTATCACATCTTGCCCTGCCTTAAGTTTATGAAGATATTCCAACTTCATTTCGGGGATATCCATTACGCCAGGAATAAGATTTCTAGCACGCTGTTTTTCAACGATTTTATACCCATTTGTTGGTACTTTATGCTTGAGAGGAAAGGTATGAATTTGGATGGCATTATCCTCAAAAATAATCCCTGTTTCTTTCCCTGTTAACTCTGTAAATTCGATATCAAAATCAAGTTTACTTCCATCGATTTCAAGCTGCATAATCAAGACTTCTTTCAATCCTTTGGGTGCGAAAATTTTTAATTTTGCATTTCTTCCCAACAATCTCATCGTGGAAATGAGTCCCACTAAGCCATAAAAATGATCTCCATGGAGGTGAGAAACAAGAATGATGTCCAGATTTTGCATCCGAACGCCGAATTTTCTCATTTGCAATTGGGTTGCTTCCCCGCAATCGATGAGAATATGTCTGTTTTGGCAAGTAACGAATTGTGCGCTCGTATTACGCGAATTGGTAGGAATTGCTGCGCTACTTCCTAGAATAGTAACCTCAAATTTCACTTATAATAGAGCTTTTGCTTCTTGCAGATTTTCCTGAATGCTAAATACTTTGTCTAATTGCGCGATTTGTATCATTTTCAAAACCAATGGTGAAAGTCCGCACAGAATAAATTTACCGTTTGCTTCCTTACACATTCTATTTCCGCTAAGAATAGCGCTCAACCCCGTTGAATCACAATACTTTGTAGAGGACAAATCAAGCACTATTGAATGCACAGCATTTTTGTTCAAAACAATTAATTCTGCTTTGAGGTCTTGTGCATTTGAAGCGTCCAACTTTTCAACTAAAGTTTTCACGACTGCCGTATCACGTTGTTGTGTTGTTTCAAATTTCATACCCTTGATTTGTTCAAAAATAGCAATAATTCTTAACGTTCGATTTTTGAAGCTAATAAATATATACAAGCCATGCGCACAGCAACACCATTTTCCACCTGTTGTAGAATGATGGATTGCTTAGAATCTGCCACATCACTAGTTATTTCCACACCTCGATTTATAGGCCCGGGGTGCATCACAACAATTTCCTTTTCTAAAGAATTTAATAGTTCTTTTGTCAATCCGAATTGCATGGAGTATTCACGTAATGAAGGAAAGAACTTAATATCTTGTCGTTCTAATTGGATGCGTAACATATTTGCTACGTCACACCATTCTAAAGCTTTTCTAAGATTGTGTTCTACTTTAACTCCTAATTCGTGAATGTATTTAGGAATCAGCGTAGTTGGTCCACAAACCATTACTTCGGCGCCTAATTTTTGCAGGCAATATATATTTGAAAGTGCTACCCGAGAATGTAGGATATCTCCAACTATCACCACTTTTTTACCCTTTACTGTCCCTAGTTTTTCACGAATAGAATAGGCATCTAAAAGAGCTTGTGTTGGGTGTTCATGTGTTCCATCACCTGCATTTACGATACGTGCATTAACGCGTTCGGACAAAAATTTTGCTGCTCCTGGATTAGGATGTCTCATAACGACTAGATCCACTTTCATGGACAAGATGTTATTTACTGTATCCACTAATGTCTCTCCTTTTTTCACGGAGCTAGAAGCTGCACTAAAATTGACAACATCAGCTGAAAGTCTTTTTTCTGCCAATTCGAATGAAAGGCGTGTTCTTGTAGAATTTTCAAAAAACAGGTTTGCGATAGTGATATCTCTCAGTGAAGGCACTTTTTTGATAGGCCTATTGATCACTTGTTTGAAAGAATCTGCTGTTTTTAAAATCAATTCGATATCTTCTGTCGTAAGATCACGAATTCCGATGATATGATCAACACTTAAATTATTCATTCGTTTCTGGTGTAAACAGTATTACTTTATCTTCTCCTTCAATTTCTTTCCACTCTACTGACACTCTTTCTGAGCTCAAGGTATCCACTGATTGTCCTATGTAATCAGGCTGAATAGGTAGATCTCTATTAAACCTTCTATCAATCAAAGTCAACAATTCTACTTTTGAGGGTCTTCCGTATGCCAACAAAGCATCTAAACCAGCGCGTATGGTTCTTCCTGTAAACAGCACATCATCTACGAGGACAATTTTTTTATTCTCTATGGAAAAATCGATGTTTGTAACACTAGGAATAAGTGGTTTTTCTCTTCTTCTGAAGTCATCCCTATAAAAAGTAATGTCTAGCGACCCGCAGATAACTTCTTTATTAAGAATTACTTCCAACTCTTGTTTCAATCGTTTTACGACATTAATCCCTCTTGGTTGTAAACCAATCAATACGGTATCGTTAAAATCGTTATGAGACTCAATGAGTTGATGACAAAGCCTTTTTAGGGTCAATTCAAAATGGCGTTTGTTCAGTATGACTTGCTCTTCCATCATTACAAAGGTAAGGATTTGTATAAGAATATGATTTGTTCTTGTAGAAAAAAAACGATTTAGCCTCCCTTTCTTTTCACTTGAAAACCGTCAGCTTGTAATAGTGACATGATTTTATCTCTAAAATCTCCTTGAATTAGAATTTCAGCGTCTTTTGCACTACCACCTACGCCACATTTTGACTTAATGGTTTTCCCTAATTCTTTTAAATCGTCTTCTGTACCAATGAAACCTTCAATTAGCGTTACAACTTTTCCTCCTCTTGCTTTTTTATCAAGAGAAACATATAATTTTTGTTGTTTATTTGGAAGTGTCTCCACTTCTTCTTGCTCATCGTACTCGTATCCGAAATCAGGATTCGTAGAGAATACAACGTTCACCCTTTCTTTTTTACTTTTTGCCATTATCCTTTTTCTATTATTGCTGCTTTGATATCGTCGACCAACAAGTAATTCGGTTGTTTTGCGAAAGCCTTACGGATCATTATTGGAGAACGGATATCAAAAAGCGCTATTTGATAACTATTATTTTTTATTTTTTGCACTAAATCAGCAGAAGCCAATTCATTTCTAAGCATCACACCTTCGAATGGCACTTCATCCGCTAAAAATCGTAAAGCTTCTTCTTCTGTTGAGCAGGAAAAAAAGACTCTCAATCCTTTTGCTTGCATTCGTTTTCCAAAATCAATATCTTGTGTCACAAAAAAATTAACGTAATAAGGATTATCTATTCTGTAATCCACTAGTTTTTGTAGAAACAAAGCCGTATCAACCAAACTATTCGTCGTTTCATTATACAATTTAATGTCTAAAAAGTAGGTTTTATAGAAAGACATCAAAGGCTTGATTTCAGACAAACGCATGAGCTTCTCTCGATGAACTGACGTATATCTTGCTTGACTCAATTCCTCTGAAACATATTCATTCAGTGCCTTTTTTTTGAGCGTTGTTCGTTTCATATTGAAATCATGAAACAACCATAATTCTCCATCTTTTGACATCTGTACATCCATTTCAAAACCGTTGCATCGGTATGTGTTTTTTGCCAATTCAAAGGCTTCCTTCGTATTATCTGTATACACATTTGTAGGAATCGTCAATCCGTTTCCGCCATGTCCGATGACATCCACTAACCGATTCCTTTCTTTATCCACGTCTTTTTGACATGAAGAAATAACAAAAATCAAGGTTAACATGGAAAAGAAAACTAGTTTAAAACGCATATCTCACAGAAATTTCGGCTGAGTAATTTAGGGTAAAATCCACTTTTGTTGGTTCATCGCCTTTTACATTATAATTTTGCATTTGCCATGAAGGTCCGATCAGGGTTCGCATTCCTACTTTTAGTTTTCCGCCAAAATAGAATTGAGGTCCAAAAAACAAATCATGGTATGCTACTTTTGCCCCACCATGCACCCCTTTCACTCCTTTAATATAAGCATATTGGGAAAAAGAATAGTACAAAGTTGGTCCGAGCATCCATTTTTCATTCTTTAGAAAATCGTAAGATAAACCTACGTAAGCTTGAGGGAAAAATCTATTTTGGAAAGCTGTTTTCACAATTCCATATCCGAAACCGGCTCTAGCTTCGACAGCTGAAAACCGATGAACATATCCTATTTGATGAAATTTATCGAACCTGGAAAGCGTCACTTGCATTTCAATACCAGGTTGTGCTTTCACTTCTGAGATACACAGAAAAGAAAACAATAGAAAGAATAATATAACGTATTTTGAAAGAAAGAATTTCAAACCAATTGTATTTAAACAAAAATACAACTAAAACTATAATTTCGGGCATTTTTTACAATGGACACCCTTTTTCTTATATTTTTTACAACATTCTTTTTTCTTGTCACACGAACAATTTAAGCAACTCAAATTCAAGTCTTTAATTTGACTTTCTTGTTGATTGATTTCAGGTAACTTCATCTCTATTTAGAATAATTCCAAACAAAAATAATCAATTATTTAGATTAATTCCAAAGAATAAAAAAAAAGATTCTGAAGGGAAAAATCTTCAGTAAAATTTAACAAATATTCCAAAAAATCATTTTCCCATATCGAGGATATTCACTAATTTAATTCTTTTAAATAAACCTATTTAGGAAGCCCAATAAAACACATTTTTATGCAAAAAAAACCTTTTATATTTCTAATGTTTGCAGGATTATTTTTCGCAGCATGTACATCAGATCACACAAAAAACGAAGAGGAACAAGTTATTGAAATCAATGAAAACCTGGCCTCTACTTCTGTAACTAATGATAAAGGTGAGCAGTTAGACATGGCTTTTGACAAGGTTAAAGGGTCGGTTGAAGTAACCTTTAATGGGGAAAAAGTAGTTTTATACAGTCAGCGTGCAGCATCGGGGATTTGGTACACTATTGACGGTTACGAATTAAGAGGAAAAGGTCAAGAGGTTACTTTCTGGAAAGATGACGTGGTGATTTTCACCAATGCGGACGAGCTGTACCATCACATTTTGTTTAACAGCAAAGGCGAGGAAATGCTAGTTGACATTAATAACACCAAAGAAGTTGCGACAGTAACATGGCAAGGTCAAACGATTGCACTCAAACAAAAAGTAGCTGCTTCGGGAGTTTGGTATGCGGATGAGCATTATGAATTGCGCGGAAAAGGAAATGCGTTGGAATTATCAAAAGACGGCGTATCTCTCTTTAAAGCTGTAGAGGAAAAGAAGTAGTGTTTATTATCGATGGATGAAGTTGGAGGAGCTTTTGGCAGCCTAAATCGTCATTCGCATTATAGTAAACTCCTGGAAACGGGTTCACAAGCTACTTACAACGTGCTTCCTTAAGGTCGCAGTGGTAAGTTAGCGTTTACGCGTTTCCAGTTCTTTTAGCTATCAAGCTACTTCCGGGCTTAATATTTTTTCAACGATTATGTCTATTATTATCTCGAATCTTATTTTTCATGGAATTGGTCGTTTATACCTGTTTCTTAGATATCGTTCCCAACCATTAAGGGTTGAAATACTAAATAAACACAACAACGAATACGCACTTGTTGGTCGATTTTTTGTCATAAATCTGCTACTCATATTATTCGGTATATCTATTCTCCTTATTCTTCTCGCTACAATTTCATCTCCTTTTATCAAAAAATAATGTGGACGATCATCTTTCTAAAAACGGATCCGCGTTAAGGATAGTAGTGGTTAGCCCACAGTCCCTTAAGTTTACTTAGGGACGAGGACTATGAACGAATAGCCTGACCTTTCGCACATGAAATGATGCGAAAAGGGAACGCCCAAATTCTTTACAATCACCATTTATTTTTCAAAACATTCGAATGCTATTACCGTGTTTTTTTTGCATAAAAAAACCCCAAATCAATCACTTAATCTGGGGTTTTATCTCGTCTTAAAACCGATTAATTTTGGTTGTCTTGCAAGTATTTTTTCTCCACCCAAAATGTTGCTCCTGGAATTATGGACGCGATTCCGATAATCAATGTTTTACCGATACTCCATTTATATTTAGCGAAACAAAGTACGGTCATTACCACATAAGCAAAGAACAAAAGCGCGTGAATATATCCCACAATTTTATTCGGCATCATGATATCCCAACCATATTTCAAGGGCATAGTAACCGCAAAAGCCAAGTATGAAATTCCTTCTGCAATGGCAACTTTTCTAAAGTTTTCTAACATTTATTTTAATTTAGATTGTAATTCAAACATTATATCTCTTAAGCGCGCTGCCTCAATAAAATCAAGGTTCTTCGCTGCTTTTTCCATTTCCTTTTTAGTGGCAGTAATCTGTTTTTCCAATTGTTCTTTTGTTACCAATTTACTTCCTGCTTCTGCCACCATTTTCACCGCTTCTTCCATTTTATACGGCGTACTTTCCTTGGCTTCTTTGCTTTGAATGACTAGCATTTTCTCCAAAGACTTGTTCAAGGGTTGCGGTGTAATGCCATTTTCCTCATTATATGCTATCTGAATACTGCGTCTTCGTGCTGTTTCATCTATGGTTTTCTGCATCGAATCCGTCATTTTATCTGCATACATAATCACATGTCCGTTCACATTTCTCGCTGCACGACCAACAGTTTGGACTAAAGAGCGGACGTTTCTAAGGAATCCTTCTTTGTCTGCATCTAAAATAACAACTAAACTGACTTCTGGCAAATCTAATCCTTCACGCAATAAATTCACGCCAATCAACACATCGAAAACACCTGCGCGAAGGTCATGTAAGATGTCGATACGATCCAAAGTATCCACTTCACTGTGAATATACCGAGAAGGAACAGCAAGTCGATCCAAGTATTTCTGAAGTTCCTCAGCCATTCGCTTTGTCAAGGTCGTCACCAAAACCCGTTCATTTTTCTCTCGTCGGATTTGAATTTGCTCCACCAAATCATCGATCTGATTCAAGCTTGGCTTCACTTCTATTGTAGGATCTAACAGTCCAGTAGGACGTATTACCTGCTCCACCACTACACCTTCCGAAGCGACAAGTTCATAATCTGCAGGTGTTGCAGAAATAAAAAGCACTTGATTCAGTAAACCTTCAAACTCTTCGAACTTCAGAGGTCTATTGTCCATGGCTGCTTGTAAACGGAATCCATAATCCACCAGATTGATTTTCCTAGCACGATCGCCTCCGTACATGGCACGAATTTGAGGTACTGTCACGTGACTTTCATCGATGACCATTAAGAAATCATTTGGAAAATAATCTAATAAGCAGAAGGGTCTTTCGCCAGGGTTACGTTGATCAAAATAGCGGGAATAATTTTCTATACCAGAACAATAACCCAACTCACGAATCATTTCCATATCATAATTAACTCGTTCACCTAATCTTTTTGACTCTTCTAACTTCCCTTCTTTTCTAAATGCTTCTACCTGAGTTACCATGTCTTCGCCAATCATCTCAAGGGCAATTTTTGTATTTTCTGCACTGGAGACAAAAATATTAGCGGGATAAATATTTATTTCTTGAAAGCGTTCTATCCTTGTGCTTGTTTCAGGATCTATGGATGAAATTGATTCGATCTCATCCCCCCAGAACTCAATACGCAAAGCATAATCAGCGTAGGCTAAATACACATCAATAACATCTCCTTTAACCCGGAAAGTACCCCGTTTAAATTCTTCATTGCTTCGTGCATATAGATTCTCTACCAATCGGAACAAAAATTTATTTCGGGAATAACTTTCTCCAACTTTAACAGAAAGAATACTTTTAGCAAATTCATTTGGATTTCCGATACCATAAATACACGAAACGGAAGAAATCACAATAACATCTTTTCTACCCGACAACAAGGCAGAAGTTGCTGACAGTCGTAATTTTTCGATTTCATCATTGATTTGTAAATCTTTTTCAATGTATGTTCCAGTTACTGGTAAATACGCTTCTGGTTGATAATAATCATAATAGGAAACAAAATATTCCACAGCATTATCTGGGAAGAACTGTTTAAATTCTCCATAAAGCTGAGCCGCAAGCGTTTTATTATGTGATAAAATCAAGGTTGGTCGATTTACCTCCTGAATAACATTTGCTACTGTAAAAGTTTTACCAGAACCTGTAACACCGAGTAGGGTTTGTGCAAATTGTTTTTGCTCCAATCCATTCACCAATTGCTCAATTGCTTTGGGTTGATCTCCCGTTGGAAGAAAGTCAGAAACCAATTTAAAATCCATGTAACAAATTTACAATAAATATACGGTAACCGCATCTGACAAGCAATTTACTTAGTACCTTTGTGCCTTATAAAACAATTTTAACTTTAGTCCATATTTTATGCTTGTTTGGGTATTATTTTTTATTGTAATCGCCATTTGTTTAGCCCTAGATTTAGGTGTTTTTCATAAAGACAACACAGTTGTTTCTATGAAAGATTCTCTAAAATGGACTGCAGTATGGGTTACTTGTGCGCTTCTTTTTGGAGTAGGAATTTACTACATCTACGAATACAAGCTTTTTGACATTGCTACTCATCACATGGATGGAATGGAAGCGATGACAAAATATTACACAGGTTATTTACTTGAAGAGTCCTTAAGTTTAGATAATATCTTTGTGATTGCTTTGATCTTTGGATACTTTAAAATTGAACAAAAATACCAGCATCGCGTATTGTTCTGGGGAATTTTAGGAGCTGTCGTTTTCCGTTTGATTATGATTTTATTGGGTAGCGCATTGATTGCTAAATTCTCTTGGATAATGTATGTTTTCGGTGGGATTTTGATCTTCTCTGCCTTAAAAATGCTAAAGCATGAAGACAATGACAATTCTAACTTTCAAAACAGTATAGGCGTACGTTTACTTGGAAAAATTTATCCTATTGATTGGACCATTAACAACGGTCATTTCTTAGAAAAAGTAAATGGAAAAACATTTGCTACTCCCCTTTTAGCTTCCTTAGTCGTTGTAGAATTTACGGACATTCTTTTTGCTGTGGATTCTATTCCCGCTATTTTCAGTATTACAGATGATCCGTTTATTATTTTCACATCCAATATTTTTGCGATTCTTGGTCTAAGAAACCTTTATTTCTTCCTTTCTGGAATGTTAGAGAAATTTTCATACATCAAATATTCTTTGGTTTTTATCCTGCTTTTTGTTGGCCTAAAAATGATTTTACACAATCACATCCCCTTCATTCATGAACATTCATGGATTTCACTTGTAGTGATTCTTACTGCTTTACTTACCGGAATATTATATTCTTTAGTAAAAAACAAAGCAAATGAAAAACATGTGTAAGTATGCGTAAAATTATTCACATTGACATGGATGCTTTTTTCGCTTCCGTGGAAAAGCTGGATAATCCTGAATTACGTGACTTACCCATTGCTGTAGGTGGTGGAGAAGAAAGAGGTGTGGTAGCCGCAGCATGCTACATTGCCCGAAAACATGGTGTTCGCTCAGCAATGAGTGGGAAATTGGCCAAAACACGTTGCCCAAACTTAATTTTTCTCCCTGTTCGTTATCAGAGATACAAAGAGATATCTGCAAAAATACATGCCATTTTCAGTCGTTTTACTGACCAAATTGAACCCCTTGCGTTAGACGAAGCGTATTTGGACGTCACGGAAAATAAAGTCAATATGGCCTCAGCAGCCATCATCGCGCTGAACATAAAAGAACTGATAAAAAAAGAATTGAATCTTACTGCTTCAGCAGGCGTTTCATACAATAAATTTCTTGCAAAATTGGCTAGTGACGAAGATAAGCCCAACGGTTTATTTATCATCAACGAAGAAGATGCTGCTGCTTATATCTACAAATTACCCATTCACAGGTTTTATGGAATTGGTGAAACTACAGCTAATAAAATGAGAGAATTAGGTATCATTTATGGCAAAGATTTATTACGTCATGATCTTCACTTTTTAGAACAACATTTTGGAAAAATGGGGCGCTTCTTATACGACATAGCCAGGGGTAATGACTCTAGAATCGTAGATGCTTCAGCTGTTCGAAAATCCATTGCAAGTGAAACCACTTTTGAAAATGACCTTTGGGAAAATACACAAATCCGAGAAGCATTACAGCAACAAATCAACGAAGTATGGATACGAACTTCAAAACTCAGACGTATTTCTAAAACCGTAAGTATAAAACTAAAGTTCAATGACTTCACAGTTATATCAAGATCTAAAACAAGTTTAATATTCCTAAAAGAAAAGCAAGAAGTAGAAGAAATTGCACATGAACTTTTAGAAAAATTGCTTCCCTTATCCAAACCGATTCGCTTAATTGGTGTTTCGCTAACAAATTTAAATGCTGACGAATTTCAACTGGAATTATTTTAATTATTTTATCACCCAATAAACACCGAGAACTAACCTCTTATATACAAGTTAATTACCCCCTTTTTCTCTTGGCTATTTATTGAATAAAAAGGATCAAAAGAAACCTTGGTTCATTTTTCTTCAAGCAACCCTTTCAGAAAAATACCGTTTATGCTTTGAATCAAAATCTCAAACATGAAATTAACACTTGGTCTTACAATCGGTGCAATGACAACCCTTTTTGGTCACAGTTTATTTGCACAAACTACAAATCCTGCTCCCTACTGCGAAGCAAAATTTGACGATGGATTTATGGCGGTTGAACGCTACATCTCTAAAGTACAATTTGGATCCTTAACCAACGAAAGCGGTGCTACACAAGCACCTGGTTCTCACTACATTTTCTACAACAATCTAGCAGCTCCAAATTTAACAAAAGGGGCGCAATACCCGATCTCAATCACCCATGACGGTGGAGCTTCAGTACATTACGTAGCTGTTTTCATTGACTTTAACAAGAATAATATCTTTGAACCAAATGAATGTGTTTTGCAACAAAGCATTCACCAGCAAGTAAACAACCCGGCCGTGGCAAATGTTACCATTCCAACCACTGCTGCTTTGGGAGAAACCCGTATGCGAGTAATTATTTTAGAGGATGACGAGTTTACATTTGCAGGCCCTGAATTACCAGCTCCGGCATGTACAGCAGACGATAGCGGTTTTTTGGATTGGGGTGAAACAGAAGATTACAAGGTAAATATTACAGCCGGAACGTTAGCCATTGAATCCCTTTCTGAGTGGAATGGCTTTAGCATTTACCCTAATCCTGCAAAAGACGAATTACAGATAGATGCAAAGTGGAATGTTGCAAAATTGGAAATTTACCAGCTTAATGGAAGCGTAGTTTTATCAGAGGAAATGACTGGAAAAACAAAAATAAACGTTTCTTCATTGCAAAGCGGGAGCTATTTAGTTAGAGTATATAGCGAAACTGGAACGACAACACAAAAACTTCAAATTACACAATAAATTCGGTTGAGAAATACGTTTTCAGCCCGGGCGGTATGCGATAGCTAAATGAACGGAAAAGAGAGTGAATGCTAGCTGTTTACTGCGACCAAAGGAAGCACGTGAAAAAGCAGCTGATGAACCTCTTTTCAGGAATTTACTAAAGCATGTAGACCGAAAAGGATGCCTGATAGTACATCATTAAAAGGAAAAATTTGGGCGTTTCCCCTCACTCCCCAAACGATATGGGCAGTGAGGGGTCGGGCTATACATTGCAAGTTTTTCTGCGAAAAAGCTTTCCATTGCTATCCCTAACGCATTTGTGTATTTGCGCTTTCCTTATTACTTTTTTCTTACACAAAAAAGCCAAGTTGAATCATGAACATGCCCCAAAGAGTTAGACACTATTTGGGGCATTTTTTTTTAGAAAGATAAAGTAAAATATTACAATGCATTTAAACTAGCATGTATAAAAACGGCTTTTTAACTTTCCTTATTCAACTATTTCTTTGTCCCTTTTACATTTGGTAAAAGTCCTGTAATAATTCCGATTAGTGGAAGGTAAGCACACACTTTGTACACATATTCGATACTTGTTTTATCGGCTAACCATCCTAAATACGCGGATCCAATCCCTCCCATTCCGAAGGCAAAACCGAAGAAAAGTCCGGCAACCATCCCTACTTTTCCGGGAATCAAATCGGTTGCATAAACCAGAATTGCAGAAAAAGCAGAAGAAATAATAAGACCAATAATCATGGCTAAAGCGATGGTTGCAGTTAAACCTACATGTGGTAAAAGTAAGGTAAACGGCGCGGCACCAAGGATAGAGAACCAAATAATTGCCTTACGCCCGTAACGGTCTCCTAGAGGACCACCAAGAATCGTTCCTACAGCAACCGCAGCTAGAAATGCGAACAAATAAAATTGCGACTGTTGCACGGAAACACCAAATTTTTCAATCAAATAGAAAGTAAAATAACTCGTCATTGAAGCCATATAGAAGTATTTTGAAAAAATTAATATCAACAAAATAACGATGGAAAAAATGATTTTGTTTTTAGATAATCCATGTGTCGCAACTTGTGTGATTTTCGACGATGCTTGTGCGGCCACACTTTGGTAACTCTGTTTATACCAACGTCCAATAACCGTTAAAATGATCATTCCACAAACGGCAAAAACGCCAAACCATGCAATGTTTGATTGTCCGTAAGGAATCACAATTAAGGCCGCTAGTAAAGGTCCCAAAGCGCTTCCTGCATTACCTCCGACCTGAAAAATAGACTGCGCTAATCCTTTTTTTCCTCCCGAGGCTAAATGAGAAACGCGTGAAGCTTCTGGGTGGAATACCGAAGAACCCATTCCGATTAAACTTACCGACAGTAAAATATAGGTAAAACTGGTAGCATTTGCCAAACAAATCAATCCGATGAGGGAAAGTAACATGGAAATTGGTAAAGAACTAGAACTTGGTCGCTTATCCATCATGAGTCCTACAAAAGGTTGTAAGATGGATGCAGTCAATTGAAAGATTAAAGTGATAATTCCGATTTGGGTAAATGTCAAGGCGTAACTTTCTTTTAACATGGGGTAAATGGAAGGAACGATGGACTGGATAGAGTCGTTTAAGAAGTGGGACAAACTGATTGCAAACAGAATTGGGTAGACCGTTTGCTGGGGATTGTAAGCCTTTGCTGTCAATGTTAATTTTTCTTTCATTTCGCTTATTTTCTACGATTTATTTGGAATGTGAATTATTGTTTTCCGATGATAATTTGTGCTTTCTCAACCGCATTTTCAGCGTCTTTCGCTTCAATGCATAGATACAATTCCTCGTGATATTGCTGGGATACATTGAAAGATGTTGCGTCTTTATGAACGTAGTTAAAAAACTTCTCAACGTGTTTTGACAATGTTTTATACAACTCAGACATGATTTTATTGCCACAACTTTCCGCTATTTGTATATGAAAAGCAATATCCGATTTTATACTTGCATCAAAATCTCCTGCTTCAGAAAAACGCGCACGATCGTCCAAGTGTTGTTTAATTTTCACAAGATCTTCAGCCGTTCTGTTTATGGCCGCTCGCGCTACGATTTTCACTTCTAACAATTGCCTTACTTCGAAAATATCTGCAAAATCTGCTTGCTGAAGCACATCACTGAATTCATCCGCCGCCACATGGCTTACAACAAAGGTTCCTAAACCTTGACGTACGTTAACAAATCCTGCTTGTGCAAGGATCTTAACAGCTTCTCTAATGGTAGAACGTCCAACACCAAAGGTTTTCATGAGTTCTACTTCATTAGGTAACTTTGCTTCAATTGCAAAAACGCCACTTCGAATTTTATGCTGAAGCGCTTCTGCAACTTCATCTGCCAAAGATTTTCTAATTATTGCTTTCATTTTAATACATCATATCATCAGACGACTGCAAAAATAAGCTTTATTTAGAACAAATAAAGACAAAGTCAAAAGAAAATTAAAAAACCCCTTGAAAAAAGGATTGTTTTCAAGAGTTTAGTAAGATAACTTCCTTAATTTCGCTCGAAAAACAAAGTATGAACATCTTTGACCTTATCATAAACGACCGTGAGAAGGTAAGCTTTGATGACATTCTACTTCACGAAGAAAGTCGCAAAAGCATTTACCAACTAATAAAAGAACACAAGCACGTTGCTGCTTTGCAAGAATATGGATTGCCTGTTAACAATAAAATCTTGTTGCACGGTCATTCTGGTTGTGGAAAAACCATGACAGCAAAGGCCATCGCTAATGCGATGCAAAAAAATATTTTCATTTTAAATTTAAGCAATGTTGTCAGTTCAAAAATTGGAGAGACGTCTCAAAATTTAAAACAAGTATTTGATAAGGCAGCACGAGAGAAAGCAGTATTATTTTTAGATGAATTTGATTTAATTGCTAAAGCACGCGGCAACGACGATAAAGATGTAGGAGAAATGCGCCGTTTGGTAAACACTGTTATTCAATTGGTAGACTATTTCCCTGCCGATGCTGTTTTATTAGCAGCAACAAACCATTTAGAAATCATTGACACAGCTTTGATTCGCCGTTTTCAATTACAGATTGCTTATGAAATGCCATCCTCCACGGATTTACATCTTTACTACAATAAATTGGTTGCTCCTTTCCCAGAACATTTAAGGAAAATAAACCATAAAATGGGTATTTCTTATGCAGAAGCTAAAGATCATGCGTTGACACAAGTGAAGTCTTTGCTACTTTATGAATTGGAGAAAAATCCAACTATATAACATCTCTGTTCTACCAAAAGAACGTTAAGATTTGTAAAAACGAAAAATTAGTACTGCTTTTTTGTACCTTTGTAACCGAATGAAGAAATTAAACAACATATTGCGACTTCCTTTTTTTAGCAATTATTATCGTCCAAGTATATCTACTCGGATGGAATTTCTGTATTCTATATAGTTTTTAATAAATCTCTTTTATTATAACCAAGCCCGAGTTAACCACTCGGGCTTTTTTTATTTTATGTATTATGGTACACTTAGAAAAATTACAAGAAAACGTAGCGATCATTCTTCCAGAGAATGGTTTGGAACAAAAGTTGGCACAAGCCGAAAAAGAAAACCGCCAATTGGTCATAAAATTAGGATTTGACCCCACGGCACCTGATTTACATTTAGGTCATGCTGTTGTTCTAAAAAAACTAAAACAATTTCAGGATTTAGGGCATAAAATTGTAATTTTAGTTGGGAGCTTCACAGCACAAATCGGTGATCCAACAGGGAAAAACAAAAGTAGAGTACCATTATCTGCCGAGGCTGTACAAAGCAATGCGCAAACTTACATAAATCAATTATCACGAATTATTGATGTAAACAAAGCTGAAATTGTTTTCAATTCAGACTGGTTGAACACCCTTCCTTTTTCAGAAGTATTGAATTTACTTTCAAAGGTTACTGTCGCCCAATTATTACACAGAAACGACTTCAATAAACGTTTTACAGAAAATACGCCTATTGCTATGCATGAAATGATCTACCCCATTCTTCAAGGTTTTGATTCGCTCCAAATAAAAGCAGATATTGAAATGGGCGGAACCGATCAACTTTTCAACTGTACAATGGGGCGTCAATTACAAGAGGCACACGATTTATCTCCACAAATAGTTATGTGTATGCCTTTGCTTAGGGGATTAGACGGAAAAGAAAAAATGTCGAAATCATTAAATAACATCATTGGTTTAACAGATGATCCGAATGAAATGTTTGGTAAAACCATGTCCATTCCTGACGATTTATTGCCAGAATTTATTGCTTTAGCGACAGATCTTGACGCAACAGAAAAAGAACAGCTAATAAACTCACTTTCAAAGGGTGCACATCCTATGGAAATCAAGAAAATCGTTGCGCAAAACATCATCCGTCAATACCATGATGAAGTAGCTGCGAAAGAAGCAGAACAGTTTTTCAACAATCAATTTCAAAACAAAAACTTTGATGACAAAGTTTTTATCCCTTTTACCATATCTTCAGGAGAAAAAGAACTTAGTCTTTGGGAATTGTGCACAAAAATAAAAACAGATTTGTCCAACAGTGCCGTGCGAAGATTAATTGAAAGCGGAGCTGTACAAATAAACAATGAGAAAACAATTGATTTACAAGCCTTAGTTCAATTGGAAAAAGGATTGAAAATAAAGATTGGAAAACGTGATTTCTTTGAGTTGCACTAACAAAACAATCTGACCCTTCTTCGGAGGGGTCATTTATTTCACCGATTTCATATTCTCGCCATCTTTCGGATGAAGTCGTCGAAAGACAACACCAGATAAAACCGTTAATAATCCAACGGTAAGAAACGTATAACGAAAAGAGGTGTGAATTTCCCCCGTATGCTCCAATCCATCGCCTTGAAAGATTTTAAGAATAATCAGCCCAAAAGCCACACCAAAACCTATAGCCAATTGCTGATTCACTGAAACCAACGAATTTCCACTACTTGTATGATAATCTCTTAAATCAGAAATGGAAATGGTATTCATAGAAGTAAACTGAATGGAATTAAAAAACCCAAGCGTTACAATAATTGGTAGATACCAAATGATGTCACTTTCACTATTTGGAAGGGCAAGACAACCTATCAAAACACCGATAATAAACGTATTAACCATCAATGTTTTTCGGTATCCAAAACGATTGAGAATGGGAATAACCGCAGATTTCCCGAACATAGCTGTTATGGCCATCGGTGCAATTATCCAACCAGAAACCACAGCAGATTTCCCAAAAGCCAATTGAATCATCATTGGTATTAACAACGGAATAGCGCTAATTCCAATACGCGTAGCTAAATTCCCCAGTAAACCTACACGGAATGTTCTCACTTGAAAAAGATCCAAAGGAAAAATCGGGTCTGCATCTTTCTTTGCGTGGCGATAATACAAATACATCATAATTAATCCTGAAAACAAGATTAAGAAAACCGGCGTTACATTTTTGGCATTTCCTAACGACTCCAAGGAAATAGAAAGTAATAAAGACGCGATTCCAAACAAAAGAAAACCAATAAAATCAAAATGTAAATGCGTGGATCGATAATCAGGCATGTACTTCAGGCTCAAAACAACACCAATAATTCCGATTGGAATATTGATTAAAAAGATCCAATGCCATGACAAATAATCAACCAAATACCCTCCCACCAACGGTCCCAAAACAGGTCCTATTAAAGCAGGAATAATGGCATAATTCATGGCCTTCAGCAATTCATTTTTGGGAAAAGTCTTGATCAATGCCAACTTCCCGACTGGGGTCATCAAACTCCCTCCAATCCCTTGAACGACACGTGCGACCACCAATTGATTCAAACTTTGAGATAGGGAGCATAAGATCGATCCGATGGTGAATAATATCAAGGCAGAAATGAACACTTTTCGCGTTCCAAATTTATCCGAAATAAATCCGCTTACTGGAATAAACAGCGCCAAGGTCAGTACATAACTAATGATGGCATTTTGCATATCCATCGGCGATTCATTTAAATCCTTTGCAATAGCTGGCAACGAAGTATTCAAAATGGTCGAATCGAGCATTTGCATAAAAATGGCCATTGCCAAAAGAACAGGAAGGTATTTTTTTGTTGAAACATCCACTTGCATACCAACTCGAATTTATTTGATTCCACGCCAAAATTACGAAAGATTAAAGAAAGGGGATTGTTCGGATTTCTAAGAGATGTTAAGATTCGTTTTTTTTTGCAGCCATTTCGGTATACGCGCTTTAGTAAACGTCAAAAACGAGGTTCACTTGCTGCTTGCCACGTGCTTCCTTTGGTCGCAGTGGCAACCTAGCGTTCACACCGTTTTATGACCTTTAGCTGTCGCTCTCCTCCCGGGCTGTTTTTGTTTTTTGAAAAATAAAATTCTCAACTCCCACCTTAGACAAGGGAAACCACCACGCTTTCGCGCTAAGGATAGAAGCGGCATCCTTTTGTTCCAATGTATATTGGGCAAAAGATAGAGCGGAAAGCCTGACCTCGCTTTTCAATTCATTTGAGAAGCGAGGTAGCGCCCTGAAAAAAAGATTTTTATTTGTCTCTACTCACTTCGACCGTCAAAGTTAGTACGGGGTTTTCGGCTAAATTATAGAGCGAATATTCTATCGGCTTATTGGATTTCATTCGCATTGAGATTAATCCTAATCCCGAATGACTCCCTGGATTGAGCATACCTTCCTTCAAATATTGGAGGTACAATTTATGCAATTCCGCTTCGTCGTGACTATTGAGATTTCCGATGTAATTGATGATGTAACTTTTTTTCTCTTTTTGTAAATAGTTTCCCATTACAATTCGGTAATTCGTTGGATTTTTAGCAATAATCAAGAACACTTTTTGCTCTCCTTCTACTGATAAATCACCGTGTAGCAATACATTTTGTACTCCTTCTATCAGAATGCTAAAAAGCCGTTTTACAACGGCTTTTTTATCTCCATACTTAAGGATATCATCTTCTAATCGGGTTGCCAGAACTGCAATAAAATCGCGATCTAGCTGTCCACAGTAATGAAATACGATTGAAAAATCTGTCTCTCTATGATAGAGTTCCAAGTAATTTTCATACAAGTCATTGATCGTTTTTTTCTTCTGCATTTTATCTTTGAGAATCGACCACGTGGATAAATCCGTGGAACTGTTCTCCTTTATGAGTTTGAATCAAATAGGTGTACACTCCATCCATCACTAGATTCCCTCTTCTGTCCCTTCCATTCCACTCATTTTTGTATTCATCTGTTTGATAAATCACACTTCCCCATCGGTCTAGAATTGTCAATCTTGTATTTGGTAATACGGGTCCAAGATAAAAGAAATCATTCACACCATCACCATTTGGAGTAATTACGTTAGGAATTTTTAACCCTCCGAAGATCACTACTTGAATAGTATCTGTGACAGGACAACCGTTATCATCCACTGCAAAAACGATGACTTCAACGGCTGTTTCTTCTGTAAACAAAGAGTCTAGCGTTGGCATTCCGGTGGAATAAGTCTGTCCATTTATTTGCCATTGATAACCATTCAAATGCGCATTAGAATGTGCCGAGAAGGTCGTTACCTCATTAATTACGGCAGGTTCAGGTGTATATTGAATGGCAACCGTTGAACCTGGCAATGCAGTAACGGTGTATTGTTGGGTTGCAGTACATCCATTTGCATCAGTTACAATCAAGGTATGTAATCCTGCTGCTGCATTGTTATTATTTAGTGTCTGACTTGTTTGTCCATCCCAATTGTAAGTATATGGTGCTAATCCATTATTAACAACGATTCCATGTATTGCTCCATTTTGTGTACAACTTGCTGGATCGATGTTTATTGTCCCTCCTATTGTTGGGTTTTGTGGTTCATTTAATTGTAAAGCAGTTGAATTTGCAGTGCATCCATTTGCATCCGTTACAGTCAATACATAGCTTCCAGGCTCTAAGCCCAAAACATTAATTGTGGTTTGCGTCGTATTTGTCCAACTATACGTGTAAGGTGCCTGTCCTCCAGCTATTGTAAAGCCTGAGATTTCCCCTCCGAAAACACATGTTGGTTGAACAATTGTAGGTGTCCCTCCAACGACAGGTATTCCAATTGCTTGAATGGTAATTGCTGGTGTTATTGCAGTACAACCGTTTGCATCTGTTACGGTCAATGTGTAAATACCTGCTGGCGCATTTGTTAAATCTGCTGTTGGTGTAACGTCTCCATTCCAAGAATAAGTATAAGGTAAAGTTCCACCACTAGCACTGAATCCAATCACTGATCCTAAAGTATTACATGTTGCATCAGTTACGGTTGCTGCTCCTGTAATTCCCGGTCGATCTGGTCCCGCAATAGTAAATGTTTCCGTTAACACACATTGATTTGCGTCTGTGACTTCAAGTGTATATACTCCAGGAGTGGTAATCACTAAATCGTAGGGGGCAGTACTTACTTGTCCGTTCCATGTGACAGTATATGGTGCTAATCCATCTGTTATATTTACACTTCTAATGCTTCCGTTTGCTGCACAAGTAACCGGAACAATGGTAGGTGGTGCTGCCAATACAGGTATACTTGGAGCTACAAAATTATATGCATTTGAACTTGCTGCACAACCATTAGCATCAGTAACGGTCAATGTATAACTCCCTGGAGTAGCACCTGTTAAATCTATATTCGTTGTTACCACTGTATTCCAAGTGTATACTAAAGGCGCAACACCTCCATTGACAGTAATTCCTGTTACACTTCCTTGATTTACACAAGTGATATTTGTTTTGACAGCTGCTGTTTCGTCCAAAACAGGAACGCTTACACTATTTACTGTAACAGCAGAAGAAGTAACTCTACATCCGATGGCATCTGTAACCGTAACCGAGTAAGATCCTGCTGGTACATTAGCTGTTGCTGTTGTGGTTACATTATCTGACCATAAATAAGTATATGGTGCCACACCACCAGTTGCGGTATCGTGTGTTACTTGCCCCAACTGATTACATGTTTGGTGAGAAACAACAGTTGGTGTTGCTATAGAAGGAACATTAGTTTGAGTAATAATATGTGGGCCACTCTGTACTGTACAATTATTTGCATCTACAACATTAAGTGTATATGTCCCTGCAGTATTCGTTGAAAAATCAGGTGTTGTTACTGCAGTTGTGTTGTACAACATTATAAATGGTGCCGTACCTCCACTTAATGTCAACCCCGAAATAGTTCCCGGTCCGTTACATGTAACTGGTGTAATTACAGCTGTTCCAGATATGACAGGCATATTTGGTGCTATTAATACGTGTGGCCCAGAAACTGCGGTGCAGCCGTTTGCATCCCTAACTTCTAAAGTATAAGACCCAGCGGTCGCATTCGCTAAATTTGCCGTGGGTGAACTAACGTTGTTCCACATGTAAGTAAGTGGCGCACTTCCTCCAGTTACCGTTAATCCAGAAACACTACCACCTGTTAAACAATTTGGGTTTGTCACAATAGGCGTACCACTAATTGTTGGCGCACTGTCCATCATTATTGTATAAGGTCCAGTATTCACCGTGCATCCATTAGCATCTGTAACCACCAAGGTGTAAGCTCCAGCTGTTGAGGTAAATAATTCTGCGGTAGGAGTAACTGTTCCGTTCCACGAATACACATAAGGAGCCTGTCCATTAGACACGGTCAATCCCGTAATGCTTCCTGGTGTGTTACAATTTGCATTAGTAACTTCTGGCGTTCCAGCAATAAAAGGTACAGCAGAAGCTACCACTACATACGGTCCAAAAGTACCTGTGCAACCGTTAGCATCTATTACTTCAAAAGTATAACTTCCTGCAGGAACAGATTGATCATAAGAAAGAACAACTGTTCCATTCATTTTTATCTCTGTAATTGCTGCACTTGAAGAGACATTCATTCCTGTCAAAGAGCCATTTCCATTACAATCTTGAGGTAATATGGTTGGTGCTGTTACCAAAACGGGAGCTCCAGAACTATTCAACACATGAGGTCCTGAAGTAGCACTACAACCTTTTGAGTCTGTTACCGTCAAGGTATAGCTTCCCGCTTGAATATTAGTAATTGGCAAAGTTGTCACACCATTTGACCATGAATAGGTATATGCTGGTGTTCCACCTGTCACGGTTAACCCTGTGATTGTTCCTCCATTAGTACATGTAGGGTGAGTTATCACCGCCGTTCCATTAATTACAGGAGCGGGAGAGATTGAGATTTGAACAGGTTTACGGAAAGTACCGGGACAAACACCTACCCAAAATGTTCTATTCCCAGAAACAACAGGTGTTGTAAACTGGTTTCCAGTCCCTAATACGACATTTGAAGTTTGAGTATCGTACCAATTGATTACAGTTCCTGCAGGTACATTTCCAATTAATGTTGCAGTCAGCACTATCGATTGGCTTGCTCCACCACAAATTGTGGTATCTCTTACTAATAAATCAAAGAAAGGAAGGTTTGCTGTAACTAATCCCAAGCCTCCAGATGTAGCGCCATTAGTTGGCATCGCTTGCATATAATTAGGTATTGAACCCGAAACAAGTGCATTCCCTGGGGTTCCACCAGAAATAATTGCATTCGGTGCTCCATTAGAAACAGAGATCATTCCCCCCTGACCACCAGCACCTGGTCCGCAAATTTCTAAAGGTCTTCCCACTAAAAAAGTATATGCAAAATCACCGCCTGTACCGCCTCTTACATCTAATATTAGTCCTGTTGGTAAGGGGGAAAAATTACGTATGATAATGGCACCACCACCACCACCACCACCTGCACCATCATTTCCTTTTTGTCTAGCAGCCCCAGAGAATCCATAACTTTGATTATTAGGATTGGATTTTTGACCTGAGGCACCCTGAGCACTAATTGTGCGATTCCCAGTAACATTACCATACACATCAACAAGAATGATTCCACCACCATTCCCTCCGCTTCCTCCTTGTCCAGAGTCCTGATTACCAGCTCCTCCTCCTCCACCGAGAAATACCCTTGTTGGATCATAAGCCAGTGGTTGCCCACCAAGACCTCCATTTTCTTTTCGTTTAGCTCCACGCCATACTTCAAGGTTTGGACCATATGTTAAAGGATCTAAAGAAGCTTGTGAAAATACGTGTCCTCCACGTCCTCCACCACTACTTTGACTACTCCAAAGTTCGCCTGGAACTTGTTCTTCACGTGCCCAAGCTGTAGGATTGTAATTTGGAGGCAACACACCTCTTCCTGTGTAAACCCCAATGAATCCAACATTTGATCCACCGCCTCCACCAGCATTTTGCGTTCCCCCACCACCGCCGCCATTTGCTAATTCACTTCGACCTTTAGAAGAAAATATTGCTGCTGTCTTTGAAGGTCCACCATAAATCCCTTCTCCTTTATTTGCTCCAGAGTCATGCATGGTAGAGATATACGTATCTCCAGCCCCAATTCTATTTCCGTGTGGAGGTTCATGATCCGCGGTCCCTTGATTTCCATCAGCCAATCCGCCTCTAAACCCTTGACCGTTTACCTGAATAGATGGACTTCCTCCATTTCCCAATTCTAAATCCTTTTCTATTTCCATGGCTACAACACCTCCAAATACTCCATTCCATGGAGTAGAAGTAACCGAACCTGAAGTACTAAAAGTAAGCTTCCTAAATCTAGGTATACGAACAATTTGAATCACACCATCAGCATCATATTCATGCTGGGTATTACAAGCTAACAAGATTGTATTCGTTCCTGTAACACCTCTAACTTCAACCATTTCATATTTCCCTGCAGAAAAATAATTCGTTACTTTACCAAACTCTTCCGCTCTGAAATAATGTTCACTTGGCATAACATTATTTGGGGTTCCAGAATAATTCTCTCCATTTGTCCAATTCGCATTTCCAAGTTCCACTTTTTGCATTTGAATGATCAACACTAGATCCCCTGCTCCAAGCCTTGGCGTTAAAATGGTATTAGTTAACTGATTATCACTAACTGTTATTGCCGAAGCTCCTTGAGGGATATTTACCGTTGCATTTGTATAAGCATTTACAACCGTATTCGCAGTCGATATTGTAAAGTCTCCATTTTTTCCCTTTTGAGAAAAAACTAAACTTGAAATAAGAATAGAGAAAAAAAACAAAAAAGAAATTCTAATGTTTTCCATGAGTAGTAAGTATATAATATATTGAATTATAAATATAGACGAAAAAAGAAATAAAAAGGTTGTTTTGGTATATTATTGTAAAATTTCAGAAACAATTTTCCCCACGGCAGGACAAATATCTAAGTTATTAACTGTCAAATCGATAATTTGAAACATATTTTTCCTATCCGTATGAGGGTATTCTTTACAAGCTAACGGACGATGTTCATATACTGAACAAGTATTATCATCTAACAAAAAAGAGCAGGGACTTTTCTGTAAAACATAGTCATTATCTTCATCGATTCTAAGATACTGTTTCACAAAGCTAGATTCACTCACTTTCAAATACTTAGAAAGCCTTTTTATGTCTACATCTCTAAAAATAGGACTGGTTGTTTTACAGCAATTTGCACATTTTAAACAATCTATTTTTGCAAAAACCACTTGGTGTTTGGGATGAAATAAATCATCTAATTTTTTATTTTTCTTTTTTGCTAAATTCTTTAAATCCTTTGTAATCTCTTTTTTATTTTCTGCAACTTGTGTCAATACCTTTTGATACTCTTTTTCCATACTGCAAATTTAATTTGATTATTATATACTTTCCTATCATTTGCCCTCCTTTATCCCAAAAGATTTAATTATTTTTAGGCAGATTTTGTTAATTATGGAAAAGTACGATCTTATTGTTATCGGAGGTGGTCCTGCAGGATACGCTGCAGCCATCAGAGGAATAGATTTTGGAAAACGCGTTTGCCTAATAGAGAAAGACAAAGTTGGTGGTGCTGGTGTTTACAACGGTGCTTTATCTTCTAAAACACTTTGGGAAGTTGCTAATCGTGTTGCCTTTATCAATGACATTCTAAAAACCGACGGTCGTACACCTTATGAAATCACTTGGCAAGAAGTTAAAACAACAGTAAACGAAGCAAAATTTGAACGTAAGTTCCAATATGCCGTTCACTTGAAACTTTTACAAGAAAATCTAAAAAACGGACAATTGGTTTATGAACGAGGTGCTGCAACGTTTCTGAATGAACACGAACTGTCCATCTGTCATGACGGTCAATGCAAAACAATTCATGGAGAAAACATCATTATCGCTACTGGATCAACTCCTAGATTGATGCCGCAATACAACATTGACGAAAATCACATTCTCACTAGTGATGGTATAGAACACATCGATGACTATCCAGAAAGTATTGTTATTGTCGGTGCTGGAGTAATCGGTTGTGAATACGCTACCATTTTTGCAAACCTTGGTAAAACGAAAGTGTATATTATCGACCGACAAAGCCGTATTCTTCCATACGAAGACGATGATATCTCCCAATTGATTTCCACAAACCTAGAACATAAAGGAGTAACTATACACCACAATGCGACACTAGAACGTATGGAAGTGGTAGGAAATGAAGTAGAATATGAATTAAGCTACCCTCATAAAGAAAACGAAATCATACGTGTTCAAAAAGCTTTACTTTCTATTGGTCGCGTACCTAATGTTGATTTAGGATTAGAACAGGCAGGTGTAACGCTTTCTGACAGGGGTACAATAGCAACAATTGACACCCAAACAGTAGTCCCTCATATTTACGCTGTTGGAGATGTTACTGGTGGAATTTCACTAGTAAATATGGCGGAAATTGAGGCTCGTCATGCTGTTGAAAAAATATTTGACAATAAGAAAGATCATCTCAATATTGATAACGTCTGCACCATAATGTTTTTACAGCCTGAGGTTGCTTTGGTTGGTTTAAACGAACAGGAATGTGTTGAAAAGAACATCCCTGTAAAAGTGGTAAAGATTGACTACTCGGTTATTGCACGTGCAATTGCGATGAGAAAAACGCAAGGTTTCTTTAAAATCATTGTTACTAATGACGACGAAATGCGTATTTTAGGAATGCGTGCGTGTGGTGAACATGCTTCTACAGCAATTCAAGCCGTTGGGTTGTTGATTAAGATGAATCAACCTATAGAAGTACTGTCAGAGCTTATACATCCACATCCAAGTATTGTGGAAGGCATCCAAGAATGTGTCCGTATGTTGTTAAATAAATCAATTTTTAAATCATCTGTATTCCGTGATAAAATGAGTTGTTACGCTTTAGTTAATGGAAAAAAAACTCATCTTGAGCGTTTCTAATTAATCTCGGTAGGTTGCTCCTATCCCAACTGACAAGCGTAAATACCATCCTGTAAGATAAGATGAAATTCCTTGAATTTCATTTTGTCTATTGGCGTCCCACCATCTATTTTTTGAAAGAGGAACATTGTACCCCGCTCGTATTTCAACGCGATGTGTTTTTTGATTGGAAAAGCCAATCCCGCAATCTAAATATATCTTACTGTATTTAAGTGTAAAATGCTCTGGCCCATTACTTACATATTCGGCTAAGTCATAGGCTTCTGATCGAGATTCTCTATACGTATATTTAAGCATGTTTACACGAGCTCCTACATAAGGAAACAAGCTCCATTTTGGGTTATTGATGACATCATACCCAAAATGCAGATGAAAAGAATTCATGTTTTGTTTTGCCATTCCTTCATCATTTTTCTTTCTTCGGTAATTTATTCCTACGCCAACATCATAAATAACTTGATTTGTAATCCCCATTAAACTCATACCATACAACATGGGTTGATCACCAAAGGAAGGATATCCAACTTCATCAATTGATGTACTTAAATTGTAGTTGTAATTGAAATTATATTCGGTAGTAAAAGACCAATAATAGCCTACTACATTCTCTTTATAAAATTTAGCAGGTAATCCATTAATCATTTTATCTTTTTGTCCAAAAGAAGAAGTAGTCGTCAAAAACACCAATAGAATAATACCAACATAACGGTAAATCTTAAACATTATCATTTCTTTCATTTGCTAAAATTACGACAAAAAAAAGAGGTTGCCATAAAGCAACCTCTTTCAAAATATATTCGGTAATTATTTCTTAACTACTTTATGCATTTTGTTGTTATGTTGTATAAAATACATTCCTGATTTCAAAGAAGCAACATTGATTGTTTGCTTACCTTGACGAATGTTTTCTGTCATAACCACTTGTCCTAATCCGTTGATCACTTGGATTACCGTATTCACATCAGATTCGATTGTTAACTGGCTATCAAAAGGTGAAGGATAAACTTTAAACGTTGATGTTTCTACTCCATTCGCAGATAAACCGGATTTGATTGTAAACTCTCTTTCATCTGTAAACAATACGCTACCAGCTGTACATGTTTCAGCTCCAAAATCGCTGTGTACTTCACCGTCACAAGTACTTGTGAAAGTAGTTCCTAAATCAATCCCTACGTTAGTACATTTCACTAATTCAGTAACTAATTTATAATCTCCTCTAACGAAGAAGTTACCAAAGAAACTTACTGGACGATTACGGTTTACACAAATATCATCAAAGATCCCTAAGGTAAACGCACCGTATTCCTCTCCTAAAACATTAATACTCAACATTCCCGAACCTTCTGTAATTATTTGTTCGTGGTAGATATTTCCTGTACTTCTTACTTTGAATTTCATATCAGCAACTTCAGTCAAATCATTGATAAGATCTCCTCCTTTATAGAAAGAATAACGTAAACCACATAAAGAATCTATATAACCATCTGAATGAATTTGCGCCGTTACATTGATCGGTGCTGTTCCTACATACTCCGCTAACAACCCTGTAACTTCAACCGTAGGGTTAGCTGAAAGAACCGAAAACAAATCTTCTCTAACAATGATATCACGAGATGATGTACATGTTGAAGCGTAAGCGTCAAAATGTGTTTCATTATCACATGTACTCAAGAACGAAGTTCCAAGAGCGATTGGAGTTTCCGTACATCCAACCAAAGTCGTTTTCAATTTGTAATCACCATCAACTAATCGTCCTGCAAAAACAACTGGACGGTTACGATCTACACAGTCTGTATCAAAAATCCCTAAAGTGAATGCTCCAAGTGTCATTCCTCCAGCTGATGCTGAAATCATTCCACTTCCTGCTGTAATCACATCTGTATACATGTCTGTTCCATTTTCACGAATTGTGTAAGACATTGAACCAATAGAAGCCATGTCAGTAACTAAGACATCATTTCTGAAGATTTCATATTTCAATCCACATAATGAGTCAATATATCCATCAGAGTGAATTTGAGCTGTAACTTCAATTGCTTCTCTATAATCATACGTTGACGATAATCCAGCAATCGTAACTGTTGGGTTAGCAGGAAGAACAGAAAATAAATCTTCTCTAACTACAATGTTACGAGTAGAAGTACATGTTGCTGCATATTTATCAAAATGTGTTGTATTATCACATGAACTCAAGAATGAAGCTCCAAGTGCAATAGGAGTTTCCATACATCCAACCAAAGATGTTTTCAATTTGTAATCCCCATGTGCTAAACGCCCTTCAAACAAAACTGGACGATTACGATTTACACATTCTGTATCAAAGATTCCTAAAGTAAATGCTCCAAGTGTCATTCCACCAGCTGATGCTGAAATCATTCCACTTCCTGCTGTAATTTCATCTGTATAAATACTCGTTCCATTCTCACGAATTGTGTAAGACATTGAACCAATAGAAGCCATATCAGTAACTAAGACATCATTTCTGAAGATCTCATATTTCAATCCACATAATGAATCAGTCAATCCTGCGGAACGAATTTCTGCAGAAACAGAAATTAAATTATTGTATTCGTATTCTGGCAACAATCCTGTTACAATCACCTCAGGTGTTCCTGCGTTAACTGTAAATACATCTTCTCTTGCAACTATCTCCGTTCCTTCTGTACATGTCTGAGCATAGAAATCTTGGTGAACAGTATTATCACAAGTACTTGTATAAGTTGTTCCTACTGGAAGTGGTGTATTTGTACACTCCACTAAAGAAGTTTTCAATTTGTAGTTTCCAGGTGCAAAGAAAGATCCTTCAAACAATACTGGACGATTACGATCTGCACATTCTGTGTCAAAGATTCCTAAAGAGAATGCCCCTACTGTCAATCCACCTCCTGAAGCAGAAATCATACCACTCCCTGAAATAATGTCGTCTGAAAACAATGCACTTCCATTTTCACGAACTGAGTAAGCTAATGTTCCTACAGATGCAATGTTATTTACCAATGTGTTGTTTCTATATAATTCGTACTTCAACCCACACAATTGGTCAGTTAATCCTGCTGAACTAATCTCAGCGGTAACAGCTAGATCTTGGTTACGTTCATAAGATGGTAACAATCCTGACACGTTAACTTCTGGGGTTCCTGGAACAACTGTAAACACGCTTTCTTTGTGTAAAATTGTTTGTTTCTTTGTACATCTTGCTGCATAAGCATCTGTATGCGTAGCGTTGTCACAAGAACTAACAAAGGTAGAAGGCAAAGCTATTCTTGTTTCATTACAAGACATCAATTCTGTTACTAACTTATACTCACCTGGAGCAAAGAAAGATCCTGTAAAATCAATTGGACGATTACGATCAGTACATTGTGAATCAAAAATCCCTAATGAGAACGCTCCAAAATTCAAACCGTTCAATTCCGCAGCGACCATTCCACTTCCTGTTGTAATATCTTGTGTATAAATAGCATTCCCTTGTTCGCGAACACTGAAACTCATATTTCCTACATTTGAAATATTGCTTACCAATTGATTATTTCTATACAATTCGTATTTCAATCCACATAAAAGATCTACTTGACCATTAGAAACTAACTCTGCAGTAACATTTACAGGTGTATTTCTTTCGTAAGTACCCAATAATCCTGAAAGAGCAACCTCTGGCATTGTAGGATTTTGAGTCACATTCAAGGTCATTTCTTGTGAACTCCATAACTCAGCATTATCACAAGTTACTGCATACTTATCTTTATGCCTAGGTTGTCCATCACAGCCTGGTTTAGTATTAGCTGTAAATGAATTAATAAAAGGAATATCGCTTCCTACATTTGAACATTTATAGATATCTAACACCAATCTATAGTCACCTGGAACAGTAGGTGTAATTGTCATTTCTACATTACGATTTCTAGAAGCACAATACATATCTAAAAACCCTAATGTAAGCGCTTTCACTTGTGTACTCCCAACATTAACACTTACAAGCCCTGCCCCTGCGCTTAATTGAGCAGTATAATAACTTAATGGAGAAGTTCTTATTCTATATTCAAAAGTTCCGTAATCAGACAAACTGTCTAACAATACACCATTACGGTATACTTTATATCCAATTTGAGATAATTGATCAATATAACCTTGTGAATTTAAAACCGCTGTAACTTTAGTTGGTTCATGCGTAGAAACATTAGTGTTTAATGTTGTTAAGGTTCCAGATGCTGTCATCCCGCGGAAATCAAATCTCGGGACTGAACCTGCCAATCCTTGTGCTTCAACCCGTGAAAAAGACACGACGAGGAGCAAACTTAAAGTGAATAGTATTATTTTTTTCATAATCAAGAAGAATTATTTTGGGCACAAAGATAACCCTTAATAAGCGTTTCACAAAAAATTAACAATAATTAATTGGCACCACATTCAAAAACTCTTGAAAACTAAATTTTAAACTAGAAAATCATAAAAAAAGAATCTACCTATTTACCACTATCCGTATAATCAAAACAATAAGAAAAACAGAAGACTTTTTTATAACTTCTTATTTGGATAAGGTACAAAGTCATATTCATCGTTAATGACTTTAGGGAATTTTTGTTGTTTCCAATCTTCTTTTGCTCGTTTCAGACGTTCTTTATCTGAGGACACAAAGTTCCAATCAATATATCTCTCCTCATAGAAAGGAGTTCCTCCAAAAACATATACTTTAGCTCCCGCTTTAATATCAAACGCACACAAGGTAGACTCCTGGGTGACCAACATTTGTTTTGCTCCAAAAACATGTCCTTCTAAAGAAATTTCTCCTTCTAATATATACAATCCTGACTCTCCAAAAAGTTGACCTCCAAAATCCACTACTGCATCTTTTTCCGCAACAATTTCTAACATGTATAAAGGCGAATGTACAGGAACAGCCGATTTCCGCTCACCAAAACCACCCGCAATCAAGGTATATTTCACGCCGTTTTTTTCCCATTTAGGAATGTCCTTTTCCTCAATATGAACAAAAGATGGTGCTATTTCTTCCAATTCCTTTGGTAAAGCGATCCAAATTTGTAATCCATGAATTTGCATGGACTCTCCTTTTAATCGGTCAGGTGTTCTTTCTGAATGCACAATACCGCTACCAGCAGTCATCCAATTGACTGCACCAGGTTTGATTTCCAACTCAGTCCCAATAGAATCTCGATGCATAATCGCACCTTCAAACAAAAAAGTAAGTGTTGATAAACCAATATGTGGATGGGGTTCGACTTCAAACGTATTCCATTTATCAACTGTAGCTGGCCCCATGTGGTCTATAAAAATAAAAGGCCCGACCATTCTCTTTTCACGAAAAGGAATCAATCTTCCAACTAAAAAATTACCAATTGAGGCTGCACGCTCTTCTATAATATGTGAAATCGTTGACATAACTCTATTTTTTTCTAAGATAACAAATTTAACACGATGGAATCAATCCTCAAATAATCTAGATTAACAAATCAATCTTTAACATTATTAAATCAAAGCACAAACATCCGTACAGAATTATTATGCATGCACAGATTTTTTTTATATCTTTAATGTTCATCAATTGTAAAAACATGTCCATAAAAGCTCTTCAACAACAGCTTCGTTTACCCATTATTTCATCCCCAATGTTTCTGGTGTCAGGAACCAAATTGGTTATTGAAAATTGTAAAAATGGTATTTTAGGTACTTTCCCTTCACTAAATGGGAGGACAGCTGACGATTTTGAAGAAATGCTAAAAGATATTACACAATCTTTACATACCTGGGAGGTGGAGTCTGGAAAAAAAGCAGCCCCTTTTGGTGTAAATATCATCGTTAACAAAACCAACCCAAGAGTGATGGAAGATTTGGCACTTTGTAAAAAATACAATGTTCCATTAATTATCACATCCCTAGGTGCAGTAAAAGAAGTCGTTGATTTCGTACACAGCTACGGTGCTTTAGTTTTTCACGACGTCATAAAAAAACGTCATGCTGAAAAAGCCATAGAAGCTGGCGTTGATGGTTTGATTGCCGTTTGTGCTGGTGCTGGTGGTCATGCAGGAACCGCAAACCCTTTTGCTTTCATTTCCGAAATTCGTCAGTTTTGGAAAGGTGCTTTAGTGTTAGCAGGAAGTATTTCTTCTGGAAAAGACATCCTAGCATCACAAATAATAGGTGCTGATTTTGCATACATGGGCACCCGTTTTATTGCAACCAAAGAAAGTATGGCTTCCGAAGAGTACAAGAAAATGTTGGTACAATCACAAATCGAAGACATCCTTTATACCCCAGCTGTTTCAGGAGTTTCAGCAAATTTCTTAACCCCTAGCTTAGTGAAAGCCGGAATGGATTTGTCAGCAAAAAAAGAAGAGGATTTCTCTGATTTACATGGAGCAAAAGCGTGGAAAGACGTATGGTCTGCAGGGCAAGGAACTACGAGTATTCATAATATAACAACATGTGAAGAACTCATCCAAACGCTAGAAAAGGAATATATTGAAGCAAAAAATAACCTGTTAAAGTAAAAACTAACGTTTAGATTGCTTTTTCAAGGTGTTTAGAGATCGAATCACCTCGTTAATATCTTGTGCTATTTCCTCTTTTGGAATACAGAAATGAACGCGGTGATTTTTTAAATTCTTTTTCATCCATTTCTTTGTTTTTCGACTAAAAGTATGTTCATCCTCACCCTGTTTTTTCAACGCAACGCATAACATTGCATCTTCTTTGACGAAGGTCACTTCCTGAATACTATCCCACTTCACTTTCGGAACAGTAATACCCATTGGAAAAAGCTGTAATCCCCATTCATCTGCTACAAGTATGGGGCGATCTACCAACCAATACCGCGCATTTACGATGAATACATAAAGGAAATAGACAGAGCACAACCCACTCAATAAACGTATCCAAAATTCGATGATTGAACCTTCAGAAAAAAAGTAAAGCATTCCTCCCAAAAGAACAAAACCAAATGCTGTTAGCGTTTGAAATCGACTATTTTTGGTAGTTCTTTTTATTCGAGTATATTGCATGCGGCTAAATTAGAAAATCCCGGTCGTTTTCCTATTATTTTTCGACCCGCATGTCTATTTTATACTTAATATAAAAACCTGTTAGTAGACCAATAATTCCACCTAAATCTCGATCTAAATCGGGCCAGATCCATTTCAATCCGTACTGCAAAGGAATACCGATAATAACAATCCCTAAAATAAAATAGGTGAAATAAATAGCGATCTTTTTCAAAGACTTCAATTTCAAATCTTTAATTGGCAGATATGTTGTAGACTCAGCCTGCATCGATTGCATAATACGGTGAATAAATTCCTTCCAAACCGATTCATCTTTCAGCGTAAAAACTTGCCCAAGCATAAATACTTCGAGTTGCAAATGCACATTATTATCTTTAAAATCGACACTAATTTTGTTTTTTACAGAAAGTACGTCATACGCAAAAAAGTTCCTCAAATAGTTTCCCTTTCCAAAAACAATACTCCCTTCACTTTGCTCCTCCACACGATACCCGTACTGCGCTAACATTTGCACAATATTGGATTCAAATTTGGATAAATCTCTAATATAGAAATCAAAAGACAAAGGAAATGTCATATCTACTTTTCTCGTAATGTTAATTGTTTCCCGTATACACAAATAAATGCATCGGAATAAAATTCATTTTTCCGCCCCAAAGGCTAACTTAAATTAAAAATCAACTATTTTTCACAACCCCAAAGATACTATAAATAGGGCATTTGAATGATAATCATCAGAAAATAGTAGCAATAGTATTTCTTTTTTCAACTCACTTTTGAGCGAAATTGAGTGCAATGTATTTGAAATAATCGACGCGTGCAAATTTAATTTACTTTTCTAAAATCTGAAATCTATTTCCCAATCTCAAAGCCCCGTATTTCCTTACTTTACACAAAACTTATCACTTTTTTTATCAAATTAACTGATACTGAGCTATTTTATTCATTTTTATTTCTTATTTTAGAAATAGCAAAAGGCATTTCTGGCAGCCTTAATCGGTCTGCTCGCTTTAGTAAACTTCTAAAAAAGGGTTCATTTACTACGTTTCACGCGCTTCCTTTGGTCGCAGTGAACCGTTACGTATTCACACCTTTTTTAGTTCCTTTAGCTATCGCGTTACGCCCGGGCTGAAAATATTACTACGAAAGATTGTTTGATAAAAACAATCAAAACAGTGGTGTTTTCAAGAAATAAAGAATTGTCAATTATCACACTAAATATTACTACTATGGGCTACGTTTATCTACCTATCGCGTTTTTTATGATTTATGTATTAAGTCTATTTTTTCTCTATTTCATTAAGAATGATGTTCAAAAAACGAAATCTGTATTTCAATTAGGTTTAATTTTTTGTTGCATTTGGTTAGTTATTTACGCCATGATTTTATGAAGTAAAGAATTGTAAATCGGGGAACTGCCCTGACGGAAAAGGTTAGCTTGGCGTTACAAAACCTTTACAGCAAAAGGTTGGTGGCTGCGACCAACGGAAGCACCCGCACAAACAATTTGGTGTAGGGTTGTGTGAGCCAACTATAATTTGCAGGCAGAAGAGGCAGCCAAGAAAGAAAGAAAGAAAGAAAGAATTAAATCCCTTGGCTTCCGAATTTACTCATTTTCTTCGCCCATTTTTGAGCGTAAGCATTGTTAAGGCTATGAAAAGCACCCAAGGTACAGGTGTGAATTGGTGACATTCGGCACTGCTCAAAAACCGACCTTTTAATGGACATATAATTGATTTTCGGGTCATTCCTCCATTTTTCGAACAGGGGTTCATCCAAAATAGAGACAATGCGCACGGACTTTCCGAAGTAATTTCCCATGGCTTGCATTTTGCCAAATTTCAGGGGTTCCGTATCAAAAACTCGACTGATAAAACTGGCCACCTTTGCTGGGATATGATTTTCAAAAACGGGGCAAAAAACGACAATATGATGTGCCCATTTCAGCTCGCGTTCTACACGTAGTAAATCGGTCTCTAACTCACTCTTCATGTGGCTTGCGAACATTTTATTTTGATTAAAAAGTAGATCTACAATCGCAATTTGTTTACACACACTTTCGGCTTGCGTTGCGGCAAGAACATAAGCATCGATGAGCATTTGGGTTGCTTCGCTTTTGTTTAAATCTCCATTAATAATTAAAATATTCTTCATCAAAAAAGGACAAAAAAAATGCCGTTAACCAGTTGAGTTAACGACAAATTTAATTTTTTTTAGATTACTTATGCCTTAATCGAGTAAAGACCATGTTCGTTTTTTCTGAACCTCTTGCACCACGGTCTGCTCAGCAACGACAATATTTTCTTTTCGCTGTCCAATAAATTCGAGAGTACTGAGTTTCATCCACAAGGGCACTAAAACGGTCATAAAGTCCATGATTCGTTGTATGGATTTTTCGCAATCGAGGTGTTCATATTGAATCTCAATCATTTCAGAGATTCTTTCCTCAAAATTACTTGGCGTCACGTCTTTCCATTCGTAAAAATAGTTCAACAGTTCTTCCCTTTGCCCTGCTGGAATCAGTTTAATTGCTGTAAAAAACAAATGAGTTAAATCTGAAAAATAGTGCACCAATCCTTGCGGCGACTGCATAGGTAAAATGACCCTATAACTATACATAGTTTCCGCTTGGAAGTACAGCATTTTCTCAGAAATCGCCCGCACGTTTAGTCCTATATCTGAAATTCGATCTTTTTGGGATGTTTTGTCCATAATCTTAAACGCTGCGGACTGAAATTCATTAATCAAAGCATATAATTCTCCGTGTGCGCGTCGTAGAGCAATATGACTATTCAAGGCAGCACAAGGTGGAATGTAGTTTTTATTAAGTCTTATCTCTTGTTTATCTACCGTAAATTGTCCCACGGGTAAAAAGAAAGAAACGGCATTCATTCGGTTCAACTCTCTTTCTGGCACTATTTCAAATGTGTATGTTTTGTCCAATTCTGGAAAACGAAGCGGTGTTTCTTGCGGATCGGGATTTCCTACTGGATTTCGGTCGAGTGTATTTACTTTTATTACGATATAATAAATGCCTTCCGTTAAGTTATCGGTCGAAAGATATTGGTTGAACTGCGCTGTGCTTCCATTGGAGTTCACGGGGATATCAATTCGGCAACCGTCTGCTGTTATGGCGTTACAAAAATAAACGGAGGCTTCTAATTGCATGGAAGCTTTTTCAACGATAACAATTTCTGCTCCTTTTTCATACCCTTGAAAAGGAGGTAAAATGCCATAATTAACAGCATTCAAGTTTACAGAAATTGCGTCACGCACGGTATCTTGATGAAACAAATCCGACTGAACGAATTGCGAACTCGACAATTTCATTCCATCCACCCAATTGATGGCTTTATGGTTTAGCGGTTTTTGCATAAGGTAAAAGTGTTTGTTGTGTCGTTTAGTTTATGTTTGCATTTTCGGAAACACGCTTAGCATGTATCGTCATTTTCTCCGAAATAGCATTATTTTGAATTTCTAATCCAGGATCGATGTATATGTTTTTCTTATAGAATTTGGTCTTCACGAAGAACATCCATTTATATATCTCTCCATCGGTATCTTTAAATGCCACAGGTGCAGCGGGGAACTTCGTGTTATAGTCGTCAATAAACTTTTGAAACCATGTTCCAAACTCCATATTATTAGGTGCTTTCACTTTGACTTTAAGAGGTTCCTGATCATGAATATTTTTGTACAATTCTAGTTCCAAAACGAGGAGTTTATCAAAATCGAGATGATCAAGACTTATGTCGTCTGCATTTATCGGGTATTCCCACAGTTTATAGATTTCTATCGGAATGGATAAAAGAGAAATGTAAGACCACCAAAAGAATACAGGAATAAGCATTGCAAAAACGCTTGTTGCAGCCCACCATCCAAGTTCAATTGGACTTAACCAATCAAAAATCAATTTGTATAGATACATGGAGAAACCTACAATTGCAAAAGCGCTAATGAGCACAAAAATTTTGCGTTCTGTAAACATATCTGCGCAATGTCGTGTACATAAGTAAACAAGTAGTACGCCAGTTAAAAGTGCATAAATCTGGCTAAACACATATCCCCAAGGCATGAAGTAAAACCCAATTAAGCCAAATATTCCGGGTATTGCCAAGACCAAACTTGACAAAAGTAAAGTAGCAATTAATCGTTTATTATTGAGGACGGCATTTTTTTTATTAAAAATAGACAGCACTGTCGTTGTAACAATTAAGGCTATCGGTGCAAGAAGGTATTTGAGAAAAACATTTTGAATTTCCATTATTATTGTAGTTTTTTTTGGCTTTTAAACAAATATAGTATCTTTAAAAATATCTTTTACAAATTCCTCTTTAATTCCCAAGGATTAGAGAAGAATTGAAATTTACAGCTATGACCCAACACTCTAAACTTCATAAAAACGACATTGACTCTGACTTTACAGCAGAAACCAAAGCGGCTGGTTTAGTTGAAAGCGGCATTCCAATTGATCAAATTGAATTATTTCCAAATGGAGGCCGTTCTCGCGCATTTGCTAAGGACATTGAACACATTTCCAGCTACATTTCAGAATGGACGGACTTAGAAATGCTTCGAATCAACACGAATAGAGAAGGTCTCTACGATATGTTGCCCGAGGGTATTTTTCACAATCTTTCTGTTGGTCGCGAGATCCTAGATGAAGACATGATGATTCATGACATTCGTCAAAAGCGTACTCAAGAAAGAGAAGCGCGCCAATTCTTTGCTCCTTTTGAATCTGAATTGAATCAATTCAGACTGCGCCTTTCCGTCTTTGAAAACCGCTTGGACTTAAGTGCAAGTTATGATGAAAAAAGTAAGCTTTTTCAAAATAATTGGGAAGAGCTAGAACTTTTGGATCACCGTCAAAAAGTAATTTGGTTGCATTTCTTAGCCGAAATCCAACATCACAAGAATGACTTGATCTTTCTTACAAACTTTTTACGTCTTCTTTTAGACCTTCCTGTTTCTGTAAAACGAAAAACCGTACTTCGTAAGTCAGATTCACTTGACCAAGACCCTTCGGTTGATTTTCATCTTGGAAAAGGTAATTTAGGTGTACATGCTATGGTAAAGAACGCGCTACAAGTGGAAATAGAAATCATTGAAGTGCAATTAGGTCCAGCTTCCTCCACTTGTCTTTCATCCTATTTGCCACAACAACCAGGTTTAAAAATCATACAAAGTGTTTTTGACTACTTGCTTCCTGTTTCTTGCGAAACAGAAGTGGTCTATTCCCTATTACCAGATTTTCAAACGACGGTTTTATCTTCAACAGAAAGTGCGTCTATGTTAGGACACACTTCTTATTTATAATTTACTGGAGTAAAATTCTATAATTTTGCTCCATTGTACTTCTCACATTTAATTTACTCAATAATTGCTCTTTGACATCCTCCCATTCTTCGATTGTCAATTTATCATTAGAATTAGTTTCCAAAACAATATCAATTGTAGGTTGTAATGCTTGAGTAATAGAAGTACTTCTTTGTACTCCTTTTTTTATTTCTACTCTTTGAATTCGATCACCCAGTTCATATTTCATAAAACTGATAATGTCATTTTTGGTAACAATTTTATCTGCAGTAATAAGTCCATATTTGAATGCTTCAACACTTTCGGACCGAGTGAGCCGTTGCCTTCCTCCTTTTGTTCCCATCAGAAACACGACAGGAAAATTAGATATTAACTGTTGCTTATCTGCATGTAAAGATTCGTTTGCAGGAATTCCGTTAGCTAAATCACCGTAGGTCAACCACACATCAACAAACACAAGGTCATTTTCATTTTTTGGTTTTAGAACAATGTAATTATATTGTTCTTTAATTGCAGCAGCTTTCTGCTTACTTTTTTGATGAATTAGCATAATACTTTTATCTAAATCATTCAAAGCATTATTCAAAAAATCTGCATTATAGGTTGAAAAAGCAGCTTTTTCATCTCTTAATAATTCAAACAAATAATCGATATAATCTTTAGCACTTCTTGTATCTAATCTTTCTGTACCTCCACTTCTAACTGAATAATAACCTACTTCATCATTTTTCAAATCATTTTCATATGGCACTTCACTATAGACCATGCCATCTTTATCCAAAATTTTATGAACTGTTAGCATCTGCTCCATGTCATCTGTTCTAATAGGGATGATATTTTGCAATACTTTAAGTCTATTTTTCGCTTGAAATAAGCGTTTATTAACAACTGGAACTGCATTAATCTGCACCATTAACTCATCTAAATCTTCAGGAGTAATTGCTGCAGGAAAATCAATCCTCACCCAATCCAACTCGCTTGAAAACGTATCTACAATGGGAGGTGTACATTTATTTTCTAATTCGCTTGGGAATTCTTGTTTCTTTTGAAAAATCTCTGATTGAATTTCAGCTTCTATTGTTAGGAATCGATCGGTGTATATTGCCTCGATGTCCTTTGTTAATTGATACATAAATTGTTTACGTTCAAAAAGAGATGACTCTTCTTTACGCCCTTCATTCATAAATCTTTCTCTATAAGCTTTGATGGGATAACCATTTATTGCCCACTTACAAAGTGACAATAAGTGATATTTCTCTTTTGGAACTTGATAATTCCCCCAGTTAAAAAAGAAATTCAAATTTTCAAAAGCTCCTTGTTTATCTACATCCTCGCATTGAATACCCAGGAAGAGACTGTTAGGAAGATTTTTATTGTTATTTTTCCCAACTATTTTTCTTTGATTACCATTAACATCATAAACAAAGGAAGGTGTTACCATACATTTTACTTTTCCTTTAAAAAGTTTCGTATTCTCCAAAGCAGAAAAGGAAAGTTGAATATTCTGATCACTCCCAATACTAATAGAATTGGGCATTTTCTTTTTATAGATTAAACCAGCTTCTTTAGAGAGTGATTGCTTAGCATCAATTGGTTCAACATAAATTACACCATGTGCAGGCCTTGGTGCTACAAGATTATCGGGCGCTAGGATTCTACTAAACTTATCAAAAATGCGATTATCTAGATTTTTTACTTCATTAGAAATATTAAATACTTCAGCACTTATTGCTTCCATGATAAGCACTACAATTGGGTCAAAGTCATACTCTTTATCTATCCCCCACAATTCTTGTGCACGTTTTACGATTCTATTACGAATTTCCTCTTTTGAGGAGTAAAAAACTGATGACATACAGATAACTTATTTTGACAAAGGACTTAAAAACAAAGAGGTTGAGAAAAAATATTTTTCTCTAGTTTCTTTCATTAATCCTTCCACATATATCAATACTTTCTTTTTGATTTCAGTTACTTTTTTACTGGGCATGAATTGTTCGATTTCATTAATCTGAACCGTAACTTCTACATTTTCAATCCTCTTTTCGTAATCATTAATTGACACTAAAAGTGATTTTCTAAATCGTTCTTCCCAAAGCGCTTCGCTAACGATTAATTCAAAATCAAGATCCCATATTTCACACCCGAAGTCCGTATTGTACCTGTTTTCACCTTTTCGAGTAAAGATGATCAGTTCAATATTATTAGAAATAGAATGTCCCAAATCGATTTCATCTAATTTTTTATTTTGAAGAATTCGGTTTAGTTCGAGCGGCTTTTTTAAAAAGTAGTCTTTCATTTCAAGAAAAAGAAGAGCTTTAAATGTTATCACTTAAAGCTCTAATTAGCATTATGGTTGTTGCGCGTACTCACTATTCCAAGTAGTACTCTCATCTTCACCTTTATATCCATCAAGTTTAACCATGAAACTTTTGGCAGGAAAATAAGGGACAATATGAATATCTAAATGAATTTTATCTTTTTGAACTTCATCTCTTTCAAAACGCATGATTTTGAATCGCTCAATCAAGCGATCAGGTCCTTGAATATTGTCTAAGAACTTAACGATTTGCGCACGTAAATCTTTTTCAGTTTTTGTTGTCCAGTTTTCAAAAGCTCTACGGTTCAAGAAGTCGAATAATACTTTTGTAACATAATCAAAAACACGTACTACTGAATATGTTTGTAATCCAATATTATCACCGTTAAATAAAGTTTTAGCCGAGAAAGCCATTACTTTACCATATTCGTTTACCATTGGAACCAATCCGATTCTTTCTAGATGAGAAATCTCACTTTTCTTAAGATCGAATTTCACCCCATCTACTTCATTAATGGTACCATGTCTCTTCCCCGCAGTTACTTGCGACATTAATGTATAATACATTTTCCCTGCAAGAGCTGCAGAACCAGGTACTGATAAATTTTCTTCTTCTCCCACTTCAGCTACTTTTTCACGTCCCACCATCCAATTGGTTGTCATGATCACGTTCGCTTTATGTGGTTCAGCAGATGTCAAATTCGCTGAAGTAAATAAATCTACAACATCATCTGGTTGGTCAAGATCTGCGAAATCTGTGATTAACATGGCTTTATTTTGGTGGGCGATTTTCCCCCATCTATCAACCACTTTATTTGACCCTAAATAACCAGGAATCACGAGTAATGAGTAATTATCTCTTAAATCAAGACGATCATAATTTTGTTTAAATTCTGAAGAAACATATTCGATGAAACGCGGATTATCAAGATCTGTCAATTGATCCATACTTGCATTCATCAAAACGACATTACTCAACTTATCTGCTTCTGTATTTTTATAGAATAAATGAACACTTCTGTAAGATTGTTCTAATTCTCTAGTTGCTTCTAAAGCTCTTCCTAGGTTTTCGGTTAAATTTTTCTCCGCAGCTACTAACTTTTCAGAACTTTTTTCAACCATTTCACCTACATTTTCAGAAGATTCAAGAACATCCACCCACAATTTCATTTTTTGTAGAAGTTGCTCTCGTTCTTTTTTCTTCTGCTCATCAGTTAGAAAAATTTGCTTTCTTGCTTTACGTTCAGGGTTAAGGTTTTGTACTCCATCAACAGTAGCTTCAAGTAAATCAAACCCACCCACACGAACCAATTTATCTAGGCTTTCTTGTAGTGATTCTTTACTTCTGAACCCTGCATCATTTATTTCGACTGCACTATTCTGTTGTGCAGCACTTTGGTTTTGTAGTTTAGACATATCTTGTAAGAAAAAAGGTTATTTATTAGCTTCTAACTCTTCAATAAAACTTTTTAATACATTTATAAATGCTTCTTTAGTTTCATTGTTTTCTAGTGTTGTTTTTAGCGTTTTATTAGATTTCAACTGCTTAATTACACTTGCAGACATATCTTTTTCTATGCTCACATTTGACAAATAATCACTTTGATTAATCATGTTTTTAACTGAAAAATCACCTAGGTTTTTAAACGCTAAATTTTCGTGTTTACTAGATCCTTCTTGATCTTCGAACTCAATATGCACATTAGGTTTATAATGTTCGAAAACATCTTCTACCGTTTTTAACCCCTCCACTTTTTCTGGTTTCAAAGGTTCGTTATCTGTTAATTTTTGTACAAAAAGAGTTTTGTTGAAAGAGATATCAACGATGGCTTCTGAGGTTTCGACTTTACGCTCGTTTCCCCCTATTTCGTATTCAAACATGGTTTAATTGTATTAAAGGTTTAGTTTCAGTTCTAATATACAAATTATATTCTTTTAATTATTTTTTACTAGATCAAATTATCTAGTTAATTTTCCAAGTCAATTGATTTTCCTTATCCAATCCAACTTCTACTTGTTTTCCTCTTACTAGTTCACCAGAGATGATAAGCTTCGAAATTGGCCTTCTTAATTCATTTCGTATACCAGCAGCAAGTTGCCTCGCACCATATTTGGGAGTAAATCCTTTTAGTGCGATGTGGCTTTTCGCATCATCTGCTAATTGAAGTGTAATACCTTGCTTTTCCATCATATTCGTCAATTGTCGTAATTGGATATCAAAAATCTTGATTACATTATCCTCACTAATTGGAGCAAATGGTACTATTTCAGAAATTCGAGCTAAGAATTCTGGACGGAAATTTCCACTCATTACTTCCATCAATTGATTGTGTTTCGGAATCGTTTTTTCTTTTTCAATCTGATTCGCAATCCATTCGCTACCAATATTTGAAGTAAACAGAATTAAGGCATTACTAAAGTCTCCTTCTTTTCCTAGACGATCGTGCATATGTCCTTCATCTAAAATCTGAAGAAAAGTATCAAATACGGAAGGATGTGCTTTTTCAATTTCATCAAATAGTAGCACTGAGTACGGTTGCTGTCTAATTTTGTTAACTAGTAATCCCCCTTCTTCATATCCAACATAACCTGGAGGCGCACCGTAAAGTAAGGCTGCACTATGCTCTTCTTTAAATTCAGACATATCAAATCGTATCATTGCTTTTTCATCATTAAACAAAAATTCAGCAATAGACTTCGCTAACTCCGTCTTTCCTGTTCCTGTTGGTCCAAGAAGAAAGAAAGAACCAATTGGCTGTCCCTTTTTGTTTAATCCACTTCTAGATTCTAGAATCGCATCGGCAACCGCTTTTACTGCTTGATCTTGGCCTACTACCCTTCTCTGTAGATGCGCCTCCATATTCATCAACTTTTCGCGTTCACCAGCTTGAAGTTTTCCCATTGGGATACCTGTTTTATAAGCAACTACTGCAAAAACGTCTTGTTTAGTCACTTCCTCCACTTGCGTTTCAGCATGAATTCTCAATTGTGCAATTGTTCTATTCAGGTATTCTATGAAGGTTTCAGAATCTTCAAATTCTTCCACTTGTGTTTCATCAGTAAGTCGACCTAGAAGAACAGGGCTTAGTTTATTCTGCAACAATTCGTTTATCCATTTAACCTCTTGAAATTTCTCTCCTTCTGTTAATTCAATTTGTTCTTCTAACATTCGAAGTTCACTCTCCACCTCATCAATTATCGTATTAGACGTATCATTCATTAGTTTAAGTGCTGCTAACGATCTATCTAATAAATCGAATGCTGAATCAGGAAGCCTTCTATCCTTCATGTATCTTTTTGCCAATTGAACACTAACAACTAGAGCTTCATTATCGACCCCTAAACTATGGTGTGTAGCATAATGATCTGCAAGTTTCTGAAGCATTTTTACGGCTTTATCTTCTGAAGGCTCATCTATTTTCAATAATTCGAATCGCCTATTAAACGCCTGTTCAGGTTCAATAATCTTTCTGTATTCATCCAAAGTCGTAGCTCCAATTACAGTAATTTCACCTCTAGCCAATTCTGGTTTAAGGAGATTCCCTGCACCTCCACCAATTGATCCTTTATTATCCAATAACGTATGGATTTCATCAATAAACAGAATTGCTTTATCAAATTGTTTTATCTCTGCGATTATTTTTTTCAGACGATCTTCTATCTCACCTTTGTAAGAAGCACCAGCGATTAATGCTCCCATATCTAATTCAAATAACTGAACATTTTTCAACAATGTCGGAACATTGTCATGCACAATATCTTGTGCAAATCCGTCGACCAAAGCTGTTTTCCCAACTCCAGCATCACCCGCAATAATTACATTTGGTTTTGTTCTTCGGCAAAGAATCTCCATCATCATTCGCACTTCTTTATCTCTGCCAATAATTGGATCTGTCTTTCCTTCTCTCACAAGCTGTAAACGATCAATGCAATATTTATGCAGCGCACCTGAACGTTGTTTTTTAGTTCCCAAAGTTGAAGTTGCATTACTATTAATTGAAGATTGAATTTCATCTTCTTTAATATAAATATCAAAAATCTCCTTTTCTTTAATTGGAAATGATTTCAATTGATTTGCATCGAATCCTACTCCAGCTTTAGAAAGAGCAGTAAGTACACAAATAGGTGTAATTAAATCAATCCCTAATTTTATACGGATATTATCTGCTTCTTCAAAGACATTAGATATTCTTTCATCACCTTTTATTTCCTCAGCTGATTCAACCGAAGAAGTACGTTCTAACTCATCCATCCTTACTTCTGCCCATTCAGCAATATACTGATCATCTTTACCTATTGATTGTAAGAATTCTCTTAACCCTACGTCTTTATGCATTAATGCTCTTAGTAGATGAGCAGAAGAATACACTGAATTTCTATATTCTTGTGCAAAGGCTTGGGCTATATGCACGGCTTGTTTTACGGATTCACTTAAATTTGTTATCGTCATAAGGTGTTGATTTATTTCCCGAAGAAAGTCCCTCTAATTCTATAATATGTTTCTCCATTAGACTGAAATTGTCCTGCTCCCTGTGCATAAGTTTTAACAGTACTAACAGATCCATTCAATTCATTCAAATAACTTTCGAAAACTTCTTTAGACATTTTTCGTTTATTATTAAAATCTTTAACTCGATATTTCTGATAAGCAGAATTTACCAATGGCATTCCTATTATTTCTTGGTAATATTTATTCAAAGACCATTTTTGAATTGCCTTTTTCTTATATGGTAAATCCCTTTTTTCCTGTGCTACTGAAATATAGTTTTTAAATAATTCTTTACGGAATCGTTTTTTATCTCTCATCAAATTATCACCTAGCATCATTGTGAAATTTTCCATCATTCCTGTAAACTCATTTTTGTTCAAGATGACATTAAACTCCATTCTGTTTGCTAATGTGTCTGCAAAAAGTACATTATCAATAGTAAAAGTCGTCGCGTACTTAAACGCATTGTGAGGCATATTATCCCCTACTTGATCTGAAAAATGACTTCCTAATAGTAATCTTGTCGCTCTAGAGACCTTCTCATTAGCAATTCCTGTTTTTCTAAAAGCACGATCTAAGCTTAGAATATGCGCTCGTATTTCCATGTTACTTTCTCTTAAATATCTATTCAGAGCTTCATTATAATGCTTATTAGTAAGCGCTTGATTTTTATTTGGAAAAACTACTCCTCCTTGAATCAAAGAATTATTTGGAAAATCAAGATAATATGAAATGGAATCAGACAAACTAAATTCAAAAGTCTGATCTTTAAACACATTACCTTCCACCAATTGTCCTCTTCTTCTTTCTGATGAGAAATGAGATGAGTTGAGAACAAGACTTCTAGATTGAATAATAAAGTTATTAAAAGCAGTAGCGTTGTCATTAAAAGATTGCATAATTAACAACCTCCCATCAACGTCTGCAATACGTTTACTTAAGTTAGAAATTTGGGCATTTGAAGCTCCTCCTGCATTCCCCGTACTTCCTAGTACAACAAACAAATTCGTTTGATCAGGAACATTAGCTACAAGATCAACTGCATCGCTTAATCCTAAGAAAAAAGGTTGTTCACTAATGCCAAGGTTACATTCTTGCGTTGCTTTCACCTGATTTCTTAAAAAATCTAAGAGCGTACGATAATCTTTCGTTAATGGCAGATTTCGATTTCCTGTACCACAATTAGCAACATTTCGATACACCACACATCCATATTTTATGTTAACTGGATTGAAATAATTCCCGATGATTTGTTCATAAGACTGAATCGTATTGGTAAGACTTGAAAAATGTTCTTTCATCACAGCACTACCATCAATTACATATACGATATTTATTTTCTGTCTGTTTTTTATAATATTTACAAAATCAGAAAAACGAATTTCTTGTCCGCTAATCGTAACTAAGCTATTCCCCATTTTATCATACATATCTGCTGCATAAGCCACGGTATGACTATTGTCTTTCGACTGTAAAATCGGTAACCCCAAAAGGGTAATGTTTGTAGTGTCTAACAAAGGATCTATACGATATCCCGTTGGCAATTCAGAAGCATGCTTATTTACTTTTTCTGTAATTTTATCTACTGCAGGCTCTGAGAAATTAGACGGGGCAAGATATAATCTTGACCCCCAATTCTGAATAACCTCTGATGAGACCCACCCCATGCCTATTTTTTTTGCATCCTTTGTAATTAATTGATCGGAATTACCAATTAGATAGTTTTTCCCATCTTCTGACTTCTTGTAAACGTACACATAACTTCCAAGAGCAATTTTCGATCTCTTATTTTTTAAATCAGGTCCATCGAAAACAAAAACAGAGTCAATTTGATCAAAATAGTACTGAGAGTGAACCATAGGTCCAACAGCATTAATTATTGCAAGATGTTTAATAGCAAAATTATTATCTGGATTCATGTATGCTCTCTGCCATAATAGAAGTTTATCTTTGGCTATCCATCCATAGCTTTCAGTTTGTTTTTGGTCTTTTAATTTCAGACCTTTCACCATTCCCTCGTTATACTTCAACAGTTTAACATAACCTCTTTTTTCTTTAGAAATATAAAAAGGCTCCATATACCCCAATTTATGCATTGCTAAACTCCCTCCAGGTGTAGAAGTTGTTGTGTTCTCATAGCGATCCGAAAACACTACCCAAGGAGCAGTAGTCTTGTGCTTCGTTTGATGGGTATTTGTTTTTGTTGTTGGTGCAATATATTCCTTAGGAAGCCCTTTTACTTTTTTTCCAAAAGCAGTAGGAGATTGAGCATAAGAAACAAGCGTAATTATCGAAAATCCAAAAAGGACTAAAATTCGGTTTAACATCTTAGTATAGTTTAATTGTAATGAAAGGTTTATTATCTTACTTGCTTCACATGCAAAATATTTGCACATTCAGAATTTGGCATTAGGCTTACTTTAACCTCTTCTATTATGATACGATTTGAAAATGTCAATCCCATTAAATATGTATATAATGGAACTTGTTTCCTTGCTCCTTCCATTTCTACATTTACTTTAACATTATCATTGTTACATAAGAAAGTAGTGAGTATATAATTATATTTTGAATTGAAATCCGCACCATCTGCGATGGCCTGTATTTGAGCCCTCAAATCATCTAGTAGTTTTTGAGCCCCTGAACCTGGTGCTTCAATTTCCATTGTTAAGTCAGCTGTTGGATCAATGATCCTAACCTCATGAACAGCAAGTTCTCCACTCTTATCCGACCTTAGCTTCACCTTATATGTCCCCGGTTTACTATAGGTATAGAGTGCACTTCTTCCAATAATATCTACCCTACCGGTTTCTCCAAATGACCATTCGAAGATTTCTCCTATTCCGTTTGCTTCTAACCTTAACTCCTCAAAAACCACTCCTCCAGTTGGCCCTGTAACAAAAAGCACAGTATCTTGTATGATTACTGGAAGTGGGTCATGAACAATTATGATAAATTGCTCTCTCAAGTTTTTATTCACGGTCAACCTTACCACATAAGATCCTGGTTCTTTGAATTTATAATGTCCTTGTTGCTTGTCTGAAGAGTCTCCATTCCCAAACTCCCATAACCACTCCTTAGCACCTTTTGTATTGTCTACAAAAACGAGATCTTCATCAATATATATCTCTGTCCTATGAACTTTAGCATTTATTTTCTCCTCCGTTTTAGTAAAGTATTTAATAAAGAAAATCATTGCCGCTAGGACGGTAACAGCGAGTAGAATAGCGATAATTAAAAAAATTTTCGAACTATTGTTCGTTGATTTTCCTGCATTACCTTCTTGGATAATATTATTTTCCATTAATCAATAAGAATTAGTTGTAAAAAGAATTATAGTTTAGTTTATCTGTTTTGCATGGACATGGTTTGTTGAATGTGTTGTCTATTCATGAAACAATCGTCCAAAAGCTTCTGTATACGGTCAATGTCTTTAAGATTTCCTTTTAACTCCCTCCTATCGACGAAATAATTATCATAAAAAACAGATGAATGACTGAAAACCATATACCTTACATCATAATCTTTTTTCAGGTATTCGCTTTGCATGTCACTTAGTATTTTACGAATATCATTCTCTAAGAAAACAGCCTGAACATCTGGATTAAATCGATTGATGAGAACACTAACGCTATCCATCAACAATGAAATATTCCTAGCAGACTCTTCGAACTGTAAATCATCTTTAACTCTATTTTCAAGCTCTTCTTTAGAAATATTAAATCGATTGTTGTCCGAATAAAAAATTACAAAACTCAACAATGTAGTCGTTGTAATAAAAATGGCTAACAAAACAAAAAAAAGATCTCTTCGTTCTGATAAATTGTGTTTAATCATAATGCTATACTAGTAGTTTCTAAGACTTCCTCTTCGTAAAATATCTCCTGCCTTTTTATTAGATTCAAGACAATTACTCAATTGCATATGTCTATTTTCAATAACATTTTTTGTTGTGTATAATGAATCTTGTAATCGAGACAAACGATTAACATCTTCATTTAATCTCTTGTAGAGGTCAACACTTGGCCTTCCTTCAATTTTACCGATTTTATCCATTAATCTAGTAATTGTCCCAACAGAGCTTGCGATATCATTTTGAAGGATTCTTTGTTTAGCTAATTGATCAGCTTGCCCTGAATTAATTTCTCCTAACTCGGTGAAACGTCGATTAATGAGTTGAAAATTTCGATTTATTTCTACTCGAGTTGAAATGAGTTGTTCAATTTGATCATTTCGTTTCGCTAGTATAACATATTCCTTATCTGAAGCACGATCAAAAAAGAAAAGAGAAACCAAAGTAAAAAGTAATAACAAAGCGAAATGAATAATAAATCTTCTATAAGATAAATAGAGTTCCCTCTTGTTTATAGGCTCCATAAGGCGGTTCAGTTGTGTTGTAAAACGTCGTAAAAGTAATCGTAAGGACAGTATAACTGTCCTTGTGGGTTTAGTATTGAAATTGAAGCCAAATTATCAATTAGAATGAAAAAATCAAAATTTTAAATGAATTGTTTTCAAAAAACGTAAAATTTATTTCTTTTTTTTGATTCTTTATAAGACAATTGCCCTACACTTTCGTTGTCAAAGAAACAGAATATTATTGAAATAAAACTCAAGATTTTATAAGTTAATAATAACTTAAAATAACTTTTGTTAAAAAAACATACTTTTGAAACTAATAACAGCCTTTTTTTTTGTAAATTTTGGCCATCTTTTACAACCTTATGAACACAAGCTTATTTTTCAACTTCTTGAAACAAAGAAATGTATCTCCTAAAATCACTTGGGAAGAACATGCAAAAAATCTCAACATCTCCATTAAACAAGCCTTACATTTTCATAATTCTTATTGTGACGATGATAATAAATGCTTATCCTCAAAAGAAATTCCTTCCGTTTTCTATTTCCCAAAAGGATTAGATTTAGAAATTTTAAGACGTGAAAACCAAATCATTACTTCTAAATCCATTTCATTAAACTTATCTCCTAAAGCATGGAATGGCAAATACTCAATAATTGAGCATATTGACAACGATGTTATTCAATATCATTTACACATTGATATTCAAGTAAAAAAAAATGGAATTCAATTTTCTTTTACTCCATACAATTATCGCTATAATAATGAACTTGAAGATGGTAAAATGGCACTAGTTGCCATAAAAGCTTTGGAAGTGATACAACCCATTTCTTATAATGCTACTACTAAATTCAAAGAAATTGAAATAAACAATTTCACAATACTATTAGACAAATGGGAAACTTCTTTACCAAATCTAAAAGAAGTTTACATCGACGAATATGCAGATCTTTATTTTCAAAGGTTTGAAGAGAATTTAAGAAATCAATCTTTTTTCACCTCATGTACAATAGGACACCTTCCGTTTGAATTATTTTTTAAACTTCCGTTTATCAATCCAGAACACTCAATTAATCTACACACTATTCATCCTTTTAATCCTGTTGAATACAAAATAATTGAACAACAAACAATCCAGAAGCACCAATACAACTCCATACAAATCAACGGTCTAAAATCAGACAGCCGATCTTATGAACATATCCATTTCAATTTGGACCATGAAATTGAAGAAGGTCGCTATTTCGAAGGGAAGTTTTCTTATGAATGTGATATTGACCCTGATATTGAAGAAATACATTCTATTCAATTCACTCATCAATTAACCATTCAAAATGAAATAAAAAGTCATTCATTTATAGCTTTAAGAATAGGTGATTAATACTTTTTCTTTTTCAGAAAAGAAAATTAATTACTTTTTTTACAATAATTCTGTATATTTATTATCAGATTACAACAAACTAAACTAGAGAGTCTACCCTCTCAAACCCTTTTATAACTAACTTGAAACTATGGCTTACATTGTTGAACATGGGGATAGTTTATCTACCATTGCTGCCGTAACGGGCACTACACCGTCGTTTATAAAAATGTATCACAATTTACGTTCTAGTGAGTACATTACAAATGAACTTCCCATCGGACTGTCTTTAGTCATTCCAGCAGATGCTGTGAATAAAATGATCGCCTACAAAAAGAGTAGTATGAATGCTTCCTCTGGAAATGGAGTTAACGAAGAAATGGACATTCAATCTACTCAAGGAACTAGTCATGCTCCCACAACGGATCAAAAGTCTTCGGGCGAAACAATAAAGTCAGAACAAAAAAAAGAAGAAGAAGGTCAACAAAAGGAATCTTCTTCAACTGCTCACGATGGAAAGCTTTTTATCATCCAAAAAGGTCAAGCACAATGTAATCAAGGAGACATGATGCCTAAATTCGTAGTCAAATCCCATAAAAGACTCTACCTTAATTTAGCTGAAACCTCTTCTGAATCTTTAATGGTTATGGATAGCGATACTACATTTATGCCATCTGGTCCGTCGTTTGGAAGATGTAAATTAAAACCTACCTCAGGCGGTTACTTACCCTGTTCCTGTTCACCTATTGGTAAATGGCAAAAAACATACGATGATACAACCGTGGATGGAAATAAAGCCATAACTGAAATGTCAGAACTTTTATGCAGTATTGGTGGTAAAATCACTGTTTTTAAGCACGGACAAGTAAGTCAAATGAGTCAAAAAAACGTTGACAACGCCAACCCTAAAGCAATGAGTATCTACAATCCAGCTGTAGATTTTGAAAGCTTTAAAAGTGAATTAAATGATGACGTTGATTACTATTAATAATTTAGGTGATGAAAGGTGTAAAGTCGATAAAAGGAAATAAAAATCCAAAAATTGGTACAGATGTTTATTATGAAGTAGAATCCTACTACCCAGGAACAACACAAAGTACTTCAACCCCAGTAAAATGGAAACTTTTTTCTCAAAATGAAAATGGAAGTTGGAGAGAACTTAAAGGAACATTAAAAACAGGTGAAAAAGTATCTTTTAATTTCCCTTCAAAATGGTATGGAAAAAAATTACTTGTAGAAGCTTTTTTAAATTCTCCAGAAAAAAAATCTCCTCCAGGAATTATTATCAGTCCGGTTCAAGGTGACCGAAAAATCACTCATTTATACCTTCGGGATATGAATAACAAACCGTTTACAACTCCTCCAAAGTATGGCGAGAATATTAAATTAAATATTGTTACTCAAAATTTATATGGAGAAACAATAACAGTTGGCATCTGGGAAAGAGATACGGTTGCTGATACTGGTCATGATGCAAAAGAGAATACCCTTTTGGATACTCTGAAAATAAAAGTAGATAATATTGATGGGAAAATATCACAAACTCTTACTTTAAAAGTTGCATGGAGAGTAAAAGCTCAAAAAGGAGCATTTGAAGGAACGACTCATGAATACTATCTTGTAGCCTCAGCTCCAAATACAAAAACAGTATTCTCTGTTGGAACGACTGAAGTAAGTGATGCTATAGCGGGCGAAAAGACAGTAACCGAAAAAGCAATAACTGCAGCAATGCAAATTATTGACAATATTGTAAAAACAACAGGAAAAGATGCCACATTAACTGGTGTTGGAAACCAACAAACTCCCGTAAACAATGGTTGTGGTGGTCAATTCTGTATCGATAAAAAAACTCCTGCAAATGAACTTATCCGGGAGATAAATACACGTCTAGCTGGATTTGGTGGAAACGTCCCTACAGATACATTCACAGACCGTTCCGAAAAAATGGTAAAGCAATTTCAAAGAGACTATATGAAAGTTCCCGAAACTGGTAAAGTCTGCGGAAATGTTCTTGTTGCAATTGATGAGTTTTCAAAAAACTTTGATCTTTCAACAACACTTTGGAATCAACTAAAATGTAGCTGTACCACCAAAGGTAAGAAAGCTACAAATAAGTTAAAGGGAATTAGCGAAATGAACAATTGTAATGGGTTTGGAGATGGAACGGGTAAAAACACTTATAGTGGTAACAATAAGAAAGAAGCCTATCATAGATATGAATATCCAGGAATTCATCGCTCTTTACTTTTTGGTTTTAAAGCATTACAGTTTTACTTTAGTAAACAAACTACTTATAAAATAGATCACTTTACTTCTGGATACAGATGCAGATTCAAGAACTACAAAACGACTAACCACCAAGGAAAAGCAATTGATATTCAATTTAGTAAAGACAAGTGGCAGATTCGAGGTCCTGAAAAAAGAAACTTAGTTGAACTAAGAAAAATAAGAGACGATTTTTTCATCAAACAACTGGGGTCACAAAAAGAATGGCCTGGAAAAAATGTTTTTTCGATTGAACCTATAGATTTACTTTATTATGGTGATGGCTCTCTTCGATACGACTATACTTTCAGTTGGATACACATGGACGTCAGAGAATTTGATGCGACTCATTTGCAAGAGAAAAACTTCTGTACTAATTCATCTACCTTAAATGGAAAAAGTATCGTTGCTTTAGCTAAAGAACTTGGATTTACGAATACATGTAATTGTTTACAAAGTGTCACTGCCACACCTAAACCCACCTCAACAGGTGGTTGCTTATGCTTTAATGAAGGAAAAGTGAAAGTTGCTTGTAACGGAAAAGGAATTGTTACTCCAAATGATATTTATGAAAAAGAGGCAAAACGATTAGGCATTGATTTAGCAATGATTCAAGCAATTGCTAAACAAGAATCAAAAAGAAATAGTTTCTATTCAGAAGGTCAAGCAACAATTTTATTCGAAAGACATAAAATGTGGGAATACTTAGAGAAAGATCTTAATAAAACAAAAAAACAATTAGAAGACTTACAAAAAGAAGATCCTTCCATTGTAAATCTCTATTCTGGAGGTTATGGAAAATACTCAGAACAATATGCAAAATTAGAAAAAGCAAAGAAAATTGATTATGCTACTGCTGTAAAAGCATGTAGTTGGGGTAAATTCCAAGTGATGGGGTTCAACTATGACGTTGCTTTCTCGTCTCCACAAGCACTTGAAAGTGCAGTTAATTTATGCGAAGTCCAACAGTTTTATTTATTTGTTGGGTATTTAGAAAATACCGGAGGTATGATTACCGCAATGAAAAATAAAAAATGGGAAGTGATTGCTGCCAAATACAATGGAGGAAAATGGAGAGAAAAGAATCCTAATTATGCAACAAACATTGAGAAATTTTATAATGAATTCAAAAAATAGTATGAAACGTATTTTAGTCTTTTTTATCCCCTTAATTAGTGTGACTCTTTTTGCATGTACTGCAAAATCTGCCTCCCCTTCTTCACCCCCTATAGAAGAAGGCTCCATTATTGATTCGATTATGATTGACTTCAATAAAGATGGAAAATTGGATAAAATTTTTGTCACAGAATTAAACGAAATGGGAAATCGTCAACTGATCGTACAGTTGTTCACCAAAAATGGCTACCAAACCATACAAAAAAATAAGGAAATAATACCTTGTAAAACGTGTGGTGTTCAATCTGGGAATCCTTATATTGGAATGGAAGAAATTAAAGATGGATTTAGACTCTTTTTAGAATTTGTTAATTATGACTTCCTATTTCAAAAAAATGCCCTTTTCTTGAATAAAATTGACTTATTGCAGACAAAAGATACCGAAGAAGGAATAGAAGAGTATCACGAAGTATACACCTCGTCAGATTTTGGAACAATAAACCTTAGCAAAGTTCCTAAAAACATTATCCTCTCACTTCAAAAACAAAAAACAAATACACATTAATAGTTCTTAAAGCAATCAAAAAACATACTTTATGAAAAACAGCGTATTCTTTTCATTCTTTCTTTTCTTCAGTATCTATGCTTGTCAAGGTAAAAACAATGTAAATCACCCTCAAGTCATTGATAATAATCATGACACCTTGGCTATTCTACCTTTAGACTATAAAAATTATTCTGAAATTCTGAAATTTGAAGATGCTAAAGATCCAATTTTTCAACAATTAGTCAAAGAAAAATACAAGCTGTGGATTGATGCAATCGCAAAGTTACCAGCTCAAGGGAACTACGACTTGTATCTGATAAATAACATGAGTGGAGATAGTGAAGTCAACTACCTCATCACTTACAAAAATGAAACAATCATTGACGGTTTAGAAATCAGTAACAGCTATGGCGACAGTCCCAAAACGCTTGTCTTTTCAATTTCTGAAAACTATATAGTCTCTCTATTTCTAGAGAAAAATGGCAAAAGAAAACAGATAAAGAATTATCAACTTAATGGTGACGGAACCTTTATCGAAAAATAAAACCTATATAACAGAATTCATGTTCTAAGAACTCAGAGAACGACACTACATTGCCTTTCTTCCTAGAGGAGAAATCTCAATACTTTTACAAAACTAGACTATTACAAAAACCATGAAAGGAATTAAATCAATTAAAGGAAATCCTACCCCACAAATTGGCAAGGATGAGTTTTACGAGGTGTCCTCCTTTTACCCAGGAACCGTAGTTAAAGATCCTAATCAAATTAAATGGAAAATCTTTTCTCAAAACACCAATGGCACATGGCGAGAACTTTTGGGAACTCTAAAAAAAGGGAATAAAGTATCTTTTAATTTTACACAAAAGTGGCATGGAAAGAAGATATTAATCGAAGCTTATCTTCACAATCCTGAAAAAAAAGCTCCTCCTGGATTAATTGTATCTCCTGTTCAAGGTGAACGTAAAATCACTCATTTGTATCTAAGAGATAAAGACAATAAAGTTTTTTCAAAACCTCCAAAATATGGAGAAAATATACGTCTAAATATTGTCACGCAAAACTTATACAAAGAAACTATCACTGTTGGAATTTGGGAAAGAGATACCGTATCAGACAAAGGGCATGATGCAAAAGAAAATACACTTTTGGATACTTTTAAACTAAAAGTTGAAAACGTAGATGGAAAGATATCGGCAGTAATGCCAATTAAAGTAGCTTGGAGAGTTAAAGCTCAAAAAGGTCCGCTAGAAGGTAGTACACATGAATACTATCTGGTTGCTTCAGCTCCTAATACAAAGACAATGATTTCCGTTCAAACTACTGATGTTGAAGATGCAGAAGTCAATCAAAAAACAGCTACAGAGAAGGCTTTAGATACCATCTTACAGATTTTAGACAACGTGACCACGACTCCCGCTACAAACTCGAGTTTAACAGGTGTAGGAAACCAAAATGCAAACCCAACACCTGAAGCAGGAAAATGTCCTAACTGTACCAAGGATATTACCATTGAAGAAATAAGAAAAGTGTGCTCAAACAGCGAAGGTAAATCATTGATACAAAATGAAACAATGATTATTGCTGCTTTACCATTTCTAAATAAATATAAAATAAAAGCAGGAATAGATAGCTGTGTTACTAAAGCGCACTTTCTTGCTCAGTTATCTCAGGAAAGTAAATTCTATAACACAGAAGAAGGTTTCAATTACTATTGGGATAGCTTAATCACCACTTTCTCACAATTTCAATCTACAGAAGGGCGAAAGAAGGCTAAACTTTGGGGAAGAGCAGTACTCAATACAAAAGCCAAGGACTATGTCCCTGTTACTCCAGAAAACGAAATAAACATCGCAAACTGGGCATATAGAAGCAACCTGGAAAATGGAGATTTTAATTCTGGTGATGGATCCCTTTACAGAGGCCGTGGCTTTAAACAAATCACATGGAAAGCCAATTACCGTGCCTTATCTACTTACTTCAACAATTCGATGCTAATAGCTGGTGACACAAAAGTTGATTGGGTTAAAGACGTAAAGAAATTAACCACAACGCCATCAGACGCTATCATTTCGGCATTAGCATTCTGGAAAAAAAATGGTATTTCTGCTCTGGCGGGAGGCATCGCTGATTCGAATGTAAAAAGCGTTACCAAAAAAATCAACACTGCACTTAAAGGCTTAGATGCACGCATCGTTTTCTTCAAGAAAGCCGTCAAAGAATTAAAAGTAGAGGCTTGTTTAGGAAAAGAAGAAAATATACAAACTCCTGGAAACAAAACCAATGATGAAAGATACACCGCTAAACCAGGAGAAGTTTACATCAATGTCATCACTACAGCAAAACGTGACTTACAGGGCCCTTTAGTAGTATTTGATGACAAAAATATACTTTTTAAAACGCATTCTCTTTGCCGAGGTTCCAATAGCAATCGACTAAAAGCCGAAGGAAACGGCGATACACCCACGGGAAGAACGACAACAAGCTATGGGAAAAGACATATTGGAAAGGCGAGCTACGGAAATCACGGACTGATCGATTTAGTCGGTGAAAGCGGTGAATTTTTAACAGCTACAAAAAATGGACGTGCAGGAATAGCTATTCACTGTGGACACACTTCAGGTTATAGTGGTAAAATTGTCGATACCGGAAAACTTATGGGAACGTATGGTTGCATTCGCATTTACAATGCCGAAATGGAAAAATTAGTCGCGTTATATACTAAACTAAAAGGAGAAGGAAAGAAAATATATTGCTACATTGAAGATTACAATGGAGACATCAAAGATATTTACAAAAAATATGGTTTTTCCCAAGATCCTAAAGATGGATCACGAGGTGCAAGATCTAAAACGCAGTAAAATATGTTGAAATGGTTAATCAGCTGTGCTTCAATCGCTCTTTCGATAGGATGCACAACACAAGAAAAAGATCATAATAAAAACGAATACTTTGTGATGGAAAGTAAAACAATAATTGAAGGTTTAAAACAAAACAATTTTAAACAAATCGATGAGGCTACTTTTAACGAGAAATGCCTTAAATACTTCGGGGTTAATATAGCTGACACAGACGAAACCACGCTGACAGTTGGTCGAAATGGATATGTTATTTTTCGGCAAGAAGCATGTTTAAGCGCCACTACAGAATCGGTTTTCCTGAATCCAGATGCAACAAAAGATATGTTCACAGAAATGGAAGTACTTGCTCAATTTCAATCAAATAAAAACCCAATCATTCAGAAAATCATTGCGTATAATAAATTGCTATTTAATGATGAGCCCAATGCTTCGCATTACTTTATGAAAAATCTTGATGACGCAAACGAGGTCGTAATTGACTTCAATTATGAGCAAAATACGATTATTACCAATTATGTTATAAACAATTTAGACGTAGAAAACGTAGACTTTGAGACAATTCAAAACATGCTCTTTAACCCTTCTGGTAAGTTTAGATTGGAGTTTAATCAAAAGATAACCAACAAAAGAAATAAAGAATTTCTATTTGATTATGCCACCCGTATGGCTGAATTTTGGGAGGAAACTCCAAATTTCAAAGATAAAATAACGGCAACTCTCTTCTTCTTAAATGAATTAGATTATCCAGAAAAAGTGGTCTCCATTCATGAGAAATACAACTTATCTCTTTTAGAAATGCTTGATCTTAAAGATGATAAAATCGTAAACATGTTAATCGCTCAAAAATCCTTAGAACCCAAAATTCGTCAATTGATTAATGACTATAAATCCTTAAAGGAAATGAACGATGAAACTCCCATTTGGGGGCAAATTTCGGACACCGATGGTTATGTGAATATCCGAAAAAGTGACGATCCGAAGTCAGCTATTATTGAAAAAATAAATGATGGGGAAAAGGTAGAAGTATTTCCGACAGAGAAAAACATGTGGTTGATAAAAAACCATGCTGGAAAAACGGGATACGTCCATAAAAGTCGCTTAAAAATGTTTTATTAAACAGGATCGGGGTTGCAAAATGTAGCCCCGTTTTTGTTTTCAGCCCGGACGGAGCGTGATAGCTAAATGAAGTGCAAAAAATGTGAACGCGAATTGACCACCGCGACCAGCGGAAGCGCGTGGGAAATAGCTAGTGAACTTTTTTGTACGAATTTACTAAAACGCGCAGGCCGAAAAGGATGCCAAAAGTCTTCAAAAAGACAAACAAACAATCGAAGTAAGGGAAAGTGTTAAAAGAGCTTTGGGCGTTCCTCTCCCTCTCCTCAAGCGTCTTGAAGAGAGAAGAGGTCGGGCTATCCGTTGTATCCCTTTTTCCCAAGCAACTTGGAAAAAAAGGGGATGCCACTCCTATCCCTAACGCGAAATCCGAGCACCAAAAATCATTCCCGTAAACAAAAAAAGTATGGTCACTCTTTCAAAAAAAGGACAACCATACTTCTAATTTCACCACTTTCAGTTGAATAAAAAGTGTACAATTAAAGCCTTGAATTACATTCCGCCTTGTGTCACAACTTTTTTACCACTTGATAGCATCAGATTTTTTTGTGTTGCTTCGAGATTATATTGTGTTGCCTTTTTGAAAATTTTCTTCCCGACTTGCAAAAAATAATCTTGATCAACTGAAATAGATCTGTTTTTTGATTTCACTAAAATCGCCATATTTAGAATATTTTTGATTTTTCGGAAGAGTTAACCTCCACGGTTTGACCACTTTGCAAGGTCATATTTTCTTGCGTACTGAATACCGATATTTCATCGGCGATTTCATTGGAAGCGGACGAAACTCTAGAAAAGTTTTCCTCTACAATTTCGGTACGATTATCCGATTCCTCCACCACGTTTCCCATTGCTGACAAAGAAAAATCTTTTCCTACTGTGGTTGACATGTCGTTTCCAATGTTGTTATTTTGATCATTTCCAACAACCGAAGATTGATTCTCTCCTACTTGCACATCCATGTTTTCCCCCACATTTATCTGCATATTTTTACAGTTGAGGCTCATGTTTTCAAGCGCAGTGATGGTTACATTATTTCCTTTGGTATCAATGTGTACAAAGTTTCCTTTAATATCTGTAACGCGTATTCCTTGAGAAGCAGCACTATCGTCAAATTCAATAAGGTGCCCACTTCTTGTTGTAATACTTTTCAGGTGATTTGCAGGATAACTTCCGCTATCTACGTTAGTTTGGTGGTACATACTTCCCATAACGATGGGTCTAGCTACGTTCCCTTCTTCAAATCCAACAATGACTTGATCCCCTACTTCTGGAATAGAAAAGAAACCTCTGTTGTTTCCTCTATCTCCTGTTCCAGCGTTAGGTGTAACCAGCCTTAACCATTCTGTAGTATCGTTTGCTTGACATTTCCATTGGAATTGAACACGTATACGTCCTAATCCTTTTGGATCTTCGTTGTCTATGACTTCTGCCAATTGCATATCAGCTGTTGGTTTCTCATATTTTTCAACATGAATACGCTCAGTTGCCGACACAATTCCACTGAAAGAATTTGAATAGCGTCCAAGATCGTCAAAATAGTGAATTACGTCTGTGATTAGGAATTTCCCGAGTCCATCGGTAACAAACTGTAAATCTTGTCGTACGCTTGTTTCTACCTCAGTAACTCCTCCAATTCGAACCAAAGGTGAATCACTTTGTGCGGAGATGGCAAGGAGCTGTCCTACGTTAGCTTGTTCTTGGTGTTCAACAATGTTTTTAAGTTCTTTTTCGTTATCAACTCGAATTTCTATGGGCTGATTGAAAACTTTACTATATGTATTTTTTGATCGTTCTATGGCAAAATTTAAGTCTGGCAGTGTTGCAGCTTTCACTTCACTCGCTGTATCGATCAATTGATTGTCATGAGGTAAATAAGAGAATTTTCTATGTTTAATTGGATTTACTTTGATGCCGTATTCCAATGTTCTAATTTCTCTTCCGTAAGTTAATTTACAAGTTGGTAAATCATCTGGTTTTCCAAAATTCAGGCGTTCACCATCGTAGTAGAACCATTCTAAATATTCAGCAGATAAGCGATTAAGGAAATCGAAATCACTTTCTTTGTATTGGATTAAGTAATCTACAGTTTCTGTTCTTGTTGGTTGAACCGAGAATCTAAGGTCGTTTTGAGGCACATCATTGGTTGCAATAGTTGCAATTTCCTTTAATGTTTTTCCGGTGTAAGATCCTAAATCTGGTCCTCTATCGATGAGGATAGTTGGGGAATATCCCTTAAGCACAATTACCCCTTGGTATCCATGACTTTGCGTCAAAGAAACATGTGTAATCATACCTGCAAAATTTTGCATATTTGCGTGATCATTTCCAAAGGAAATGGACAAAGTTCTGCCTACAAAATCACGGCTTTCTTCTAAATTTATTAAACCCGGCAATCCTAATTTACCGTGCTCCATTCTTAACTCAAAAGAATGATGTGCATTGAAGCTTTGATTCAATTCAAATGACAAAAAATGGTTTAGTTTTTTGCCCTCAATGTTCAATTCAATGATTAATTTCTTCTTATCAAACATAGGTTTAATTGTTAGACAGTTTAGTAACTAAAATAAGGTAGAGAGTTTATTTCACCTCTCTACCTGTAAAAGGTTGTAATGTATTATTAACGATTAAGCTCTAGGCCAATCGTTTTCTAATCTAGCATTTTGGATTTCCAATACGCGAGAAGAAAGCACAAATCCTAAGGTCATTGGCGTATTGTCTGCCACTGAAATACCTTCATTGTACTGAATGATGTAAGCATCTTCAAATTTCAATTCTTTCATTGTAGAGTCTTCGTCTCCTTTTTTGAAAGTAATTTTCCCTGAAATTGCTTTGTACTGATTGTTAATCATAGATTCGATTACCGAAGTATCTTCTGTAGATTCTACTTCTAAATGAATTGTTCCACCGTATACAGATGAAGCTGGTCTTCCTTTTGAATCTACGTCTCTGTGTAAAGAGAATTTACAGTTAACAACGTCGAATTCTTTCCCTCCAAGGGTTAATCTTGTTTTAAATGACATGATGTTCAGTTATAAAAGTTAATAATCAATCTTGAGATTAAGCCGTTGGCCAATCTTGCTCATTAACAGCGTTTCCTACAGCAATTTGGCGTGCAGAAATACTGAATTTGTATGTCATTGGGTAGTTTCCAACAACGTTAATGCCTTCTTCATAACGAATGATGTATCCATCTTCGAATTGAATTTCTTTCATTTTAGCATCTTCGTCTGTTTTCTTAATCAACAAAGTACCAGTAATTGGCTTATATTGATTGTTAACCATAGATTCAATAACAGAAGTATCCTCTGTGGATTCTACTTCTACATTGATAGTTCCACCGTAAACCGATGATGAAGGACGTCCTTTTGCATCAACGTCACGACTGAAGGAATAGTCACAATGTACCACATCGTACTCTTTCCCTGAAAATTGTAATCTTGCTTTGAAAGCCATAAATTAAAATTTTAAAATAAATAAAAAATAAAGTGTTTAAAAACCATATTAGGTGGTAGGACCTGCCATGGTGAAATTTAGTTTTCAGGAATAAATCAACGAAATTCTTTTCCAAACTCCAAAAAAAAAAGATTTAATTTTTGTTACCATTTTGTAAAGTCTTCCACTTTTCATAGGTATTATTGGTCTATTTTCAAAAAAACAATTCCCTTTGAATCGCAATCACATCAAGCGTTACAGCCTCATAAATCATCGCTATTAACAGTCGTGATTTCTTTTGTTCAAAAGTTTTAAATTTTACAGTCATTCCCCCCTCCTATTTTTCCAAAAAAAGCCATAATTCAAAGAAAAACATCTCTTTTTCATTTCTTAATCTACATTAAGTTTTATCAAAAGAAAAGAATAGACCTTTGTGATATCAAAATGAAACCTCCTTAACAAACGCATCATTTCAGTTTTGAAATAATCGTTAAAAAAGGAACAAAAAATTAAAACAAAAATCTCTATCTGATTTAGAGGTCATAGTATTAACAATAAAAAAACATAGAAAAATGACAACAAATGTTTGGTCTGTGGACACGTCCCACTCAGAAGTACAATTCAAAGTAAAACACATGATGATTACCAATGTAACAGGTAACTTCAATGAATTTGATGCTAAAGCAGAAACTGAAGGGGATGATTTTTCGACTTCAAAAATTAACTTTTCAGCTAACATCGCAAGTGTAGACACAAAAAACACGCAACGTGATGAACACCTAAAAAGTGGTGATTTCTTTGATGCGGCACAATTTCCTGAAATGAAATTTGAGTCGACATCTATTGAAAAAGAAGACGATGAAAACTTTATTATAAACGGTAATTTATCGATTCGTGACATTACAAAACCGATTCAATTGAAAGCTGAATTTGGTGGAATCAACGTTGACCCATGGGGAAATACAAAAGCAGGATTTTCATTAAATGGCAAAATCAACCGTGAAGATTTTGGTTTAGGTTGGAATGCAGCACTTGAAACAGGCGGTGTTATGGTTTCTAAAGAAGTGAAGTTATTAGCTGAAATTCAATTCGTAAAACAATAATTTGTAGTAATAATATTGAAAAGGGTTGCTTTAATCGGCAGCCCTCTTTTTTTGACCTCCTTTTTTTTTGTAAATTGGAAGCATGGTTAGAAATAGAAAACTTCGATTAATACAGACAGTTGCGTGTTTATTCTTATTCATTAACAGCTGTTCAACAGCCAAGAGAAATATGCTTTATACTGATACGTTTCCACCTGTGGAGTACAATAAACTAATAGCTGTTCGTACGATTATTGCAGAGGATACCATCACATATACAGACCCCAATTTTATACAAAAAATTCCAGCTGCCATCAACAATTCAGTGTATGATGGATTATGGAAAACTCCTTATTGGGATGAATTACAATTGATCTATGCAGACTCAACAAAATCCTACAAAACAAATGGTTTTGTATTCTCTCCCAGTTACAGTATTTTCTTTTACCAATTACCCGAAGAACTACAAAAACTATGGTTTCAAGAATAAAGGAATTATTTTAACATTTATTCCAAATCCTTTTGATCCAATTCCACGTGAAAAGAACTAAATTTATTAAATCATTAGCTACCCTTCCATTAATTGGAGCAACTATGAAATATTCGACCATTCATTCATTCGTAGACAAACTACCGCTTTCACAGCGTATGCCTGTCCTATTTTTAGGACACGGAAACCCTATGAATGCGATTGAAGAAAACGAATTTGTGGAAGGATTCCGTCAAATTGCAAGTACCCTTCCAGAACCCAAGGCCATTTTATGTATTTCTGCACATTGGGAAACTCAAGGAACACGTATTACAGGGCAAGCAAATCCACCAACAATTCATGATTTCGGAGGATTCCCAAAAGCACTTTTTGACGTCCAATATCCAGCTCCAGGAAACCCACAATTGGCAAATGAAATTAAGGAACACATTTTGCATACAGCCATACATCTGGATGAGCAATGGGGGCTCGATCATGGCGCGTGGTCAGTAATTAAACACATGTATCCAAAGGCTGATATCCCCGTTTTACAATTATCCTTAAACGTATACAAAACGCCGAAGGAACACTTTGAACTAGCAAAAGAGCTTCGTTTTTTAAGAGACAAAGGCGTACTAATAATTGGAAGTGGAAACATTGTCCACAACTTAAGACGCGTTGCTTGGGATAAACTAAACACCGTCGATTTTGCTTTTGATTGGGCAAAAACAGCGAATGAAGAAATGAAGAAACATGTGTTAGACAATGCTTTTGACACATTGATTAATTTTCAAAAACAAGGCGACGATTGGAAATTAGCCATTCCAACGCCAGAACACTATCTCCCTCTATTATACGCATTGGGAAGTAGCGCTGACAAAAAAACGGAAATACAAATATTCAACGATAAAGCCGTTGCAGGCGCGTTGACAATGACATCGTTTAAATTTCAATAAATAATAAAAAGTATGAAAATTTTTAATCTAACATCCGCTGGTATCGCTGCAATCGTATTGTTCAGCTGTGCAAACCCAACTTCACAAAACACCGATTTTATTGACGAACACAACAGTAAAAATGCTGTAGATTGGTCTGGTCAGTACAAAGGTTCAATGCAATTAGAAGAAGAAGTTGTCGCTGCAGAATTGAAGTTGAATGACGACGAAACCTACACACTTAAAGTGACTGAAAAAGAGAATGACGCACCGAAAGAAATGAATGGTAAATTCGAATGGAATAAAGAAGGTTCGCACATTACGCTTTCGAACACTCCGAAAGGGAAAGCAATGGTACAAGTTGGTGAAGATGTTTTACTGCAAAACGGTAAAGACCAAATGTACAAATTCGTTAAGGACAGTGAGTTGTTGGGTAAGAAATGGATGCTTACTGAAATCGACGGGGTGAAAATCGAAGCGCAAAAAGAAGAAAGAAACAACGCTTACTTGATCTTGACAGAGGAGTACGCTAAAGTGAATGGTTCTCTTGGATGTAACCGCTTTTTCGGAACGTACATTCTTAGACATCTAGGACACTTGAGTTTTTCTCCGCTTGGAGCGACGATGATGATGTGTCAAAATATGGAGACAGAAAACAAATTCAGCGAAAATTTAGAAAAAGTTGCTTTCTATTCCATCGAAAACAATCAATTATCGTTGAAAAACGGAGATGAAAAAGTGATCTTGAAATTCGACATCGCGAAGTAAGAAAAACATTTGGTAAAAATGCCTGTTCCTTTGAGAATCAGGCATTTTTTTTGTCCATTCTTTTTTTTTTATTTTTCGGCCGCCTTCTATGTCTTCAGCCTTTAGTAGGCTTGCACAATCACTACATTGCTTTTCTTTTTTTATTGTGCTTCTATCGTCGCAACTAAAAAAAGGCAACTGTGTGTTGTTCTACTCCTAGCTAATAGCTTACGCCATGGCGGAATTTTCTATTCCAAAACAAAATCCATTGTGAGCGCTAAATCACAACAACAAATGTCCTTTAATTTAACTAATTCAATTTTCAATACATAAATATTACAGCCCGGACGGAGGGCGATAGCTAAATGAAAGAAAACAGATGTGAACGCTAGAGCAAAACTGCGACCAAAGGAAGCACGTTTTGCGCAGCAGGTGAACCCTGTTTTATTCATTTACTAAAGCACGTAGAACGAAATGGCTGCCAAAAAAAGCTTTTAAACAAAAAGAAGATATTCGAACCGCGGTTGAAAGGTTTAAAATATCTTTGCAGCATGACAGACAAAAACAGCCAAGTTCAAAAGTGGATTGCGTTTAAGACGAGCGTTGCAGGGATTGAAAAACCCGAGAAATTTAATTTCCCAATGTATTATTCTCCTTCTGAACTGGCGATTTTGGCAAGCGAAGAATTGCAATCCTATCTGGAAAACCAGACGGAAATCCCCCATAATTTCGGTCTTATTGAAGGGCAAAAAGGCTTAATTATTGGTAAAATGTTTGGTGTTCTTGTCGTTGAAAATGAGAATCATGAATTGGGTTATTTATGTGCTTTTTCAGGGAAAGTTGGCGACAGTAATCATTATGATCGTTTTGTACCTCCCGTGTACGACATTCTAAAAGAAGGGTCATTCTATTTGGAAGACGAAGTGTTTATCAATGCAGCAAACGATGAAGTTTTGGCCTTGGAAAACAGTGGAAAATTACAGCAGTTAAAGACAGAAGTTGAGGAAAGTTTACTGCGAAAAACAAATGAAATTTCGAGTTTCAAGGCTGAAATAAAGGCAAATAAAAGAAAACGAGAACATCTACGAAAACAGGAGATTCCACTTACAGCAGAAGAGTTAGAAGAACTTCGTAAACAGAGTGTTGGGGAGCAATTGGCCTTAAAAAGTTTAACAGCAACATTGAAAAACAATGTGGAATTAGCTCAAAAAAACTTCAGTGAATTTGAAGCTTATTATCAAGAACGAAAACTCTATCGTAAAACACTAAGTGGTCAATTACAACAGAAGATTTTTGATCATTATATTTTTCTAAATGGGTATAAAGAAGAGCGTTCCTTGTTACGAATTTTTCAACCTTTAGACATTATGCCCCCTGCTGGTTCTGGGGAATGTTGCGCTCCCAAATTGTTACATTATGCTTTTAGAAACAACCTTAAACCCGTTGCAATGGCGGAGTTTTGGTGGGGTGCGTCACCTGCTTCGGAAGTACGAAAACACAAAAACTTCTACCCTGCATGTAAGAGTAAATGTGAGCCAATTTTGAAATTTATGTTGGAGGGATTAGATGTAGAAGAAAATCCTTTGCTTATCACCCCGTCATTGGATAAAGATTTGCCCATTATCTATGAGGACGATGCCATAATAATTGTTGATAAACCGGCGGAAATGCTCTCTGTTCCTGGAAAAAACATCGATGATTCTGTTCAAACACGCATGCGTGCATACTTGCCTGATGCAACAGGTCCTTTGGTGGTACACCGTTTAGACATGTCTACTTCTGGTATTTTAGTGATTGCGAAGTGTCTAGAAGATTATCATTTTTTACAAAAGCAGTTCACCAATCGCAAGGTTGAAAAATCCTATTTTGCAGTTCTCGACGGCATTCCTGCTCAACGGAAGGGAACCATTGAATTGCCGTTACGCGTAGATTTAGAGGACAGACCACGTCAAATGGTTTGTTTTGACCATGGGAAGTTGGGAGTTACCGAATACTCCATTCTAAAAATAAAAAATGACAGAACGTTAATTGAATTTCATCCTTTAACAGGTCGCACCCATCAATTACGAGTACATGCTGCGCATATATTAGGTTTGAATACTCCTATTTTAGGCGATGATTTATATGGTAAACCAGGGAAACGTTTATTTTTACATGCTGGAAAGATTGCATTTATTCATCCACGTACACGTGAGCGATTTGCGATTGAATGCCCTATTCCATTCAAAATAAATGATTAACTATTTGTTTATTGCAAGGCTAGCAGTTATATTTGTTTGCAATCCTTTTTTTTGCTTTTATGAGTTCCGAGAGACAATTAATCACCGTTCAAACCGACATCAACCAATCCATAGAATTAACTTGGGAAGCTTTTAATGAGCCAACACATTTAATGAAATGGGCAAAAAGTGCGGATGATTGGGAGGTTTCGATTGCAGAAAATGAAGTGAAAATTGGAGGTTCTCTTAAAGTTGTTTTAACAACACATAAACAAGATATTTTCTTACAATACAGTGGTCGTTACGATCAGATCGACTTGAACAAGCACTTATTATTGACATTAGATGATGGACGTTCCTTAGATATTAGTTTTAGTTCCCTTCACGATGTAACACAAGTTCAACTAACTATTGACGCCGTTTCAGAACAACCTTTTGATGTTCAAGAGTTTGGGTGGCAATCCTTATTAGACCATTTAAAAATGTATGCGGAATCTATTTCAGATGAACACCAGCATACTCCGGATAATTTCTTTGACAAATAGCATTTTCTCTCTTACACACTTTAAATTTTTATTAAAAACAAGTGTTTGTTAATTAGAAAAGCCATTATCTTCATTTTACTCTTTACGTATTTTTTGATTTTATATTTTAGTATAAACTCAAAAAGCTAATTATATGAGCCGAGCACTACTACTTATTGCATGTCTTGTCATGGGCTGTAATTCCTATGGTCAAACAATGACCACCTTAGATAAAATTGAACAAATTTACCCTTCATCATCTTATGATATGGATATTGATTCAAAAAAAGTCTTTATCCATTTACTTGAGAAACGTATTCTTATTTACGAAAACAATGGGGTTGATTCTGATAAATACCCTTTATTGAGTAGTGTTCCACTATTGAATAAGTATAATTCCTCCATTAAAAAAATTACGGAAGAAGGGTACGATGCAACTACTTTTAATCCTTTAAAATATAGTCTTCCGTTTTTCGTCTATGATGCCAACTCCTTACATTACTTCATCGACGGAACGAACCTAATTCTCGAAATAAAACCTCAATAAAACGACAATTATGAACACGAAACTATACTGCTATTTCCTCTTTTTACTACCATGTTTTGTTTTTAGCCAAAACTATAACATGTCAAACGGAGGTTCTATATCTACTTGTACTGGGACGTTTTATGACTCTGGGGGGCCAGATGGAGAATACAGTAATAGTCAGAATCTAACTTACACCATTTGTCCAGGTACTGCTGGTCAATACATTTCTCTGAATTTCACTTCATTTGACACAGAAAACAACTATGATAAACTAACGATATATCACGGCTCTAACACCTCTAATCCGCCAACTGTATTAACAGGAGATCTTAGTTCAGCCCTTCCTCTCATCACTAGTTACGCTGCAAATGGTTGCTTAACCTTAGTTTTCACATCCGATGCGAGCATCACAAAGCAAGGTTGGGCAGCGACGATTTCTTGTCGAACTACAACAGTACACCCTCCATCACTTTGTTTTGGTGCCACAGCATTTTGCAGTGCTTCTACTTATAATTTTGCCAACACCTCGGGCACAACATTAACTGCTGAAGTTGGCCCAAATTATGGATGTTTACAAACAAGACCAAATCCCATATGGTATTTCATGCGCATGAGCACTGCGGGTCCTGTTACCCTAAACGTTACACAAACTCAAAACGCTAATGGCACTGGAACCTCTCTCGACATCGACTTTGCTTTATGGGGTCCATTCACTTCTACCTCTCAAGGTTGTACAACAGTACAATCAGGTACGTTAGCACCTGCTGCCTGCGGATATTCTAATTCACATACTGAAACCTTTTCAATTGCTAACGCACAAGTTGGGGAAATTTATTTAATCATATTAACCAACTTCAGTAAGGACCCAGGATACATTCGTTTTCAACAAACAGATGGTACCGGGCAAGCTGACTGTAGTATTGTTCCATTATCTATAAACTTGAATTCTTATGATGTTTTTCAGAAAAATGGTAGTAACCAAATTGAATGGACTTCTATTCATGAGCAAGACATATTTGCGTATGAATTGGAGCGCAGTGAAGATGGAAACACATGGACAACAATCCGTGACGTTGAAATTATTGAAGACGAAGCTAGTGCACACAAATCATACAACATTAAAGATTACGACTTTAAGAACACATGGAATTACTACCGTTTAGTTGAGTTAAGAACAGATGGTTCACGAGAAAACCTTGGCACCAAAGCCATTGACAATAGAATCGAAAGTAAAGAAGTCCTAAAAATCGTAAACACCTTAGGTCAAGAAATTGACAGGTCATTCAGTGGTTTAAAGATTATTGTCTTTACAGATGGAACGAGTATAAAAGTAATGTAACCATTATAAACAAAAAAGGCGAACCTAATGGTTCGCCTTTTTTGTTTATATATGCTGAAGATTATTTCACTTCTTCAAAATCAACGTCAGTAACTTCGTCACCTGGGTTGCTTTGTTCTTGTGCTCCTGCTGCACCTGCATCACCTTGAGGGTTTGCTGCATTGTACATATCTTGAGAAGCAGCTTGGAAAGTTTCATTCAACTTATCCATTGCAGCTTGAAGTGCTCCGATATTTTGTGCTTCAAATTCTTTTTTCAAATCAGCTAAAGCTGTTTCAATCGGTTGCATTTTTTCAGCTGGAATTTTATCACCGTACTCTTTCAACTGACGTTCCGTTTGGAAAATTGTTGAATCCGCCTTATTGATTAATTCTGCTTCTTCAGCACGTTTTTTATCTGCATCAGCGTTAGCTTCTGCTTCTGCTTTCATTCTTGCAATTTCTTCATCAGACAAACCAGAAGAAGCTTCGATTTTAATCGATTGTACTTTACCTGTCCCTTTGTCTTTTGCTGAAATATTCATGATTCCGTTTGCATCGATGTCAAAAGTAACTTCAATTTGTGGAACCCCTCTTTGTGCTGGTGGAATGTCAGACAATTGGAAACGTCCTAATGTTTTATTGTCGTTTGCCATTGTACGCTCTCCTTGTAACACGTGGATATCAACAGAAGGTTGGTTATCAGATGCTGTAGAGAACACTTCCGATTTTTTTGTTGGAATAGTTGTGTTCGCTTCGATCAACTTTGTGAAAACCCCACCCATTGTTTCGATACCTAATGACAATGGAATAACGTCTAGTAACAATACATCTTTTACTTCACCAGTTAATACACCTCCTTGGATTGCTGCACCAATTGCAACAACTTCGTCAGGGTTAACTCCTTTATGTGGAGATTTTCCAAAGAAACGCTCAACTGCATCTTGAATAATTGGAATACGTGTTGATCCTCCTACTAAGATAACTTCATCAATATCTGACGCTTGTAAGCCAGCGTTTTTCAATGCCGAACGACAAGGTGCGATTGTTCTTTCAACGATTTCAGAGATCAATTGCTCAAATTTCGCACGAGACAACGTTCTAACCAAGTGTTTTGGAATTCCGTTAACTGGCATAATGTATGGCAAGTTAATTTCTGAAGAAGTTGTAGAAGACAATTCAATTTTCGCTTTCTCAGCTGCTTCTTTCAAACGTTGTAATGCCATAGGGTCTTCTCTCAAGTCAACTCCTTCATCACTTTTGAATTCTGCTGCTAACCAGCTGATGATTGCCTCATCCACGTCATCTCCTCCTAAGTGTGTATCTCCGTCAGTAGATAATACTTCGAAAACACCATCACCTAATTCTAAGATAGAAACGTCATGCGTACCTCCACCGAAGTCAAATACTACGATTTTGTGTTCTGTTCCTGTTTTGTCTAATCCGTAAGCTAAAGCTGCTGCTGTAGGCTCATTGATAATACGTTTGATTGTCAAACCAGCGATTTCACCTGCCTCTTTAGTTGCTTGACGTTGCGCATCGTTAAAATATGCAGGTACTGTTACTACAGCCTCTGTTACTTCTTGTCCTAAATAATCTTCAGCTGTTTGTTTCATTTTTTGTAAAACCATTGCTGAAATCTCTTGTGGAGAGTACAAACGTCCGTCGATATCAACACGAGGTGTGTTGTTATCTCCTTTAACTACTTTGTATGGAACTCTAGTTACATCAGAAGAAACTTCGTCAAATGAACTACCCATAAAACGTTTGATAGAGTAAATTGTTTTTGTAGGGTTAGTAATTGCCTGGCGCTTTGCAGGATCACCAACTTTACGTTCACCTCCTTCTGCGAATCCTACAACAGATGGAGTTGTTCTTTTACCCTCTGAGTTTGCGATTACAACTGGCTCATTTCCTTCCATTACTGAAACACATGAGTTTGTTGTTCCTAAGTCAATCCCTATTATTTTTCCCATTTTGATAATTTTCGTTTTTAATTACGACTATCCATTTCTCAACTTTAATGCCAAGCACTGATTTGAAATAAAAACTGACAAAATGATGGATTGTTTTTCCTTTCCCACTCATTTACGCTGTCAAACTGTCAATAATTCTGTCAGGCACATGACTTTTAAATGACACTTTAGCGTATTCGAATTTGATTCCCTTCAAAAGAAAGTCCATTATCAGGAAAATCAATTTGTGTTAAATGCTTTACCAATCGAAAAGCACGGTCTTCTTTATCCAATAAAATAGGTTTTCGATATCCTTGGATAAAAGAAATCAGTTCTGCTTCTACAAATGCCCCGGTTTTTTTATGTATCCCTATTTTATATAAAGGTGCCAACCCCATATTCCCTTTCACTGAAACACGGCTATACGTCATAAAATTACCCATTGAATAAATAATAAACTTACCCTTATAGAGATCAACTGCACGTGGAACATGAGGTCCATGACCGAGAACCAAATCCGCACCAGCATCAATCACTTTACGTGCAAAGACATAAGGATTCCCTCTTTTTTCACTTAAATAGCTTTCTTCTTCTTTTGTAATGTGGAGAAAATCATCACCCTCTCCGCCCATATGAGCAGAAACAATTAAAATATCACATTGACGGCGCGTTTCTTTAATCCTTTCCAACAAGACATTTTCTCGAAGTAAATGAACTGATCCTGTATTAGGAGAGGCGGCAACTAATCCAACCCTTAAACCTTCTTTCGTTTTATATATAAGAAAAGGACGTTCTACCATTCCCGCATGCCCAATTTGTAAACGATCTAAAACATGCTGAGTAGAAAGTCTTCCAACTTCCTTAAAATCATTAGAGTGATTATTAGCAGTACTCAAAATAGTAAATCCAGCATTAGATAATTGACCAGCATGTTTTACAGGCATCCGGAATCGATAACATTGTTCTGGAATCTGACAATCACGAGGAGGAGAAAGCGTATCATCTAATATCACACCTTCAAGATTTCCGAACACCAATTCATGACCTTTTGTAAATGGTCGAACCGCTCGAAATAAATCCACGGAATCATTTGCTACTGTAGAAAAGTTGGGAAAACTAGTACCATACATAATATCCCCAACAGCAACAATGTATACGAGGTCATTATTTTCAAGCTCCTCTTCTAGTGCAACATCTTCTTTATGCAATAAGGTCTGCTCCTGCTTAACATTACAAGCAATCACCAAAAATAGAATACTCACACAAAGTATACGCATAGTCAAGAATTTGGATGCAAAGATAATTCTATAATTAGCGTACAAATAACCGTGCGAAGATTTATTAAAAACGATAGCAACAAATAGAATAAAAAGTTGATTCCTTTCAGTAACCTAACGCCTATAAATCCATTTTCTAATTCATTCCACTCTTTATTAAGAGAAATGGTCATAAAAACTCATCTTTCACCTATGGTAATGTCCAAATATTCAACTAAATTTGCGACTTCAAATTAAATAAAATGACAGTTTCTGAAATACGCAAACAGTTTTTCGATTTTTTCGCAAGCAAAGGACATGAGATTGTTCCTTCTGCACCGATGGTAGTTAAAAACGACCCTACATTGATGTTTACCAATGCAGGAATGAACCAATTTAAAGATTTTATTTTGGGGAATGCCGTTCCAAAAAACCGTCGTGTGGCCAATTCACAAAAATGTTTACGCGTTTCTGGAAAGCATAATGACTTGGAAGAAGTTGGTGTTGACACTTACCACCACACCATGTTCGAAATGCTTGGAAACTGGTCTTTTGGTGATTACTTCAAAGAAGAAGCAATTGGTTGGGCATGGGAATTATTGACAGAAGTATACAAAATCCCTGTTGATCGCCTTTATGTTACCATTTTTCAAGGAGATGAAAAAGATGGTGTTCCAATGGATACCGATGCACTTAATATTTGGAAAAAATACATTGCAGAAGATCGCATCATTCCAGCATCTAAAAAAGATAACTTCTGGGAAATGGGAGATACAGGACCGTGTGGACCTTGTACAGAAATCCATGTAGACATGCGCTCTGACGCAGATAGAGCAAAAACAGACGGACGATCTTTGGTGAACGAAGACCACCCACAAGTTATTGAAATCTGGAATAACGTATTCATGGAATTCAATAGAATGGCAAATGGCTCCTTGGTTCCGCTTCCTGAAAAACATGTAGATACAGGAATGGGATTAGAACGTCTAGCAATGGCTTTACAAGGAAAACAATCCAATTATGACACGGATTTATTCCAAACCTTAATCCATAAAATGGAAAGCATTTCAAGTGCAAAATATGGGGTGACTGAATCCACTGACATTGCGTTACGTGTTATTGCTGACCACGTACGCGCCATTGCTTTCTCCATTACAGATGGACAATTACCTTCAAACACAGGTGCCGGATATGTGATTCGACGCATCCTAAGACGCGCCGTAAGATATGGATACCAAACCTTAGATCTTAAAGAGCCTTTCCTTTGCGAATTGGCACTTACGCTTGCTGAAGTAATGGGTGACGCTTTCGTAGAGTTGAATAACCAGAAAGAATTGGTTTATAAAGTAATTAAAGAAGAAGAATTATCTTTCTTCCGAACGTTAGAACAAGGAATACGAAGAATTGACGCCTTAATGACACAAGTGAAATCCGAAGGAAAAAAAACATTGGCAGGTTCTGATGTTTTCGAATTATACGATACATACGGATTCCCTGTTGATTTGACTTCATTGATTGCACGCGAAAATGACCTGTCCATTGACGAAGATGGTTTTAATGCAGAATTACAAATACAAAAAGATAGATCTAGAGCTGCTACAGCACTAGAAACCGATGACTGGGTTATTTTAATTGACGATCACGTAGAAGAATTTGTAGGATATGACTACCTTACGGCAAACGTGAAAATTGTAAAATACCGTAAAGTTATCGCAAAGCAAAAAACGTTTTTCCAAGTTGTATTCAACCTCACTCCTTTCTACCCTGAAGGTGGTGGTCAAGTCGGAGATAAAGGATACATCGAAGCTAACGGAGAAAAAGCATTCATCTTTGACACGAAAAAGGAGAACAACTTAATCGTGCATTTAATGGAAAAACTTCCTACACATATAGCGAGTGATTTCCATGCCGTAGTGAACGCTAAAGACCGTGAATTATCAGCTAGCAACCACTCTGCAACGCATTTATTACATCACGCTTTACGCACTGTCCTTGGGTCTCATGTCGAGCAAAAAGGATCTCTAGTTACTCCAGGTCACTTGCGTTTCGACTTTTCTCACTTCTCAAAAGTTACCGAAGAAGAATTAGCAGAAATCGAACGTTTGGTTATCGAAGATATTCGTAAAAATGAAACGCTAGACGAAAGAAGAAACACCCCAATTGACGAAGCAAAAGCATTAGGTGCAATGGCATTGTTTGGTGAAAAATATGGCGACACTGTACGTGTTATTAAATTCGGTGATTCAGTTGAACTTTGTGGTGGTACACACGTACAAGCAACCGGACAAATTGGTTTATTTAAAATCACGACAGAAACAGCGGTTGCAGCAGGTATTCGTCGTATCGAAGCCATTACTAACGAAGGAGCAGAAAACTATTACAAATCCCGTTCTGCAACTTTAGCAGGCGTAGCAGAAACCTTGAAAAACCCGAAGGATATCGTGAAAGCGGTAGCGGATTTACAAGCAAAGAACATGCAATTACAGAAAGAAATTGAACAATTGCACAAAGAAAGAGCTGCCGCAGTAAAAGCACAATTAAAAGCTGGAATCATCGAAAAAGATGGCGTTGCATATTTAGGAGAAATCGTGCATTTAGATGCTGGATCAATCAAAGATATTTTATTCCAACTGAAAGGTGAATACACACAATTCTACGGCGTTTTAGGCGGAATTGCCGCAGACAAATGTTCGTTGAGCATCATCGTTTCAGATGATTTGGTGCAATCAAAGGGATTACATGCAGGAAACCTAATCAAAGAATTCGCGCCAATGATCAACGGTGGCGGAGGTGGTCAATCCGCTTACGCAACTGCAGGTGGTAAGAAAGCCGAAGGGTTAAAACCAGCGATTGAAGCCTTAATGCAAAAATAAAATCATTCAACTATACAGAAAGCTTCGGGGAAACTCGAAGCTTTTTTCATTTCCCTTATTTTAGTTTACTTTTTCATTTTGGGCGTTTCCCCCTTGCCAGAAAAAATGGCAAGGCCGTCGGGCTATTCGCTGTATTCCTTCCCAAATACTTGGGAAAGGAGATGCCGCTGCTATCCCTAACGCAAAAAAGATCTTTTTTCATAAAATGATTTCATCATAATAGTTGAAATTTGATTTTCATGAAAAATGATAAAATCGTAAAAAAGAATTGAAAATTTACGTGCTTTTATCCCTATCTTGCGTAAGCTATTTTTCATTTATTAGAAAAGAAATTGTGTCATTTGAAACAAAAATAATCCGATCTGGAATTTTCAAATCTTCGAAAATCATTCAACGAAATGCCTTTTTAAAAAGTACGAACACAATAGATACAAACGTCTACTTCGTAAAAAAAGGCAGTCTGAAAATAGTTCGTTACTGTGAAAAAGAAGAACAAATCATTCGATTTGGTTACGATGGAAACCTTCTTGTTTCATTAGATTCATTCATTAATGAATCTCTGTCAGAATTGGCCATTCAAGCCATAAAAAAAACAGAAGTTCTAGTTGCAACAAAAGAAGATTTTATTTCCTTTGTTTACGGAAATTTAGATAATACAAAAGCATACATTTCTCTATTAGAGCAACTATTATTACAACAATTAGAAAGAGAAACATACTTATTATTAGACACTCCACAAGCACGTTTTGAAACTGTTTTTAAACAGAATCCTCAATTATTCCAATGGATTCCAGACAAACACATCGCTAATTATTTACGAATGACACCCGAAACCCTTTCAAGATTAAAAAAATCTTGATTTCAATCAATCTTTATAAAAAAATAAAAGAGAAATATTTGTAAAAAAAAAAATGAAAGAAGAAGCAAAACAATTATTAATCAAATTAACAAAACAAACACATGAAAACCTTTCTTATATTTCTGGATTAACATCCTTAACTTCTGAACAACTGAACTATAAAAACACGCTAGAAAGCTGGAGCGTGTTAGAATGCTTAGAACATCTCAATTTGTACGCTACCTATTACCACAATGAAATTTCAAACCAAATGAAGTTGAGCAAGCACAATGCTTCGCCTTATTTCAAATCAGGATGCATTGGGCAATACTTTGTCAAATCGATGGAACGAAATCCACGGTCAAACCCCATGAAATCTCCAAAGGAAATGTGTCCGACTTCTTCCTTATTAGGTAATAAATGCATAGCAGATTTCATGCGTCACCAAGAACAATTACTTTCCTTATTACAAAATGCCGAATCCGTAAATTTGACAAAAACACGTACCTCCATATCCATTTCAAAGATTATTAATTTACGTTTAGGAGACACTTTTCGTTTTGTAATCGCTCATAACAATAGACACCTTGAACAAATAAAAAAGGTACTCCTTTCCCAAAAAAAATGAAAATATTCCAAACACTTTTACCTTTTGAAAACGGATTTTTAAGCCAGGGCGAAGCGCGATAGCTAAACGCTGCAAAAAATTACTAAACAGGGTAAAACCACAGCGACCAAAGGAAGCTCGTGGTTTTGCAACTGTGAAGTGTTTTTTGGGAGTTTACTAAAGCGCGAAGACCGTTAAGGCTCCCTAAAAAATGTCTTCAACCATAAACTAATTTTCACCAAAAGAATAAGGACTGGCACTTCAATCAACGGTCCAATTACGCCGACAAAAGCCTGAGGAGAATGAATGCCAAAAACAGCGATTGAGACGGCTATGGCTAATTCAAAATTATTTCCCGTTGCGGTAAAAGAAATCGCTGCGTTCTTGTCATACGGCACTTTCATACTGCGATTTATAAAGAAGCTAATAAAAAACATCAGCACAAAATAGACAAATAAAGGAAACGCAATTTTGACCACTTGAAGCGGTAATTGGACAATTTGTTCGGCCTTAAAACTAAACATCAAAATGATGGTAAACAATAAAGCATATAACGTAAAAGGGGAAACAAAAGGTATAAAAACACGGTTATACCAATCGCTTCCTCTCCATTTTACGAGGTACTTTTGAGACAGAAAACCAGCTAAAAATGGAACGCCTAAATAGGTCAATACACTTTGTATTACTGCATTCATTTCGATCTGAATCTCAAACTCAGAAAATCCAAAAAATGGGGGTAAATAGGTAATAAAAAACCAAACATAAAAGCTGTAAAAAAACACTTGAAACACGCTGTTTAAGGCGATTAATAAGGCTGCATACTCTCTATTTCCTTTAGCTAAATCGTTCCAAACAATAACCATTGCAATGCATCTAGCTAATCCGATTAAGATCAAACCAATCATATAATCAGGCTCATCTTTCAAACAAATAACAGCCAAGAAAAACATGAGAACTGGACCGACAATCCAGTTTAAAACCAGGGAAAGTCCCAATACTTTTTTATCTTTTAAAGCCAAAGGAAGCATTTTATAATTGACGCGAGCCAAAGGCGGATACATCATCACAATTAGACCAATTGCCAAAGGAACATTCGTGGTTCCAAAGGTCAGGCGATCCATAAAAAAGATAGATTGCGGAAAAACATTTCCAATCAAAAGCCCCAACCCCATGGCTAAGAAAATCCAAAGGGTAAGGTATTTGTCTAAAAACTTCATTCGTGTTTGCATGGTTTAGCGTGTTAATTGAGAAAGAACATAAAACATTTCACGCGCTATTTCGAGATTCGTTTTCTGGTAAGCAATTTGAACTAATTGCTCGTCCACCTTACGTAATTTGGGGTCATCGTACGGTAAAGAGATTCTTATTTGAGCACCTAAAACATGAGGACACGCTTCATTAGCCTCGGCACAGGTAAGGATAGCCACAAAACCATTTATAGGATTAATCACACTTTCAATCTTTTTAGAAAAAACAAATACAGGCACTTCATTTTCTGAATACTTTACTGCATAAATAGGATTTTCACCATTGCAAAGCTTTTGGACTTGTAATCCACATTGCTGCAATTCACGTAAAACCCAAATTGAAACGGCCGTAACTTCTGTACCTCCGGAAAAACAATGGACATAAGGAATATTAAAATGATGGGCAGCTACCTGCATCCAAATTTGCGCAAATTGACTCCTTCTCGAATTGTGTGTACAAATGAAATGCACAGCGATAGGACTTTCCTTACTTAATTGCGTTTGAAAATAATTCACTAATGGCAATAATTTTAAACGCCTCTCCTCTTTCAATTCAGAGAACAAAAGTACCTTTTTTTTAAAATCAGATAAAAGAAAATTGGTTTCCATCATTCATTAACAACTACCAGAGGAACAACATGTATCCTTTTCTATTGAAGGATTGGGAGCAATGCCACACGCCTCTTCTGCTAAGCAAGCCGTAAGCGTATTCTTTAACAAAAAATGTTTTCCATTGTGCTCCAAAAGGTATTTCCCAATCGTCTTTTCTCCTTGTAATTCCACTTCAATTTCTGCGTCTTGTAGCCCTAATTTGCGTTCCGAAAGTCGTATTATATGCAATAATTTATTCGCCTTCAAACGATGTTCATAGTCATTGGCACTCCACAATTGGAATCCAACTTTTAACTCCTCCCTTACCACTCCACCACAATCGATGAATCTTTTTAAGATTTGCCCCACTTCCGTTACATGGAAATGCTCAGGTACAAATTGCCCATCTTCCAATTGAAAATCGACGCGTTCTGCATTTTCTAAAACACGCTTTACTTCTGCTAATTTCATTTCCTTTATTTAATATTAAACATTAATAACATCGTAATATACCGATACAATAAGCTAAAAAAAGTCAACAACAAGAATTGTTTACCCATTTTTGGTCAAAAAACAGTCCGATTTCGTCTGAAAATCGATCCCAAACAAGCTCATCAATACAATAACAGACTGTTTTCCCTTCAATCGTTCCCTTGATCAATCCACTATTCTTTAATTCTTTTAAATGCTGAGAAATAGTGGCTTGGGCTAAGCCTAATTCTTCGACTAAATCATTGCAAATACAAGCTTTTTGATTGATGATATATTGCAAGATCGCCAAGCGAGCTGGATGCCCTAACACTCTGAACATCTGCGCTAATTTATTTTTTTTATCGCTGAATAATTCTGTTTTTGTTGTACCCATAGTGACAAAGATACACATCATATCGTAATATTACAATATATTATTTCAGGGCGTTTCGTCCTTGCCAAGAAAAATGGCAAGGACGTCGGGCTATTCGCTCTATTCCCTCCCCAAAAACTTGGGGAGGGAGATGCCGCTGCTATCCCTAACGCGAGATTTTATGTTCACTTATCAATTTACCTGAAAAATGGAAACCAGATTTTCAAGCCAGGTCGGAGCGCGTTAGCTAAACGCAGCAAAAAGTTTCTGAACAGCGAAAAAGCACGGCGACCAACGGAAGCCCGTGATTTTACAACTGTGAAGTACTTTTTGGAAGTTTACTAAAGCGCGCAGACCGTTAAGGCTCCCAAAATGTTTGAAAAATCCTTTTTATATGAAATGCATTTGGTTAGCGCCTTATGTCTGGATATTTTCTATTTTTGGGTAACTAAATGAAAATGCAAAATTTGAAACACGTTTTACTTCTTACGTATTATTGGCCACCTGCGGGTGGTGCGGGGGTGCATCGTTGGGTTCGGTTTTCTTCTTTTTTTAAGGAGAACAATTGGCAAATGCATGTCTATTCTCCTAGTAATGCACATTATCCGATTGTAGATTCGGGCATGGTAAAACAGGTTTCAAAGGATATTATTTCGGTGCAACATCCGATTTTTGAACCGCAACAATTACTAGCAAAGAAAGCTGGTTTCGGGAAAGGAAGCGGCTTAAATACCACAAAAAAAAGAACGTGGATTCAAAAATCCATGATTTGGTTACGAGGAAATATTTTCATTCCTGACGCGCGTGTATTTTGGGTTCGACCAAGTGTTAAGTTTTTATCCAATTATTTAAAAGAACATCCAGAAATTACGCACATTATCTCCACAGGTCCGCCGCACAGCGTGCATTTGATTGCTTTAAAACTGAAACAAAAGTTCAACTTAAAATGGACCGCGGATTTCAGAGATCCATGGACAGAAATCTATTATTATAAGGAATTATTACCCGGAAAATGGGCCGATAAACGACAAAAGAAACTAGAGAAAAAGGTGCTACAACAAGCAGATTTGGTGCTTACAGTTAGTAAAGATTGTGCTTTAGGATTAGAACGTTTGGGGGAACGCTCCGTAAATGTAGTTACAAATGGATTTATTTTTCCGGAATTCGATCACAAAACGATTGATTTGTCCAAGAAATTTACGATTGCACATTTCGGATCTATTCCTGCTTCATTCAATCCAAAATCATTGTGGATTGCGCTTTCAGAATTATTAAAATGCAATGAAGATTTACGTCAACATCTGTCCATTGAGTTATATGGAAATGTGGATCAAGCGATTTTACAATCCATTGAGGATTATGGTTTAAATGATTTTTTCTCAGGCGTAAAGCGTGTAGATCATCACGACAGTATTGCTTTACAACGAACGCGTTCTGTATTATTGCTGACCAGTTCAGAGGATAGCAAGGGTATTTTGACCAGTAAAGTTTTTGAATATTTCGGAGCAAAAAGGCCCATTCTGGCTATTTACCAACGTGAATCTGAATTAGATGATGCCTTGAAAAACACGGCTTCTGGTGTTTTGGTAGAACACCGTGAATTGGAAGAAACAAAAACAGAAATACTGACTTACTTCAATGCTTTTTTAGCAAATGAACTGTATATTTCGCCTAAAAATTTAGATCAATACAGTTCGCAGAAAATCACAAAAGAATTGTGTACACTACTTTCAACTTTGAAAGATTAAGATTCAACTCTCTATAAAAAGTAAGGCGGAACGTAATTGTCCCGCCTTTTCTATTTGTAAACGTATTTGTCTAATAATTCTTGGTATGCTTTACGCTTGCTTTCGTGATTAAAAGTCGATACTACCCTCTCTCTTGCCTGCTCCCCTTTCTGTTCTGAATATCCATCTGAAAGCGCGGTTGAAACGACATTATTGAGTATATCTACATTGTGCTTATCAACAACATATCCGGTTTCACCAATGATAAATGGAATACCTGAAACATCTGATCCAATTGGAATACAACCGCACAACATGGCTTCCACCAACGCGTTTGGGAATCCTTCCATAAGGGAAAGTTGGAAATAATATTCGTGGGCATTAAGTTCCTTCAAAATAGCTTCTTGACTCATAAACGGAAGGATACGTACATTTTGAGGTGCGTTAATTTCTTTTTTTCCATCCCAGCCAATTAAGGTAAAAGAAAGATCGGGACGTTTTTCAGCTAATTCGATGATTAGATCAAAACCTTTACGTACAAAAGTGGTAGAAACGCTTAAATTTCCGATAGATATAAAACTATTTTTTCTCCTTTCTATATGCCCATTGATCGTAAAATAATTACTGTCGTAGGAATAGTAAAAAGGCGAGAACGGAATTTTCTTAGACGGTGGATAAAAGTGATGGAAACCTTGTTCTTCTCCTCCATACGGATGAAAACCATACGTTTGATAAGCTAGTCGTTCATGTACAGGCAGTAAATGCGTTGCATTTTTAATCGCTTTTTTCGTCGCCCAATCCAACGCTTTACTTCGTCCATAATTACCATAATTGATTTTAGGAAATGAAGCTGCGTCAGTCCCTGCAATGATTAGGAAACGAGGTTTACCCAAACATCTCCCTAAAAAGTTAGGTATAAAAGAGGCGTAACCAGCAAAATGGCAAACGACCACTTTACTTTGTGGAATAAAATAAAGTGCTTGAAAAAACTGTTTGATCAATTGAAAAGGGAGCATCACTTTGCTCCCTTGATTCAATGAAAATCGTTTTACGCGACATATTTCTTCCAGTACATCAATATCTCTATGAATGAACGTTGCGTCATTTGGGAAGAAATAAACTGCTTTAATCTTCTTTTGCATGCTTACGTTTCTTAATAAAGATTCCTAATCCTAATAAAACTAATAAAGCAATAGAACTAATCGCAGAAATTACATTTGAAGATTTCAAAGCATCTAATTCAAAGATCATTTCAACTTTGTGTTTTCCTCCTGCAATTTCAGCACCACGAAGTAGATAATTGACTTTTAAAATATCTTGTTGCTTTCCATCTACAAGTAGCTTCCATCCGTCTTTGTAATAGATTTCAGAGAAAACCACTAATTGTTTACCGTCTAAATCAGCTTGGTAGATCATGTGATTTGGTGCGTAAGCAGTCATCTTAACCGTTCCTTGTCCAGAATATGTTCTTTGTCCTAATTTTTTAGCTTCACTGTTTAACAAAAGAGCTTCGTTCTTTAGATCGAAATCCTTTATTGCTTTCACATTCACTAATTTCAAGAAAGATGTTTTTGCTGTATCATTTGCGAACACTTCAGGCATTACAAAAGATGTTTTTCCTTTAGAATCCATTACATAAACTGTTTCTAATCCTTCTGGAATTCCGTTTGTGATGTTTACCTCAATAGTATCAGCAGCCATTACATATTGAATACTTTCTGTGCCGTAAACGTTTGCTTTTTGTTCGGATTTCCCATTCACCAATAAAGTTCCTTGTCCAGAATTGTTGATTTCAAACTCCATTCCTAACGCTCGGATTTCATCATTTGGAGATTCAAACGTACTAACTGTCTTCACTAACCAAGCATTTCCGGCGGCATTCGGGTTTTCTTGTATGCTTGCATTTGCTCCGCTTCCTTGTAAAATGTACCTCACGTTTAACATATCGTACACTTTATTGTTTCCTGTGTACAATTGGAATTCGATAAGGTTTTGAATATTCCTCAATTTCGCTCCGTGGTACCCACCGATTGACTTGTGGAAATAAGATGCACGAGAACTATTGAATCCACCTTGAGGTTCAAACACTCGATAATTTGTATTCGCATTTAATGTTTGGAACTTCTCTGCATCAATGTAATTAGCTGTTGCTACCGAAGAAAATCCTTTTTGATTTGCAACAGAAGCTGCTTTATATCCTGCATCATTTACTTTCTTCGCTAATGATGGATTACTTGCTGTTTCTTTTTCTAAAATCTGGTAATCTGCAAGATTTGCTTGCATTGGATACGCTCTTTCGTTTGTATCTACATAATATTTGTAATCGTTTCCTTCTTCTTGCTTTCCTAGGTAATCATAAGCAACAGGAACAACGTCAATCAATACCAAAACAATCATTCCAATAGAGAAGATAGTGGCACTTACATTTGCAGACACAAAAATCAAGATGAATGCTAAGGCAAAAACACTAAACATTATCGTTCGATTCATGCTGTCATTAAACACAACTTTTCTTACTTCTTTCACTCCATCTAAAGTTGTCTCAAAACTTTTGACTTGTTGTTCAACAAATAAATCAACTTGTTGTTCATTATTCATATCTAGTCCAACTTGTGTTTTTACTTGTTCCGGATCCATTTGATTTAATTGATTGAGAATAGACTGCTCATATTCTGCCAATTGTTTTCTATCAAAATCATTTGTGTATCCATCTTTTAATCCGACGATTTTTATCAAGAAAAGGAAAATAAGAATAGCTCCAGAAGCGATGTACAAAGCCTTACGTTTTTCTTTAAACGCTTCTTTATTTTGGATCAAGTAATCTAGGAAAACCATTCCCATAACCGCTACGATTAACTCTACCAGCACTAAAATAATGGTCACAGTTCTGAATTTTGCATATCCAGGTACGTGATCGATAAAGAAGTCTGTGAATCCCATAAAGTTTTTACCCCATGACAACATAATTGCCAAAACAGCAACTATAAAATAAACGTATTTCCATCTTCCAGGTAGGAATATCAATCCAAGAATTGCTAAGATAGCAACAACAACACCTAAATAAACGGGTCCAGAAGTGAAGGGTTGATCCCCCCAATAAACAGGATAATTCATCACTTTAGAATTCAAGTCAGATGTTAATTCAGCCTTCTCTACTTTGTCTTCAAAATGACTTCCACCAAAAGGAAAACTACCACCACCTTTTACGTTTGGTGAAATTAATGTAAATGTTTCTCCAATTCCGTAAGACCAATTTGTAATATACTCCCTGTCTAACCCGTTTGATTCTTTTACGACTGGTGTTCCATCTACATTTATAGTAACATCGTTTCCACCACGTGTGGTATGTGTGGCGTATTCATTAGTTAAAGTCAGGTTTCCTAAATTCACGAAAGCAGCTAACGCATAAGCAGCCAATAAACCAAGAGTTGTAAAAGCAAACGTTTTCACTTGTTTTGTAACAATAGCATGAATGGCATAAAAAATCCCCATTCCAACTAAAAGAATCATCAAGTAATATGTCACTTGCAAATGGTTCGTTGCTAATTGAAAAGCTAATAAGATTCCAGCCAGTGCCCATGTCCATATTTGAGGTTTTTTGGAACGATAACAATAAATAAAAGACCCTAAAACAGGTGCCATTAATGCCGTAGCCATCGCTTTTGAATTGTGACCTGCTTGAATAACAATCACTTCATAAGAGGCGAAAGTCATGGCAACTGCCCCAAGCATAGCAACTAAAGGTTTAATTCTAAGGAATAATGCTAAAATATAAAATCCAATCATGTGTGCGAACATGATACCGAAAGGTCTTCCTAGTAAATCCTCGTACCATGTCAACGCTGTACGAATAAGGTTTCCTGCGTAAATAACAGAAATCTGCATAGCTGGCATTCCTCCGAACATGGAATTTGTCCAAAGTACTTCATTGCCTGTTTTTTCACGATAATGTTCAATTTCATTGACCATTCCTTTAAACTGTGTAACATCGTGTTGTTTTACACTATATCCTTCTAAAACAGGACTACAGTACACCAAAGTGATGATAAACAAAACGAATACTGCAGCGAAATGCTGCCAATTATTTTTGAAAAAAGTTTTCATTTTCTAGTAGTTTATTTTGATTTTGGATTTGCGAACAATTTCACTTCATCGCCATTGATTTTCGGTCCACAAAGGATCACTAATCGTTCTACGATATTTCTAAGTTCACGGATATTCCCCGTCCAATCCGTTTGTTTTAAAGCTTCTAGCGCATCAGGCGTATATTCTTTTCTTGCGATTCCGTGATCATTACAAACCATTGTTAAAAAATGTTCCGCAAGCATAGGCACATCTTCTCTACGATCATTTAAAGAAGGTACATGAATTAATATGACTGCCAAACGGTGGTACAAATCTTCTCTGAATCGACCTTCCTCGATTTCCTTTCTAAGATCTTTATTTGTTGCTGCAACCACACGCGTATCAATCTTTATGTCTTTTTCACCGCCTACGCGTTGAATCACATTTTCTTGTAAAGCTCGGAGTACTTTCGCTTGAGCTGAAGCAGACATATCCCCGATTTCGTCTAAGAATAACGTTCCACCTGAGGCCATTTCAAACTTTCCTTTTTTCTGCTTAACAGCTGAAGTAAACGCCCCTTTTTCATGACCAAATAATTCACTTTCAATCAATTCCGTTGGTATCGCTGCACAATTCACTTCAATAAAAGCTTGTTCTTTTCTATTTGACAATTCATGTAACGACCTCGCAACCAACTCTTTTCCTGCTCCATTTGGTCCAGTAATCAAAACCCTTGCATCAGAAGGAGCAACTTTATCGATCATTTCACGGATCTGTTCAATTCCTTCAGTATTCCCAATAATGGTTGTTCCCTTAATTTTTTGAACAGTTTTCTTTAGTACTTTACGTTCTTCTACAAGAGCAACTTTATCTGTTGCATTTCTTAGCGTTACCAGTATTCTATTTAGATCTAAAGGCTTTTCAATGAAATCAAAAGCTCCCTTTTTAATAGATTGCACAGCAGTATCGATATTTCCATGTCCGCTAATCATGACAACTGGACTTTCAATATTATTTTGTTGGAAGGCTTCTAATACTTCCATTCCATCCATCACAGGCATTTTGATGTCACAAAAGATAACATCATACGATTCTGCCATTGCTTTGTCTAATCCTTGCTTTCCGTCTTCAGCTTCTTCTACTTCGAAGCCTTCAAACTCCAAAATTTCTCTTAAAGCTCTTCGGATTGCACGCTCATCATCAATGATTAATATTTTACTCATCAAAAAAATCTTTTTTATAAATATACTAGCTTTGTCTGTTCTTCAATTACTTTGGTGCCATTTTATACATAACTACGGCAATGATCCCAAACACGAAATTGGGTACCCAAGCTGCGATGAAAGTTGGGAACCCAACATTTTCAGCTGCTACAGCCATGATTTTCATTGCAAATATATATACCAAAACAATCCCAAGTCCAATGGCAATATTTAGTCCTATCCCCCCTCTTTTCTTTCTACTTGATACAGCAACTCCAATTACTGTAAGTATGTATGCTGCAAAAGGATTGGCAGTTCGTTGATACATTTCTAATTCATACGTTGGGATTCGGGAAGAACCTTTTGCTTTCTCACGCTCAATGAACTTCTTTAAATCCCTAGTATTCATAGCAGAGGCGATCGATTCCCTACTGGTCATTTCGGCTACTTGAAACTGAAAAGTAGTATCTTTTGATCTTCCTTCCACTAAACTGTCGTTTGGAAAACCAACCCATCGTTCATAGTAATCTGTTAAACGCCATTCAAAAGTTCCTGTTTTATTTTTTGCTGTTTTTGCGACGAGCAAATACGCAAGAGAATCTTTTTTATGAAAACGTTGAAAAATAAACTGTTGAACCAAACTATCTTCTGCATCAAAAGAATTGAATTGAACAGTTTCGTTATTAGGGAAATCTGCAAAATAGTTGGAAACTATCATTGCATTTCGATAGTATTTCTCTTCAAATTCCAAGCGTTTAAGATTGGAGCTTGGTAAAACCAAGTGGTTAATGATCAAACTTATCGTCACTAAAATTGTAGCCCCAACCATATAAGGTTGCATAAACCGTGTAAATGGTCTACCGCTGTTCCAAATAGGAATAATTTCTGTATCCTGCGCCATTTTTGCTGTAAACCAAATTACAGAAATAAAAATGATCATAAAGGAAAACATGTTCCCGTAGAGTAGCACAAAATTAAGATAATAAACAAAAATAATATCTTGAATAGGCGCCTTACGTTCAATAAATTCAGAGAGTCGATCAGAAATATCAAACACCATTGCTAGGAGCATGATTACACCAAGCATGAAGAAGAAGGTCGTTAAAAACTTTCCAATGATATATCGATCGAGAATTTTAAACATTATATTCTTTCTTTCAATTTAGGTAAAACCTCATCTTTCCAAGTTGAGAAAGTACCTGCTAAGATATGCTTTCTTGCTGTTTTCACGACATCTAAGTAAAAAGCCAAATTATGAATGGATGTGATTTGCGCTCCAAGTAATTCATTCGATTTCACCAAGTGACGCACGTATGCCTTTGTGTACGTTTTGTCCACATAAGAAGTCCCTTTCTCATCCAAAACAGAATAGTCTTTTTCCCATTTTTGATTTTTTATATTGATGGTCCCATCCCAAGTAAACAATAGTCCGTGACGCGCATTTCTAGTTGGCATAACGCAATCGAACATATCTACACCTAAAGCAATACATTCAATTAAGTTCCAAGGCGTCCCTACTCCCATTAAATACCTTGGTTTATCTTTTGGTAAGATCGAACAAACTAAATCAGTCATTTCGTATAAATCATGCTCCGGTTCTCCAACAGAAAGTCCTCCAATGGCATTTCCTACAGCATCATAAGAAGCAATCATTTCGGCAGATTCTGTTCTAAGATCTTTGTAAGTACTTCCTTGAACGATAGGAAACAAGGCTTGATTGTAGTCGTACTTTGGCTCTGTTTCGTTAAATCTGTCCATACATCTTTTTAGCCAACGGTGCGTCATGTGCATGGAATTCTTTGCATAACGATAATCACATGGATAAGGTGTACATTCGTCAAAAGCCATAATAATATCCGCCCCAATGGTACGCTGAATATCCATTACTCCTTCTGGTGTGAAAAAATGGTAGGATCCGTTAATATGTGATTGAAAACGCACGCCCTCTTCTGTGATCTTTCTTGTTCCTGCTAAAGAATATACTTGATACCCTCCGGAATCAGTCAAAATCGGGCGTTCCCATCCGTTGAATTTATGTAAACCACCAGCACCTTCGATGACATCTAACCCTGGACGCATAAACAAATGATAGGTATTCCCTAAAATAATTTGAGCTTGAATATCATCTCTTATTTCATGTTGATGTACCCCTTTTACGGTTCCCGCAGTACCTACGGGCATAAAGATTGGTGTTTCGATCACTCCGTGATCCGTATGAAAGACTCCTGCTCTTGCTTTTGTAGCTGAATCAGAATGAATTAAATCAAAGTGCATATGATTGTTAAAATAGAAGATGTAAAGATAAAAGTTTTCAATGAGCTAACTACTTTAATTCGCATAAAATAGCTACTGAATATGGATACTTATCAAGGTTTTTGTGTCTTTTTGTTCATTTTCTTAATTCGTTTTGATAAAAACCATGAAAAATCAATCCGTATTTCAAGCCGTTTCAATGACAAAAAAGATGCTATTTAGTTAGAATCACTTTTTAGAACAATTGTACGTTTTGTCCTATTTTGTATTTGGGTAATTTATAAAAAACAAACGTTGTATTCGAGAATAGGAAGAAGGTACAAAGTAATTTCCTGCCCTGGCGAAGGGTGATAGCTGGGCGAACTTGCGCCTCACTTGCCGCTTTTCAGCTGGCGACTTTAGAAGCAAGTTGAAAAGAGGATGCAAGGTAGGCAAGGCAAGTTTGCGCACTAAAACCTGTAGACGGATAAGGCAGCCAAATATCTAATAAAACAAGATAAATCTAGCGCTAAAACTTTCCCTTATTTAAAATAACAATCATACCAAAATTTCTAATTTTCCACTAAAGTGATAAGGTTTGTAAATTAGGCGGAAAACGAAAGAAAAAACACTTGAAAATTTCACACTTCAAAAACACATTCAAACCCTTATAAACAAAGGTGTTAACAACCTTTAAAAACTATGCAAACCTAAGGTATTTATTTTTTAAAAAAACACCGTATTTTTCTGCATTTTAAAGCCTTATATCCGATGATTTTTACGTATTTTTATACAAATTATCATAAAAAAAATATGTATAAAAAAAGACTATTGAATGTAGTATGTGCCGGAGCAATATTACTAACAACTCAAGTTGCAAATGCGCAATTTAAATTCTCAAAAATCAATGTTGCAGATGGAGCAAAAACAGCTCTTAAATCTGGTGACAAAGTTGACATGAAAATCAGTGCTGATGGAAAAGTTGAACAAAACTTTGTTATTGATTTAGACATTGCAGCATTTAGAAAAGCTTACAAATATGATGTTGTTTATTTCGCTTATTTAAAAAACAATTACATTACTTACAATTACATTCATGAATTTGAGTCTGTTTTGAACCAAAAGAAATATGGTGACAAAGGGATTATTCCTGTTTATGCGTACGACAATAAGAAATTTAAAGAAACTGATTTCCGTGTTTTAGCGCAAGATATTATTGATTATGAAGGTTCAAAACCTGTTACGCGTCAAGTTGCAGTTTACGGATGTTATGTAATTGGTGAAGAAGGGTACTTTGATAACAATGACAAATTCCAATTTAGAAACAAATATTCTGAAAGAGAATTACTTGGGTATATTGACCTTAACACCATTTACAACCCTACTCAAATCAAGGAGTACAATGTAAAGGCAAGAGAGGCAAATTTTGCTAGTGCTCAAGGTAGCATTAACAACATGAACTACCGTTTTAAAAGAGATATCATGGCGAGAATCAACGAAACAGTAGCTCCTGTTGTTGCAACTCCAATCTATGTTGCTTTAGGAAATGGGTTCCAAGATGTTTGGGATGCTAAATTAAAAGATGCTCAAAAATACAACTCATTGGAACAAGCAGACGCATTTATTGCTGCAGTTCAAGAGTTAGACGAAATGTTTTCTATCATGTACAATGCAGTTTCAAAAGATAAAAGCTATTTGAAAGTGATGAACAAAGACATCAAAACGAAAGGATCTGTTCAAGAAAAATGGGATTACATCAAATCTTTGAAGTAATAGTTCACAACTGAAATTTATTTTTCGCCTTTAGAAATCCCAGTTTGTCAATTGCAAACTGGTTTTTTTTTATCTTACCTTTTCCACTTCTTTACGATTATCTTTTTGACCACACGAAAAATAATGCTTGAATCATTCAACTTGTATTTCTTTTCCTATTCGATCTTTTGTGTATGGAAACCGTAAATAGCAAAATCCTTTTCTGTATATCCCATCATCACAGGTCACTTTTATCACCAAAAGAAAAGGGAATACCTCCCAATTAATCCTTGCTATTCATTTCTTTCGAGTTTCTAATTTCACCTTTCAACATTACTCCCTTAATCCTCTTAAGTTAAAGTTAATTTGAGGGACGAACCGGAAGTTCTACTCCAAAAAAAGGCAAAAAAATAAGGCAATCCTTAAGAGACTGCCTTACCTTTAACTATAATTATTACCTACTTTGTAAGAACAATACGCACAATAGATAAATTCATTTTCACCAAATAAACGCCATTAGGTTGATCGCTTAAATCTACACTCACCTCTTTATCCTGCATAGGAGCTTCATAAATCAACTGTCCAATTGGCGAGTAAATTTCAATCATCATCCCTTCGACTTTTTCATCGGAAGAAATCATGAACACCCCTTTACTTGGATTTGGGTAAATATTCAAACTTCCTTTTTCTAAAGTGGAAACATTAACGGTATGGACAGTCACACATTCTGAAACAACAGTACATCCATTCCCTGTAATCTTAACTGCATAACTCCCGTTCAATGCGGGTATAAATGTTTGAGCTGTTGCGCCTGAAATCGGAGTACTTCCATTTCCACAATCCACCCATTGATAGATCGCATTGTTTTGATTCGCTGTAAGTGTAGTTCCCGTAACTTGAACCGTATTATCCAATTCCACAATTGTTAAATTCAAAGTAACCGTGGAATCACACCCCTTTACATTCGGAAGTACATGAGTATATACTCCTGAAGTGGAATACGTTTGGCCATTCAAAGACCAACGGTAAGCGCCACAATTGGATACAGAAACAGCAGCTTGCGTAGCTTCATTAATGGTTAAATTCAAGGTTACCGTGGAATCACACCCCTTTGCATTCGGAAGTACATGAGTATATACTCCTGAAGTAGAATACGTTTGACCATTCAAAGACCAACGGTAAGCGCCACAATTGCTTACAGAAACAGCAGCTTGCGTAGCTTCATTAATGGTTAAATTCAAGGTGATTAAACTATCACAACCACTTCCTGCCGCACCAACTAATCGATGGGTGGCCGTTGTAGTCGAGGCAAAATACGTAACACCGTCAATCCAAGTATAACTATCACATGCTGATTTTACATCCGTACGCCCAACCTCACAAGTTGAAAAAGAATACTTTCCAACGTAAGCATCCATTACTCCAATAGATGTTCCAATAGAAGTTCTCATCGAAGTACCTGCTCCTGGATCAAAATCTACCGTTCCGAAAAAACGTCCAGCGGCATACACTTTTTCTGCAGTATCAACAGCAATGGCCGAAGCATATTCCACATTTACACCTCCAAAGCTCCCAGCCCCCTGAAAATTACCATTTCTATCCAACTTTGCAATAAAAGCGTCAAAACTACCCACTGCTGGAATATTATAAACGCCAACTCCAGGATCGAAATCCATTATTGCCTGAAAATGTCCCGTTAAAAAGATATTTCCTGTCGGTGACAACGTCATTCCATAACAAAATGAGCGTCCCGTTCCACCAAGTTGCTTATTCCAAAGAAAATTACCTTGTGCATCCCATTTAGCAACAAAAACATCATGTGAATTCACTCCTGCAAAAACGGTTAGATAAGCGGACGGATTATTCGCATCTAACGCCAAAGTTTTTGTAAAATACCCAGAAAGGATAACTCCTCCCACTCCATCAACTTCTACATTATATGGAATAGCCATTCCACTTACTAGAGGATCATCCGCTAATTTTTTGACCCATTGAAAATCACCATTCGAATTCAATTTTAATAGATAACCAATTGCCCCTGTAGAACTTAATTCATAAACACCCGCACCTGAATCAAAATCTACCGTTCTACTAAAATGTCCAACAACATAAACATCTCCATTACTATCAACCGCAACATCTTCATTGAACTCTGAGCCTTCACCTCCAAAAGATTTCGCCCAAATAAAATTACCTGAAGGATCATATTTAGCAACGAACATATCAGCTCCGTGATTTGGCGTCAATGCGTAAACTCCTGCTCCGGTATCAAAATCAGTTGTTCCTTCATATTCCCCAGCGATGTAAATATTATTGTGATTATCCACTCTAATGCGATTGATCATTTTATTATAAATCATCGAGACATCAATACTTTCAATTTTCTTCACCCATTGAAATTCTCCGTCATTATTTAACTTCATAAAAAAGGATTCCACCCCTTTTGTAGGCGCTAACTCATAAACACCAGGTCCTGGATCAAAATCCGCTCTCCCATTAAAAATCCCTGCTAAATAAAGATTACCATCTCCATCAATCGCTATGGAATTCCCTTTCACTGTTTTAAAATCAATTCCAGCAATGCGCTTCACCCAAACAAGTGAGCCATTTGCAGTTGTTTTAGTTAAAAAAAGCTCTACAGAATAATCTTCATTTATCGGTGGAATAGAATGAGTTCCTGTTCCTGTCTCAAAATCCACATTACCTTGGTAAAAACCAAGCGTAAACACATTACCTGCCGCATCAACAACAACTCCCATAGGAAATTGCTCTTTAACACCACCATACGTTTTGGCCCAATCCATCGTAAACCCTTGCCCAAACAAAGATGATCCTGAAAGAAGTAAGAAGAAAAGAAGTACGTTTTTCATAAGTAGAATTTCTATTTTTCGCGACAAAAATATTCCTTTTGTACAATAAAAACCTCAGAAAAGCGGAATACCCACCGTTTATTTGGTATTTGCGCGCAGTCGTTTGGTATTTGACTCCCCTCCAAATTAACTACCATAAAAAAGAAAAGAAATCTTCTTTGGGCGTTCCCTCCCCGTCCCAAGTTCTTTGGGTCGGGGACGTCGGGCTATCCACTCCAAGTTTGCAAACCAACGTTAGCAAAGCTTTCCATTCGTATCCCTAACGCGAAGATCTTAGTACTCCCTATTATTCCTTTTTCAAGAAACAAACATAAACTTCAATGACAAAAGTTCAATGAAAAAACTTCGTGTTAAATACATATATTAGTGTTTTTAAGTAGCTCTATTTCGTTAAAATCAAAATATCAAACTTTTTTCAAAACACCCTAAATTATTGAACATCTGATGAAAGGAAAAACTATTCTGACAATATTCGTTTTATTTTTGACAAATTTTGTTTTCTCACAAAACACACCAGAAATAAGAATTAAATACTCGAAATTATTAGCTACATACGACTTTGTAAAACAACTTTCCAACAATTATCCAGATAGTAAATACAAACAAGTTTTCATAACTTCAGAATTTAACACAAAGCATTATATCGACCTTATAAATCAATTAGATACGCTAAATATATACGAATCTTATAAATTTCAAGATTATCCTGTTGGGCAAAAGCAATCTCTGATGACAACCTCACTTATTGAACGTAACTTAATCAATTCTAATACGATTACAGCGTTTAAAAAAGAAACTTTTGGAATTATCCCAACTTCAGTATTGTTGCCTTTTAGTAATATTATTGCTGCGTTCGAACCCGTTTACAACCAACTTATTTATCAGCCAAATAAAAATGAATTTGAAAGTCAACTTTCCGAATTGAAAAACTATGTAAAAAATGAAAATCTGGCATATTTCTTCGAAAAAGGACTCACATTTTACAACACTAAATGGGATGAATCTATTCCAATTGATATAGCCATTATTCCTTCCATAAAGGAAGGAGGGTTTTCTGCTTCAGCTACTTTAGACATCGCAATTAGTGAAATCCCATTAGGTTTTAAACAAAATGATATTTTATTCAGTGTTTTAATGCACGAACTTTACCATTCCGTTTATAATGAACAATCTTTAGAAGTTAAACAAAATATAGATAATTGGTTTAATAATAACCCCTCAAAAAATAGCCAGTATGCTTATTTACTACTCAATGAAGCTCTAGCAACAGCCTTTGGAAATGGATACGTTCTTGAGCAATTAAATGGCGTTCTAGACAAAGAAGATTGGTACTACAACAAGTACATAAATTTGATGGGAAAAGAAATTTATCCACTTTTAAAAGAGTATATAGATAATAATAAAGCAATTGACAAAACATTTGTTGACGAATACATTCGTATTTATGACAATAATTTTTCAAGTTGGCTTAATGAATTAGATAATCTCATGATCAATCGTTATTTAATTACAGACAATCCGAATGATTTTAATTATTTCAGAGAAAATTACAGCTATTCAAGTTTTAGCATCTCTGAATTTCCATTTACACAAATGTCTTTGGAACAAATGAAAGAAACACCAATAACAAAAATAATTATTGTTTCTTCTGACAATCAGAACAAATTGAAACTGATTAAAAACACATTTAACGAACTAAAAAACTGGAAATTTAGTGCACAAAAAGAATTTGTTTACACAACAAAGATGAAAGATAAAACAAAGCTGATTATCATCAATCAACATAAATCTCCTATTGATGAAATATTTAACAAAAACTTCAAAGATAAAACTTGTACTAAATAATTAAATTAGCGTTTTTTTTTACGGATATACTGCGTGAGAAAACAAGTTACTGCAACCTTACAAAACATATAAACGCGGATTAAGAAAACAAATAATGAACGAAGACAATTTATATTTACTTTTTTGTTATCTAATTCTCCTACTGACACTTGGCATCTTGACAATTAGAAGTAAAAACAGACTAAAAACGGTGACAATAAATTTGACTATAGCAGGTCTTTATAGCGGACTGTTCTTTTACAATTTAACCTTTAACAGTTCTGGCGGTTCGGGACTTGTCTGGCTTGTGTATTTAATGTTTTTTATTGGACTGCATTGGTTGACAAATTTGATTGGGATTATTCTATCTTTTACTAAAAGACAATAAAATTTTACTTAATTGAATAGAAAAACAAACTCAAACAACACCCTATCTTTTTAAAGACTAAGAAAATTGACCAATAAAATTTTGACTTTCTGTTTGACGATAAGATTTTTCCTTTCAATATAAAGATCTTCAAAAACCAGTGGGCTGACGAGAACAGAAAATAGTTTTTAAGGTTCAATCCTATTCGCCACATGAAAACATTTTGACTAAATTGATTGAATCTTTTTTCAGCTACTTACCAAACTTTTTATACCAAGACAGCTTTGAAATCACTTTTATTCATGCATTATTAAAATTTATTTTTCCTTAATTTTAGCACTATGAAATTATATTGGCTCGTTATAGATACAGAATTCAAATGAACAGTATTAAATTCCCAATCTAAAAAACAACCTAATAATTGAACGAAATTGTATGAAAGCTGCTTACACACTATTTTTTATTATCCTTACTCATTTGTGTTTATCACAATCCATTTCGGAATATCAAAAATTTACACATCATGAAATATTTATCGATAATGACACCATAAATTATCACATCTATTCACATAATAAAATCACAGATAAAACAAACATTCTATTATTTATCCATGGTTCGGCACCGATTCCCATGTACAACATTACAAATGAAAAAGAATCCGTTTCTATCGTTTCAACTATACCTTTTGATTTAAACAAAATAGCAAAAGACTATGCCTTTATCATTGTTTCAAAAAAATGTGTACCCTTTGCAACCATAAACGAAACCTATACCCCACCTAAATGCTATTATGAAAATGAATCCTTAGACTATCGCGTTTGGCAATACGACAACACCATCAAGCACATAATCAAGAAATCAATAATGAATCCAGAAAAAATTGTTGCAATTGGCCATTCAGAAGGCAGTGATGTCGTTGCAAAATTGGGAACAATCAATAACAAAATAACCCATATTGGATTTTGGTCAGGCAGTGGAAATACGCAATACAATGATTTTGCCCTATTTATTAGAAAAGATACAAACGAAGGAAAAATAGACGAAACCACTTCCCTACAAAGGCTTGACAGCCTATATGCACAAATAGAAGACATCGAAAAAAATCCCAACGCAATAGATAAATTCTGGCTAGATAACACCTACAAACGTTGGCATGAGTTCTCCGAGCCAGCTGTTCAAAACCTACTAAAAATCAACATTCCCATATTTGTTGCAATAGGAACTAAAGACCAAGCCGTACCTATAGAATCCTCATTAATTATTCAAACTGAATTCATTCGACATAACAAAAAAAACCTAACGTTTAGAATTTACCCCCATCTAGATCACGGATTTGAAACAGTTCCAACAAACGAAGATGAAGAACCAGAAGATCGCTGGATGGACATTTTCGCCGAATTTATGGCGTGGACAAATAAAAAATAGCCATATACTAACAAGCAGTTTACCTCAGAAGATTATGAAATAAAAACAAGTTTAGACACCCCTTATATTACGGTCACAAACAGTATTTACTGCCTGCTTTGGGCGTTCCCTCCCCTCCCCAAAAACATTGGGTCGGAGACGTCGGGCTATCCACTCCAAGTTTGCAAACCGACGTTTGCAAAGCTTTCCATTCATATCCCTAACGCGAAGATCTTAATACTCCCCATTATTCCTTTTTCAAGAAACAAACACAATATTGACAAAACTTGTATAAATACTTATATTCGTGTTTTTTACGGATAAACTTCGTTAAAAAACATGTTAGGCACAAACATCCCGCGGATTAAGAAAACAAGTGCAACACTTTTAATTCTTAAATTGTGTTGTTATGATTAAAAAATATAGACCTCTTTCGCAAGCGAAACGCATTCAAATAGAGAAGTATTTGGCTCTCGAATATTCCTTATCCAAGATTTCAGTTTTACTTAAAAGGCATAAAAGTACAGTTTCAAGAGAGGTCAACAGATACCGAAAAAAGCAGTATAATTCTTACGATGCGCATCAAGAATATTTCATTCGTTTGATGAAAAAAAATTATGGAAGGAGTAAGAATTTAAGTCATCCTCCATTATTGAAATTCATTCATAGGAAAATAAAAAAAAGGTGGTCACCAGAGCAGACCTCAATAACTCTAAAGAATAATCAAGAAGAAACTGTTCGCAAGGTATTTGGGCGAGAATTTAGGTACCTTCAAAAAGGTTAAGAAAAAGGTTGACATGCGCTAATGGAACTGAAATGGCGCAACATAAATTGTTTACAAAAAACACCAAAGTTAAGGTCTACTTTACGCATCCTTATTCGCCATGGGAGCGTCCTACAAACGAAAAAACAAACAGACGTTTATGGGATTATTTCCTAAAGGAACAAATCTTTCAATCTACGCGGAAGCACAATTGAAAAAGGTATAAGGAGAGCTTAATGAACGACCCAGAAATGTACTAGATATGCAATCACCAGTAGAGGTTTTTAAGCTAATGATTATTCAAAAAATTAAATTTAAATTAAATAGTATATTTATAATGGCGTTGCACTTAAAACTAATAACCGATTAAAACGTTACACAAACAGAAAAATAATGAATAAACTAAAACAACTTTTAACAGTAGTGTTTTTACTAACTACTTTCCTGTCTTTTGGACAAACTAATTCGATAAAGACAGAGGAACCATTCATTGAAGTAATAGGGACAGCAGAGAAGGAAGTTGTTCCTGACGAAATTTACATTGGAATTATCATTCATGAAAGATATGTAAACAAGGTAAAAGTGACAATTGATGAACAAGAGGAGAAGCTTAAAAGTGCATTAAAGTCACTTGATATAGACTTGACAAACTTATATTTATCAGACGCAAATGCTGAATATGTGAAAATTAACTGGCAGAAAAAGGACGTACTAACAAAAAAGGACTACACTTTAAAAGTTTCAAATGCAACAACTACTGGACAAGTATTTCTTGAACTTGAGAAACTTGAAATCACTGACGCATTTATTTCAAGAGTAAACCATACTAAAATAGAAAGTTTGAGAAAAGAAGTGAAAATATTAGCTATTAAATCTGCAAAAGACAAAGCTGACTACCTATTGACAGCCATTGGTGAACAAACTGGAAAACCATTAGTAATCAAAGAGAATGAAATTTCGCAATCTCAGGCTTTAATGAATGTTCGAGGCTCACGTACAGGTGGAACAGAAGCCTATATTGACGGAATAAAAATGAGATTTGTTGACAACAACGAGATTCAGTTTCAAAAAATAAAAATTCAGTCAAGTATTTACGTTAAATTTTCAATGAAATAACAGCGGACAAGAACTCGTATGAGAAAAGATCCACTGGCAATAAACCGAAGTTTATGTTAGACCATCTGATGCGTAATCTTGAAGTTTTGTTCTTCAAAAATAAGTAAATTAGGTAGTATATTTATAGTCAGATAGCAATTAAAAGAGGAATCCGCTTGAAATCCAATACAATGAAATATTTAGGAATTATTACTTTACTTTTTCTAGGCTGTCAAAACAAAAAAACAAATGACATACATGAAACAGTTTTGAATGAGAATACTGTAGTTGCATCGTCCGATTCTTTAATTGTTAAAAGGAATAAAATATTCCTAGATAACTTGTATACCTGTAATTGTGACCAATTTATTTCTAAACTCGAAGAAATACCAAATAAAAACAAGAATGCATATAGAATAACCATAAAATCAACTGACGGAACTTGGAAAAAGTCAAAGCTTATAAATACTCGACCTGAGATGTCAAGAATCAGCTACTGCAATGAGTTTTTTACCGTAGTCTCTTTTGCCTGTGGCGGGCCATGTCACTCCGAACTTTTTGTTTTTACCAAAGAGGATAGGCCAGATGAACAATATGGATATACTCAAATAGTAAAAAATAATCCTAATTTAATTTCTTATGTGAAAAACGAAGAATTTGAAAAGTTGATATTCCGCAACTTTCTAAACAACAAAGAAATGACAGTCAATAATCCAGAAAGTGGACTGTATAATTATGGACAAATGGATTCTATCATTATGAAAAAAGAAAATGTTGTTCTTTACTATTCAACGGAATCTAAAAAACATGAAACTAAAACAATTAATATTCGACCAATACTATAAAACCTCCCCTAACAAGCGTTTGGCAAAAGTCGCGGTTTTTGTACTTCGTATAAAACTCTTTTCTAAGTTTGAATTTCTTGCATCGTTGAAGTTTTGTGGTAAAACCGCCTCACGTTATTAAACAAAAAAAAACAACACAACAGACATCTAATAAGACAATAAAATGGGATTTGGTTTTAATTTATTTTTTGTTTTTGTCCTTGTTCCATTGACAGGTGTTCTTGAACTACCTACTAAATTTGTGACATTTTTTTCAAGCCACTTTGTTAATTTTCCTTCTTATTCTCACTTCCATTTCTAAGGGTGTTAAATATCCTAATGAAGAGTGTATTCTTTTTGTGTTATACCAGTTTATATATTCA
>JASLGM010000030.1 GCA_030150045.1 Taishania sp.
CGCTTTAGTCTCCTCCGCAAAAAGCGTTCACGTATTGCTTGCCCCGAGCTTCCGCTGGTCGCTGCGGCAAACAAACGTTCACCTTCCTTTTTTCGTTCGTAGAGCTATTGCGCTCCTCCCGGGCTGAGGGTTTGTTTTCAATTTTCAAGGAAAACGTATGTCTGAAAACCAATTTCCCGCTAAGGATATAAGCGGCATCCTTTTGCGGAAGCAAAAGATATAGCGGATAGCCTGACCCCACCCAAGTATTTGGGTAGGGAAGCGGCCAAAGAAAGAATTTTATCGTTTTATTCTTGGGGTGAGCGAATGCTTTTTTGGACTTATTTGCCGATACAAAATTTGCTGAAGATGTTTGCGAGAAGGTCGTCTTCGGAAATTTGCCCTGTGATAGATCCTAACCAAAACATGGCTTGGCGGATATCCATTGCGACAAAATCGCCAGTGATGTTGTTCTGTAAACCAAAACGTGCTTGTTCTAAGGCGTCTTGCGTTTTCACTAAGGCGTCGCGGTGGCGTGCGTTGGTCACAATTATTTCGTTTTGGAAGTCAACGCCGTTTAAGATTTGGTCGACCATCCAAGATTTAAGTTGTTCGATGTTTACGTTGTCTTTGGCAGAGATACCGATTTCGTTTTCTTGCAGGGAATCGTAAGCCATGTCTATTTTGTTGAGGACTTTAACGATTTTCTTGCTTGGGAATTCCTGTTGTAATTCATTAAACCAGGTACGTGCGGCTGCCATTTCATCTGGTTTTGTAGCGTCCATCATGCAAATGACCAATTGGGCTTCTTGAATCTTCTTTAATGATTTTTGAATACCTATTGCCTCTATCTCTTCTTCTGTTTCTCGTATTCCGGCTGTGTCTATTAATCGGAAGACAATGCCTTCGATGTTCAATGTTTCTTCAATAACATCTCTAGTTGTTCCGGCAATGTTGCTGACGATGGCACGATCATCTTCAAGTAATTGATTTAATAGTGTGCTTTTCCCGGTATTTGGTGCGCCGACTATGGCAACGGGCACTCCATTTTTAATGGCATTTCCGAGTTCAAATGATTGAATCATTTTTTTGACTACTGAGAGCACGTGTAAGATGAGGTTTAACAACTCAGTTCTGTCGGCAAATTCTACATCCTCTTCTGCAAAATCTAATTCTAGTTCGACTAATGATGCAAAGTGGATGAGGTCGTCACGAAGGGTTTTCAGTTCCGAAGATAGGCTTCCTTTTAATTGGTTCAAAGCTATTTCGTGCGCGCGTTTGGATTGAGATGCGATCAGATCGGCTACTGCTTCAGCTTGTGAAAGGTCTAGTTTTCCGTTAAAAAAAGCGCGCATGGTAAATTCTCCCGGATTGGCAATTCTAGCTCCTGTATTTACGAGCAATTCCATTACTTTCTGTAAAATATAGGGAGATCCGTGTGTGCTGATTTCAACAGATTCTTCGCCTGTAAAGCTTTTACCTCTGTGAAAAATGGAAACTAACACTTCGTCAATGATAGATTTATCGGTGTCTAAAAAGTTTCCAAAATGCAGCGTGTGTGTATCTTTTTTCGTTAAATCTTTATTGAAATTTGCGGAAAGTAGTGCGATTGAACCTTCTCCTGATACACGTATAATTCCTATTGCTCCTACACCATTTGGAGTTGCTAAAGCACAGATGATATCTTTTTGATTGCTGTAGTTCATGTCTTTTTAATGAAAGTCGTTTAGCGTTTACTTTTGAAAAAATTTTGCATCAATGCTTTGCAATCTTCTTCTAATAAACCAATATGTACATTTGTTTTTGGATGGAAAAGTCCTTCAAATCGGAGAGAACCTCTTTTTTCGTCTCTCGTTCCAATAAAGATGTTAGAAATCTGAGACCAATATAGGGCTCCCGCGCACATAACGCAGGGTTCCACCGTTACATAAATGGAACAGTCTACAAGATATTTTCCGCCCAGTGTTCCTGCCGCTGATGTAATCGCTTGCATTTCAGCATGAGCGGTCACGTCATTTAAACATTCTGTTAAATTGTGAGAACGCGCAATGATTTGGTTGTTCGCTACTATCACTGCGCCAATTGGCACTTCATCGCGTTCAAAAGCTTTTTGGGCCTCAATCAGTGCTTGTTTCATAAAATAAGCATCGTTGAAAGGAGAAAGTTGTGCATTGTTCATGTTACAAAACTAATGAAAACGTTTGGGGCTTTCTTGCTATTTTTGTTCTAAATTAGAATTGATGGAAAATAGACCCCTATCCTTAAAGAAAGGAGATTTGATTTATATCTGTGCTCCTGCTAAAGCTGTTGATGTTAAATCCGTGGAATTTGCAAAAGATTTTTTTGAAAGGAATGGTTTTCGTGTGGAAGTGAGTCCAAATTGCTTAGGAGAGCACGGTTATTTCTCGGGTACCCTTTATGAACGTCTTTCTGATCTACAAGCCGGACTTGACCGTGCGGATGTGAAAGCAATTGTTTCTGCTCGTGGAGGATATGGATGTGTACAATTGATGGATCATTTGCGTTGGGCTGCTTTTTTACGTGATCCAAAGTGGATGGTAGGTTTCAGTGATGTTACTGTTTTTCATCAGTTTTTAGATTTTTCTGCTATTCCTTCTTTGCACGCAACTATGCCTTTGAACTTTGAGGAGAATAGTCCTGAAAGTTTAGCTACCTTAATGAACGCTTTAACAGGTCGTTCTTATTCCATTGAAGTTCAAAGCTATTCTTTTAATAAAAAAGGAGAGGTGCATGCTGAAATTATTGGAGGGAATTTAAGTATTCTGTATTCCCAACTTGGGAACAAACAAAGGCCATCTTACAAAGGGAAGATTCTTTTTATTGAAGATGTAGGGGAGCAGGCTTACGCTATTGATCGTATGTTGCATGCTTTTAAAGATGCAGGTGTTTGGGATGAGATTGTGGGTCTAATTGTGGGATCTTTTACCTCAATTGGGGAAACTGCAAACCCAACTGGCTTGATTTATCGCGATACCCTTTTGGAGCATTTTCAATTTCGAAAAATTCCAATTGTTTTTGATTTTCCAGCAGGTCATCAAGCGGATAATCGTTGCCTTGTTTTAGGACAAAAGTGTCATTTAAAGGTGGTTGAAAATCAGGTTGTACTTTCGTTTTAGCTTAGAGAATAGCATTAAACAGTGTGTGATTTATGGAGAAAAGAAAAGGGGTTTAATTTATACTCGGTCTAAATTAGGAAAATCTTTCATTTTCAATTTTCATAATGCTAAATTTGCATGTTTAGTTAAATACAATCCAATTTTAATATTTATGAGCAAATCTGCAATTTTAAGTTCATCAATTGCCAAAAAATGGTGGATGGCATTGACGGGACTTTTCCTGTGCCTCTTCTTAATCGGGCATTTAGCTGGAAACCTTCAGTTATTGATTCCAGGCGTTGAAGGTAAACGTGCGTTCAATGAGTATGCGTACTTCATGACGACAAATCCAGCAGTTAAATTACTATCTTATTTAACGTACTTGTCTATTTTGTTCCACGCGATTGATGGAATTATGTTGACGATGCAAAACAAGAAAGCACGTCCAGTTAAGTATGCATACGAAAAGCCGAATGCAAATAGCAAATGGTATTCTCGCAGTATGGCTGTATTGGGTACTTTAGTTTTGGTTTTCATTATTACACACATGCAGAATTTCTGGTGGCAAATGAAGTATTCAAGTAAGGCAATGCCTTTGCATACGGAAACGTTGTACAATCCAACAATGGCTGGTGAGAACAAAGTAGTAGACGAAGAGGTAAAAGCATACTATACTACCCAAGGATCTTATGTTCCAGTTGAACAGGTAGAGGTAAAGAATAAAGTAGAGTTGTATCAAAGTATGGAGTCAGTTCGTGAACAAATCGCGGGTATCGATCCATCCTACAAATCAACAGGTGACAATCCAAAAATTGGTACAGGTTATAAGGATTTACATTCTTTAGTTTATGCTTTCTTTGGGCAAGATAAAACAAAAGAGGCAGGAATTCCAGCAAACACAATGGCGTTGCCAATGGTTATTTTCTACGTTGTTGCAATGCTTGTTCTAGCATACCACTTGATGCACGGATTTGCTTCTGCTTTCCAATCATTAGGATTAAATGGTAAGAAATTCACACCAGCAGTTAAATTAATCGGTAATATTTTTGCTATCGTTGTTCCAGCGTTGTTTGCATTGATTCCGGTATACATTTATTTGACCAAATAACATTCGCTATGTCAACAGTAGATTCAAAAATACCAGCAGGTCCATTAGCTGATAAATGGACAAACTATAAAAATCACATCAACTTGGTTAACCCAGCAAACAAGCGTTCTATTGACGTAATTGTTGTTGGTACAGGTTTGGCAGGTGGTTCTGCAGCAGCTTCATTGGCTGAGATGGGATACAGTGTGAAAGCATTTTGTTACCAAGATTCTCCACGTCGTGCGCACTCGATTGCAGCACAAGGTGGGGTGAACGCAGCTAAAAATTACCAAAATGACGGAGATTCTGTTTTCCGTTTGTTTTATGATACAATCAAGGGTGGTGACTACCGTGCGCGTGAAGCAAACGTTCACCGTTTAGCAGAAGTTTCTGCAAATATTATTGACCAATGTGTGGCGCAAGGAGTTCCTTTCGCACGTGAATACGGAGGTTTATTAGATAACCGTTCTTTTGGTGGTACACAAGTACAACGTACTTTTTATGCTAAAGGACAAACAGGACAGCAATTATTATTAGGTGCTTATTCCGCAATGAACCGTCAAATCGGTAAAGGGAAAATCAAAATGTACAACCGACATGAAATGTTGGAATTGGTACTTGTTGATGGAAAAGCACGTGGTATTATTGCTCGTAACATGATTACAGGAGAAATTGAGCGTCATTCAGCTCACGCTGTAATTATTGCTTCTGGTGGTTACGGAAACGTTTATTTCTTATCTACGAACGCGATGGGATCTAACGTTACTGCAGCTTGGAGGGCACACAAAAAAGGAGCACATTTCGCAAACCCTTGTTATACACAAATTCACCCAACTTGTATTCCTCGTTCAGGTGATTATCAATCTAAGTTGACGCTAATGTCTGAATCTTTACGTAATGACGGAAGAATTTGGGTGCCAGCAAAAATGGAAGATGCTGTTGCATTGCGTGAAGGACGTTTGAAACCTACACAGATTGCAGAAGGAGATCGTGATTATTACTTAGAGCGTCGTTACCCTGCATTTGGTAACTTGGTTCCTCGTGACGTTGCTTCTCGTGCAGCTAAAGAAAGATGTGATGCTGGTTTTGGTGTAAATAAAACAGGGGAGGCGGTTTATCTTGATTTTGATGCAGCAATCATGCGTTACGGACAAGAAAAAGCATTATTGAACCACGAAGCGAATGCTTCCGATGCACGTGTTCGTGAATTAGGAGAAGCTATCGTAGAGGCTAAATATGGTAACTTATTCCAAATGTATGAGAAAATCGTTGATGATAATCCATACAAAACACCAATGATGATCTATCCTGCTGTTCACTATACAATGGGAGGGCTTTGGGTTGATTATAACTTAATGACAACCATTCCTGGATGTTATTGTGCTGGAGAAGCAAACTTCTCTGATCACGGGGCAAACCGTTTAGGAGCATCTGCTTTGATGCAAGGATTGGCTGATGGTTACTTCGTTTTACCTTATACGATTGGTGATTATTTAGCTGCAGATATTCGTACAGGACATATCTCAACTGAATTAGCTGAATTTGTTGAAGCAGAACAGGCAGTGCGTACGCGTTTAGAGCAATTCATCAACAATAAAGGAACTAAATCAGTGGATCACTTCCACAAAGCTTTAGGGAAAATTATGTGGGATAACGTGGGAATGGCACGTAACGAAGCAGGATTAAATGAAGCAATCGAAGTCATTCGCAAAATACGTGAAGATTTCCATAAAGATGTTTTTGTTCCTGGTGATGCGTATGAGTTCAATCCAGAGTTAGAAAAAGCAACACGTGTTGAAGACTTTATCGAATTGGCTGAATTGTTTGCAATGGATGCTTTACACCGTGCTGAGTCTTGTGGGGGACACTTCCGTGAGGAGTCTCAAACACCAGACGGAGAGGCATTGCGTGACGATGTTAATTTTGCCTACGTAGCAGCATGGGAATGGACTGGAAACCCAAGTACACCCGTTTTACATAAAGAAGATTTAAAATTTGAAGCAGTTGAGTTAAAACAACGTTCATACAAATAATAGGTAGATATGAAATTGACGTTAAAAATTTGGAGACAAAAGGATAAAAACGATAAAGGAAGAATCGAAACATATCCTATCGATAATGTTAGTGAACACATGTCTTTCCTTGAAATGATGGACGTGTTAAACGAGCAATTGATCACAGAAGGAAAAGAACCTGTTGCATTTGATCACGATTGTCGTGAAGGAATTTGCGGTATGTGTTCTATGTTCATTAATGGTGAAGCGCACGGACCAGACAGAGGTGTTACTACTTGTCAGTTACACATGCGTAAATTCAACGATGGAGACACAATCTACATTGAACCATTTAGAGCAAAAGGATTCCCTGTTATCAAAGATTTAGTAGTTGACCGTACGGCATTTGACCGTATTCAACAAGCAGGAGGATTTATCTCGGTTAACACTTCAGGGAAAACACAGGATGCAAATGCTATCCCAGTTCCTAAAGATGACGCAGATAAAGCATTTGATGCAGCAACATGTATTGGATGTGGAGCATGTGTTGCAACATGTAAAAACTCTTCTGCTATGTTGTTTGTTTCTGCTAAAGTTTCTCAATTTGCATTGTTACCGCAAGGACGCGTTGAAGCAAAAGATCGTGTGTTAAACATGGTTCAACAAATGGACTTAGAAGGATTCGGTAACTGTACCAATACAGGCGCATGTGAAGTAGAATGCCCTAAAGGTATTTCTTTAGAAAACATCGCACGTATGAACCGTGAATTCTTAAAAGCTACAGTAGGATAAGTAAAATTATTATCTGAATAAATAATGTTAAATCCGAGGGAATGATTCCTCGGATTTTTTATTTGTTAATAAATTGTTTATATTTAAGTGTTAAATTGAAGGAAATTATTTTTCTTTACACTTAAAATATAATCGTTTATGAAAAAATTCTTACTAACTCTTCTTGTTGGAGGTTGCTCTATTACTGCTTTCGGACAAGGAATCGTTTTAGGTCTTTCACCGGCTTCGGTACAAAGATCTTTTGTACATAGTTACGCTGATCCTAATGCACAAAATCCTTCATGGGGACAAAATAGCTTTCACACAACTTTTGTTGAAGGTTTTGCTGTTTTTGTGAATGATGGTACTGCAGGAAATGATGTTAACGGTCACCCAAATTCACAACAAGGATGTACAGCGTTAACAAATGCTGCTGATATCAGTGGTAAAATTGCAATTATTCGTCGTGGTACTTGTAACTTTGGATTGAAAGCTAAGGCTGCGTTTAATGCTGGAGCAATTGGTATCATCGTTATTAATAACCTAGATGAATCAATTAGCATGTCTGGTGGTACTGATGGATTAGATGTAACAGTTCCTGTAGTATCTATGAGCTTATCTGAAGGGCAAATTATTGCAACGGCAATGGCTGCTGGACCTGTTGAATTGTTGTTAGGAAACAAAAAAGGGTATTTCTCTACTGATTTAGGTTTTGTTCAAGCTGATGTGTTGTCTCCAAGATATTTGTCTGCAAATACACTTTTAGATGGCGCTAACTATAGCTATCCTGTTGGTTTAATGATTAATAATTATGGATCGGCAGCATCGTCTACTGCAAAAGCAAAAATTACAATCTCTAAAGTGGGAACAACAGCACCTCTTTATGAAGAAGAATTAGGGCCTTTTACATTAGCAAGCGGTGATTCATTACACTTATTCCCAGGAGCAACTAATGCTTTTCCAGCGTGGGCAGGTACGAACCTTACTACTGGTGACTATACAATTAAATTTGAATTGAACGGAGACGTTGCTGATGATTTCGCTTCTGATAATACAATTACACAGAGAATGGTTGTTAGTGCTAATGAATGGGCAGTTATGGATCTTAAAGCTGGTGAAGCAATTAAAGATGTTGCTGTATTTACCAAATCTGGTACTCCAGCACCAAATATTGAATACTGTTCTATGTTCAGACATGCGAACGCAAGCAATGTTGCTGCAACAGGTGTAAAAGTTTCTACAAGCGTAGCTTCTGATGCAACGGTGACTTTAGATGGTCAGGCAATTTCTGCTATTTTGTACAAGTGGAATAATGGATTTACAAATATTGATCATCCAGATTTTAATTTTTCTCTTTTAGAAAATATTGCTGAGGGTGAGTTTATCATTACTACAGCTGTAAATAGTGCTGATGTTGTTATTCCTTATTTTGATCCAGTTGTTTTAGAAGATAACCAAAGATATTTATCTTGTATCGTTGCTACTGACGAATCATTGTACTATGGTTATACTGATAAGAGAAACGTTAATAGAAACTATAATGTAGAGAAAGAAGTAGTAAATCCATTGAGAAGCTCTAACTGGTATACATTAGGATTTGGTCATGATAGAGTATTATACAATGTTTTACAAGTTATCGATGCTGCAACAGTTAGCGTAGATGCAACAACTTTCGTTGAAGGTTCTGCTTTCCCTAACCCAGCAACAGATTTCGTTCGTATCAATGTAGCTAAAAACGGTGATGCTGTTGTTAATTTAACGGACTTAGCTGGAAGAACAGTTTCTAGCCAAAGCGTTTCTTTTAACGGTAACCAAACTGTTTTAGATTTAACTTCTGTTCAATCAGGAATGTACATCGTTAATGTTGTATTCCAAGACGGAAAATTATCTAAATTCAACGTTGTTAAGAACTAAGATTCTTTCCACCTTTTTAAAAATGACGGCTCCAAGTATTTGGGGCCGTTTTTTATTTTGGCAGCTTTTACGGTCAACGCGTTTTAGTAAATGTTTGAAAAATGGGTTCGCCAGCTGCTTACCCTGTGCTTCTTTATAGTCGCAAGGGTAAACACGCGCTCACTCCATTTTCAATTCATTTAGCTATCACGCTTTGCCCTAGCTGTTGGAAGATGGTATACCTATTTATTTTTGGCCTTCATGTTGATTTTATTTGTAAAATAAGGGAAAAGGGCAAGCAGTCTGTTTAAGTGTATTAGAAGTTCTAAAATGAGGTTTTGTGTTTATCCAATTGTTGTTTAGTCTACCTTTTTTTGTTTTTTGAATTGAAAACTTTGAAAAAGGATGGTTTTTTAAAAACGGATCTGTTGCGTTAGGGATAGTAATGGTTAGCTTTTTCGTGAAGTATGAGCGAAAAACTAGGAATGAATAGCCCGACCCTAGCCTAAGGTACGTGGCGGGGTAACGCCCAAAAAAAAATCCCCTTGATTGCTCAAAGGGATTAATAATATTGTTGTAATTTTTGCTAAAACTGTTCGTTGAAATTGTTAGACAAGAGGTAAAATGATTATCAGTTTTATTTCAAGAGCTAAATTACTCATTTACTTTGTGTTGTCTGCGGATATTATTTTAACGGTGCTGGTTTTTTACTGTATGGTTCTTTTTAACATTTTGTATGCTATTTTCAACGTGTTTAATTCCAGCTTGTTCCTTCTTTAGAGTCTTTAACGATAATTCCGGCTGCTGCAAGCATGTCACGTATCTTATCTGATGTACTCCAATCTTTTTCTTCGCGTGCTTTTGCTCTTAATTCTAAAACTAAATCCATCACTGGAGTCAAACGGTCGTTATTGTCGGCTTGTACGCTTTTGTGAAGGCCTAAAACCTCAAAAACGAAGCTTTCCATTTCCATTAGTAATTGTTTTGCGTCTGTTGCTGTGATACTAGCGTTTCCGTCTTTTATGGTGTTGATGTGTTTAACAGCTTCGAACAATTGTGCCACTAAAATGGGTGCGTTGAAATCGTCATTCATAGCTTTGTAGCATCCTTCGATTAGTGCGTTTACATCAATCGTTGAACTTTCTGACGTTTTAATACTTGACAACGTTTTCAATGCTTCCATTAGTTTTAGGTAGCCTTTTTCTGCGGCTATTAAAGAATCATTGGAGAAATCAATTGTGGAACGGTAGTGTGCTTGCATCATACAAAATCGAACTACGTTTGCTGCAAAAGGTTTCTCAAAAATTGCTGTGTTTCCTTCGATGATATCCATGGGTAAAAAATAGTTTCCAAAGGATTTACTCATTTTTTGTCCATTTACATTCAGCATGTTTGCATGTAACCAATATTTTGCTGGATTACATCCCATTGCACCACAATTTTGCGCAATTTCGTCTTCGTGATGAGGGAATTTTAGGTCCATTCCACCTCCATGGATATCGAAGTGTTTTCCTAAGTATTTTGTGCTCATTGCGGTACATTCGATATGCCATCCAGGGTTTCCATCTCCCCAAGGTGAACGCCAGATTTGCATATCAATTGGATTTGCTTTTTTCCATAGTGCAAAGTCAGCAAAGAATTTTTTCTCGTCTTGTGCGTTCAGGGTTCTTGTTTCTTCGGCTAATTCTTCAATTTTTCTTCCGCTCAAAATCCCGTAGTTGTAAGTTTCGCTGTATTTTTTAACGTCAAAATAGACGGACCCGTTTACGATATATGCGAAACCGTTTTCAATGATTTGCTCAATGATTTCAATTTGTTCTTGTATATGTTGTGTGGCCGTTGGTTCAATGTTTGGAGGGAGTAGGTTGTACTCTCTTTGTAGGCGTTGAAATTTTACGTTAAATGCATAAACGATTTCTAGGGATTGTACTTGTGCGCTTTTTGCTGCTGCGCCAATGCTGTCCACCTCTTGTCCAGCAGAATTTGTGATATGTCCTGCGTCTGTTATGTTACGTACGTATTTGACATCGTATCCTAACTTTAAGAGGTATCTATAAATCAAATCGAAATTAATAAACGTACGCATATTTCCCATGTGTGGTTCACTGTATAGTGTTGGTCCACAAACGTACATTCCGACTTTATTTTCCGTTATTGGTTCAAATTTTTCTTTCTTTCCGCTAAGGCTGTTATAGAGCTGTAAATCGTTTTGCATGGGTCTCTTATTTTAACTTACAAATATACAATATGGAATGTAAACGTTGGGTAGATTTATAGTGTTTCGTGTTTCAAGTCCAGTTTTTCTGTTGATTTGTCATTCACCACTAAATAGTGCGCGTACGACTTCTTCCATTTTTCCGCAGAATATAATTTTTATTTTGAAATTTTTTTGATCTATTCCTTTGGAATATTTCGAAATGATTATTTTTTCGAAACCGATTTTTTCTGCTTCATAAATGCGTTGATCTACCCGATTAACAGGTCGTACTTCTCCAGACAGTCCAACTTCTGCAGCTAATGCTAATTTATTGTTTATGGGTAAGTCTGCATTTGATGAAAGGACAGCTGCTACAACGGCCAAATCCAAAGCTGGATCATCTACTTTAATTCCTCCTGCTATGTTTAGGAATACGTCTTTTGCGCCGAGTTTGAATCCACATCTTTTTTCCATAACAGCAAGTAGCATGTTTAATCGCTTTGCATCAAAACCGGTTGATGATCGTTGAGGAGTTCCATAGGCAGCAGTACTCACTAGTGCTTGTACTTCAATAAGCATTGATCGCATACCTTCCATGGTTGCACCGATAGCGATACCACTGAGTGAATTATCTGCATTTGTAATGAGAATATCTGTTGGGTCGTCTACTTGTCTAAGTCCAGAGCCAACCATTTCGTATATACCTAATTCGTTTGTGCTACCGAATCGGTTTTTAATACCACGAAGTAAGCGGTATACATGGTTTCTGTCGCCTTCAAACTGTAGAACGGTATCTACCATGTGTTCTAGGACTTTTGGGCCGGCTAATGAACCTTCTTTTGTGATGTGACCAATCAAGAATACGGGTACATTACTTGTTTTTGCGTAACGTAGGAGTTGGGCGGTACATTCTCTTACTTGAGAGATGCTACCGGGTGAACTTTCAATGTCCGAACTGTACAGGGTTTGTATGGAGTCGATCACTAGCAATTGAGGTTGAATCTCTTCTGCCTGGGTGAATATATTTTGTATATTGGTTTCAGATAGGATGAAACAATTTGGATTTTTGACACCAATTCGTTCTGCTCGCATTTTGATTTGCTGTTCACTTTCTTCCCCAGATACATATAAAACGTTCAGGTTATTGTTTCCAACTGCAATTTGTAGCATCAAGGTTGATTTTCCAATTCCAGGTTCTCCTCCAAATAATACTAATGAACCGAGTACAACGCCACCACCAAGCACGCGATTCATTTCATCGTCATCTAAGGCAAATCGTGGTTGTTCTACACTTTTTATTTCATTTATTGCGGTAGGTTTTGATGTTCTTCCAGATTTGGAGAAAGCCACGATGTTTCCGGGTAGATTTTTTTCTACCAATTCTTCAACAAAGGTGTTCCAATTGTTACAAGACGGACATTTACCCAACCATTTTGGAGTTTCATATCCACAGTTTTGACAAAAAAATGCTGATTTTACTTTAGCCATTTTACGAAGATATGGAATAAGAACGTAAAGTTTTTACGGACAAAAAAAATCCTCGAAGAGGCTTCGAGGATTTTAGTAAAGTGATTAATACTTTAACGGCACAAATTTCTTAACCACCGTGTTATTTTTTAAAATCAACCAGAACACATTTCACAAGCGTCAGGGTTCTCTAATGAACATGCGATTGCATCTTGGTTTTCTTCTGCTGATTTAATGTCTCCTTGTGCCACAACATTTTTGTCTACTGTAAACTTAATTGCATCTGTTGCTGCTTTTGTTCTTAGGTAGTACATTCCTGTTTTTAGACCTTTCTCCCATCCGTAGAAGTGCATAGATGTAAGTTTACCAAAGTTTGCATTCTCCATAAAAATATTCAAAGATTGCGATTGGCAAATGTATGCTCCACGATCAGCTGCTTGATCAAGAATTGCTTTTTGAGATATTTCCCAAGCTGTTTTGTAAAGGTCTTTTAATCGTTGTGGAATATTCTGAATCGCTTGAATAGAACCATTTGAGGCCATAATCATTTGACGCATTTCACCGTTCCATAACCCTTCTTTAACTAAATCTTTTAATAAATGTTTGTTTACCACAATAAACTCACCAGACAGTACACGACGTGTGTAAATGTTTGATGTATACGGTTCAAAACATTCGTTATTTCCTAATATTTGTGCAGTTGAGGCGGTTGGCATTGGTGCTAAGAGTAGAGAGTTTCTTACTCCGTGCTCTACTACTTCCGCTTTTAATGCATCCCACTGCCATCTGTCTGATGGTGTTACATTCCACATGTCGAATTGGAAAATTCCTTTTGAGGTTGGTGAACCTGGGAAAGTTAAATAAGCCCCTTCTTTGATAGCTAAATCTTTCGATGCGGTCATTGAAGCAAAATAAATTGTTTCAAAGATGTCTTTGTTTAATTGACGTGCTTCTAAAGATTCAAATGGATACCCTAACATGATGTATGCATCAGCCAGTCCTTGAACACCTAATCCAATTGGACGATGGCGAAGGTTTGAATTTTTTGCTTCTTCAACTGGGTAATAGTTTTCATCAATAATTTTGTTCAAGTTTAATGTAACTTGATAGGTAACTTCAAACAGTTTATCGTGATCAAACGTTCCATCTTCTTTTACATATTTTGGTAACGCTAACGACGCCAAGTTACAAACTGCCACCTCATCAGGAGCTGTGTACTCGATAATCTCTGTACACAAGTTTGATGATTTTATAGTTCCTAGGTTTTGTTGATTTGACTTCGCATTCGCGGCGTCTTTATACAACATATAAGGGGTTCCTGTTTCAATTTGTGATTCAAGAATTTTGAACCATAAATCTTGGGCCTTGATTGTTTTTCTTCCCTTTCCTTCTTGCTCGTATTTTGTATATAAAGCTTCGAACGCTTCGCTGTGAGTATCAGATAATCCAGGACATTCGTGAGGACACATTAAGGTCCAATTTCCATTTTCTTTAACGCGTTTCATGAATAAATCTGGTATCCATAAAGCGTAGAAAAGGTCACGTGCTCTTTGTTCTTCTTTACCGTGATTTTTTCTTAAATCTAAGAAGTCAAAAACATCTGCATGCCAAGGCTCAAGGTACATTGCGAAAGATCCTTTTCTTTTTCCTCCACCTTGATCAACATAGCGTGCTGTATCGTTGAAGACACGTAACATTGGAACGATACCATTTGATGTTCCGTTGGTACCTTTGATGTACGTTCCTGTTGCGCGAATATTGTGAATTGCTAATCCAATTCCACCAGCAGATTGCGAAATTTGAGCGCAGTTTTTTAATGTATCATAAATTCCAGTGATACTATCTTCTTTTGTTGTCAAAAGGAAGCAAGAGGACATTTGAGGTTTTGGTGTACCAGCGTTGAATAAAGTTGGTGTAGCATGCGTAAACCATCCTTCAGACATCAAGTTGTATGTCTTGATAGCAGAAGCCAAGTCATTTTTATGAATCCCTAAAGACACACGCATTATCATGTGTTGCGGTCGTTCAACAATTTGTCCGTTTAATTTTAAAAGATAAGAACGAGACAATGTTTTGAAACCAAAATAATCATAACGGAAATCACGATCGTAGATAATGCTTGAATCTAACAGATCTTTATTTTCTTGAATGATTTGGAATACATCATCAGCAACTAAACCAGCATTTTCCCCTGTTTTAGGGTCGATATAGTGGTAAAGATCAACGATTACATCAGAGAATGTTTTCTTTGTTTCTTTGTGTAAGTTGGAAACAGCAATTCTTGAAGCAAGTAGCGCATAATCTGGGTGATCAATAGTCTTTGCAGCTGCCACTTCCGCAGCAAGATTGTCTAAATCTGTTGTTTTTACACCATCGTAAATTCCTTCAATAACCTTCATGGCTACTGCTTCTGGAGAAACTAATGGATCCAATCCATAACACATCTTAATGATGCGCGCTGTGATTTTATCAAATTTTATTGGCTCCTTGCGGCCGTCGCGTTTTATTACGTGCATAATGAATAGATAGTGGGTTTAAAATTCTTCGTCTAGTGAAAAGGTTTGATCATTGCCTCCAAGAACTCCAGCCTTTTGATATTCACCAACGCGTTTTTCAAAGAAGTTTGTTTTACCTTGAATGGAAATCATATCCATAAAATCGAATGGATTCGAAACATTAAAGATCTTTTCATTACCTAATTCAGTCAATAAACGGTCAGCTACGAATTCAATGTATTGACTCATTAAATCACTGTTCATACCGATTAGTTTAACAGGAAGTGCATCTGTAACGAATTCTTTCTCAATTTCTACTGCATCAAGAATGATTTCTTTTACTTGCTCTTTTGATAATTTGTTAACTAAATGGTTGTTGTATAGTAAACATGCAAAATCACAATGCAAACCTTCGTCTCTTGAGATCAATTCATTTGAGAAAGAGAGACCTGGCATTAGACCACGTTTTTTCAACCAGAAAATGGAGCAGAAAGATCCAGAGAAAAAGATACCCTCAACAGCTGCGAATGCAACAAGACGTTCTGCAAAACTTCCTTTATCAATCCATCGTAAAGCCCAATGTGCTTTTTTCTGTACACACTCTAAGGTGTCAATAGCATTGAAAAGGTGATTCTTTTCTGCGTTATCTTTAATATAAGTATCAATTAAAAGAGAATAGGTTTCAGAGTGGATATTTTCAATTGCTACTTGGAAACCGTAAAAAAACTTCGCTTCTGTATATTGTACTTCTGATAAGAAGTGTTCTGCAAGGTTTTCATTTACAATACCGTCTGATGCTGCAAAGAAAGCCAAAACGTGTTTGATGAAATGACGTTCATCATCATTTAATTTGGTTTCCCAATCTAATAAATCCGGCGCTAAGTCAATTTCTTCGGCAGTCCAAAAGCTTGCTTCTGCTTTTTTGTAAAATGCCCAAATGTCGTCATGTTGAATTGGAAACAAAACAAAACGGCTATTGTTCCCCTCTAAAATTGGCTCTGTGTTCGTCATTTCTTTATATTTAATTCAATGTTTTAAACTGAGGTTCCCCCAGCTTAGTTGTTTGTGCTACTTGTTTAGTCAAATAGCAAGAATTTCTTTTTTCTAGTAAAATCGTGTGAGTACAAAAATTGTGAAAATTTTGCCCTAAAACAAGTCAAATATTTATCTGCGTTGAGGGGAAAAGTCAAAAGATATGCTCAACCCCCTTTGGGACAAAGAGTACAGATTTTATCAACAAATAAAATGAATTATCCACATGTCAGATTAGGATAAACTTTTCTTTATTTTATGTTTTTTGTGCATTTTTTTGTTATTTTATACGAAGTAAAGCTTAGGTGTTTTACCCTCTTAATGTTTCATTATCAATCTAAAACTGCTTTATGAGTGCTTTTTATAAACGTATTCGATTGTATTTTGATGGCGTGTTTCACTTGTTCGCTCCCGATCAATGTGTGACTTGTGATACTGAACTTGCGCTTTCCGAAAAAGTGCTGTGTGGATGTTGTTGGTCTGAATTACCCGTCACCTATTATGAGCAGTTCAAGGAGCCGTCTCATCTCGATAAGCTATTCTGGGGTAGAGTACGTTTGTTTTCTAGTTTTTCTTTATTGTTTTATCACAAACAAGCAGCAGTAAAAAATTTATTGTTTGACCTTAAATACAATGGTCGGCCTGATATTGGACGAAAGTTTGGTAGATTGATTGGTTCCAAGTTGAATACAATGAGAAACTTCGATTCTGTGGATGTTATATTACCTGTCCCTCTTCATCCAAAGAAAATGAGAAAGCGTGGATATAATCAAGCAAAAATGATTGCCGATGGAATTGCCGTTTCAATTGGAAAACCAATCAATGAAGGAATCTTGGTTCGTAATCAACATAATGAAAGTCAAACAAAAATGTCACGTTTTAAACGTTGGGAAAACATAAAGGAAAGTTTTGATGTTACCGCATTGGTTCAGTGTTACAATCATGTACTTATCGTAGATGATGTTATTACTACTGGCGCAACGCTCGAATCAATTATTCAACAAATTCATGAAAAAGCACCTTATATTAGAATTAGTGTTGTTAGTTTAGCAATAGCAAATTGATGAGTATGAAAGTGGGTATTGTAGGTGGAGGTTTGTCAGGGACTTTGCTGTCTTGGCATCTGATCCAACGTGGGGTTGAAGTGGTGCTGTTTGATAATAATCAAAACTATAGTTCTAAAGTTGCCGCGGGTATGATTAATCCTCTAGTGTTTAGACGTATGACCAAAAGTTGGAGGTTAGATGAATTTATGCCCTTTCTAAGTGAGTTTTATAAAGAGCTAGAGATGGAAACGAATGTTTCTTTCTTCCATGAAGTTACAATACGTCGTTTTTTCTCCTCCTTGCAAGAGAAAAATTATTGGTTGAAAAGACAAAGTACCCCTGAGTTTTCACCTTATATGGAAGAGGTGACTCCCGACGATGAAATTTATTTCCCCGAAGCAAATGTGTTTGGATCAGGAAGAGTAAAACAATCTCATTACGTCGATACGCGTACGTTTCTCTCCGCTATGCATTCTTTTTTGAGTACGAGGGTTAAAATAGAGAAAGAAGACTTCGATTTTAAGTGCTTCAATGAGAAGGAAGTCAGTTATAAAGGGGAGAAATTAGATAAATTAATTTTCTGCGAAGGCTACAAGGGGTTAGAAAATCCATTGTTTTCTTATCTGCCACTTACCCAAACGAAAGGGGAGACTTTAACGGTTACATTAACTCATGTTCCGGAAAATGAATCTTTGAATAGAAAATGCTTTGTCCTTCCACTCGGAGAAAAGAAATTTAAAATTGGCTCCACTTATGTTTGGGATACAGCTGATTTATCTCTTACTGAGCAAGGGCGGAAAGACATTCTTCACAATCTAACTTTTTTAACGAAAGAAGAACCTAAACTTTTGCTCCAACAAGCTGGGATTAGACCAACAACGGTTGACCGACGTCCTTTAATGGGTGAACATCCAGTTCATAAAAATGTGTTTGTTTTTAATGGATTAGGTGCTAAAGGATATATGCTAGCGCCTTTGTTGACGAAAGAAATGGTGGAATATATTTTGGATGGTGTCGCTTTGAATAAAGAAGTGGATATCGTTCGTTGTCTTGCTCTATTCCAACAGAAAGAACAATAGTTGTTGAAGGTATTTCAAAAGATTTCCTAATGTTTCTGTTCTTTCATCTAAGATTGATAAGTATTCACTAAATTTGAAATAAAAAATAGAATTATGTATCCTCCATCATTAGTACAGCCGATGAAAGAAGAGTTAGAAAACGTAGGTTTTCAGTCTCTTTTAACAACAGAAGAAGTGGATCAAGTGATAAAAAATACTGAAGGAACGCTTTTAGTGGTAGTGAATTCCGTTTGTGGATGTGCTGCTGGAAATATGCGTCCTGGCGTTAAATTATCTTTGAACAACGATAAAGTACCAACAAAATTAACAACTGTATTCGCAGGAGTTGATAGCGAAGCGGTAGCTCAAGCAAGAAAATACTTTTTGCCTTACCCTCCATCTTCACCTTCAATCGCTTTGTTTAAAGATGGGAAATTAGTTCACTTCTTAGAAAGACACCACGTTGAAGGTGGGTCTGCTTTGATGATTGCTGAGAACTTATCACAAGCATACAACGAATTTTGCTAAGCATTTGCTAAGGCAGAATAAAAAAGGGATTCGAAAGAATCCCTTTTTTATTGGTTCTCTTTAATTTTACGCATTACAAATGAGCTTTGTACTTGTGAGATGTGCGGGATAGATGCCAATTTTCCTTTCACGAATTGACCATATTCATCCATGTCTTTCATTTGGAGGGTTAACAAATAATCTATATTCCCAGCAATATGATAGCAGCTCACCACTTCCTTTATTTTTACAATTTCTGATTCAAACTCCTCTAAAATAGTAGCATTGTGTGATTTCAGCTGTACATTACACAAAATGGTTAAACCTCTATTAAGTTTCTCACTGTTGATTCGAATGCTATACCCTTCGATTATTCCTTCGCGCTCCATGCGTTTGATGCGTTCATGGACAGGTGTTGCTGTTAATCCAACGTTTTCTGCTAGTTCTTTTAATCCCATTTTTGCGTTCACTTTGAGTAGACGAAGTAAATGGAGGTCGGTTTTGTCAATGTGCATAGTTCTATTTTCTAAAAGGACAATTGATTAAGGAAAGTTATAGAAAAAAATAAAGTGTTTTACTTTATTGGCAGAATGTTTTTCTAATGATGGCTATATGAGGTTGTTTTTTTTCTAGCTTCAAAAGAAAAACACTTATGGATTATTCAAAAATGCGCCCAGAAAGTTTGATGATGACTTATGGGTATAAACCTGAGCTTTCGGAAGGTTCGTTAAAATGTCCAATTTTCCAAACGTCTACTTTCGTTTTTAAATCTGCGATGGAAGGAAAACGCTTTTTTGAAGTCGCTTATGGTTTAAGTGAACAAAAGCAAGGAGAGGAGATGGGATTGATTTATAGTCGCCTGAATAATCCAGATTTAGAAATTCTCGAAAATAGACTTTGTTTGTGGGATAAAGCCGAAGATTGTGCTGTTTTTGAAAGTGGTATGTCTGCTATCGCAACAGCAATGATGGAATTTATGGAACCTGGGGATTTGCTTCTGTATTCCCGCCCTGTTTACGGGGGAACAGATCATTTTATTAATCATTTTTTAAAGAAATTAAATATTGAATCGATAGGTTTTAGTCCAATAGATACGAAAGAAGAAATCATCGAAAAAGTGATGGCTTCTGGACGTGCTGACCGGTTAGCAATGATACATATTGAAACACCTGCAAATCCAACGAATGCCTTGATCGACATTGCTATGTGTGCGGAAATAAAAAAAGTGTTTGCTGAAAAGAATGGTAAAGAAGTTATTTTTTCTGTGGACAATACTTATATGGGACCAATATGGCAACATCCGTTGGAGCATGGAGCGGATTTGGTCTTGTATTCTGCAACAAAATACATAGGAGGACATTCAGATGTTATTGCAGGAGCTTGTCTTGGAAGTGCTGCAAATATGGCTAGAATAAAAGGGTTAAGAACGTTCTTAGGAAATATGGCCGCTCCATTTACGGGGTGGATGCTAATGCGTTCCTTGGAGACTCTTAAAGTACGTATGGAACAACAGGCAAGAAACGCGGTTGAAGTAGCCAATTTCTTAAAGGCCCATCCAAAAGTTGAAAAAGTCTATTTCCTTGGCTTCATTCCTGAAGAAGGAACAGCACGAGAAAAAGCGATCTATGCGAAGCAATATCTTTCTTCTGGAGCAATGATTGCTTTTGATGTAAAAGGTGGAGAGAAAGAAGCTTTTACATTCTTGGATAGTTTGAAATTAATCAAACTAGCTGTTTCTTTAGGTGGAACAGAAAGCTTGGCAGAACATCCTGCAACGATGACGCATGCGGATGTACCTCATGATGTGAAAATGACTATGAATATCACAGAAAAATTAGTTCGACTATCTGTAGGTGTTGAGTATTATGAAGATACCATTTCGGATATAGCTCAAGCGTTAGATAAAATATAAAGTAGCTTCACAAGAATGAAATGAAGGACGGGGGAAATCTCGTCCTTTTTTTTGGGCGATTTGTCCGATAATTAGCTGTGTTAGTAGAAATATTAAATAGACGCTACGGTATATTGTGTAGATAGGAATCCAACAGTTAGTTAATGTATTGTTAACATGGAAAATCATGTATATCCCATAAATAGTGGAAATACAAATGGTTAACAGGGTAAATAGTTGTGGTGATTTCTTTGTTTTGAGTAATGGAGTAGGAAAAAATTATCCGTAATAACGTGGGGAAAATACCTATCTTTAAATTATAAGCACTTGCTTATCAAACATGAACACTGTTTTTCAAACTTGATTAACCACCTTTCTGAACTAAAAAAAGCACAATGTAAATTGTGCTTTTTTTAGTTATATAAGTTAAGGAATTCTATTTCAAATGTACCGTTAGGACATCGTCCTCTTTTGTAACTTGAGCAGCTCCCATTTTGGTTAATCCTTTAATAGCAATATCCCATTGTTTATTACTCAATTCTGATTTTGTTTTCAAATCATTTAATTCCATTTCTTTTGCTTTTGCTAATAGGTCATAAATAATTTTCTCACTGTCAGAAAGCGTAAGTTTTTTTGCTTCAGGACGCATTTGAGGGAAAAACAATACCTCTTGAATAGATGGATTATTAGTCAAATACATGATCAAACGATCCATTCCAATTCCTAAACCAGATGTTGGTGGCATTCCGTATTCAAGTGAACGTAGGAAATCATAATCAATGAATTGTCCCGCTTCATCATCTCCTTTTTCGCTCAAACGTACTTGTTCTTCAAAACGTTCTCTTTGGTCGATAGGATCGTTTAATTCTGAGTAAGCATTGGCAATCTCTTTTCCGCAAACCATTAATTCAAAACGTTCTGTTAGTTCCGGGTTGTCTCTGTGTGTTTTACAAAGTGGAGACATTTCTTTAGGATAGTCTGTAATAAACGTTGGTTGAATGTAATTTCCTTCACATTTTTCACCGAAAATCTCGTCGATTAACTTTCCTTTCCCCATTGTTTCGTCCACCGCAATTCCCATTCCTTTTGCAGCCGTACGAATGTCTTCTTCGGATTTTCCATAGATGTCAAAACCGGTAAACTCCAAAATAGAGTCACGCATTGAAATACGTTTGTAAGGTGCTTTGAAAGAAATCTTATGTTCTCCAAAAGTGGTTTCAGCAGTTCCATTTACAGCAACAGCGCAGTGTTCCAATAATTTTTCTGTGAAATCCATCATCCAGTTGTAATCTTTGTAGGATACATAGATTTCCATAGCCGTGAATTCTGGATTGTGTGTACGGTCCATCCCTTCATTTCTGAAGTTTTTAGAGAATTCGTATACACCATCAAAACCACCTACGATTAGACGTTTTAAATAGAGTTCGTTTGCAATACGCATATACAACGGAATATCTAACGCGTTGTGATGCGTAACAAATGGTCGCGCTGCCGCTCCACCAGGAATAGATTGTAATACAGGTGTTTCTACTTCCATATATCCCGCTTCATTGAAGAAGTGACGCATGGCGTTGAATAACTTTGTACGTTTGATAAAAATATCTTTCACTTGTGGGTTTACAACCAAATCTGCGTAACGTTGACGATAACGCATTTCTGGATCTGTAAAGGCATCGTGAACTTTTCCATCAGCATCCGTTTTTGGCAAAGGAAGTGGTTTCAAAGCCTTGGAAAGCAATGTGAATTCTTTCACGTTGATAGATTCCTCACCCGTTTGCGTAAGGAATGTTTCTCCTTTAACGCCTACAAAGTCACCAAGATCTAGTAACTTTTTGAATAATTCATTGTAAGCGGTTTTGTCTTCTCCCGGACAAATCTCATCACGGTTAAAGTACACTTGGATACGACCTGAAGAATCTTGAAGTTCCGCAAAACTCGCTTTACCCATCACACGTTGGCTCATCATTCGACCTGCCAAACAAACCTGTTTATTTTCTACGAACTTTTCCTTTATATCTTTCGCTAAATCCGTTACTGGATATAACGCTGCGGGATAAGGATCGATTCCCATCTCGCGCAATTTATTCAACTTTTCTCTACGTTGAATTTCTTGTTCAGAAAGTTCGATAAAACTCATTGTGCTTAAATTTTTTAGGCAAAAATAATGAATTATGCGGTCGTTTTACTTGTCCCCTTGGCTTTATATGCATTTTATATATAGGACAGGCCCTTTTTTTCATAAATCCACCTCCCTTTTCTTTTGAATGCGTTAGGTTTAATTATATTTGCTTTCGTATAAATTTAGGATGTAACATTCAGTTGATGGACAAGAATCAAGAATTATTGAAACGCAGAGAAGACGCCAAAATTGGTGGAGGTCAAGCGAGAATAGATAAACAGCACCAAGGAGGGAAATTAACCGCTCGCGAACGAGTAACCGTTTTGTTAGACGAAGGGTCTTTTAATGAAATTGGTCAATTCGTAGAACACCGTGCTACTTCTTTTGGATTGGATAAACAAAAATTCCCAGGTGACGGTGTTATCACTGGATTTGGAACCATCCACGGACGTTTGGTATACATCTTCTCCCAAGATTTTACTGTTCTTGGTGGTTCATTGTCTGAAACTCACGCTGCAAAAATTTGTCGCATCATGGATTTAGCCATGAAAAACGGTGCTCCCGTTATTGGATTAAACGATTCTGGAGGTGCTCGTATTCAAGAAGGAGTCGTTTCTCTTGCTGGATATGCAGACATCTTTTATAGAAATACTCGCGCTTCAGGTGTAATTCCTCAAATCTCTGTCATCATGGGGCCTTGTGCCGGTGGTGCCGTTTATTCTCCTGCATTAACCGACTTTATCGTTATGGTAGAAGATACTTCATACATGTTCGTTACTGGACCAAACGTGGTGAAAACGGTAACGCATGAAGAAGTTAGCTCTGAAGATTTAGGTGGAGCGAAAGCACACGCTGAAAAATCAGGGGTGAATCACTTTACCGCTTCTAACGATGTGGAAGCCTTAAAAAAAGTGAGAGACTTGTTGACATATATGCCGCAGAATGCAAACGAATTGGCTCCCGAATTAGAGGAGGTTACCTTCAATAATTCTAAATTAGAAGTTATTAAATCGATCGTGCCAGATAATAGCAATACACCTTACGACATTCGTAAAGTCGTAGACGCTGTAATCGACGATAATAGCTTCCGTGAAGTGCACGAAGATTTTGCAAAAAATATTGTATGCGGATTTGCAAGATTGGACGGACGTACGCTTGGTGTTGTTGCCAATCAACCTGCTGCATTGGCAGGGGTACTCGATATAGATGCTTCTCGTAAAGGTGCACGTTTCGTGCGTTTTTGTGATGCGTTTAACATTCCTTTGCTGGTGTTCGAAGACGTGCCTGGTTTCTTGCCTGGAACTGATCAAGAATGGAGGGGAATCATTACTCACGGAGCAAAATTATTGTACGCATTCTCTGAAGCAACCGTTCCTAGAATTACCGTAATTACACGTAAAGCATACGGTGGAGCTTTCGACGTAATGAACTCAAAATCTATTGGTGCAGACCTAAACTATGCTTGGCCTACGGCAGAAATCGCTGTGATGGGAGCTAAAGGTGCTGCCGAAATTATCTTCAAACGTGAAATTGCAGGTGCCGAAGATCCACAAGCGAAATGGTTAGAGAAAGAAGCAGAATATGCTGAAATGTTTGCGAATCCATATCGTGCCGCAGAAAGAGGAATTGTTGACGACGTTATTTTACCAGAAGAAACGCGTTCTCGATTAATTGCTGGATTCAAATCTTTAGAGAAAAAAGCAGAAACAATGCCATACAAAAAACATGGAAATATTCCTTTGTAAGACATTGTTATCAACAATATACATTGAGGGGCGGAGTTTTTCGTCCCTTTTTTGTGGCAGCCATTTCGGTTTGCGGGTTATAGTCGTTTCCTGTAAATGGGGTCACGTAAAGTTTGCCACGTGCTTCCGCTGGTCGCAGTGGTAAACAAACGTTCACTCCATTTCCAGTTGCACGAGCTGCCACCGCTCCAACCGGGCTGAAATTTCGTTTGATTAACGCTGTTTTACTTTCAAAATTCGAAGACGGATTTCTTCCTGCCCGAACGGAGGTGAATAGCTGACGGATGTTGGCAAGCTGGACGCCTTGGCAGGTAAGAGCGACCAAAGGAAGCTACTTGCCAGTCGATAGAAGACCGCTTGAAAACAACGGCACTAGCAACCGTAGGACGAAAGTAGCGCTTCCGAAGGACGCTACGCAGGCAGCCAAAAACGAAAAAAAGGATTTATGGCCGTATTTACGTTTCATAAGTGCGGGTCTTTCATTACTTTTGCATCAAATCGATTTTTAGAACATGTATAGAACGCAGAGCTGTGGCGAATTACGCCTAGAGAATGTTGGTCAAACAGTGACTTTGGCTGGATGGGTACAAAAATCTCGTGACCTCGGAGGAATGACTTTTGTTGATTTACGTGATCGTTATGGCATTACGCAGTTGGCATTTAATGAGGTGGATAACGCAGAGTTGACAGCGCAAGCACGTAAGTTAGGACGTGAATTTGTGATTCAAATTGAAGGTGAAGTTATCGAGCGTACATCAAAAAATAAGAACATTCCTACAGGAGAAATCGAAATAAAAGTTCAAACATTAACGGTGCTTAACGCAGCAAAAACACCTCCTTTCACGATTGAAGATGATACGGATGGAGGAGATGAATTGCGTATGCAATACCGTTATTTAGATATCCGACGCAACCCTGTGTTGCAAAAATTACAACTGCGTAACCGTGTGGCGTTGGAAACAAGAAATTACTTGGATAGAAATGATTTTATGGATGTGGAAACACCCATGTTAATCAAATCTACACCTGAAGGTGCGCGTGACTTCGTAGTGCCATCGCGCATGAATGAAGGACAATTTTATGCCTTGCCTCAATCGCCACAAACCTTTAAACAATTGTTGATGGTTTCTGGAATTGACCGTTATTACCAAATCACTAAATGTTTCCGTGATGAGGATTTACGTGCCGACCGTCAACCTGAGTTTACTCAAATTGACTGCGAAATGTCGTTTGTAGATCAAGAAGATATCTTGAACATGTTTGAAGGATTGGTGAAACACTTATTCAAAACGGTTCGTGGTTATGAGTTCAATTACGAATTCCCACGTATGACTTACGACCGAGCAATGGAATTGTACGGCTCTGACAAACCAGATATTCGTTTTGGAATGGAGTTCGTTGATATTTCCGCTGTTGCAAAAGGAAAAGGATTCCCGGTTTTTGACAATGCAGAAACGGTGTTGACCATCAACGCAAAAGATTGTTCAGAATACACACGTAAACAATTAGACGCCTTAACAGATTGGGTAAAACGCCCACAAATTGGAGCAACAGGATTGATTTATGCGAAATTCAATAACGACGGAACCATTAAATCATCGGTAGATAAATTCTTCTCGGAGGATGATTTGAAACAATGGGGAGAATTGGCAGGCGCAGAAAAAGGCGATTTGCTTTTGGTGTTGTGTGGAAATACAGACAAAGTACGCAAGCAAATGAATGAATTGCGTTTACACATGGGGAATGAATTGGGATTAAGAAATCCAAATGAATTTAAGCCGTTGTGGGTTGTTGACTTCCCTTTATTGGAGTGGGATGAAAATGCGAATCGTTTCTTCGCTATGCACCATCCGTTTACTTCTCCTAAGAAAGAAGATATGCACTTGGTAGCTACTGACCCAGGTAAAATTCGTGCAAACGCATACGATTTGGCGATGAACGGTGTGGAATTAGGTGGAGGTTCTATCCGTATTCACGACCGTAATTTACAATCGGATATGTTCGAACTATTGGGATTCACAAAAGAAGAAGCGCAGAACCAATTCGGATTCTTGATGAATGCCTTTGAATTTGGAGCGCCACCACACGGAGGACTAGCTTTTGGTTTGGATCGCTTGGTAGCAACAATGGGTGGTTCAGACTCTATTCGTGATTACATCGCGTTCCCGAAAAACAATTCCGGACGTGACGTGATGATTGATGCACCGTCTCCGTTAGCTGCTGAACAATTGAAAGAATTGAATTTAGAAGTAAAAGGATAACATTAGCACCTATATAGGTACTGTTTCATAAGTAATCCCTCCCCATTTATTTGTGGAGGGATTTTTTTATCTATAAATCGTCATTGCCAGTAAAAAGGAGTTCATCAAAAGAAAAACAAGGTCTTTTCGTTGAATGGGAGCAAAGTACAAGCCGAAATTCACAAATGTTAAAGCGTACAATACATACTTTATCCAATCATTTCCCGGAAGAACAACCGCTATATATGAGAATACAAGCGAAATTTGGACTAACCCCAATACGATATACGAAATTGCTGTAGTTGGTTTCTCAACGTTATTTTTTGCTTTTAAAATGGGAGAAAATAATAGGTAGGCGCCAAATCCTAAAGCAAGGATTAGATAAATGAATTTGAAAAAAACGCCTTGCAGAACTAGAAAATAGATTAGAATCAGAATCGAAAAAAGAAGATTCTGTACATAGTTGGTCTTACTCATAGTGTAGTGTTTTCATTGAATTAGTAGTCGTAACAGAGTGCCCTTTTGACTAATTAGTTAATTTATGGTATTTTGTTGACAATTCCAAATTAAACACATTCTCTTCAGGGCGTTACCCAAGCGTTTTCTCACTCTGTTCCCAAGCTCTTGGGTCGGGCTATTCGCTTTCTCTTTTTTCACTTTGTTCAAAAAGGATGCCGCTGCTATCCCTAACGCAAAATCTATTTTCTGCTGTTCATTTTTTCTTCGGAAATTTTCTATACGCTTTGGAAAGAAAAAACGCTTGTTTTATACCTTATTATATAAGGTGCATTTTCACCATATTATTAAAGAGCTTAACCTACTAATAACGGAGCAAAATCACGCTTATTGCATGACTAAGGCGAAAGATTGTTTTTTAACAGTTTGTTTTTGAGTGAAATGGTTGAATTTTCCTATTTCCGTGGACAAAAAACCTTCGATTTTCACCTTTTTTCGGATAGTTTTTAACCGCAATTTTTAGGCCAACTTTACCTTATTGTGCAAAATGAAAAATATTTTTCTAAACACTTGGAAAAGTGTTAAAATTTTGTTATATACTCAGGCTCAATGCTTTACGTGATTATCTGCATTTGAAGGTATTTTTTTATCGAAATGTTAAAAAATGAGGTAATTTTGTGATAATAAATTAAATTTTAACAAAGTGTAGTACGTTGATTATCATATTGTTATGGTTGATTTGTTGATGTTTAAGAATTTAGGGTGAAAAAAAAACCCTCCATTTCGAAAAGTTAAAAATTAGGATAGGTGCAGAAAGTATGTATATGTTTGTGCCCTACCAAAACCGAAATTAAATGCTCAAAAGAATAACATACTATTCTTTTCATGTATCAGAGTTGGTCTACCTCTTACAAATGAAAAAAGAATTTAAGCCTTTTAAGCCTTCCGCCACCCGACTGAAGGATTTGTCACATAATCTGGACGATTTAAGTTACAGTTATGAGGCCTTAAAAAAGGTTTCTCGATCATTTGCGGTTGTCATCCAACAATTGCCAAGTGAATTGCAGAATCCTGTTTGCTTGTTCTATCTCATTCTACGTGGTTTAGATACCATTGAAGACGACATGAATATTCAAACTTCTGACAAAAGAGACATGCTTCTAAGCTTCGCGGATCGCATAAATGGTGAACCGTTCACGCTTGAAAACGTCGGAGATACAGAAGATTATCGCGATCTCATGCTGCATTTCGATAAAGTTATTCGTGAATACCAAAAATTAGATGATGCTTACAAACTAGTGATTACAGATATCACGCGTGAAATGGCATCGGGAATGAATACCTATGCACATAAAAAAGTGCTCACCTACCCTGATTGGGACGATTACTGCTACTACGTTGCAGGATTAGTTGGAATTGGGTTAAGTAAATTATTCCTAGCCTCAAAACTAGAAACAAGTTCACAATTAGAAAACAAGAACTTAAGTAATGAAATGGGCTTGTTTCTTCAGAAAACAAACATCATTCGGGATTTTGCCGAAGACCTAGAGCAAGGACGCTTGTTCTGGCCACAAGCCGCTTGGGAAAATAAAGTAAAGGAGGTTAATGATTTACAGATTCATCCTGAAAAAGGATTACAAGCGCTAAACGAAGTGGTATTAAATGCGCTAGAACACATCCCTGCTTGTTTGGCGTTCTTAGCCAGTCTGCAAAATAAGAAAATCTTTCGCTTCTGTGCCATTCCGCAACTTATGGCCGTTGCTACTCTTAAGGAATTGTATAATAATCCTGCCGTTTTGCATTCCAATGTGAAAATTAGAAAAGGCAAGACAGCCAAGTACTTTATGTCGAATTCCAATTTTGAAAGTACCAAAAAAGAATTTGTCGCCATACTGAAAAGCTTAGCACTTAAAGATCAAACGGGGAAGGCGAAGGCCATACTCACCCAAATTCAGTAGCCATGGGAACATATGATATCATCGTGATTGGGGCAGGAGTAGCAGGAGGAATCTTTGCAGCTTCTCAACCAAAAGGGACTCGCGTGCTCGTAATCGAACGTGATTTGACGGAACCCGATCGGATAATCGGGGAGTTAATGCAGCCTGGTGGCGTACTTGCATTAAAGGAATTAGGCCTAGCAGATTTGCTAGAAGGAATAGATGCTCAAGAGGTAAATGGATACAACCTTATTATGGGAGAAGAACGTTTCACTATTGAATACGAAGATGTGCAGTGTGGCATTAAAGGATTTGGGTTGCGAAACGGAAAGTTATTGACCAACATACGTGAGGAATTAAAGAAAAGAGAAAACGTTACACTTGTACAAGGTAATGTTACTGGACTCATAGAGCAAAACGAAACCGTTGTTGGGGTAGCTTATACTTTGGAAGATGGAACACCTACTGAACAATATGCAAAGCTAACCATCGTTTCTGATGGACCTATGTCTTTGTTTCGAGAAAAGCTGAGTAAAGTGAATAAGAAGGTGAGTTCTTACTTTATGGGAACTATCCTTAAAGATTTGGATTTAGAATTTCCTTCTTATGGACACATGATTGTTACTGGTAACGCACCTGTTCTCGTGTATCCCACACACACCAATGCTTACCGTATTTTAATCGATTGTCCAGGTGGCAAAGCACCAAAAATGGGCAAGCAATCTATGGAGGAGATGAAAAGTAAAGTAGCAGCTATTTTACCAAAAGAAATGCTAACGGCTTTTTATAAAGCAATGGAAGAAGACCAAGTAAAAGTGATGCCTAATCACGCTATGAAAGGTCAAGCATTTCGGAAAAAAGGAGCCGTTCTTTTAGGAGATTCTTTAAATATGAGGCATCCGCTTACAGGTGGGGGGATGACAGCTACCTTTACCGACATCATTTGTTTGAATAAAGAATTGGTTCAACTCGATTTTAAAGACGATCAAAAACTAGAAGACGCTATCTTTGCTTATTATAAAAACAGAGGAGAAGGTGTGCAGAACATTAATATTTTGGCCAATGCTTTATATGAGGTCTTTAGAGATGAAGAATTGAAATCAGCTTGTTTTGAATACCTAAAGAAAGGAGGAGAACAAGCCTCAGGGCCACTTTCTATTCTTTCAGGTATGAATAAAAACAAACAATTTCTTTTAAAGCATTTCTTTAACGTAGCTTTGCAACATCCTATTCAATTTATCACCAATCCAGCGAAGCAAATTCGCTTATATAAAAACGCAACAAGGGTCATTCGTTCCGTTCAAAAAGACGAAGAGATTCCGGCAATGATATAATGGAAAATATAGAACACGAAACGCTAGAAGCGGCAGATTTAAGAAAACAGAATCACCTCGATTTGGCCTTCGCCTCGCAAAGTGCCTTGGTCGATAATCGTTTTTATTACGAACCTATGTTAGCTGGACATCCACAAAATGCGGATTTGTCTATCACTTTTGGAAACAAAGTGATGCAGCATCCCATATGGATTTCGAGCATGACAGGTGGAACGTCTGCGGCAGGTCCAATCAATAAAATGTTAGCTAAGACCGCAAAAAAATATGGGTTTGGAATGGGCTTAGGCTCTTGTCGCATTATTCTTGAAGACAATACATATTTTGATGATTTCAACCTTCGACCTATTTTAGGAGATGAATGTCCTTTATATGCGAATGTAGGAATTGCTCAAATTGAACGTTTAATCGATAATGGACAAGCATCCAAATTAAAAGACTTAGTTTCAAAACTAGACGCAGATGGGTTGATTGTACATGTCAATCCTTTGCAAGAGTGGTTACAACCTGAAGGTGATCTTATCCAGCGTTCACCGATAGTGACCATTCAGCAATTGTTAAATGAGGTGCAAACAAACATTATTGTCAAAGAGGTTGGACAAGGCTTTGGACCGGAAAGTATGCTAGAGTTGTTAAAAATGCCGATTTTAGCAGTCGATTTTGCAGCAAACGGCGGGACAAATTTCTCTAAACTGGAATTGTTGAGAAACGAACCACTTAAAGAAGCATACGAAGATGTGGTTGCTTTAGGGCATAGCGCAGAAGAAATGGTCGGTTTTTTAAACCATGCAGTAGCACTTTTAGGTGATGAACGTAAGTGTGATAACGTCATTATCAGCGGTGGAATTAAAAACTTTTTAGATGGTTATTACCTCATCTCTAAAGCAAATGTACCAGCAATCTATGGTCAAGCAGCACCTTTCTTGAAGTACGCAAACGAATCTCAAGATGCTTTAGATAACTTTGCAGAACTGCAGATTAAAGGATTACAAATGAGTCAAAAATTTTTAAAAATAAAATAATGGAAGTATTTATAGAAGGATTCTCAAAAAAGAATAAGCAAGAAAAATTACAAGCGATTGCAAATTTTTTCAAATCTCCTGAAAAGACATTAGACGTTTTTAAAAGTTTTGATCATCCTATTGACGCAGTACAAGAAGTTATCAATGAGTTTAGTGAAAACACCATTTCTAACTTTCATTTACCTTATAGTATCGCACCCAACTTCTTAATCAACGGAAAAACTTTTGCTGTACCTATGGTGATTGAAGAAAGCTCTGTGGTAGCTGCGGCATCAAAAAGTGCTAAGTTTTGGTATAACCTTGGTGGTTTTCACACAGAGATTGTTGGAACTGAAAAAGTAGGTCAAGTTCACTTTTTGTGGCATGACGATATTCAAAAACTAAAAAACCGCTTCAACGAGTTAAAAGCATTGCTTGTTGAAGGAACAGAAGATATTACCGTAAACATGCGAAATCGCGGTGGAGGAATCATAGACATTGTATTAAAAGACCTCTCGGATAAAGAACCGGGTCTAATGCAATTGTTTGTCACCTTCGAAACCATTGATTCCATGGGCGCGAACTTTGTGAATTCTTGTTTAGAACGATTTGCAGAGATTTTTAGAAATTGGCACCAAGATCAAACTGAGTTTAAGAAAGATGGACTTGAAATCATCATGTCTATTCTTTCCAACCTAACACCTAATTGTGTTGTAAAATGTTGGGTAGAAACAGAGGTGAAAAATCTAGATGGTATTGTTGCTGGTATTTCGGGTGAAGAATTCGCTAAGAAATTTCATACTGCTGTTCGCATTGCACAGGTAGACCCTTATCGTGCAACCACCCACAATAAAGGAATTTATAACGGAGTGGATGCAGTTGTTCTTGCTACAGGTAACGACTTTAGAGCGGTGGAAGCTTGTGGACACGCTTACGCTAGTAAAGACGGTTCTTATACATCGTTGACAAGTTGTACCATCAAAGACGGGATGTTCCGATTTGAATTGGTATTACCTTTAGCAATGGGGGTTGTTGGTGGATTAACCAATTTACATCCATTGGTGAAATTGTCACATGAAATCTTGAATTTTCCCAATGCGAAGGAATTAATGGGAATCGCAGCAGCTGCTGGATTGGCGAATAATTTTGGTGCAGTAAAGTCTTTGACAACAACGGGGATTCAACAAGGGCATATGAAAATGCACTTGTTCAATATCATGAATCAATTGGAGGTAAGAAAAGAAAACAGAGATCAAGTAGTTTCTTATTTCAAGGATAAGAACGTTTCCGTTTCAGCGGTACGTACGTATGTTGAATCTTTTCAATTGGTATAATTGAAGACACAAGAAGGAAATATTAAGCATTTTCAAGCTGCAGGAAAGCTTATGCTTTTCGGAGAGTATTTGGTTTTAAATGGCGCTAATTGTGTTGCCTTCCCATTGAAATTCGGACAAAAGCTTGAGGTGACTCCCGCAACAGAGATCACTTGGGAAAGTCATGCAAACGATCAAATGTGGTTTGAGGTTCGCATGAACGATCAATTTGATATTGTAGAAACTAATAACGATGAGGTTGCACAGATTTTAAGAAAACTATTTCTTTTTATTCGGAGCGAAAAACCTGAATTGTCATTTCAAAATGCGTTTAAAGCAGAAGCAAATTTCCAATTGAATTGGGGGTTAGGTTCGAGTTCTACACTAATTAGTTTGCTGAGCCAATGGTCTGGAGTAGATGCTTTTGTCCTTTCCGACGCTTCCTTCGGGGGATCTGGGTATGACATCGCATGTGCAACAGCTATTTCACCTCTTGTTTATGCAAATAAAAAGGTAGAACATACTTTTCAATTTCCAACTGAATTGACCGATCGTTTTCTTTTTGTCTATTTAGGGAATAAGCAGAATTCAAGAGATGAAATCAAACGATTTCAGAAAAGCAATTGCAATGAAACGCATGTAACTCGTATGAACAATCTCATTGATTTAGCTCTGAATACAACAGATATTGGTTTTTTCGAAGAGCAATTAAATGCTTCAGAGGCACTAATCTCTTCCGTAATTGAAACAAGTGAGCTAAAAACGCGTTTGTTTTCTGATTACCCATATAGTATCAAATCTCTAGGGGCTTGGGGTGGAGATTTTTTTCTCGCTACCTTTAGGGACTTGGAACAAGCAAAACACTATTTTCAACATAAGGGATACAATACCTCATTTACCTACCAAGAATTAATAAAATAAATGGAAACAGATAAAAAGATGAAAGACAACATGAAAGTAACATGGACATGCCCTTCTAATATTGCCATCGTGAAATATTGGGGTAAAAAAGGGGTTCAAATTCCTTGTAACTCTTCATTGAGTTTAACATTATCCAATTCTTTTACAAAAGTGGAAGCCGAATTGAAGGAAAAAACCAGTGATGAGGTCGTTCAACTTACGTATTATTTTGAAGGAGAAATCAACGAGAAGTTTGGTCAACGTGTAGCAAAGTTCTTGGTTGACAATCATCAGTATTTCCCTTTTTTACAAGAAAAAGCAGTGACTATTCACTCTTCTAATAGCTTCCCTCACTCAGCAGGAATTGCTTCTTCTGCTTCTGCTTTCGGAGCAATCTCATTAGCACTTCTAGATATGGCATATACCATGGAAGGGAAAGAATTGAACAGTCAGTTTTATGCAGAAGCGAGTCATTTAGCACGTCTAGGAAGTGGAAGTGCATCAAGAAGTATGTATCCGGGATTTGCATCTTGGGGACAGAACGCACATTTACCAAATTCATCTGATGAACACGCTATCGAAATAACGGATATTCATCCTTCTTTTAAAAAGATGAAAGATGCCATTTTGATTGTTGAAGATGAGCCAAAAAAAGTATCTAGTTCCGTTGGGCATTCTTTGATGAATAATCATCCGTATGCAGAAAATCGTTTTCAACAAGCGAATGAACGAACAGCTACTTTGGTAGAGATCTTAAAATCTGGAGACATGGATGCCTTTGTTCAAATGTGTGAATCAGAGGCCTTGACATTACACGCCATGATGATGACTTCTCTTGAATATTACCTTTTGGTAAAACCCGGAACCATTACAGCAATCGAAAAGTTAATGATGTTTAGAAAAGAAACAAATGTTCCCGTTTGTTTTACACTTGATGCAGGACCAAATGTTCACGTATTGTATCCGAAAGCGTATGAGCAAGAAGTTGAAAACTTCATCAAGAACGAACTACATGAAACTTATAAAAGTGTCATTTTCGACGAAGAAGGAAATGGACCTGTCAAATTGAATTAATTAAATGGAAAGTGTTCATTCAAAAGTACTTGTGTTCGGAGAATACAGCGTACTACACAACAGCATGGCTCTTACAATTCCTTTCAAAAAATTCTCAGGAAAACTATGTTATCCAAAGAACAGAGAAGAAAGTGCAATTGCTGTTCTGTCGAACAAAGGAATACGTGAGTTTTGTAAGCACATCATTGAAAACCATACCGATGATAACTTTAAACTAAACGTGAATAAGTTGTCTCAAGAATTAGACAAAGGTCTTTTCTTCAGAAGTGATATTCCGCAAGGGTTTGGATTAGGAAGCTCTGGTGCTTTGGTGGCTGCGGTATTCTTACGTTATTTAGATAAAGCAGGCGATTTTAAAGATGAATTAAAGAATATTACGATGGATCGCGTGCAAAATCTGAAAAACTATTTGGGTGGTTTAGAAGGACATTTTCACGGGAAAAGCTCGGGAATAGATCCATTGAGTATTTTGATCAATAAGCCGCTTTTATTGAAGTCCAATAAAGAAATTGTGAAAGTGGATATCCCACCCTACAAAGAAGAAGGAGAAAACATCTTATTCTTATTGAACACAGGACTATCAAGGAATTCTGAGCAATTGATTCATCAATTTAATCAAGCGTGCGAAGAAAAGGCTTTCAAAGAAAAATTGGAAACAAAATTAATCGAGTATACTAATGGAGGAATCAATGACTTCTTAAAAGGTGACACAGAAAGTTTTTATGTAAACCTTGAGAAATTGGTTCATTTTCAATTAGAAGAAATGCACTATTTGATTCCAGAGAAGTACCAAACCGTGGTGCAACAAGGATTGGCCTCAAAAGACTACTTTCTTAAGATTTGTGGTTCTGGAGGTGGTGGATATATGATTGGCTTTACAAGAAATTGGGAACAAACGCAAGAATTATTAAAAGAAGAAGACTTAGAAGTACTTTATAGATTTTAGAAATTATGACAACAACTACGATACAACAAGACTTATCTATTCAAAAAGAAGCAATTGTTCAATATTTGGAAACGAAAGCTTTAGAAGGATTCCCAAGTAACTTAGCAGATGCTACGCACCATATTATGACTTTACAAGGAAAGCGTTTGCGTCCCTTAACGGTCTTGTTAGTTGCGCAAGGTTATGGTGTAGCTTTAGATGATGCCATGTCCGCTGCCATCTCTTTAGAGATCTTTCATAATTTTACCTTAGTACACGACGACATTATGGATAAAGCCGTTTTGCGCCGTGGTAAAGTAACGGTACACGAAAAATTTGGTGTAGATAAAGCCATAGTTACAGGTGACGCCATGTTACCTCATTCTATTGGATTGTTGATCAAAGGTAACGAAGACAAATCAACCATTTTGGTCAAGTCGTTTTTAAAGATGGCCCAAGAGGTAATGGAAGGACAACAATATGATATGGAATTCGAAACCCAAGAGAGCGTAACAGTTGATGAGTACATGAACATGATCCGTTTAAAGACTTCAGTTCTTTTTGGATGTGCTTGTGAAATTGGTGCTATCCTTGGAAATGCATCTACAGAAGACCAAGCAAATTTGTATGATTTCGGATTGCTCTCTGGACTTGCTTTCCAAATTATGGATGATTACCTAGATACTTTTGGAGATCATACCTTTGGAAAACGTATCGGAGGAGACATTTTGTTGAATAAGAAAACCTTCTTATTAATTAATGCAATGGAACAAGCAAATACAGCACAAAAAGAGCGTATTTCGGCCTTGTTCAACGAGAAAGATGAAGAAGCAAAAATCAGTGGTTTCCAAGCGATTTATAAAGAAATAGGAGTGGATAAGATGGCGCTTGATAAAATGGAAGAATTGCACAACAAATCTGTGGAAGCAGTAAAGGCTTCTTGTCTTTCAGAAGAAAATCAAGCGAAATTGATTCAGTTTGGTGAAATTATGTTACGCCGTACAACTTGATACACCATGAATTTCGAACAAAAGGATCCGTTTTATTTTTGGGATACATGGAAATTCTATTCCAATAAAGGACAGCAATTCTGGAAATTTGAAGTTCCTGAAGAATTAAAAAATACGATACAATCTGAAGACGATTGGAATAAACCAGAAGGAAAGGCTTTTCTTGCTGCATTTGATAAAGCATTTGTATTTGATAAAGCCGTAAATCCCAATTCGGGTGACCGTGTTTTCAGGTATTTAAGAAACAAAGAAGCTGGAGTACCTAAATTAGTTCCTTTCGATGATGAGCTTCCGCTCAAGGAACGAGCAAAAATAGGACTGTTAAATGGTTTCTCCTTTTATGAAACCTTACAAGAAAAAGATGGAAACTGGGCTGGCGATTATGGTGGCCCACTCTTCCTCATTCCTGGGTTAACCATTGCCTCTTATATTTCGGATTCCCCTTTTGATAAACCGACACAGGTGCTTATGAAGCGCAATTTGTGGAACCATCAGAACGAAGATGGCGGATGGGGACTTCACATCGAAGGTCATTCCACTATGTTTGGAACGGTCATGCAATATGTTACCTTGCGTCTTTTGGGTGAAGACCTGTCAAATCCGGATTTGAAACGTGCACATACTTGGATTTTAAAGCATGGTGGAGCCGTTCAGATTCCGCAATGGGGAAAGTTCTATCTTTCGGTACTCAACGTTTATGAATGGAAAGGTAATGATGCTTTGTTGCCCGAAATGTGGAAATTTCCAAAATGGTTACCTTTTCACCCAAGTAAATATTGGTGTCATAACCGCATGCTCTTTTTGCCCATGTCTTATTGTTTTGGGAATAAAGTAAAAGCCAAAGAAACACCACTTATTCTTGCGCTAAGAGAAGAGCTGTACACCACAGCTTACGCTAAAATTGATTGGAAAAAGGCACGTCGTCAGGCCTGTGAAATAGACGTGTACTATCCTGCCAGTAATTGGTACAAACAATTGAGCAAGGTCATCAATGTGTACGAAGGAATACACGCTAAAAAATGGCGCCAAAAGGCGTTGAAATACGTTGGTGACTACATCGATCATGAAGATTTACATACCCGTTATATTAACATTGGGCCCGTAAATCAAGCGCTCAATTCCATTTGTGTATGGCACAGATATGGGAAAGATTCAGAGCAATTTCAAAAGCACATGGCGCGATGGAAAGATTATCTTTGGATTGCAGAGGATGGCGCCAAAATGGGAGGGTATAATGGCTCTCAATTGTGGGACACTGCCTTTGCTGGACAAGCGCTGATAGAAGCCAATATGCAAGTGGAGTTTCCACAAATGGCCAATAAAATATACCAATTTATTGAACTGACACAAATCGATAGAGATCCTTTGGAACACGAAAAGTATTGCCGAGATACCACTTTGGGATGTTGGCCTTTTTCCACCATTGATCACGCGTGGGCTGTAACCGATTGTACTTCCGAAGCCATGAAAACGGCGCTGTTGTATAACGCAAAACCGGAAATTTCAAAGGGAAAACAAATTGGGCTGGAACGCCTGAAACCGGCCATAGATTGGTTGTTGTTCATGCAAAATAAGGACGGTGGATGGGCATCGTACGAGAAAAAGCGCGCACCGAAATGGATTGAAATTTTGAATCCATCTTTGTTGTTTGAAAACATAATGACCGAAGTGACTTATACCGAGTGTTCATCCGCAACCCTGCAAGGATTGAAAGAATTTACCAGAAACTTTGATTACCGAAAAGAGGATATCGCCAAAGCTATGGAACGTGGACAGCAATTTCTACGCGGTAAACAAGATAAGGATGGCTCATGGTACGGCTGTTGGGGCGTATGTTACACCTATGGTACGTGGTTCGGAATTGAAGGACTCTTGGCTACTGGAATGAAGGATTTTGCTAGTGGAAATCCAGATGTTCAAGTGGAAAAAGCGTGTCAGTTTTTGTTGAGTAAACAACGGGACGACGGCAGCTGGGGCGAATCATTCGAGGCGTGTGTTCAACATACATACATCGAACACGAAGACGGACAAATCATCAACACGGCGTGGGCTTTGTTGGCTTTAATGAAGGCAAATCATCCTGACACAGAGGCGATAGCGCGTGGAATTTCCTTTATTTTATCTCGTCAAGAGGCGAACGGAGATTTTCCACAGGAGGGAATTTCGGGCGTTTTCAATGGGAATTGCATGGAAACCTATACCTCTTATCGAAATGTTTTCCCACTTTGGGCGATTTCTCGCTATTATCAATCTCAAAAATAAAACGTTTATCTGTTTAATTTGGGCGTTTCCCCCAAGGTGACTTGGGGGTCGGGCTATTCGTTTTTAGTCCTCGTCCCCTTCCCCAGCTTGGGGAGGGAACTGTGGGCTAACCACTATTATCCCTAACGCAAAACTTGTTTTCATACCAAAGCGCTTAGAAAAACAAAAATGTGATGGTTTTTTCCATAAGAAAATAACATTTTGTTTTGAAAACCGATTCTCAGCTAGGGCGTAGCGCGGTAGCTAAACGAGATGGGAAGACGGGTGAATGCTAGCTGAGCAATGCGACCAACGGAAGCGCTTGAGAAGCAGTAATGAACGGCTTTACATACGTTTACTAAAGCGCGTAGACCGTTAAAGCTGCCAAAATAAGAAAGCACAAAAAAAGTCCCGCTGTTGCCAACGGAACTTTTACTTCATTAGATTTCACTTAGTTTTTTATCAATTTATACGATTGCTTTACGTTTTCAATAGAAATATTTAGGAAATAAACCCCTTGCGCTTCTGTTGAAATATCGAAAGTAATTGCCTCTGTTGTTTGCGGTTTTTCCTCGCGGATGGTTCTTCCCATTACATCAGTGATGGTAAAGGATTGGATGTTTACTGCTGCTTGGAAAGAAACGGTCACTTGCCCATTCGACGGGTTGGGATAAATAGAAATGTCTGTAAGGTTCAATTGATCCACGCCGAGATTGGCGATATTCACGCAAGCACTTGTTGCCGTACAACCATTTGCCGTTACTTTAACCGCGTAAGAACCATTAGCAGTTGGAGTATAGGACTGGCTTGTCGCTCCCGTAATAGGACTGTTTCCGGTTCCGCAGTTTATCCATTGGTACTGTGCGTTGGCTTGAGCAGAAGTGATCGTAATTCCGTTGACTGTCGTACTTGTATTTACAGGAGTTTGGTTGATGGTAATGGTTTGGCAAGCTCCTTCGGTTACACATGCCCCAAGTCCACGCACATAATACGTTCCTGGATTGGTTATTACGATTGAATTCCCTGTTCCAATGCTTGTTCCTCCGCATGAAGCAGCTGTCCAATGCCATGCTGTTGCATCATTTAACGCCCCACTTGCAATGGAAAGCGTTGTGCTTTCTCCAGGACAAATTGTTGTGTTTCCAGTAATTGTAGGTACAGTAGGATTGTTGCAAGGGCCTCCAGCAACGATACTAAATCTGTTATTAGAAATGTTAAAGAACGTGCCATTTTCGCACATTACCATAATAATGGCATTTGTTGTTACGCTGTTAGGGACCGTAATTTCTTGTGAACCATCGTTTGGAACATCATTAGCAAGGATACTAAAAGTTGTTCCGCCATCTGTTGAAATAAAAATGTCTACATTTTCACACAAAACGGGCGATAGATTTGTATTCGCAACTGACCAGGTTACCGTTTGTGTTGTATTTGTTGACCAAGTAATACCTGCTGCGGAAGGGTATAGAACAACAAAAGGCCCAGCGGAAGCGGTAGTTGTTACTGTAATGTCTTTATGATCATTGCAACCACCATCAGCTCGGTTGTCGCGAACCGTACATCTGAAATTCATGGTTCTGCTTATCGATGGTAGTACTTCCCAGGTAAACGGCCCGTTTGACATTAAACTCTGTATAGAAGGGAAATAACGAGTTCCACTTGTAGAAGGCGTTCTGGATCGGAAGTTCGGACCTCCAACTGCGGAAGCAACTGGCGGTTGTGTGGAAGCTTGATTGTTCATTTGTTCCCAGCAGTAGGTCAGTACATCGCCATCTGGGTCCGTTGCTGTTGCTGTTAATGCAAAAGGAGTGCGCGCTGGAATGGTCACGTTACCTACCGTTCCGGTTATGGTTGGTGCAGATTGGTTGGTTATTGGTGTTGAAGTGGCACAACTGTTTCCGTAGCCATTGATAAACGTGTGTATCTCTTTCATATTTACGCCATGAAAATGATCATCTGAATTGGGTTGCACGTTTTGACTTTGACAAATTCCTGCGTATGCCATAATCGTACTTCCGGACCCAGGTTCCATTGCCGTTGTGCCATTTGCATTTCTGTCGCAAGACCCTAGGTTTCCTCTAAAACTGTGGTTTCCTGAAAATTGATGCCCTACTTCATGGGCCACATAATCGATGTCGAATGGATCTCCAATAGGAGCACTAGATCCAGTTACACCTCGTGCTTTTTCAGATGAATAACAAACGACGCCTAATCCTGCTAATCCTCCGGAGTTGGTTCCAAATACATGACCTATGTCGTAATTTGCACTTCCGATAACTGAATTTGTAGTCGATTGATTTTGACTGATCATCTGACCTGGATTTCCGTTTGTGAAAGGATCCGTATTTCGATTGGTGTAAATCAATAAGTTGTTGTTTGGAATCAACGTTAAAGTAACCGCTAAATCACGCATATAAATTCCATTCACACGATTTATTGTCGTTACCTGAGCGGCTTGTGCCAATAAGATTGTTCCTCCGTGGAATGCTGTATATTCACCCGTTGCAGATACTGCCAAACGGTAATTTCTTTTCGTACAGTTTCCAAAAGCTTTCACTTCATTATCATCATCCCTCTCCGTCAATAATTTTTGTTCCAAAGGGCATGAAAACTCTTTGTCAGTGGTAAAGTCCGACTTCGAATATAGGATATAATGATGTATATCTCCACCGTCGAAAGAATAAGGATCGATGAATACCGTAGGCTTCCCAGGAGTTAAAGTCATGGCATGAAAACCTTGTGGAGTCAAATCGAATTTTACGACTTCGCCCGATTGGTCTAAAGCGATTCCATCATAAGAGCGTATTTCAGGGAATTGTTCGGCTAACCCTTCCGACATCGTTTCATTTTCATGTACCTGATAGAACCCCATTGTTCCATCTAACTTCGGAATTTGTATAAATACCGGAATATATGTCGGATCAGTAATGCGTTTTACCCGTGTCAATTCTTGTTTTAGGGCAATGACGTCAAGGTAAAAGGTTGAAAATTTTGTTGGTTTAATAAATCGTGTTCCGTTCACGGAAATTTCGTTTGTAGCAATAGATTTCCATAACCCATTACCTGTATTTCCAGCTTGCGAAAAGGAAACCGAATTCCAGGATGTACATAGAAAAAGTGCTGTGTAGAGTAGTATTTTTCTGTTCATAATAAAACGATTTAGGTCTTGAATTTAGCATTTTATCATTAACAAAAAACATTCTTAAATATTATTCTTTCCGAATTCCAGTCTAGTTTTTTTTGATTTTTTCTTTTGCCTTCTAGATGGAGGAAGGAAAACCCTTTGTTTTTGGCGTTTTTGTTTCTCTTTTCCTTTTTCATCCATGATGCGAGTTTTTTAGCATCCTTAACGGTATACGCGCTTTAGTCTCCTTCCCAAAAAGCGTTCACGTATTGCGTGCCCCGAGCTTCCACTGGTCGCTGTGGCAAACAAACGTTCACCTTCCTTTTTGCGTTCGTAGAGCTATCGCTGCTCCTCCCGGGCTGAAAATCTGTTTTCATTTTAAGGATAATATTTGCTTGAAAATAATGCTGTATTTCAACCGAAAACCAAAATCCAAAGCTTTATGCTTTCCGGAATAAAATCGGCCCTTA
>JASLGM010000021.1 GCA_030150045.1 Taishania sp.
AAGCCTTCTCAGCAATGAGGAGGCTTTTTTGTTTTTACATTTTTTTACTATGAAACCTTACTTTGTATACATTATTTATAGTTCAACAGGAGATTGCTACTATCGTGGTTTTTCAGAAGATTTAATAAAACGATTAGACGCACATAGATCGGGACAAAGTCGTTATACAAGTAAATTCATGGATTGGGAGTTTGTTTTTATTGAAAGTTTTTAGGCAGCTTTAACGGTCTACATGCTTTAGTAAAAGCATAAAAAAGTGTTCATTCGCTATTTTTCACGTGCTTCCGTTGGTCGCAGTGTAAACTTAGCGTTCACTACTTTTTCATCTCTTTTAGCTACCGCATTCCGCCCTAGCTGGGGATTCCGTTTTCATACCAAAATCTATATGCGCATATTCAGATATTGCAATACACAACGGTTGTAATGACTATGAACTTCTGCCCCAGCGGAGGGTGGTAGCTGGACGAAGTGGGACGCGCACTTGCTGTTTTTTTGTTGGCGACTTCAGAAGCCCAGGCAAAAAGACTAGCAAGAAGTTTGGACCGCAAGTGCACTAAAACCCATAGATGGAAATGGCAGCCTAATAGTTAATGTTTTATAAATCATGTGATTGTTGGTGGAATTGTTTTGGGATCAGTGCCGTGTTTACGGTTTTTTCGTACCTTACAAAAGACCAAGTGACATCGTTTTTGATGGCGCAATTAATTTGAGAATATGGCGATTAACCAAGATTCATTTCAGGAGAAAAACGCGCAAGAGTGTTGTGCAAAAACGGAGAAAATTCATGCAAAAACGGAAGTGGATCATACGCATGAAGGTCATGGGCACAGTCATGATGTGGAACAAGCGAATTTTAGACTGTTTATGCCTGCGGTGACTTCTTTTGTGATGCTGATGTTGGCCATTGTGCTTGACAATTGGGTTCCGACAACTTGGTTTTCGGGATGGGTACGGACGATTTGGTATGTAATCGCTTATTTACCAGTTGGTTTTCCTGTGATAAAAGAGGCGTTGGAGAGTATTAAGAAACGAGATGTTTTCTCTGAGTTTTTTTTGATGGTCATTGCTACGCTTGGGGCTTTTGCTATTGGTGAATTTCCAGAAGCAGTTGCTGTGATGCTGTTTTATGCGGTGGGAGAGGTGTTCCAAAGTTTGGCAGTGACGCGTGCAAAAGGAAATATTAAAGCTTTATTGGATCAGCGTCCGGATGAAGTAACGGTATTAGTTGATGGGCAAGCGAAGTTAGTGAAGGCAAAGGATGCTCAGATTGGTGATGTTATTCAATTAAAACCAGGAGAGAAATTAGGGCTCGATGGTGTTTTGATTTCGGAACGTAGTTCTTTTAATACAGCAGCATTGACCGGAGAAAGTAAACCTGATACTAAGGAAAAAGGCTCAACTGTTTTGGCTGGAATGATTAACTTGAATACGGTTAGTCAAGTAGAAGTGACGGCAGCTTACGCTGATAGTAAGTTGAGTAAAATATTGGAGTTGGTACAGAATGCTACGGATCAAAAGGCACCAACGGAATTGTTTATACGCAAGTTTGCTCGGGTGTATACGCCTATTGTAGTGCTTTTAGCTTTCTTTATCTGTGTGCTTCCTTACTTCTTTGTTGAAGATTATCTTTTTCGTGATTGGCTTTATCGCGCCTTGATTTTCTTGGTGATTTCTTGTCCATGTGCGTTGGTAATTTCTATTCCGTTGGGCTATTTTGGAGGTATTGGAGCGGCAAGTCGAAATGGTATTTTATTTAAAGGAAGTAATTTCTTGGATCAAATGGCTACGATTGAAAATGTGGTGATGGATAAGACGGGGACAATGACGGAAGGAGTTTTTAAAGTACAGGAAATTGTTTTTAAACCTGAATTTGATCAGCAAACGATTTTACAGCAGGTAAATGTTTTGGAAAGTTTAAGTTCACACCCTATTGCCACAGCTATTCATGAATATGTGGGTGCGTTGGATGAATCGATTCGACTTGATCGTACAGAAGAGATTGCAGGACATGGTTTGCGTACCTTCATAGATGGAAAGGAATTGCTTGCGGGGAATTTTAAATTAATGGATAAATTCAATGTTTCGTATGATGTAAATCCGCAAGAGATTATTTACACGACGATTGCTGTAGCGTTGGATCAACAGTTTGTTGGATATATAACAATAGCAGATCGCATTAAGGAGGATGCAAAAACTACTATCGATATGTTACATCAGCTGAATGTTAAGGCAACCATGCTTAGTGGAGACAAAAGTTCTGTGGTTACTTATGTAGCGCAAGAATTAGGAATCGATGAGGCGTATGGTGATTTGTTACCGATTGACAAAGTGGATAAGGTAAAAGTGATTCTTGCTAAAAAGGAGAGTGTAGCTTTTGTTGGTGATGGTGTAAATGATGCTCCAGTGATTGCGTTGAGTGATGTTGGTATTGCAATGGGTGGTTTGGGTAGTGATGCAGCGATTGAAACGGCTGATATTGTCATTCAGGATGATAAACCATCTAAAATCCCTATGGCTATTCAAATTGGTAAACAAACGAAGAAAATTGTTTGGCAGAATATTGTTTTAGCCTTCTCAGTAAAGGCGATTGTATTGCTTCTAGGAGCTGGTGGTTTAGCAACAATGTGGGAGGCTGTTTTTGCCGATGTTGGTGTGGCTTTACTTGCCATCTTGAATGCTGTTCGAATTCAACGTATGCAATTTTAGATGATGTGATTATCTTGGGTCAGGAATGAAAGCAAGCTTAGCCATACGTGTAACGGTAATGGTCGGAAATTCGTTTTCAACCTGTATCTGACCTTGTAAAAGATAGCATCCTGACCCTTGAAAAGGAGAGTGGGTAAGGCTATTAGCCCAATGTATAGAGTCAAAGAAAGAACCTTGATTGTCTATCCATGTTCCGAAGTTCATAACCCCATTTTGGGTAGGTACATATTTTATGTTAATCAAATAAGCGACGATTTTCACTGTTTTTTTGTGGTGGAGATGAAAGGTCTTGGCGGGTATTTCTCCTCGGAAATTTGTTTTTAGTAATTCAAAATAAGAGTGTTGAACGGGGAAACCCAGTATTTCTATTTCATCAAAAGCATCTTCAAATAGAGAGCGTTCTAGTGGGGGGAGTTGGTATTCTACAACTTGTTCCTGCAAGAGTTTAGCATGGCGGTTTTCTTCTTTGAAATTGATCAATAGCATGCGGGCTGTGAGAATTAATTCGTTTTTATTTTTTTTCGTGAAGCGAAAGGCTCCAATGAAAATAAGGAGTTGTAAACCTTCCAAACCAATGTGTATACGAGCAATAAAGTCTTCTAACGATTGAAAACAACCATGTTTTTTTCTCTCTTCTTCTATCTGTTTACCAATAGCGTCTTGCAATCCTTGTATGTGTCTAAAACCTAAGAATAGCTGTTTGCCGGAAAGTGTGGTAAGGTAATTACTCTGGTTGACGCAAGGTGTTTCAACGATAGCACCTGCCATTTTTGCTTCGTGAATATATACCTCTGGGCGGTAAAAACCTCCTTCATTGATGATTACAGCTGTGATGAATTCTAAAGGGAAGTGTGTTTTTAAGTAAAGGCTTTGATAACTTTCTATGGCATAAGAAGCAGAGTGTGCTTTGCAAAATGAATACCCAGCAAAACTTTCAATTTGTCTATATATTTCCTTCGCTAAATCATCAGAGTAACCCTTTGCCTTACAGTTTTCAAAGTAGACATCTTTGATGGTATCTAATTCCGAAAGCGATCGTGTTTTCCCGCTCATTGCTCTTCTTAATATATCGGCTTTGGCTAAGTCTATTCCTGCAAAGTGATGTGCAATTTTTATGACATCTTCTTGGTAGACCATTACGCCGTAGGTTTCGCTTAGATGTTCTTTAAAAACCGGATGGGAATAAGTGAACTGTGTGGAATTATTGTGTCTGAAAATGTATTCTTTCATCATGCCGCTTTTAGCAACACCAGGACGGATAACAGAAGACGCAGCGACAAGAGTTAGGTAATTGTTACATTTTAAACGTCGTAATAATCCGCGCATTGCAGGGCTTTCAATGTAAAAACAACCAATGGTTTGTCCTTGTTCCAAAAGGCGATTGGCATTCACTTCGTTTTTACTTAATTGTACGTTTTGAATGTCAACGTTTATATTTTGATTCTCTTGAATGAGGCGTACGCAGTCATTGATGTGTCCAATTCCGCGTTGACTTAAAATATCGAATTTTTCAAAGCCTATGTCTTCGGCATCATGCATGTTAAATTGTACGGTTGGATAACCTTTAGGATATTTTTCAATCACGCTGAAGTCACTGATGGGAGTTTCTGAAATTAAAATTCCACAAGCATGCATACTTCGTTGATTTGGAAAATGTTGAAGAAGAGAAGTGTATTGATGCACCATCTTTGTGACGGAGTTTAAGACAGGAAGTTTCCGTTTGGATTGTGTAAGTTCATCCAATTCTTCTTTGGAAAGACCAAAAACTTTACCAATCTCTCTAAATTGAGAGCGGTACTTAAATTCGACAGTTGTTCCACAAAAAGCAACATATTCCTGACCGTATTTCTCGAAAATATAGTCCAATATACGGTCGCGATCTTTCCAACTCCAATCAATGTCAAAGTCGGGAGGAGATGAGCGTTCTGGATTTAAGAAACGTTCAAAGTAAAGGTCCAATTCAATGGGGCAAATATCCGTGATTCCTAAGCAGTAGCTGACGATGCTGTTCGCACCACTTCCTCTTCCAATATGTATAAAACCTTGTTGTTTACTAAATTGTATAATGTCCCAAGTGATTAAGAAATAACCAGAGAAGCCGAGATTATCTATTACTTTCAACTCTTTTTCCACGCGAAGTTTGGCTTCATTTTGCTGATTGGGGTAACGCTTAGAAAGACCTTCGTAGGCAAGTAGCGAAAGTAATTTAAAATCAGAATGTTTTGAGTTTGTGTAATGTTGCTTGTTTCGCGGAGTATTAAAGTTAAAGTCAAATGAACACTGTTGGGTAATTGATTGTGTGTGTTGCCATAATTCCGGGAAATCAAAGAATTGATTTTGAATTTCTGAGGGAGAAATAAATACGTCATTTTCCGCTCCGTAATCCGAAGGGGAAAGTTTGGTCCCGATAATGTTCAAATCGATAGCACGAAGAATACGATGAAGGTTATAATCCATCTTTGTTTCATAACTAACGGTGTGTAATGCCATCATTTTTGAACGGTGGGGTTTGTGCTTGAGAAGTATTAATTGGCTTAACTCCTGTTTTTTTACACCTATCCATTCGTTTTCTTTTAGTGTTTCAGGATATTGTTGCAGCGGGTAAATGAAAAAAACATCCGACAAATCTGGTGCAGTAGAAGGGATGGCAATATTGGATAAATTATAAGTACTTAAGAAACGACACAAGTTTGAAAAACCATACGTGTTTTTTGCAATACCAATGTAGCGAAGTTGATGATTTTCCCTAAACTCAATGCCGACCAAAGGAATGATTCCTACTTTTCTACACGCTTTAGTAAAAGTGTATATGCCTGCACTAGCATTTATGTCTGTTAAACACAAGTGAGAAACACCATGTTTATGGGCTAGATTTACCAAGCGCTCAATGGACAATGTTCCATAACGTAAGCTATGAAAGGAATGACAGTTTAAATACATGACAATGAGTTATAAACAAACACTTCGTTTAATAGCATGTATGCCGTATTTAGCTCTAATACAGTCAAGGGCCTGGTAGAGTTGAAGGTGTTCCAACGTGTCTTCGAAGAGGCGAATTTGATAGTTCCCTCGGACCAACCCAGTGAATTGTATTCCCACGAGGCGGATACGCATTCTTCGCGTATACAAAAGGCGAAAAAGAAGAAGAACCTGGTCGATGAGTACGTGATCACAAGAAGTATAAGTAATGCGTTGTTGCTTTGTTTCTGTGTCAAAATTGTTGTATCGAATCTTAAAAACAACGCAAGAGGTTAACCATCCTTCTTGACGAAGTTGGAAGGATAAGCGCTCAACCATTCCAATAAGAACAGCCTTAATTTGAGCAATGTCAAAAGTATCTTGTTCAAAGGTGCGTTCGGTAGAAATGCCTTTGCGTTCAGTGTACGCCTCGACCGGATGGTTGTCTATGCCATTTGCTTTTTTCCATAGATCGTTTCCATTTTTACCAAGAATACTCTGTAGGTAAGGTAAAGGCATTTGCGCCAAAGTTTCAATTTTCCGAACGCCAACCCTAGATAGTAGAGTGTAGGTCGCCTTCCCGAGCATAGGTATTTTTTGGATGGATAAAGGATTTAAAAAAGGTTGTACTTCATTTTTCTGAATATGGATTTTGCCAAAAGGTTTTCCTTCGCTTGTAGCCATTTTAGAAACCGTTTTATTGATTGACAAACCAAAACTGATGGGTAAACCCGATTCATGAGTAATGCGTTGACTCAACTCCGACGTCCACTTGTAATTTCCGAAAAAACGATCCATTCCGGAGATATCCATATAAAATTCATCAATGCTTGCTTTTTCAAAAACAGGCGCGGTTTCACGGATGATATCAGTAACCAATTTCGATTTGTTGGAATACAATTCCATATCCCCTTTTATGATTTTAGCTTGCGGACAAAGCTTTAAAGCCATTTTGATAGGCATAGCAGATCGAACACCAAAATAACGCGCTTCATAAGAGCAAGAAGCTACTACACCACGGTCTGAATGACCACCGATAATTAACGGAACCCCATTTAGTTTCGAGTTGATCAACCTTTCGCAGGACACAAAAAAAGTGTCCAAATCCATGTGTACTATTGCACGTTCCATTTTGATTAAATGAGTATGTTGAAAAAAAACTTTAAACAAAGTTAGGTTTGATTTGGTTAAAATGTATTAACTTTATTGATTAGAATTTAATCAATTTAAACATGTCGACACTTTCAGATAATTTGAAAATGATCCGAATACGATCTGGAATTTCGCAAAACGAATTGGCGTCGGTAATGTGCGTGTCTCGTAATCAGATTAATAACTACGAAAATGATATCTCTCAGCCGTCCATCGAGATGCTTTTTAAACTGTGCCAGTATTTCAACGTGACCATGGATGCTATTGTGAGCACGGATTTACGTAAAAATTTTAAGCGATGACACAGGATTAGGCATCCTTAACGGTATACGCGCTTTAGTCTCCTCCGCAAAAAGCGTTCACGTATTGCGTGCCCCGAGCTTCCGCTGGTCGCTGTGGCAAACAAACGTTCACCTTCCTTTTTGCGTTCGTAGAGCTATCGCTGCTCCTCCCGGGCTGAAAATCTGTTTTCATTTCAAGGATAATATTTGCTTGAAAATAATGCTGTATTTCAACCGAAAACCAAAATCCAAAGCTTTATGCTTTCCGGAATAAAATCGGCCCTTATGTAGTTTTGCGTAACAAAAACGGCAAACGCAGCGTTAAGAAGAACTGTTGTTTGAGTCCGAGGGACGAGTTCAGTTCTTTAGCTAAGAG
>JASLGM010000050.1 GCA_030150045.1 Taishania sp.
GTGAAAAACTTGCAAGTAAGGCTTTTAATTTCAGTTAATGTGTGAAATTTGAATGGCGTACATTTCTTATCTTTCTTTTTCCCTTGATGAAAAAAGAAACAAAAAAATCAAGGCCTGTACTCCGTTTTGCTAAAAAACTACATAAGGGCCGATTTTATTCCGGAAAGCATAAAGCTTTGGATTTTGGTTTTCGGTTGAAATACAGCATTATTTTCAAGCAAATATTATCCTTAAAATGAAAACAGATTTTCAGCCCGGGAGGAGCAGCGATAGCTCTACGAGCCCAAAAAGGAAGGTGAACGTTTGTTTGCCACAGCGACCAGCGGAAGCTCGGGGCACGCAATACGTGAACGCTTTTTGCGGAGGAGACTAAAGCGCGTATACCGTTAAGGATGCTAAAAAAACTCGCTACACACAAACAGGTCATTTTCCTATGAGTTTTTTATTGGTTATGTTATTTGCCACACAAAATATTCATGTCATCGAACCTATGTTTCGTGCTTAAGAGATGTACTTAAAATAGAACTTTTAAAAGTTTGTTCTTTGACATACGTATCTTCTTTTTATCAACACACCAAATCCAAGATTCTATTATCTCTGAACCATCCCAAGTAACGTCTTGGTAATGACAACTAAGGGGTAGACCTGTTGACTTTTCTATTAGTACCGGAATTGGTTCACTATAATAGCAACTATCATTAGCTATTCTTGGATTAATAGGTGCAAAATCCATTTTATTCGCAGAGCAAGGTAATTCTGTTTTAAAGTAATAAGTAGTATCTGATATAAATTTAGTGTAATACTTCCGCCATGGTCTGAGTGTATTATTTGCTATACCTGTCCCATCATACCAATCCCAAATAAATGTGGAAGAGATAAAACAATCATTTTTATTTGAATAATGAAAATCATACACTAAAGAATCAAATCTATTTTTATAATTATACAAAAATCCTGAATCTTGTTTTTCTATGGTAATTATTTTGACTCTACTTGGTACTTCCGGAAATATATTCATTTCATTTTCAACCTCTTGCTTAGAATACCCAAGGTTTAAATTCATATAATAAGCAGATTCTAAATAGCCTAATTGATATATTTCAAATTGTCCTTTTTTTTTGTGTAAGACGTATAAATCATCACTATTCATCCTGGTTGAACGTTCGTATTTGTAAACTGTCCATTTACATGAAGTTAGACCTAATAATAGTATTAGATAAGTTATTGTTCTCATTTTTTATCCATTTTCTGTCCAGCCGACTTGGACATCGGATTTGGAGTCATATTCATATTAAATAAAAATTGGTATAGCTGTTTGTTATTAAATTTAGCCCCTTCATTAGAGTAATTTAGACTACCGAATTGCTTCTCTAATTTCATTCTATCTTGCTGACTAGTTATTTTGTGAATATAAGTACTTGAAGCGTTACTTTGTGCTTTAACAATCTCACTTGACATCTTATTCATTAGCACATTCTTACCTTCATACATTTGATTATGAACAAAGTCATTGTTTAACCTTTCTTGATATTCTGACGATAATGCAGGACCATTAATGGTGCCATTTTCATTTCTATTACGATTTATAAGGCTAGCATCCTCAACGGCATGTATGATTAGCTCATGTCCCAATACAACGCTTTTTAAAGCATCCCAATAATTACTACTTCCCACTCTAGAAAAATCAACAATATCAGGGCTAAGTTTAACTAATATTCTAAAATCATCAAGATTAGCTTTATTTGGTGGGGCAACTATATCAATATTAGTATTATTATATTGTAAATGAACTTCTGCATTATTACCATTGTTTACTACATTATTATCAATTTCAAATTCAAGTCTAATATTATTATTCTTACCATCAACAAAACTTTGAAAATTCTCTCTAAAAGTTTGACTTTTATTAAGCTGATTTAAAGCAGTACCATACTTTGCTGAACTTATAGTTTTTGCAAAATTAATAGTATCAGCCCCGTTCGGATCAATAAAATAAATAGGGTTATTAGCAAACGCTGCATAAGGACTTTCGTGATGTTTTACAACAGGGTCAATATTCCATCTTCTTCCTAAACGACTATCATACTGCCAAAACTCTGCTGTATAGTTGTTACCATTCCCAGCAACTTCATCATCCTTCTCCATACCGTTAAACCCATAACGATAGCCTCTACTTACTAAATACGTATTCACAAGTGTATCCACATTATCCCGTTCTAACGAAATTTGCTGAAGTGCAAAACCACTCGTTCCACTTACAGAAATACGGATGTTTTCTTGGTTTGGAGAGCTTCCGAAAGGAAGTGAAGACTTACGATAGGCGTAGCACGCCGTCATCGGAAGGAAGATTTCATACAACCCGCTGGTAGTTTGGGTTTGTTGTGTGGTAAGATACTGGTAAACACCGTTTACTTTTTGCTCCACACGCACTGTAGCATTTCCTGCATTTGGAAGCGCAAAGTGGTACTGGGAACAAATTCGGGCGTTGGTCTTCATGGAATTGAAGGTAGTGATTTTTTATGACAACAAATCCTTTTTTGGCCGCTTCCCTTCATTCTTCAGGCACCAGGCTATTCGCTATATCTTTTTACTTCGTAAAAAGGATGCCGCTGCTATCCTTAGCGGGGAATTGGTATTCAAACAAACGTTTTCCTTGAAAGATAAGACATTCTGCAAAAAGGAAAAGAGTAACAAAAACGCCAAAAGCCTTACAAATAATAACTTTCAGCGTTAAAATGAATTGTTGATAAGTTTTTGGATTTGCTATTTACCACACGATAGAATCGTGCGTCAGCTGTTTTTTTTGCAACAGTAGAACGTGGAACTCCGTATGTTAAATTAAATAAATATGTAGCATAAAAACTTAAATTTTATTTGTTTTTATCCATAGAATGCGGGAGCTGGGGGAATTACTGAGGACTAAAAGATTTAATTTCAAATTGTTTACGGTAACGCTGAGGAATTAACTCATTCACCATACTTAACAGTTCTTCTATCCTACTATCACCATAGTCATATATAAAATAATTAAACTTATTTGCAACAAGGTCACGTATTAAAATAGTCATATAACCAAAGTCCTCTCTCCTTGCTTTATTCAAATAAATGGCATTATCTCGTATTTTTTCATCTGTAATTGCAGAGATGTCAATGAAATCTGGAGATAATACATCAGACATTTCCATCAACTTTTCATCTTTAATAAATGTAAATAATTTAGAAATTTCTTGCCCATGAAATCGAAGATATTTTCTAATTTCTTTAATCGGAATAAATATAAAATCATTTTCAATATGCTCTTTAATCCTTTTATTATTCCATAACAGTAGACCTTCTTTTTGAAACTGAATCTTATTTGAATAAATACCAGGTTGAGGGTTAATTATCGTAATTTCATAAACCTCCCCTGAATGATTTTGTGTAAAAACAATATTGCCGATCATCGTATAAATACATAAAATCAATAATCTTAGTCCCTTCATATATCTTATTTTGTATAAAATCTTAGTGCATCCTCAAATTTGTAATTATCTAATGATTTATAAGGATCACCAATACTTTTGTTATTATATTCCTCATAATACATCTGTTGAATAAAATTATTTATCGCTTTCGGATCAAAAATATTTTGATACAGAAAACTTTCTCTCTCACGTTCAATTTTAGATAATTTAAAATCAATTAATCTTTGACCGACATGTCGATTTTCATGAACAACTATATCTTTTCGACCTGCTGCTACAAAAACATGTATTTTAACAATTTTACCTGTTTCAGTGTTAAAGCCATCACTTGGAACATATGTTAAACCATCGTATCTTTTTTCAATATTGCCCCTTAATGAAGAATACACAACACATACGTCACTTGCTATAATTAAGTCAAAATCTCTTTCCAATCTCTTCCAATTATTTTGTGCAATAGTAAGCTGGGTATATTCCCTCATTTCACGTCGTGCATTTTTAAGCCCTTCTAATTTTTGAATTAACACCTCTTTAGCTTCATTAATAGCTAATTCAAATTCATTTATTTTATTCTTAATAGTTGAATAAGTATCATCAAAGTCTTTTTTTGCCTGACTGTCATAACTTCCATCTTTTTGAAAGAAGGTTGTATCTGCTCCACTCGGATCTATAAACCAAATTGGATTATTAGCAAACGCTGCATAAGGACTTTCGTGATGTTTTACAACAGGGTCAATATTCCATCTTCTTCCTAAACGGCTATCATACTGCCAAAATTCTGCTGTATAGTTGTTACCATTCCCAGCAACTTCATCATCCTTCTCCATACCGTTAAACCCATAACGATAGTCTCTACTTACTAAATACGTATTTACAAGTGTATCTACGTTGTCTCGTTCTAAAGAAATTTGCTGAAGTGCAAAACCACTCGTTCCACTTACAGAAATACGGATATCCCCTTGGTTTGGAGAACTTCCGAAAGGAAGTGAAGACTTACGATAGGCGTAGCACGCCGTCATCGGAAGGAAAATTTCATACAACCCGCTGGTAGTTTGGGTTTGTTGTGCGGTAAGATACTGGTAAACACCGTTCACTTTTTGTTCTACACGCACCGTTGCATTTCCGTTATTTGGAAGTGCAAGGCGGTATTGGAAACAAGTAAGTGTGTTGGTATTCATGGAATTGAAGGTAGTGATTTTTATGTTTGTAAAGTGGTTATTTTAGAAAACATTCCAACCCGAGCATCTTTTGACACTCGGGTTGGTATGTTTTGGATGTTAGATACTTTTTTGATTCTATTGTTCTGTTACCACACGATGGAATCTTGCGGGAGCGGGGGATCTTTTGTTGAATCATCAAAATTTATTTCAATGATTTACTTCTACTTTTATATGCAAATTTTCGCTATAAGTTATTGTATCAAGTCTATATCTAATCGAAAGAAAAGAGTGTTTTTTTAAATACTTCCTTTTTGAAAGAAATTTCAACTTATTAACTAAATAGTCTGTTTTAACGAAGGAAGAATCTGCAATAATCCTTACTTCATCATTATTACACAATGGATAAAATACAATTATCCTGACAATCCCATCAAATTGAGCATCAGTAGAAATAGATTTTTTTAATACCGCTTCAATCTTTACTTCATCTTTGAGCTTTATTTGGCTTTTGCACCTATAACAATTAAATACTGATAATAATATTGTTATCAAAATCTTAATCATGAAGTATAAAATTTTCCTCTTCATTAGTTGTAACTTTATCAATTTGTTGTTCTAATTGTGGATTATCTTCATTTCTGTTTGTCCCACGAAGCCAAGGTTTTCCTGTTACAGCCATAAAAGCATACCCTAATAATTCATGAGCAAGAGTGGAAACTGCTGTAAGAACCGCACTTTCATTATCAAATTTACTAACTGCTACCTGTATATTTTCATTGCTACTATACATTTGATTTTTAAGAGAATTTTTGTCTCTTCTCATCTGGTCTTCCAGCGATAGTGGTAAATCGATTGGTGCAAGAGTAAGTCCAAAATAACCACCAACAGTTAAACCTTCAATATAGCCTATATCATACGCCCTTGCTCCAAAATCGTAGCTATCAGCTTTTCCCTTTATCTCGTCATCTTTTTCCATCCCGTTAAACCCATAACGATATCCAGAGCAAGCATAGCTTGTGAAGACTGACGATAGGTGAGGCTCACCGTAATCGGAAGGGCTCACCAAATACGTATTCACAAGTGTATCCACGTTGTCCCTTTCCAAAGAAATTTGTTGAAGTGCAAAACCACTCGTGCCATTCACAGAAACGCGAATGTTTTCATTACTTGGCGTGAATACCAACTCAAATATTCCGCTT
>JASLGM010000042.1 GCA_030150045.1 Taishania sp.
GAATATATAAACTGGTATAACACAAAAAGAATACACTCTTCATTAGGATATTTAACACCCTTAGAAATGGAAGTGAGAATAAGAAGGAAAATTAACAAAGTGGCTTGAAAAAAATGTCACAAATTTAGTAGGTAGTTCAAAGTGTATAGGTAATGATCGTGTGAAAAGGGTATTTCTGCTAGGGCGGAGCGCGGTAGCTAAAAGAAGTAGAAAGCTTGTGAAGCGCATGTCTTTCCTTGCGACCAACGGAAGCGCAGGGAAGACGGCAGTTGAACCGTTTTATACGATTTTACTAAAGCGTGAAGACCGTGAAAGCAGCCATAAAATGATGCTTTAGGAATATAAATATTAAGCGTAAACTCCGGTCCGGCTTATGCTTCTAATGTACGGTTGTTTCTGCGTTTTCGCTTCTTGTTTTTTCTTTGCGTATGGAGGGGAAAACGGTGATAAATATGATTCCAATTAAGGTAATACTTATTCCAAGTATTTGCATTGTGTTCAAATGTTCGCCACTTGCTATTCCTATAAACATGGCAACAAGAGGGATTAACAAGGTTACAGTGCTTGCAAATACAGCGGATGATTTGGCAATGACGCGGTTGTAAAATAAGGTGGTTAACGCGGTTCCTGCAACACCCAGAATGGCAACAAAGCCAATGGATCTCCATGCGTGTGGATGGGTAAATAAGGTAGTTGGTGTTTTACTCCATAGCACGGCAATTATGGAGGGGATCCATAGGGTGAAAAACACGCTCGCGGTGATTACTTGTGCGGGTAAATGACTAAGGTATTTCTTGATTAAATTGACGTTTAGACCGTATAATGCAGTTGCAAGTACGATGGCTAAAATGTAAATTGTTTTTCCTTCTGTTGAGCTACTGCCACTTTGTGTTCCTAAAATTATCGCTCCGATTGCTCCAATTATCACTCCAAAAACTTCGTTTCGTTTGATTTTTGTTCCAAATGCAAGTAATCCTAATAAAAGGGTGAAGATGGGTGTAAAGCTATTCAGCATTCCTGCGTATCCTGAATCGATTTCGCGTTCAGCGAAAGTGAACAAAAAAGCTGGGATGAAGTTTCCACAAATTCCCGATAGAAATAACAAGCCCCATGTTTTAAGGTCTTTAACTTGGCGGAATAATTTTAAGGAAACGGGGAGTAATACGGTCGAAGCGAAGAAGATGCGTAGGGCACCAACTTGGGCAGAAGAAAACACAGGATTTCCTTGGCTATCGAACATTCCTTTTTTCATTAGAATAAAAGAAAATCCCCATACCAGAGAGAGTAGAAGTAGGGTCAGGAAGTTGACCCATTGATTTTTCATGGCGCAAAAGTACTGTCTTTTTCGGAATGTGAAATAGGGGGTCAAAAAAAAATAAATATTAGTGTGAGATTGACGCCTTTTTGAAGGGATAATTAGGGCTTTTTTTTGTGCCTCTTTTTTTGTTGCGGTATTTAGTTGTGTTGTTTTTTTTGGAGGAGTGTGACTTTCCTTTATTTGCTTCTTTTTGTTGGTGGGACTGCTGTTCGATGTGTCTGATGGTTTTTGTGGGCGGTTGTTTTTGGAGTCTATTTCTTTAGGTATTTAATGGTATTTTTTTTGTTTTTTTTCAACATTACCACTTTTTACCACTTTTTCGATTTTTGTCTTCAATTGAGGGTTTATCAGTGGTTTTCTTTTAAAATTTGTAACCTTATTTCTTATTATACGTTAATAGTTATCAACAATTGATTATTTAGTGGTAAAAAGTGGGAGTAAATCCTTAATTTTACCCATTATAATGTCATGGCAGGCTTAGTAGGAGAATATGAAGTTAAATTGGACGCTAAAGGGCGTTTCTTGTTTCCGTCAGGTTTACGGAAGCAACTTCCTGCTGCTTACCCAAATGATTTCATGTTGAACAAAGGTTTTGAGGAATGTCTTACGCTTTATCCGATGGTGGAATGGGGTAAGATTTCTGAGAAGCTCTCTAAATTGAATTTGTTCAAGCCGAAAAACCGTATGTTTTATCGTTTGTTCCATCAAGGAGCTAAGCAAGTTGCATTGGATTCGGCAGGTCGTGTTTTAATTCCTACAACGCATATGGAGCGTGTGGGTTTAAAGAGTGAAGTTATGTTGATAGCTTACAACGATCGTATTGAAATTTGGGATAAAGCTCGCTACTTCGAAATGCTCGAAGAGAACATGGCAGATTTCGCTGATTTGGCGGATGAAGTAATGGGTGATATCGATGAAGGAGAATTCTAATACATACCACGTTCCCGTAATGCTCCAAGAATGCTTGGACGGGTTGAATATAAATCCTGATGGGGTTTATGTTGATGTTACCTTTGGAGGTGGCGGACATTCACGTGCAATACATAATTTATTATCGGAAAAAGGGAAGTTGATTTCCTTTGATCAAGATCCAGATGCAAAGAAGAATGCTTGGGATGCACCCAACTTTCATTTTGTTGCGGCGAATTTTGCGTATCTACAAAATCACCTTCGTATGTTGGGGATTCGTAAAGTTGATGGCATTTTGGCGGATTTAGGGGTTTCCTCTTATCAATTCGATCAAGAAGAAAGAGGATTTAGTATTCGAGGGAATGCTCCATTAGACATGCGCATGAATGCGCAAGCTGGTGTTTCCGCAAAAACTGTTGTAAATACATATCCGGAAGAAAAACTAATCCATTTGTTTAAGTATTATGGAGAGTTGAAAAATGCAAGACGTATCTCCCAAGATATTTTATCCGCTCGTGAAAATGGGGAGATAGAAACGACAGGAGATTTGATGCAGGTTTTACAACATCTAGCACCTAAGTTTAAAGATCATAAATTTTACGCTCAAGTTTTTCAGGCTATCCGTATTGAGGTAAATCAAGAATTGGATGTGTTGGAGAAGTTTTTACTTCAATCAGGAGAGGTGATGGCGCCTAATGGACGTTTAGTGGTGATGTCATATCATTCGCTAGAGGATCGTTTGGTGAAAAATTATATGAAGCGCGGGTCCTTGACAGGTGACATTGAGAAAGATTTCTTTGGAAATGTTATTAAGCCTTTTGATGAGACAGTGCGTCATCCGATTGTTCCAACAGAAGAGGAGTGTGAGCGAAATTCAAGGGCAAGAAGTGCTAAGCTAAGAATTGCAACTAGACGTGGAGACAAATAAAGCAAATAACAAAGAGGAAGCAAAGAAGGGAAAATCGGAAAAAGCGAAGTTCTTTTCTGAAATCATGAACGGAGAGTTTCTTACGAGAGAATTTGTTGTGAATAATCTTGAATATATCTTTTTTGTTCTTGTGTTGCTAGGGCTTGTTGTTGCTAAAGGGTATTATGGAAAAGGTTTGTCAAAGGATATTGATGTAGCACAAAAAAACTTAGATGAGATGACTGCAGAGTATGTAGAGTCGAAAGCTAAGTTAGAAGAAATTACTAAAAGGCAGGTGCTAGTGGAAAAACTAGAACCATACGGATTAAAAGAAACAGTTAACCCAACGAAAGTAATTCGTTTGAATAAGGAAGATGAAAGGAAGTAATAAGGAAATAATGTGGAGAATATACCTCATTTATTTAGGGTTTTCTATCATCTTAATTGTGGTGTTAGTAAAAACTTTTGTACTTCAATTTGATGGGATGACAAATGTGTTTGTTGCTCGCTCCGAGGATAACCAAAAGATGCCTACCCGAAGTGTTGAGCGTATTCCTCGTAGAGGGGAGATTCTTGATGTTTCGTATGTTCCTTTAGTTACTTCTGTTTCTTTCTATGATATCCACATGGATCCAACGGTTGTCAGTCAAGAGATTTTTGATGCAGAAATACATGAGTTGGCAATTCAACTTTCATCTTTATATCCTTCGAAAACAAGAGGAGATTGGGAAAGATATATTCGTCAAGCTCGAGCACAAAAGAGACGCTACCTTTTGATAAAAAAGCAAGCGACAATAGAAGAGAAAAAAACGCTTGCGAGCTTTCCGATTTTTAAACTGGGTCGCTTAAAAGGAGGGTTCATTGACTCAGACGAAACAATTGTTCGTAAACGACCGCATGGAGAACTGTTGCGTAGAACATTAGGGTATTATCGACCTAAAGATGGTAAGTCCAGTGCTTTGAAAATTGGAATTGAGGGGGCTTTTAATGATTTCTTGGCGGGTGAAGCTGGTGAGGAAATTGAACAGAAATATGGAAATGGATGGAAGAAAACAGGGCAGATTTTACGTGAAGCAGTAGAAGGAGCAAGTGTTGTAACTTCCATCGATTTAGAAATTCAAGAGGTCGCGCATTCTGAATTACAAAGACAGTTGCAACAACAGTCTGCTAAAAATGGAGTGGTTATCGTAATGGAAGTGAAGACTGGGTTTATTAAAGCAATTTCTTCTTTGACAAAAGGAGCGGATGGAAATTATTACGAAACGTATAATCACGCAATTGGTTCAAAAGAAGTGCCAGGTTCGACATTTAAGTTAGCATCGTTGATGGCTTTGTTAGAAGATAAGAAAGTCAGTGTTTATGACAAAGTTGATGCAAATGGAGTGTATAAATTTTACGACTCCGAAATGAAAGATCATGGTCCTGGATATGGGAAAATAACCATTCAAGAAGCTTTTGAAAAGTCGTCAAATGTGTTTTCCAAAATAGTAAATGATGCATACAAATCAAATCCTTCTGGATTTATTAGTCGTTTACGCAGTTTTGGAATCGGAGATACTCTTGGGTTGCCTATTAAAGGAGAGGTAGCTCCAACTTTATATTATCCTGGGCATGCAAACTGGTCTGGTATTTCATTGCCGTGGATGGCTGTTGGTTACGAAGTGCAAATGACGGCGTTACAAACGTTAGCATTTTATAATGCAGTTGCTAATAATGGACGATTTATGAAGCCTCAGTTTGTAAAAGAGGTGATACGAGGTCAAGAAGTTGTAAAAACTTTCGAACCGATAGTTATGCGTGAAAAAATATGCTCAGATGCGACTGTGCGTACACTCCAAAAATGTTTGGCAGGGGTTGTTCAAAACGGTACTGGACGTGCTCTGAAATCAGCTTATTTGGAGATTGCTGGGAAAACGGGTACAGCACGTATCTTGAATGATGATAATACTTATGGGGAAAAGGGGTCGTATAAATACCAAGCGTCTTTTGCGGGGTATTTTCCTGCAGATGAACCTATTTATTCAGCGATAGTATTGGTTTCTGCACCGACTTCAGAAATTTATGGAGCTCGTGTTTCAGGTACGGTATTCTCAGCGATTGCGAATAAAGTTTATGCTTCGACATTGAAGTATCATCAAGCTATTAATGAGGCTGAGGCATTAAAAAATGAAATGCCTGTTTCCAAAAGTGGAAGTCGTACAGATTTAGAAAAAATGTTTCGATATATGAGAATTCCTTTTTCTTCAGGTATTGAAGGAGATTGGGTGACTACGGCAAAAAAAGAAACATTTGTTGAGTTCCAAGAACGATTTGTTGGAATTGATACTGTTCCAAATGTAACAGGTATGAGTGCGAAAGATGCAGTTTACTTGATTGAACGAACAGGGATGAAAGTGCGCATAGATGGTATGGGGACAGTTACCCATCAAAGTGTAGCACCGGGCGCTAAAGTTTATAATGGTACGGTTGAATTGATATTGAAGTAATGAAAAGTTTAAAAGACATATTGTACGGAGTAGGTATAGAAAAAGTGGTTGGTTCAACACATGTTGAAGTAAGTGCTTTGTGTATTGACTCTCGTCAAGCTGGACCTGGAAGTGTATTCATTGCTCAAAGGGGTACTCAAATAGATGCACATGATTTTATTCCAGATGTTTTGTCCGCTGGATGTAAAGTTATTGTTGCTCAGCAACAGGTTGAAGTTCCTGTAGATGTTACTTTGGTCGTGACTGAAAACACACATCATGCGGCAGGAGTAATGGCGCATCAGTTTTATGATGAACCTTCTACTCAACTCCATTTGATTGGAATAACAGGTACGAATGGTAAGACGACTACGGCAACGCTTTTGCATAAATTGTTCATGGGGTTAGGGTACCAGACAGGCTTGTTATCAACTGTTGTTAATAAAATTGGAGAAGTTGAAATTCCATCTACACACACTACTCCTGATCCGATTGCACTCAATGCATTGTTAAGAGAAATGGTTGATGCGGGGTGTGATTATTGTTTTATGGAAGTGAGTTCTCATGCTATTCATCAAGATCGTATTGCAGGACTTCATTTCAAAGGAGCGGTATTTACAAATATTACGCATGACCATTTAGATTATCACAAAACATTCAAGGAATATATTGATGTGAAGAAAACTTTCTTCGATCACCTAGGGAATGATGCGTTCGCTTTGGTAAATGTCGACGATAAGAATGGAAGAACTATGGTGCAAAATACCAAGGCTTACGTTAGAACATTTGCGATGAAGACAGTTGCTGATTTCAAGGTTAAAGTATTGGAAAATCAGTTTTCAGGACTTTTGTTACAAATGAATGATAAAGAGCTTTGGTCTAAATTGATAGGAGAGTTTAATGCCTACAATTTATTAACGACTTATGCTGTTGCTGTCTTATTGGATCAAGAAGAAGAGGAGGTTTTACCATTGTTGAGTAATCTAGAGTCTGTAGATGGTCGTTTTCAATATTTTGTTTCGGATAGTGGAGTAACTACAATTATTGATTACGCTCACACACCTGATGCTTTGGATAATGTTCTTAAGACGATTGCAAATATTCGCACAAAGAATGAAACACTATATACATTAATTGGTTGTGGTGGTGATCGTGATAAGGCTAAACGTCCTGAAATGGCTCGTATTGCCTGTGAGAAAAGCGATAAAGTTATTTTAACATCGGATAATCCTCGTTCTGAAGATCCACTTGAAATATTAAAAGATATGCAAAAGGGTGTCCCAGGACATCATTTTAACAAGTCGTTAGAGATATCTGATCGTTATCAAGCGATTAAAACAGCAATTTCTATGGCTGTTAAGGGAGATATTATTCTTATTGCTGGTAAAGGACATGAGAATTATCAAGAAATAAACGGAGTGAAACATCACTTTGACGATAAAGAAACTGCAGTTGAACTTTTTCAAAAATTGAATAAATAATGTTGACGTCACTTTTTAATTATTTACACGAGATCGGGATGCCTGGAGCAGGATTGTTTCAGTATGTATCCTTTAGAGCAGCAATGGCATTGATTACGTCATTGATAGTGTCAGTGGTATTTGGAAAGAAAATCATTGATGCGCTGAGAAGGCAACAAATTGGGGAAACGGTAAGGGATCTAGGATTGCAAGGACAGTTGGAAAAAGCGGGTACTCCAACAATGGGAGGTTTAATTATCATTAGTGCAATTGTTGTTCCTACTTTGCTTTTCGCAAAATTGGATAATATCTATGTGATCACGATGTTGGTCGCTTCAATTTGGCTGGGTACAATCGGATTTTTAGATGATTACATCAAAGTGTTTAGGAAAAACAAAGAAGGGCTTAAAGGGCGTTTCAAGGTTATTGGACAAATTGGAGTAGGGCTTATTATCGGATGTACATTGTATTTCAGTAAAGATGTTGTAGTTCATAAAAAAGTTGAAGCTTCTTATGTGGTGCAAAAAAATGAGCATTTGGTTTCTCATTTACATGCTGAAGAGCATGGATATAAATGGATTCAAACACAAGATATGACAACAACAATTCCTTTCATAAAAGGGAATGAGTTTAATTATAATTGGTTGATGGGTAATGATTCAGATAGAGGTTATGGTTGGATGATTTTTATTCCAATTGTGATCTTTATTGTAATAGCTGTATCTAATGGTGCTAATATGACAGATGGATTAGATGGGTTGGCTACTGGGACTTCTGCAATTGTAGGTATTGCTCTTGCTGTGCTTGCTTATGTTTCTGCTCATATCAAGTTCGCGGATTATTTGAATGTAATGTATATACCAGGCGCAGAGGAGTTGGTGATTTTTATTTCTGCTTTTATTGGTGCTTGTGTAGGGTTTTTGTGGTACAATTCATATCCGGCACAAGTGTTTATGGGGGATACGGGGTCTTTGGCTTTAGGAGGAATTATTGCTGTTTTTGCAATAATTATTCGCAAAGAACTAATGATTCCTGTATTGTGTGGAGTATTTCTAGTAGAAAATTTATCTGTTATGATGCAAGTAGGATATTTTAAATATACCAAGAAAAGGTTCGGAGAGGGTAGGAGGATATTTCTCATGGCACCTTTGCATCATCATTTTCAGAAAAAGGGGTTACATGAAGCGAAAATTGTAATGCGCTTTTTGATTGTTACCATATTACTTGCTGTAATCACCATTGTAACCTTAAAAGTTCGTTAGAAATGAAGCCGTTTGGGACCAAAAATATTGTCATTCTTGGCGCTGGTGAATCTGGTGTTGGCGCGGCTATTTTGGCACGTAAAGAAGGATGGAATGTCTTTATTTCTGATTACGGAAAGATCAAAGATTCTTTTAAAACAGAATTGAATGAGAGGGGGTTTGAGTGGGAAGAAGGTCGACATACAGAAGAGCGTGTTTTAGCGGCTGCTTTGATAATAAAATCACCTGGTATTTCTGACAGTGTTTCAATAGTACAAAAGGCGGTTTCAAAAGGAATTTCCGTGATTTCTGAAATAGAATTTGCAGGTTTTTATTCTAAAGCTAAAACAATATGTATTACAGGTAGTAATGGAAAAACAACTACAACAATGCTTACTTACCATATTTTACTGCAGGCAGGTGTAAAAGTTGGATTAGCAGGGAATGTAGGGCAAAGTTTTGCCAAGCAGGTGGCTGAAGAAGATTATCAGTGGTATGTTTTGGAATTGAGTTCGTTCCAGCTGGATGGAATGTTTGCTTTTAAAGCGGATGTGGCCATTTTATTAAATATTACTCCAGATCATTTAGATCGTTATGATTATCAAATGCAAAATTATGTGGATGCGAAGTTTCGTATTCTGCAAAATATGACTGAAGCAGATTGGTTCATTTATAATGCGGATGATTCCATTATATCTGCGGAATTAATTAAGCGTAATATCCTAGCGCAAAAAGTACCTTTCTCATTGGAGAAAAGCTTTGAAACAGGAGGTTTTTTAGAAGACAACAAACAACAAATAACAATAAACTTAAAAGATCAATTTACTATGTCTATTCATGAATTAGCCCTAAAAGGAAAGCACAATGCACAAAATTCATTGGCTTCAGGTATTGCATCTCGTATTTTGGAAATCCGTAAAGAGTCCATTCGCGAATCTCTTTCAGATTTTACAAATGTAGAGCACCGTTTAGAATTTGTAGCTAAAGTCCACGGTATTGAATTTATCAATGATTCAAAAGCAACAAATGTAAATTCTACTTGGTTTGCTTTAGAGTCTATGGATAAACCTACAGTATGGATTGTTGGAGGAGTGGATAAAGGAAACGATTATTCAGAATTGTTGGAATTGGTTCAAGATAAGGTGAAAGCTATAATTTGTCTTGGTACTGATAATGATAAAATAATTAGTGCCTTTACAGGTGTGGTTGATACTATAGTAGAGGCTAAGTCGGCAATGGAAGCTGTAGCTCATGGGTATCGCCTGGCAAAGAAAGACGAAACAGTACTTCTTTCTCCTGCTTGTGCTTCATTCGATATGTTTGAGAACTATGAGGAAAGAGGGAATTTATTTAAAGAAGCAGTAAGATCGCTTTAAGCATTCTGTAAATGCAAGAGAAAGTTAATGGAATAGATCTTGTTTCCTCGAGGAAAGAGCAGTTGATAAGACGTCAACAGGGACAGTTACGTCCTTTTGGAAAATGGATGGATGTCAACGTTTTTGAATGGAAATATCCAGTTGTTGAAGATGTGTTAGCTTTTTTAGAAGGAGTTCCTTTCAAAACAATTGTAATCATTCCAGTTGATGTACTGGATGCTTATCCTGAATTGGAAGAGGTTATTCTGAATAAACATGTCCTTTTAGTTTATGGAGGGGGTAAAACTGCTTGTAATATTGTTGGACGCAAATGGTGCGTGAATTCGTTTATCGAACTTTTTGAAGTTTTAAAAATGTGGATAAAGGAAAATGAAGCTGTATTATTTATTGCTGATGGCAAAGATGCAGATGATGAACATGCTTTATTTATTAATGAATTGAAGAATAGGTCATGAGGAAGCTTTTAGATCATTTAAAAGGGGATCGTGTAATCTGGATTATTAGCCTTTTTATGCTGATGTTTTCCCTCGTTACTGTATTCAGTTTTGTACCTGTTTTGGTTAAAGTGGAAGGTGGTACTCCTGCTAAATACTTGCTAAAACATGCGTTTTATGTTGGTTTGAGTGTTGTGACAATGTATTTTGTCCACCGAGTTAATCCAAAATACTTTGCTAAGGTCTCGAAAATAGCATTGTATGTGGGTATTGCTATGTTGTTTTTGACTTTACTTTCACCGACAGAGGTGAATAGTGCCAAGCGTTGGGTGAAAATACCTTTTATTTCCCTTACGTTTCAAGCTTCCGATTTAGCGAAGCTGACGTTGATCCTTTATCTATCAAAGCAGTTAGAGAAAAGGAAAGATACATTTTATGATTGGAAGGAGGGCTTTTTGCCAATAGTTGGTCCAATTTTGTTAATTGTTGCTCTTATTATTAAAGATAATTTTTCTACGGCAGCCATAATATTAGCCTTAGCTATGACAATGTTGTTTGTAGGTAGGTATCCTTTTAGTAGAATTTTTATAGCCTTTTCAGGTATTGTTGGTATTGGTGTTTTAGCTTGGGGGGTAAATAAGTCATTTCCTGAATACAACCTTTTACCAAGGATGACTACATGGGAGAATCGTATCTTTAATCGGATAGATAATGATGTTAATATCATTGAAAATGCGCAGGTTACAAACGCTAAATTAGCTATATATAATGGAGGGCTTTTCGGGCAAGGTGTTGGGGATGGTAAATTAAAAGAATATCTTCCAGAGGCCTATGCCGATTTTTATTATTCTTCTTTTGTGGAGGAATTTGGGTTTCTTTCCGCATGTTTCTTGGCTTTGTTGTATTTCATTCTATTATATCGTATGATTCGTATAGGTTTGAATTCTACGAGTCTATTTGAGACGTATTTCTGTATAGGTATTGGTGTTTTGTTGACAACGCAAGCGAGTGTGAATATGTTGGTGTGCACAGGGATTTTCCCAGTTACAGGGCAAAATATGCCTTTATTGGCGATGGGTGGGTCTGCACTAATTATGACTTGTACTGCTATTGGAATGGTTCAGGCAATAGCTGCAAATAATGCCAAAGAATTAAAAGAATAGAGAGATGAAAAAGGTGTTAATTTCTGGAGGTGGCACTGGTGGGCATATATTTCCTGCTATTGCAATTGCAAACGAGTTGAAAGCTCAGTTTCCCGAAGTAGAAATTCTATTCGTTGGGGCTGAAGGGAAAATGGAAATGGAAAAAGTTCCTCAGGCTGGATATAAAATTATTGGTCTTCCTATTGTTGGATTACAACGAAAATTTACGGTTAAGAATTTAATTCTACCTTTTAAATTATTTAAATCTCTTTTGTTAGCAAGGAAAACAATAAAACAGTTTACCCCAGATGTGGCTATTGGTGTTGGTGGGTACGCTTCTGGACCAATCTTGCAAATGTCTAACTGGATGAAGGTGCCAACAATATTGCAAGAACAAAACTCCTTTGCCGGAAAAACAAATATATTGTTGGGGAAAAAAGCTAAAGCGATTTGTACCGCCTATCCGAATATGGAGCGTTTCTTTCCTAAAGCATCAATAGTCGAAACTGGGAATCCTGTACGTTTTGAGGTTACTCAAATTGATAGTAAGAAAGAGGTTGCTCTTGCCCATTTTTCTTTAGATCCTTCGAAAAAAACTATTCTTGTTATTGGAGGGTCTTTGGGGGCTAAAACATTAAATGATGCTCTTATTTCTAGTTTAGATCATTTTGCTGAGCAAGAGGTTCAAGTGTTATGGCAATGCGGTAAGACACATTTTAGTAAGGCGAAGCGTTTTTTAGAGGAACGTCCTAGTAAATGGATTCACCTTTATGAATTTATTTATGAAATGGATTTAGCCTATGCATCTGCGGATATTATTATTTCAAGAGCTGGTGCTATTGCTGTTTCTGAATTGACATTAATCGGTAAGCCTTCTATATTGGTTCCGTCACCTAATGTTTCAGAAGATCATCAAACGCATAATGCAATGGCTTTAGTAAGTAAGGATGCAGCAATTTTAGTGAAAGATGATGTGGCTATATCCAACTTATTTGAGACGGCTTTTAATTTACTACAAGATACAGACAAGCAGCGCTTGTTAGCACGTAATATTAAGGTTCTTGGTAAACCTGATGCGACTAAAGATATTGTTAAACAAGTGATTAAACACTCTAAATAAGTAGGTATGAACTTGAATGACTTTAAGAATGTTTATTTCATTGGTGTTGGAGGCATAGGAATGTCGGCTTTAGCGCGTTATTTTAATGCGTCAGGGTGGAGTGTATATGGATATGATAAGACTCAAAGTGAATTAACTACTAAATTACAAGAAGAAGGAATCAAAATTCACTTTTGCGATGAGCCTTCTTTTTTTTTAAATGAGGGATTGACCTCTCTGGATACTTTGGTAATCATCACGCCAGCTGTTCCTCAAAATTTAGGTGAATTAGTATTCGTTCAAAAAGAGGGTTTTCAAGTGATGAAACGAGCAGCGGTTTTGGGTGCAATAACTCGTATTTCAAAAGGATTAGGTGTTGCGGGGACGCACGGAAAGACGACGACTAGTACTTTGTTAGCTCATATTCTTAATGAATCAACGTTTGGATGTACGGCCTTTTTAGGTGGGATCTCAGCTAATTTTCAGAGTAACTTGTTGATTAATCAAGATGCTGAGTACACAGTTATTGAAGCAGATGAATTTGACAGGTCTTTTCTTCAACTTTCTCCTTTTGCTAGTATCATTACTTCTTGTGATCCTGATCATCTTGATATCTATGGAGATGAAGAGCATTTTCTAGAAGGTTTTAGATCATATGCTCAGTTGATTCAAAAAGAGGGGTGTTGTATCCAAAAGTATGGTTTGAATCTTTCAACACGTTCTAAAACATTTAGTTATAGTGTGGATTTTCCAGAAGCTGACTTTTTTGGAACAAATCTTAGGGTTTCCGATGAGGCTTTTCAGATGGATATTCATTTTGAAGGACGAATTTACTCATCTGTTGTTTTAGGATTGCCAGGTAAGCATAATGCGGAGAATGCTTTAGCTTGTTTTGCTTTATGTATCAAACTTGGGTTAGATGAGAATGCTATTAGGAATGGATTGGCCTCATTTAAAGGGGTAAAGCGTCGTTTTGAGTATCATATTAAAGATCATAAGCTTGTGTATATAGATGATTATGCTCATCATCCTACAGAGCTTGAGGCTTTAGTTGACTCTTTAGAATTACTGTATCCAAATAGACGTATAGTAGGTGTTTTTCAACCGCATTTGTTCTCTCGAACAAAAGATTTTATGGAAGGATTTGTAAAGCAATTGTCTCGTTTTGATGAAGTTATTGTTATGCCAATATATCCAGCAAGAGAATTGCCCATTGAAGGGGTGACTTCTGAAGTGATCGTTTCACAAATTGGAGGTAATGCTACTGTTCTCGATCCTAAAGGTGTGCTTGATTATTTTGAAAAAAACGAAGTTGATGTTGTGGTCACTGCAGGTGCGGGTGATATTGATCGTATTGTGAAACCTTTAAGTGTTGTCTTACATGAAAAGTTGGGTTAAAATAATGTTTTATTTTCTCTTCCTCCTTCTTGTTGGAGTTTTACTCTGGTTGTCTAAAAGACAGCTGGAGAATAAACCCTTGCAGGAAGTGGTAATACAGATTAATGTAGAAGGAGAAAATGCATTTCTTTCAAAACCTGAATTGTTGACTCGTTTGACGAATAGTAATTATCTATTTGTTGATCAAAAAATGAAAGAACTTCAACCAGAGCAATTGGAGCTTTTTGTCAAAGGTATGGAAGAGGTTGATGCCGTTCGTGTGTATACAAATTTTGGTGGACGCTGTTTTATAGATGTTAAATTAAGAGAGCCAATCGCTCGTATTTTTAATAAATATAATGAGTCTTTTTATTTAGATAATAAAGGATTTACTTTGTCAAGTGGTTCTCAGCATACTGCCCGTGCAGTAGTCGTTACAGGTGATATTCCAGATCGGTTAGGCGTATATTCTGTAGATGACATTATTAACAATGATTCATTGAAAACTATTCAAAAGCTAGATGATGTGTATCGAATTTCGAAGTATGTTTGTAATGATCCATTAATGCAGACCTTAATAGGCCAGATTCACAGAGAGAGTTCAGGGGATTTTATCCTTCTTCCAATTATCGGTGGGCAGCGTGTTGTTTTTGGTGCTGCAAATACAGATAAGGAAGTGGAGGAGAAGTTTAAAAAGCTTCAAATCTTTTACAAAGAAGCTATTCCTTTTGAGGGTTGGGGTAAATACTCCGAGATCAATCTCAAATTTGATAAGCAAATTGTGTGTAAAGTTAAAGCAATATAGAATTTTATGTCAAGTATCAAAGCAGTTGTTGGATTAGACGTTGGGACTACGAAGATCGCATGCTTCGTGGGCGTTCGCAATGAACACGGGAAAATTGAAATCTTGTCAATGGGTGAAAGTGAATCTGTTGGCGTGGCTCGTGGCGTTGTTGAAAATATTGAAAAGACGGTTAATTCCATCAAGGTAGCTGTGCAAGCAGCTCAAGATGGTTTGAAAGATGGCGGAGAATTAGTTTTTAGAGGGGTAAATGTGGGTGTTGCTGGACAGCATATTCGTAGTTTACAGCATAGAGGAATGTTAACAAGAGATAATGTGGAAGACGAAATTTCGCAAAAAGATATCGATTTGTTGATTGAAGATATGTATAAAATGTTGATGCCTCCTGGTGAGAAAATCATCACGGTCATTCCTCAAGAATATATTATTGATAACCAACAAGGCATTAAAGACCCTATTGGGCATGCAGGTATTCGCTTAGAAGCAAACTTCCATATTATTACTGGAAATGTTGGTGCTTGTATGAACATTACTAAATGTGTTGGAAAAGCAGGTTTAGAAGTTAATAAAATTATTTTAGAGCCAATGGCCTCTGCTGAAGCGGTTCTTTCTGAAGAAGAAAAAGAAGCAGGTGTGGTTTTGGTTGATATAGGTGGAGGTACGACTGATGTTGCGATTTTCCATGATGGTATTATTCAGCATACGGCAATCATCCCTTTTGGAGGTAATGTGATTACAGAAGATATCAAAGAAGGGTGTGCCATTATGAGAAGACAAGCGGAACAGTTGAAAATCCGTTTTGGTAGTGCTATTCCTAGTGAAAGTCAAGATAACGAAATCGTTTGCATACCTGGACTTCGCGGTCGTGAGCCAAAAGAAATCTCTGTACGCAACTTGTCAAATATCATTCAAGCTAGAATGCAAGAAATCATTGAATTGGTAGATTATGAAATCATCAACTCAGGGTTTAAACGCAAGATGATTGGTGGAATTGTTGTTACTGGTGGTGGAGCACAATTGAAGCATATTGCTCAGTTGTTCGAATATATAACAGTATTAGATACGCGTATTGGTTATCCAACAGAACATTTGGTGAATACCAGTACAATTGATGATTTAGCTAGTCCAATGTATGCGACTGGTGTAGGACTTGTGATACAAGGTTTCCAAGAAGTAACCACGATTGGTGAGACTACAGTAGAAAGCGCAAAGAAAACGAAAAGCCATTCAAAGAAAATGAAAGGCAATTTCTTCGAATCGATCATTGAGAAAAGTAAAAGTTGGTTCGTAGAGGAAGATTAAGAGAATAAAGAAGTAAACGAAAAAATAAACCACAAAAAACGAAGTAAAATGGAATTTGATTTGCCAAAAGAAAATTCATCTATCATCAAAGTAATTGGTGTAGGAGGAGGGGGAAGCAATGCTGTAAACCACATGTACAGACAAGGCATTGTAGGAGTTGACTTTATCGTTTGTAATACAGATACACAGGCGTTAGATATCTCTCCAGTTCCTTATAAAATACAATTAGGAGCCTCTTTAACTGAAGGCCGTGGTGCAGGTTCTATTCCTGAAATTGGAAAGAATTCTGCTGTTGAAAATATTGAAGAAATAAAAGAATTACTGGCTAATAATACTAAAATGGTATTCGTTACTGCTGGAATGGGTGGTGGTACTGGTACAGGAGCCGCTCCTATTGTGTCGCAAGTAGCTAAAGAAATGGGAATTCTTACGGTGGGTATCGTTACTGTGCCCTTCAATTTTGAAGGACGTAAAAGACGTCAACAAGCAGAAGAAGGACTTGAAGCAATTCGTCAAAATGTAGATACATTATTAGTTATTAATAATGAACGTTTACGTGAAATCACAGGAAATCTTACGATTGGTAATGCCTTCTCTCAAGCAGATGACGTATTAGCTATCGCTGCAAGAGGAATCGCAGAAATGATTTCCGTTACTGGTGCAATGAACGTGGATTTCAATGACGTAAATACAGTAATGAAAGATAGTGGAGTAGCAATTATGGGTAGCGCTGTTTCTGAAGGTGATGATCGTGCTATTACTGCTGTTAAAGAAGCGTTGTCTTCTCCATTATTAAATGACAACGACATCCGTGGTGCAAAATATGTATTGTTGAACATTACGTATGGTGATAAAGAAGTCTTAATGGATGAGATTACTGAAATCACAAGCCATATTCAAGATGAAGCTGGTGAAACAGCAGATGTGATTTGGGGGCATGGTTATGATTCTACTTTAGGAGATAAACTTTGTATCACTTTGATTGCTACTGGATTTGCTAGTTCGCCAATAACGGGTTACGAAAAAGCTCTTGTAAAACAGGTTTCTGTTTTAGAGGAGACAAAAAAAAATGTAGAGGTTGTAACTGATAGCCCGTTCAATGGAGCTCGAGAAATTACCGCTGTTCAAGATGAACCGTTTATTAAAACAATTCAGAAGGAAGCACCAGTGGTGAATGAAGCGCCTGTTCAGGAGCCGGTGAGAACGGTGTATGTGGAGCCAGAGCCGCAACAAATTACTTTAGATTGGGACGCTGAAGATTTGATTCCTCGCGTTCAGCCAACTCCAGTAGTTAATGAACCTGTTGTTCAACCAACATATGTTGTGGAGCAACCTGTTCAAGCACCAACCGTTGAAAATATTGAAGTTGTGCGTTATACTTTAGATGATGAAATGGAAGAGCGTGTTGAGAATCAAGTGAGACCAACAGTAGCAAGTCCAGCAATGTCTCCGGAGGAAATGCAACGCAAACAAACAGAAAGAATGGTTAAGATTCAAGAGTATACTACGCGTTTGAAAAAAGCAGAAGGGGTAGCTCAGTTTGAAAATGAACCAGCTTATAAAAGAAGAAATATCCAATTGGATTTGAATAATAACTACTCTTCGAACGAAAATAACTCTCGTTTTAATGTTTCTATTGATCAAACAGGAGAAACAAAACTAAGAACAGGAAATACATTTTTACACGATAACGTAGATTGATTATGGGATTCATGGAAATCATATCCGCTGACATAAAAACAGCAATGTTAGCAAAGGAAAAAGAAAAATTAGCAGCGTTAAGAGATATCAAAGCTAAATTGATGTTAGAAGCAACTTCTGGATCTGGAGATTCTGAAGTGTCTGATGCAACAGCTGCTAAAATTGTCATGAAGTTGCATAAGCAAAGAATGGAAACCTATCAATTGTACATTGAACAAGGGAGAGAAGACTTGGCAGCTGATGAACTTTTTCAAGCTAATGTGATTGAACATTACTTGCCAAAAATGATGTCGGAAGACGAAGTGGCAGCAAAAGTAAAAGAAACAATCCTTTCTATTGGTGCAACAGGACCACAAGATATGGGGAAAATAATGGGCGTGTTAAGCAAAGAATTAGCAGGAAAAGCTGAAGGACATCTGATCTCAAAGCAGGTTAAAGAACAACTTAGCATGTTATAATCTTCTTTTTTACTTCGTTTACAGTTAAGAAGGAAAGTCGGGTCATGGTGGTTATGGCCCGGCTTTTTTATTGTTAAATTTTTTACATACTGGTTGCATTAACTTAATTTTAATTGTATTTTTATCAAAAACATTTGTGATGAAGAATAATTTACTTTTTTTATCTGCATTCTGTGTCTCTACATTAGTTAGTGCTCAAGAGCAGATTGCACCACGTACTTCAATTGTAGGTGAGATGCTAAACAAACAAACAACAGTTAGAAACAATGATGTTGCAAAAGCAGCTTTGTTGACACAAGACTTTACAACTTCTTTTGGCGGTTTTACACGCTCAAAAGGGGGGGCTTCTACTGCTCCAGGAACAGTTTGGGAAGTGACTGGTAACGGGGCTACTTATTCAGGAGCTGATCAAGTTGGTCTTGAAGAGTACTTAGTTTCTCCTGAAATTACAATTCCAGCTAGTTATACGTATTTACGTATTGCTTCTGAAATCAATATTAATCCAGCTTGGTTTGTAGGTACAACTACAACAGGTAGAGGAGGAATTTTTGAGATCGATTATACAATCGATAATGGTACTACATGGGTTAACATGTGGAAAGATACTCCAATTAATAATGCTGCTCAACACAAAGCAACAGCAACTTTAGGATGGGAAAAAGCAGGAGGATTTACTCCATTCACTGTTTATGCTACAATTCCTGCAGGATTAGAAGGTGAAACTTTGAAATTCCGTTATGCTTATAAAGGTACAAACTCAGCAACTGTTTACGTTGATAATGTTGTTGTAGATGAATTTCCTGAAGATGCAGTAGTAATGAACGCAATTATTCCTGGTGATTTGGGACAAAAGATCGGTTACGTAGGTTATCCTTTAAATCAAGCTGATTTCTTAGGAATGTCGATCGCTTTCTTAAACTATGGTAAAGCAGATGCAACTAGAGCGTTTTCTTATAAAATCTTAAAAGGTGCTGTTGAAGTTGCTACAGGTGATATTGCCGCTTCACGTGTTTTACCTTTTGGAACTTGGGATACGCTTAAATTCTTATCTACGTATAAACCTACTGAAGTTGGTGATTATAAATTTATCATTACTGAAACTGCTGGATCTAACGTTGTAACTCACGAAAAATTATTCAAAGTTACTCCTACGTTCTACGAAGCAGCGAGAATTGATGGTGGATCTTTTTACCACTATAGATCTTATTGGTTAATCGGTCAAACTGCCCCGCCAGCTGAACCAATGAAAATTGGAACTATTTATGAGATTAAAGAGGAGGATAAATTGGGAGGTATGCGTGTTGCGTTTGGTGCTACTACAGTTCCTCAAACTGTAACCGTTGAAGTGCACAAAGGAGCTCAAGGTGGTAACATCTCTTTATATGAAGGTGAATACACAATCCCAGCATCAGAAATTAGTTCTGGTGGAAGCATCAAATACTCTACTATTTTATTTGAAGATATAGTAGAAGTGTTTCCTGGTGATGATATCATTCTTTCTGTTAAAACAAACCCAAATACAGCTTTAGCAATTGTTGCTTCAGATAGAGACGACAATGGTACCACAATCTGTAATGGTGCATTTGGTGTTGGTGGAGCTACAGGATGGTTCGTAGGATTTGATGTTCAATTTGCTATTGGTGGAATTTTCCAACGTGATTTAGCTGTAACAAATGTAAAAGGAATGGAAAATGTTACTGTTTTCCCTAACCCTTCTACAGGAATCTTTAACATCACTAGCTCTGATAATGAAGTGTTAACTGTTTCAGTTAAAGATATTGCTGGTAAAGAAGTTTCTTCTTCTACAATTTTCGGAAACGGAACAGTAGATTTAGCAAACTTTGGTGCTGGTGTTTACATCTTAGAATTATCTAACGGTACAAACCGTTCTGCACAACGTGTAGTAGTTAAATAATAATCGTATTTCACGATATAATTTAAAAGGGATACTTCGGTATCCCTTTTTTTTGTTTCAAACTTATGCTTATTTTTGAGCAAAAATTAACGAATTATGAAGGCATACGTTTTTCCCGGACAAGGAGCACAATTCTCTGGAATGGGTCAAGATCTATATGAAAAATCTGAATTAGCACGATCTATGTTCGATAAAGCTAATGAGGTTTTAGGTTTCAATATTTCTCAAATTATGTTTCACGGAAGTGACGAGGAGTTAAGACAAACAAAAGTAACCCAACCCGCAATCTTTTTGCATTCAACTATTTTGGCAGCTTGTCTTGGTGACGAATTCCAACCAGATATGGTAGCAGGTCACTCGCTTGGAGAAATTTCAGCCTTGGTAGCTAATAAAGTTTTACGATTCGAAGATGGTCTACGCTTGGTTTCTGAACGTGCCTTGGCCATGCAAGATGCTTGTGAAGCTGTTCCGTCTACAATGGCTGCAATATTAGGCTTGGAAGATCAGGTTGTAGAAGAAATTTGTGCTTCAATTGATGATGTTGTCGTTGCTGCAAACTATAACTGTCCAGGGCAATTGGTGATTTCTGGTGAAGTAAATGCGGTGAAGGAAGCTTGCGAAAAGTTGACTGAGGCAGGTGCTAAACGGGCTATGTTATTACAAGTCGGTGGAGCCTTCCATTCGCCTTTGATGGAACCTGCTAGAGAGCGTTTGGCGGCTGCGATTCAAGCAACTGATTTCAATACGCCTTCTTGCCCAGTTTATCAAAATACTACGGCATCTGCAGTGACGAATCCTGAGGAAATTAAGGCTAATTTGTTGGTGCAATTAACTTCTCCCGTTCGTTGGACGCAATCTATGCAACAAATGATTAAAGATGGTGCTAGAGAGGTGGTTGAAGTAGGTCCAGGAAAGGTGCTTCAGGGCTTGTTTAAGAAGGTCGATCGCGCTTTCCCTACATCGTCTGCAGAATTGGCGTAAACTTCGGTTAAAATAATGTAAAATAGTGTGTAGCTCGATTATGATGAAATTTTGCTCTTTTTGGGCGTTACCTTTCAGGTCGGGCTATTCGTTACAAGTCCTCACCCTTTCCAATAAATTGGACAGGGCTGTGGGCTTTTCACTGCAATCCCTAACGCGAAATCTTGGTGCAAACCCTTGTTTTTCTGCAATCGGATGATGAAGATGGAAACGAAGAGGGCATTCTTGATACGATTATGCTTTACATACTTTAATTAGATAAGTTATATAGATACAAAAAAGGGCTTCTTGTTTAAGAAGCCCTTTTTTGTATTTTGTAATGTGTTATTCGAATTGTTTTTGTACTGTTTTTTTGTAAACAGATTTCAGCTAGGGTGGAGTGCGATAGCTAAACGTAGGGTAATAAGTGTGAACGCTAGTTTGTCACTGCGACCAACGGAAGCACGGGGCAAACAGCTAGAGAACCTTGTTACCGTAGTTTACTAAAGCGCGTAAACCGTTAAAGCTGCCAAAAAAAATCAATCAAACGCTAATTATTTCTTTTGTAACTTGAAAAAAGCCGTTGCTTTTTCGTCCGTCGGATCCAAAGATTGTACTAAAGTAAAGTACTCGGTTGCTTTATCCATGTTCTTTTGGATGTGGTTGATGGTTCCCAAATAGCTCGCTGATTCCACTGCAATAGCTTTGTAGCCACCTTTCATATCGTCTGGACTGATTAAGGACAACACTTTTTCGTAATGAGGTATTGCCAAACCTTCGTTGTTAGTGTCCATTCTCAAGACTGTACGTGCCTTCCAGAAGTATCCACCCGCATAGTTAGGAGAAGAAACGATTACTACGTCAAATGCTTTTTCAGCCGCTTCAAATTGCTCGCTTGCAAACAAAGCACGACCCCATTCTTGGTATTCGTTCAATGTCAAGTTATCCATTTTGTCTGCTCTTTTTGCTTCGAACATTTGTGCAGCTAAGGCATATTCTTTTGTGGTATTCAAATAGAAATCGGCCAAAATACCATAGTAATATTGTTTACCAGCTGGTGTTTTTTCAAACTCGATTGCCTTATTTAATTCCGCTTTGTATTTGTCGTTATCACCTTCTAGTTTAGCGAAGTCAGCCATTGTTTCATAATCGGAAGAGTGTACCAATTTAGGGTAATTAGCAAAGATTTTTTCTGTTACTTCTTTTCCTTTTTGGACATCTACTTTTTCACCTTTTAAAGCCAATTTAACGATAGAAGTTCCTTCAATACGTAAAGTATACGCATTACTGAATCCTTTTTCGTTCAATTGATTGATTTGTGTCAATGCTTCTTGGAATTTTCCAGCTGCAAATAGGGAAGAAGCGTATCTGTATCTTGCTTTTTCGCTATCGTTCAGCTTGATGTATTTTTCCCATAATGGTAAAGCTGCATCGAATTGGTTGTATTCCATGTTTAACTCCGCTTGTGCACGGTAAGTTGGTGCATAGTTTGGATCCATTTCGATAGCTGTGCTAAACATTTCGTTTGCCAATTTCGGGTTTTTCGCACGTTGGTACAATTGTGCTTTACGCACCATAACTTTTGCATCGTTGTTGATGTCAGAAGCTAAGTTGTAGCTTTTCATTGCTGCTGATGCGTTTTTAGGATTTACAATTTGTGCATCTCCTAAAAGCAAATAGTTTTCTTGGTTTTTCCCGTCTATTGCAATTGCGTTTTCCAATAATTTGATCGCAACATCTGTATTTTTGATGTCTAATTTGCTGTATATCACAGCCATTTGACGCATTAGTTCAGGGTTTTTTCTTTTTGTCGCTTTAAGAAGGTCTCTCATTACGTTTCCTGCACATGTTGTATCACCGTTGATCCACGCTAATTTAGCTTTTGCCAATTTCGCATAGTTATTATCTGCTGCGCTTTCACCTGCTTTTTTATACGTTGCTTTTGCTTCTTCTACGTCATTTCCCGCCAAGAAGTTTTCTGCTTGATAAAAGTATAATTCTGGATTTGTAGGATTGCTTGCAATTAGTTTTTGAAAAATGTTTTCAGAAACGTCATGGCGCTCGTTCGTTGTTTCACGAATTCCATCTGCCAAGGTTTGTCCAAAACTCACACCGCTAATTAATGTAGCAACTGAAACGAATATTCTTTTCATAGTTTTTAATTTTTAAGATCATTACGATCTAAAAGGTATAATCAATATCCTTGCCATTATCTATTACAAGGATGGTTTGTGTTCAAATTTAGTTAAAATAATTATTCTGTAATGCTGATTACACGAGCAACTTTATTTGCAGGAACCAACGATGATTTAAGAATAATTAGTTGCCCTTTTTCTGTTGTCAGGAAATTGATGAATCCTGCATTCAATGATTGTCTTGACGCTTTGCTAATAATGTAAAGTGATCGAGTTAACGGATATTCTTTAGTGTAGATATAAGCTTGGAAGGGTTTAAAGAAGTCCTGTTTTTCGTCATTATATATCGCCAGTACATTTATCCCGTCTAAGAAATCAAGTGTTTTTGGGTCGTCTTCATCGCTAATCCAGTTAACTCCAATTACACCCATCGTATTTTTGTTTTCTTTCACCAAATTGATGACCTCTTCATTGGAGTTTGCAGCATATACGTTTTTCGGGAATTCATTGATATTCGCCAATTTTTTCAAATAGTTATAGTTTGCAGAATGGTTTTTATCAAATATGACGCTGATTTTCTTGCCATTAGACCATAAAGAGTCTTTTCCTTCTAGTATGCGCACTAACTTCTGAACGGTGATTGTTGTGTCCTTGTTGTCTATGTTTGTAATGAGGGTTACTGCATCATGTGCGATAATGTCTTCTTTTACTTCTACTTGTTTAGCACGAAGTTTAATTTTTTCATTTTCGGTGAACGAACGTGTAATGGCAATGGATTTTGTTTCATTGTCAAAAAAGCGTTTGATAATTTCATCTTCTGGTAGGTAAACACCAACAATATTATTGTCTAGGTTAAATCCAGAGAAAGTGTGTATGCTTGTTTCAAAAAGCGGTTTATAGGATTCTTCGACAAAGAAAGTCGCTTCTTTTCTTTTTTCTTCCTTATTAGTTTCCTTTTGCTCGTTGGCACAGCTAGATAAACATAATGCGGTGATTGCCAAAATTCCTAACTTTTTCATAATCTTATCGTTTTAAGTCTTTGTATACTCTCGAAGCTCTAAATAGTGCATAAGCTACCATTATCGTTGCTAATATGTAACGTTGGTTAGTGGTCATTCCTGCAAAGAAGTTAGGAGCGAATAGTAATGCGCCTGCCCAAACCAATGCTAAGGTGATGACGAAGATTGTAAATACGTGTTTTATAGAATTCATCTTTCTGTGTAAAAAAAATCCCCGCTATCAAATGGATAAACGGGGATATATTGTATTAAATAGTGTTTATTGTAATTTGAATACAACTGGTAAATCGAAGTAAGATTTTACTGCTTTACCACCGTTTTTACCTGGTTTCCACTTCGGCATTGTTCGAATAACACGTGCAGCTTCAGCATCACATTCTTTACAACCTGCAATACCTCTAAGTACTTTTACATCGGAAATTTTTCCATCTACGTCTACAACGAAACGTAATGTTGTTTTTCCTTCGATTCCTGCAGCTACAGCTGATTCTGGATATCTAATGTTGTTTGCAAGGTATTGTAACATTGCTTTACGTCCACCTGGGAATTCAGCATCTTCCTCCACGATAAGTGCTGGCTCATCTGTTTTAGGTTCAATCTTTGGTTGAACTACAGGGCCTGAGGGTACGGTTGTACCAAACGCATTGTCACCTGTTTTCTCTACCGTTGAAGTACCTGCTTTAGATTCACCTAAATCGTCTTGAGTTGGAACTTTTGTGTCCACAACTTTGTCCGTTACTTTCATTTCGACAAATTCAATTTGAGCTTCTAGAACTACTTCTTGAGGCGTTTCATCAGGAATGATGATTTCCTCTTGAGGTTCTTCTTCCTCTTCTTCTTTGTCAAATACTTCTAAGTATTCTACCATTACTTCGGTTGCATCGCCTTCATCATCTTGCGAAGAGAAGTGTCTTGATATTTCCATACCACCGTAAGCTAGTCCAAAACAAAGAATGATTGAAATCATAATGAAGATTAAGCTTCGGTTGTAATCTCTACGAATTACATATGCACCAAATTCTTTGTTTCTTCCATCAAAGACAACATCATTTCTGTTTTTTGCAGAGGTAACCGAGTTCCATGATTTTGTTGAAAAATAATCATACAAGGAAACGATTCCAATAATAATCGCGCAAACTACTAAAATTCCCATACCAATTTACTTGTTAAGTGTTTTAGATAATAACGCGGACTCTTCAGCTTGCATTTCTGCAGTACCAAACGTAGCAACATTTGTAATTCTTAACTCATCAATTAAGTTGATGAAGTTTCCACTTGTTACTAGGTCGTCTGTTTTTACAACAACTTTAAGCGCTTCACGGTTTTGAGCAGCTTCACGCAACAAACGTGTGTGTATTGAATCTGGAATTTGTCCAGCTCTCAATTGTTTGTCTAAGTTGTCTTTTTGTCCGAGTAAGAAACGGTTTTTGTCTGAAAGTACTTTACGTACTCCATCGGCACTGAAATTTGTTTCTTGTAAAACTGTAGCAGCTTTACCGTCAGCATTGCCTTCTGCATAGAACGCTCCTTCAAAATAGAAAACGCGATCTTCGGAAAGTAAAAACGTAACCCCGTTATTAATTTCCATTGGTTTATTTTCTTTTTCTGTTTTAGGTTTACCTGGATAGTTAAACTCCATTACTTTGGACTTCGAAAATGTTGATGTCATTACGAAAAACGTCAAAAGTAGGAACCCTAGGTCTACCATTGGGGTCATGTCAACATGTGGTAAGGACGCTTTTTTACGTTTCTTACCTTTGCCGCCACCTCCATTGTCAACTACTTGTGCCATATTATTCTTCCGTTTTTCTAGGATCGGCCTTCAATGAAGTCACGAAGAAGAACTTCGTTTCATACTCACGAACACCGTCAACAAATTGTTTAACTTTCTTGTATGCCGATTTACTATCAGCCTTGATTACATACTTTGCTTTAAAGTCTTCAGGTTTCATTTTTGAACCTTTTACTTGAGCTTCAGCATATTCATCACGACCGAAGTCTGTCATTTTTTGCTTTCCAATTAAGAACCAGTCTCTTAATTGGTTGTTTAAAGAGTCACCAGGCACGCCGTTAATTACACGTTTCGCCAATAAATCTTTACGCTGATCCGATGATTTGTCTAAGAATGAAGGTAATTCTTGAATAGAACAACCAATATCACTTAATTCGTAAAATTTCTCAACTTGCTCTGCAGTAAAACTTACATCGTACTTTTTACCCATTGCTTCGAGAACTTGTCTTTTAGGATCGTTTTTACCTTTGATTCCAAAATAATATCTTCCTGCTTCATCTACGGTAACCGTAATGGTTGTTTCAGGAATAACTGTATCTGAAATACTCAAAGGAGATTCAACTGTTACAAGCTCTTCTGTTCGGAAATTAGCGGATAGCATAAAGAAGGTAACCAATAGGAAAGCTAAATCCACCATCGGTGTCATGTCGATAGCAGGAGCGCTTTTTGGTTTACTTATTTTTGCCATTTTTTACTTTTTTAATTTATTCCGAAGAGAATTATTTCACATTTTTTGCAAAGTCAGAAACGATAGCAAAGCTAGCTTCATCCATTGCATGTGTCATTTGGTCAACTTTAGTGTTGAATAAGTTAAAGAAGATAATCGCGATACATGATCCTGTAATACCCAATACTGTGTTGATTAAGGCCTCAGAAATACCTGCTGATAATTGCGCTGTATCAGGAGCTCCACTTGACATTGCACCAAACGATTTAATCATCCCGATTACTGTACCAATCAAACCAATCAATACTGAAGTCGATGCAATTGTAGAGATAACGATAATGTTTTTAGACATCATTGGTCCTTCTAAAGTAATTGCCTCTTCTAATTCTTTTTTCACTGCTTCAATTCTTGCTTCTTTCGCCATTGAAGTATCATCAGCTACTAATTCATATTTATTCAATCCAGCATAAACGATGTTTCCTAAAGATCCTTTTTGCTCTTCACATAGAACTTTCGCACCTTTAATATCTCCACTGTTTAATTTTGCTTTAACATCCTCGATGAATTTCTCAGTGTTTCCTTTTCCTTTGATTTTACTCATAGTTACAAAACGCTCAAGTACGAAAATCAAAACTGTAACGTTTACTGCGATCAAAATAGGTACGATGAATCCTCCTTTATAGACAATACCTTTATAGTTACCTTGTAGAGGTTCGTTTTCTGGGTTACCATCGATAAAGTTCGCTGGGTTTCCTAAAATAAAATTGTAAATTACAATACCAATTACTAAAGCAACAACAATAGCGATCGCTGCAACAAGTGCTGAAAAACCTCCAGCTGATTTTTTACTACTCATAATCAAATGTTTAAATTCGTATACATTTTTTGTTCTTATCACAAACTTAATAAATCATTTTACATATATACAAATCTACCTGCTCAATGGACCTGTTTTTTTATTAAACGGGGCTTATTTTTAGATAAAGGTGTCATCTAATCAATTAAAAGGGGTGTTTGTCTTGTCTTTTGATTATTAGCACGCTAATATGGGGTTTGACTGTTTTTTTATTCGCTTTCTGTGAGTTACAACCCTTTTTATTTTGTTTTGGTAAAATTTTGTTTACATACTTTTCACACAAACTTAACATGGCTTTTTTCTAACTTTTGCTCTCTTTTTTATTGAGGATTTTTTTCGATTGGGGTCTAATTTTTCAACTAGAATAACGGTTAATCTCCTTTTTAAAGCTTAAATTTGAAGGATAATTTCATCTGTTATGACATTCAAAGAAGCAATATCCCAAGGGATTCCTAATTCTATTCCTGAAATACAAATATTTGAAGAAGCAATCAATCATGCTCCTAAACGTAAAGAGATACTTACTGCGGAGGAAAAACAATTGGCTTTAAAAAATGCTTTGCGTTATTTTCCTAAGGAACAACATGCTGAATTACTTGTTGATTTTAAACAAGAGTTGGATCAGTATGGTCGTATTTATATGTTGAGGTATCGACCAGATTATAAAATGTATGCTAGGCCGATCGAAGATTATCCCGGCAAATCACTACAAGCAAAAGCAATCATGTTAATGATCCAGAATAATTTGGATTATGCTGTAGCACAACATCCACATGAGCTGATAACGTATGGAGGGAATGGTGCTGTTTTTCAGAATTGGGCCCAGTATCGTTTGGTTATGCAATACTTAGCAGAAATGGAAGATGATCAAACTTTAGTTATGTATTCTGGACATCCATTAGGATTATTCCCGTCTCATAAAGATGCTCCTAGAGTTGTTGTTACGAACGGAATGATGATTCCAAATTATTCTAAATCGGATGATTGGGAACGATTTAATGCGCTTGGTGTAACGCAATATGGTCAAATGACTGCCGGGTCTTATATGTATATTGGTCCACAAGGTATAGTTCACGGTACAACAATTACGGTTCTGAATGGTTTTAGAAAGATTGGTAAATCACCTAAGGGAGGGTTGTTTGTGACTTCTGGATTAGGAGGAATGAGTGGCGCGCAACCTAAAGCAGGCACAATCGCAGGATGTATTACGGTTTGTGCGGAGGTTAATGAAAAAATCACTAATATCCGATTGGAGCAAGGTTGGGTACATGAGGTGGTTAAAGATTTAGATGAGTTAGTTACGCGTGTTCGTCTAGCTAAAGAAAAAAATGAAATAGTTTCTATCGCTTATCTTGGTAATGTTGTTGATGTATGGGAAAAATTTGCAGCTGAAAATGTTAATATTGATTTAGGTTCAGATCAAACTTCGTTGCATAATCCTTGGGCTGGTGGTTACTATCCTGTCAATCTTTCTTTTGACGAAGCAAATGTTATGATGGCAGAATACCCTGAACTCTTTAAGGAAGAGGTTCAATCTTCCTTAAGAAGACATGCAGATGCAATCAATAAGCATACAGAAAAAGGAACTTATTTCTTTGATTATGGAAATGCATTTTTGTTAGAAGCATCTAGAGCAGGTGCTGATGTTATGAATGATAAACCAACTTTAGGAAGGGAGTTTAAATATCCTTCTTATGTCCAGGATATCATGGGACCAATGTGTTTTGATTATGGTTTTGGTCCTTTTCGATGGGTATGTGCTTCTGGGAAACCAGAAGATCTACAACTGACTGATGAACTAGCTTGTGCAGTTTTAGAAGAAATGAAATTGACATCTCCAGCTGATATTCAACAACAAATGGAGGATAATATTCACTGGATTAGAGGAGCACAAGAGAATAAATTAGTTGTTGGATCTCAAGCTCGTATTTTATATGCGGACGCTGAAGGACGAATGAAGATAGCTCAGGCGTTTAATGAAGCAATTAAAGCAGGGAAAATTGGACCAGTTGTTCTTGGTCGAGATCATCACGATGTTTCAGGGACAGACTCTCCTTATAGAGAAACCTCAAATATCTATGATGGGTCACGTTTTACTGCTGATATGGCCATTCAAAACGTAATAGGGGACTCATTTAGAGGAGCAACTTGGGTTTCTATCCATAATGGTGGTGGCGTAGGTTGGGGTGAAGTAATCAATGGAGGATTTGGGATGCTGTTAGATGGAACCCCTGAAGCTGGAAGAAGATTAAAGTCTATGTTGCATTGGGATGTAAATAATGGAGTAGCAAGAAGAAGTTGGGCTCGTAATGAAGGTGCTATTCAAGCAATACAAAGAGCAATGGATTTAGAACCTAAGCTAAAAGTTACAATGCCAAATTTTGTTGATGAAGCACTGTTCGAAGGTCTCTAAGATTTGTTAATTATAGTAAAAGGGAAGGAAACTTCCCTTTTTTTATAGGATTCAATTTAGTTTAATGGCTATTTTTGTTATTCGGAATATTTAATCGTGTAGGTGTATGGAAATGAGGATAGCCAAGAGTTCGAATAAGCGAGTGGTAATTGTCGGAGGTGGTTTTGGAGGATTAAAATTAGCGAGAGAGTTAGCTAAGTCAAACTTTCAGGTTGTATTGATTGATCAAAACAATTTCCATCAGTTTCAACCATTGTTTTATCAAGTAGCAACATGTGGATTAGAATCTAGTTCCATTGTATTTCCTTTCCGAAAGATTTTTCATGGAGCAAAGAATATTCATGTTAGGTTAACACGAGTTACAAAAATTCATCCAAATGATAATTATCTTGAAACGACACTTGGGAAAGTTGAGTTCGATCATTTAGTTATTGCAACTGGCGCGGGGAATAACTATTTCGGAAATAAGAATGTCCAAGATAAAGCTTTTCCAATGAAAAGTTTAGCTCAATCTTTAAGATTGAGAAATACTATTTTAGAACGATTTGAGCAAGCATTAAGTGTGCCTTTTGAACAACAGAATGAATATCTGACATTCGTTATTGCTGGAGGAGGGCCGACTGGAACAGAATTAGCAGGGTCCTTGGCTGAAATGAGGAATGAAATATTACCTAAAGATTTTCCTGAACTTGATTTTTCTAAAATGAAAATCATCTTGGTGGATGGAGGGAAGCGTGTGTTAGCAGCAATGAGTGAGAGGTCTTCAGAACAAGCGCATCATTATTTAAAAGAACTTGGAGTCGAAATTAGGTTAGCTTCTTTGGTGAAGGATTACGATGGTGATGTTGTTTATCTTGCTGATGGATCAGAGATTAAATCCAAAACAATGATTTGGTCCGCAGGGATTAAAGGAAACATGATTGATGGTTTTTCAGAAGAGCAAATGGTCCCGGGAAATCGACTCAAAGTAGACGCTTATAATCGTGTTGAAGGGTGTAAGCATGTTTATGCAATCGGTGATATAGCCTGTATGGTTTCTGAAGAATATCCAAGAGGACATCCTCAAATGGCACAGCCTGCCATCCAAATGGGGAAAAATGTCGCGAAAAATCTTCAGGCAGTGGCGAAAGGAAAGCAAGAAACGCCATTTAAATATAAAAATTTGGGTTCAATGGCAACAGTTGGAAAAAACAAAGCAGTTGTGGAATTACCAGGGAAACAATTTGGAGGTTTTTTTGCTTGGGCAACATGGATGTTTGTCCATTTGAAATCAATTCTCGGAGTGAAAAATAAATTTATAGTGTTTTTGAATTGGGTGTGGAATTACTTTACCTACAACTCCTCTCTTCGCCTAATTATTAAACGAAGAGAAATTCAAAATGATTAGCTTAAACTTCTTGTAGGCCTTTGTCAAATAAATAGAAGATAAAAGCTCTTACACGGGTGTATTTCATTTCTTGGAGTGCACCTTTGTAGTTTTTAAGCTGTTTAATATCTTGAGGTTTAGGTAGACCTGTTTTAAAATCAATAATAATTGTTTCATCTTTCTTAAGAATGATTTTATCTGGTCGAATTAACTCACTTTTTGATAAAATGATTCCTGTTTCATTAATGACTTCTATCGCTCCTTCAAATAAGGAGGTGTATTCGTTGTTTGAAAATACGGATTGTAAATCTTCCTTCAGTCTTTCTACAAATGCCTCTTCTATTATACCACTCTCTAGGGAAGATTTTATTTCTTCATTGAGAGAGTTTATTGATTTGCTATTTGCGATTAAATAGTGGAATTGTGTTCCATATCTACGTTCATCTGATAAGAATTCTTTTTCACCTAGCTCTTGCATGTTTTGTAATGCAATGTCAGGGAACCATAGGTTCTCTGTATTTGAATAGGGTGTATAGTAATGAGAGGAAACAGCTTCTGTTTTGTAAATTTTTGGTTGGCGTTCTCCATACGTTTTTGTCTTCCAGACATCTAATTCTATTTCACTTTCCAGAATAATACTAGCTATTTCCTTGTCTAAAGTATTGTCCTTGCATGGAATAGATAGATATAAACGCTCTTCAGGACGTGTGTATGCTACATAATACTTGTTAAGCTTGTCTAATCGGTCTTTTCTAGATTCTATACTTTCCATTTCTACGATTTTTTTTATCGGAGAATTTTTTGATAGTTGTGTATATAATAAATCGTTCTTATCTCTTACAAAATGTTTTTTTCGATTTGACTCATTCTTAACCTCATGTACTAAAATCACAATTGGAAACTCTAATCCTTTTGATTTATGGATTGTCATAACTTTTATGGCATCATCACTTTCTGGGATTTGTACAGCTTTGCTTTCTTTAGGCAGCGTTTTGTATTCCTTCAAGAAGGTCGGGAGATCAGGCCCATTTTTAATTTCGAATTGGAATACCATGTCCGCAAAGTGATGTAAATATGTGTTTTTTAGTTCTTGTAAATCAAATAAGGAGTAACTATTTTGTACTAAGTCGTAAAGTGATTCGAACTTGTGAAAAAATCTAATGTAATCAGGGATGTTTTCAATAAGAAACCTTTCTAAATCTAAGTATACATACCCTTTTTCATCATTTGAAAAATAGGAATAATAGAACGCTGGATTTTTTTGTTTAGCTAGGCAATAATTATGAACAAATTGTTTGGTACAATTTTCATCATTTGGAGTGTTTATTAATGTGAGATAACTTATGATGAGTTTGATATCTTGATCATAATCGATATTCAATGAATCGGCAGAAACAATTTTATAACCTTTTGAAGTTAAATCGTTCGCCCATATAGAGCAACTAGAGTTGGTTGAACCGAGTATACAGATATCACCTAATTTATACCCATCCAATTTAGCTTCCTCAATACACTTTTCAATAAATGGCATACTATCCAATGGGGCAAATTTTTTGGTTAGTGTAGCTTCTACAGAAATGTACCCACTTTTTTTCGATTTTGGCTCTTGAATGATATTGTTATAGAATGTTCTTTCAACATCTCCAAGACCATAGCTTAGCGCTGTAAATAAATGATTGTTGAATTGAACAATTTCTTTAGAACTACGGAAGTTGTTTGGTAAGATTGTGACTTCTCCCTGCTTTTCAAAATAACGGCTCATTTCTGCAATTCTACTGTCGCCTTCGGGATTATATATAGAAGGTAAAGCAACAAATTGTTCAGCAACACCATTTTTAAAACGATAAATCGCTTGCTTAGGATCTCCTACTATTAAATTATGGTCTCCTTTTGAAATGGATTCATGTAATAGCGGGACTAAGTTTAACCATTGTAGACGTGAAGTGTCTTGAAATTCATCTAACATAAAGTGTTTAAACTTAACTCCTAACTTTTCATAGATGTAAAGAGTGTCTTCTTGCAATAATAAGTTTTGGATGAGGGCGTTAAATTCGGAAATACGTATCAAACGTTCGTTTTGATTGATTCCTTGTAAAGCTTCGTTTATATATTGTAACAAAGCCATGTTGTAGTAGTTTTTTAGTATTAATTCTAATCGCTTACATTTTGACATGTTCTCTTCTTCAAACCTGATGAGTTGTTCCGAAGCCAAAATCATATCTAATGGCATTCCTTTTTTTTCTGCATCTCCGTTGTTAATCGCATTTACAAATGTAGGAGTGAAGGCAGCATCTTTAAGTGTAGTCAGGTTTTTTAGGTTCTCAAACCGTTTCATCGTTTTCAAACCTCCAGGTACTTTGGATTTATCAAGATTGTTATTGGTGTATAAATGGTAAAGGGATTTACATTTGTCTTCATAAACGGTATGGTAGTGCTTTAATTCTTGTCTAAATTGTTCAAATTCTTCTTTAGAATAAGTTGTTTCCATCAAAAGATTAACAAAAGGAATGTCTTGTTCTTTTGTCAATATTCTTGAAAACTCTATTAAATCTTTTCGTATGTCCCAATTGGTTTCTTCTTCGAAATTGGAATCTACAAAAGCAAGAATGTATTTTGAAATGTCATTCTCTTTTCCAATTTCATTAAGTATGTTATCAACGACTTGCTCTATAATTGGAGTCTCATTTATTACAACTTCAAAGTCTGATGGTAGATTTAAATCTTTGCTGAAAGAACGAATCAATCTCAAGTTGAATTTGTCTATAGTTAACACATTAAATGCTTCATAATTATGGAGAATGTGATATAGGACTTTACTTGCTTTGTCTGAAATTCCAGTAGTACTTTGACTTAATTCTTGTGCAATCTCATTTAGATAATGATGATCTTGATTACTTGTTGGTTGTGACAGTTTGTCAAGAGCTCCAATGATCCTGATTTTCATTTCCAATGCCGCTTTATTGGTGAAGGTCATGGCTAAAATCTCGCCATATTTAGCAATGTTAAAGTCTTCATTACTTAACAGTAAGTGCATGAATGTTTTAACTAAGGAATATGTTTTACCGCTTCCGGCAGAAGCGTTCAGGACTTTTAAAGGAACAGTTGACATAAAAAATCGTTTGTTTCAAAAATAAAAATTAACTTCATTGAAATTCTGATTTATAATATGAAACATAATATTTTTATCCTTTCACTTGTGGTTTTGACTGTGCTTTCCTGCAAGAAAAAAGAAAAAGAGGAGGAACCTCAGGAAATGAATTACTCGACGGAATTGAAAATGGATTTATTCTTCGGGGATGAATTAATTTCTTCTCCAAACACGATTTATACCCTAGACAATGGGTATAAAGTTAAAGTAACCCAGTTTAAAATCTTATTTAATAAAATTAAATTGGGAGATACTTTGTTAACTGATGCAGCCTTCTATGAATTCCCAAATGATTATCAAAATGTTTTTTTGAAAAAGAAAAGTAAAAGTTTCTTTTCTGGTGATTTGAATGTTAACCTTGGGGTAGATAGGGATTTAAATCATGAAGATCCAACTCTTTTTCCTCTTGAAAACCCTATGAATATATTAAACGCAAGTGATATGCATTGGAGTTGGAATCCTGGATATATCTTTTACAAGATGGAATTACTACTCGATGTATCTGGTATTGCTGGGGAAGAACATTTTGATCATCCAATTTCTTATCATATAGGTTTAGATGATAACTTTTATACTTTTCAAAAATCTAATTTCGTTCAACATTCGATTGGAACGCATACGAAAAGGATTCAATTGAAGTTGGATTTCAAAGCTTTCTTATTCGGAGATAACGCACCAACAAATATTATCACAGAAAGTATTTCGCATTCAACTGGACCCCAAGCTGATATTGCTGTACGTGTAGCTAGAGAGTTCAAAAATAATATTAAGGTATACTAAAATGAAAAGTTGGATGTTCATTTTGGTATTAATTGGTCTTTTGTCAAGTTGTAAAAAGGAAGCAAAAACCTATACGGCTACTCCTTACACTTTAGCTATCCCAAGTCATTTTCCACAAATGCCTATTCCAAAGGATAATCCAATGACCGAGGAGGGTGTAGAGTTGGGACATCGGTTGTTTTATGATACACGCTTAAGTTTAGATAACAGTATATCTTGTGCTTCATGTCATGCTCCACATCTGGCATTCTCAGATGATAATGTATTCTCCAAAGGTGTGAACGGAACACTTGGGGATCGTCAATCGATGGCTCTGGTTAATTTAGGTTGGCAAAAATTCTTTTTCTGGGATGGGCGCGTAAAAACACTCGAAGATCAGATTCTACAACCTGTTCCAAATCCAGTAGAAATGCATTTAGATTGGATGACCGCTAGCTCTCGTATTCAAAATGATTTAAGATATAAACGCCTTTTTCAAAAGGCTTTCGGAACTCACCATATTGACTCATCACACGTTGCAAAAGCTATCGCTCAGTTTTTAAGAACAATGATTTCAGGAGATAGTAAATTTGATGTACTCTATAAGTTAGCTAATAATGTACCCTTAACGGCTAAAGATCAAATATTAAATCAACAGATTACGATGGATGAGCGTGGTGGATACGATTTGTTTATGAGTTTGAATGGTGCAGACTGTTTACATTGTCATAATGGACCATTAATGCAAGTTCAAATAATGAGTAACAATGGATTAGATGCTGTCCATACGGATAAAGGTTATGGAAAAGTGACTGGTAATTTTATAGATAACGGGAAGTTTAAAGTACCAAGTTTGAGGAATATTGCTTTGTCCGCCCCTTATATGCATGATGGACGCTTTACAACTTTAGAGCAGGTCATAGATCATTATTCACATGGAATACAAATTAGTCCAACGATAGACCCTCTTATTGAATATGCTTTTCAAGGTGGTGTTCAGTTAGATGCCTATCAAAAAATGTTGCTAAAGAAATTTTTATTGACTTTAACGGATAATAAGTTTATTACCAATCCTAAATTTGCAGAACCAAATTAAATAGAATGCCTCAAATTAAAAATGCGCTTTTTCGTTATCGTATAATTGATAAACACATCAAAAGTACAACAAGACCTTTTCCGTCAAAAGACGAATTAAGAGCTGCTTGTGAAGAAGCAATTTTTGGAAGTGATGATAGACAGCATATCAGTGATTCAACAATAGAAAAAGATTTATTCTCCATGAGAATGGAAATGGATGCCCCGATTAAATACAGTAAAAGGCATAATGGATATTATTATACGGATCCTGATTTTTCTATTGATGAAGTCCCTCTCAAAGAAGAAGATTTAGACGCAATCCGTTTTGCAGCTAGTACATTACTTCAATTTAAGGACGTACAAATGTTTAAAGATTTCGGAAACGCGATTGACAAAATTGTTGATCGAGTAGCTTTGTCAGACACCAAATATCCTGTTGATGTCAATCAATACGTGCATTTTGAAACTGCTGCTTCTGTAGGTGGTGGTGAATACTTACCTCTGATTCTTGAAGCTATTCAAAAAAGTCTTGCAGTCTATTTTGATTACGAGAATTTTAATGCAAAAACAAAGAAAAGGAGAAAAGTATTACCGCTTCTATTGAAAGAATATCGCAATAGATGGTATCTTATCTCTTGGGATTTTGTGAAGCTAAAAGTAACAACTTATGCTTTAGATCGATTCTCAGAGGTTGAGTTATCTACTGAAATAGGAATTAAACCAGTAAGTTTCTCTCCTGAAGATTTTTTTAAATACGCTATTGGCATTTCTACTAGTGACCAAGGACCGATAAATATTCGATTCAAAGCTAATGAAATAGCAACACGTTATCTAGAAACGCAAGCAATCCACAATTCTCAAAAGAAAATTGAAGAGGGAGAGTGGAGTACATTTGAGTTACATGTATATTCTTCAGAAGAATTGATTCGACAATTTCTATCTTTCGGTTCTGAAATTGTCATCTTAGAACCAGACTCTCTTAGAAGTGAGGTGAAAGGAAGAATAGATAAAATGTACAAAGGCTATTGTAAAGGACAATAGGGATATTATTTGAAGAATCGTTATCTTCGTAAAAATCAAATTATGGAATTAATCATTGAAAATATAGAAGGTGTACGCGTGATTCGGTTAAATCGACCACAAGTATTTAATTCCTTCAACAGGGAAATGGCATTGGCTTTACAAAAGGAACTTACTTTTTGTCAAGAGGATAAAAGTGTTCGTGCAGTAGTGCTAACCGGTGAAGGTAAAGCATTTTGTGCAGGACAAGATTTAGCAGAAGCAACAGATCCAAATGGACCGCCATTGCATGCGATTGTTCGTGAACATTATAACCCGATAATTGAACAAATTGTAGGATTGAATAAACCTGTAATTGCAGCGGTTAACGGGGTAGCGGCTGGTGCTGGGGCAAACATTGCTTTAGCTTGTGATATCGTATTCGCAAAACAATCCGCGAATTTCATTCAAGCATTCTCTAAGATTGGGTTAATCCCTGATTCTGCTGGTACTTTCTTCTTGCTTAGGCTTATTGGTTATCAAAAAGCAATGGCATTAATGATGACAGGTGATAAAGTTGGTGCCGAAGATGCTGAAAAAATGAATATGATTTATAAAGCTATTGCTGATGATCAATTCGAAGAAACGGTAATGAATTTCGCGAAACAATTAGCAAAAATGCCAACAAAAGGACTTGCCTTGACTAAAAAAGCAATGCAGTTAAGTATGACAAATAGCTTAACTGAACAATTGGCAGTTGAAGAAGAGTTACAGTCTGAAGCTGGCTCAAGCTATGATTTTAAGGAGGGAACGAAAGCGTTTTTGGATAAACGTGCGCCAATCTTCAAAGGAGAATAACATTAAGAATAAATAGAAATGATGAAAGTTGGGGTGCTTGGTGCCGGAACAATGGGCGCAGGAATTGCACAAGTCGCAGCACAATCGGGCCACAAAGTAGTGTTGGTTGATTTAAATCAAGAGATATTAAATCGTGCGAAGGAAGGTCATGTGAAAGTAATGGATAGATTGGTCGAGAAAGGGAAATTATCCGCAAATCAAGCTCATGAAGTGCTTGGTAACCTGTCTTATTCAGCAACGATTCAAGATTTTGAAGGTGTTGGAATAATTATCGAAGCAATTATTGAGAATTTAGGGGTGAAGAAAAAAGTATTCGAAGAGCTTGAAAGTATCGTAAGTAGCGATTGTATCTTGGCCTCAAATACATCTTCATTATCTATTGCCTCTATTGGAGCAGCACTTCAAAATCCAGAGCGGATCATTGGAATACATTTCTTCAATCCTGCTCCTTTAATGCCTTTAGTTGAGATCATTCCAGCAGTACAAACGGCTACGGATGTATTAACTAATTCGCAAAATTTAATCAATTCATGGGGGAAAACTACTGTTGTTTGTAAAGATACACCAGGTTTTATCGTTAATCGTGTAGCTAGACCTTTCTATGGAGAAGCATTGAGAATGTACGAAGAAGGTGTAGCTGATTTCGCAACAATCGATTGGGCCATGACAACAATCGGCCATTTCAGAATGGGACCGTTTACGCTAATGGATTACATCGGAAATGACATTAACTATACAGTGACAGAAACCGTATTTACTGCATTCTATTTTGATCCACGATTTAAACCGTCTTTCACACAGAAAAGACACTTCGAAGCAGGGTATTTAGGACGTAAATCAGGACGTGGTTATTTTGATTACAGTGAAAATGCCATTGCGCCTGTTGTACAAGAAAATGATCAGCTAGGACGAAAAATTGTTGATCGAATCCTTGTCATGTTGATGAACGAAGCAATTGATGCATTATTCTTAAACATTGCATCAAAAGAAGATATCGATCTTGCAATGATGAATGGAGTGAATTATCCAAAGGGATTGTTGACGTGGGCGGAAGAAAAGACTTTGCCTTGGGTGTTGGAGCAACTCGAAGACCTATTCCAAGAGTATGGAGAAGACCGTTACCGACCAAGTCCATTGTTAAAAAGAATGGTAAGAGAAGGAAAAACAAAATTCTAATAAATACAAAGAGGTGAGGAAATCACCTCTTTTTTTTCACCCTTATCTTTACATTAAATAACTTTCCCTACATTTAATTATAAATAAGAAAATATGAAAAGAATCGCAGTTTTAACTTCAGGAGGTGATGCACCAGGTATGAATGCCTGTATCCGTGCAGTTGTAAAAGCAGGACAATACCACAATGCACAGGTTTTTGGTGTACGCGACGGCTTCGAAGGTTTGATTCACGGCTCTTTTCAACACTTAAAATACGAACACGTCAATAACATCATTCAGCAAGGTGGAACATTTCTTGGAACTGCACGGAGTGAAGCTTTTAGAACCAACGAAGGAAGAATACAAGCCGCAAAACATATAAAAGAATTCAATATTGAAGCTCTAATTGTTATTGGTGGCGATGGCTCGTTTCGTGGGGCGCAAGCATTTGCAGAAGAATTTGGAATCGCAGTTGTTGGCATCCCGGCTACCATTGATAATGATATCGAAAACACTGAATATACCCTTGGATTTGCAACGGCACTCAATACTGTAGTCGAAGCTGTAGATAAAATTAGAGATACCGCAAGCAGCCACAAACGAATCTTTTTTGTCGAAGTTATGGGGCGCGACGCAGGGGCGCTAGCACTAGATGCCGCATTAGCATCAGGCGCGGAAGATGTGCTTATTCCAGAGGAAATTACAGATATCCCTCAATTAGCGGCTGATATTAAAGCCAATAATAAAGGTCAACGTTCCTCCATTGTGATCGTTAGTGAAGGCGACGATGCTGGTGGAGCAATCGCAGTTTTAAAAAAAATCAAACCTTTACTACCTGATTACGATCTGAAACACACCATTTTAGGACATATTCAACGCGGAGGAAGGCCAACTCCGAAAGATCGAATCACTGCTACCATGTGGGGAGATAAAGCTGTTGAACTCATTATGCAAGGACAAACAGACGTTATGGTCGGGCTCAAACAAGGGAATGTTGTTGTCGAAAAAATAGGTACAAAAGCACATTCTTTGTTAAAGATTCCCCAAAAATTAGCGTTGCTGCACAGAATGCAAACCAAATTTAATTGCTAAACTGCTGTAAAAGGTGTAGTTGATAATAAAAATTAGGGCGTTACCCTATCCGCCAGAACAAATGGCGGATAGGGTCAGGCTATCCGTTCATAGTTGCCGATATGCAAAACAACTGTACTATATATGAAAAACACTTATGTCCCTTTTACTATAATATAGAGTGTAGCAGCTCATTCGGCAAGCTATCCACTACTATCCCTAACGCAAATCAAACTCTTTTTAATACCACTGATCTATATATATAAGAATAACTCTAGTTTTTCACCTTTCTTTAAAATAGGAAAACATCACTAAATCCTTACCAAAGTCACGTCAATTCACCATAGATGAATATTTCTTTAAATTAATTTCACCTCCTATACAGTATCAATCAGTCGATTATCAATAAAACATTAATTTTCTGTAAAATTTCTTTCCAAAAACGCTTGCAGATTCAAAAAGAGTGCCTACCTTTGCAACCGCTTTCAGCAACAAAATGAGTTAAACGAAACGAAATT
>JASLGM010000040.1 GCA_030150045.1 Taishania sp.
GGCGGAGGGTGATAGCTGTTTGCGGTGTTGCCTTCAGTTGCCATTTTTGTGGTTGCGACCTTGGGAGCACACCAGAAAAAGGAAAGCAAGGTAAGGAAAACACAAAAACACTAAAACCTGTAGACGGAAATGCTGGCAAAAGAAAAAGGCCACCTAATTGGCAGCCTTTAATCTGTTATCTTTTTTTATTACGGTCGTTTTTACGTCTTTCCTCCAACCATTTTGGCATTGGTTTCTGGGACGTGTTTTTCACTTCTTCTGTTTTTTTGGAACGTCCATTGTCATGAGGTTGAAAGTGACTGCGATCATTATTCCCGAGTAATTTTTCAATCAATTCAGGACGATTTGCTTTTTGTAAGCGCTGACGAATCCATGCTTGATTTTCCTTTTTGTACCAGAAGAAAAACTTGTTTTGATTGAGTTTTTCCTCCTTGGATTTTACGGTACGGATGGGTTTCAGGGTATAAGGATGCACGCCAGAATAGTAAATAACGGTCGCCACGGTCATTGGGGTTGGAGTGAAATCTTGCACTTGTTCCAATTGGAATCCCATGTCTTTGGTTTCGGCTGCTAAATTCGCCATATCTTCTTCTTCACAACCTGGGTGGGAGGAAATAAAGTAGGGAATAAGTTGCTGTTGCAGGTTGTGCTTAGCGGAAATTTTCTCGTATTTTTCCTTGAATTTGTGGAAATATTTGAACGATGGTTTTCGCATCACGCGGAGGGTTGCGTCAGACGTATGTTCGGGTGCTACTTTTAAACGGCCACTAACATGGCGTGTGATTACTTGTTCGATATATTCGTCATGGTTTCCGTCTTCGTTATTTTTATTGAAATCATCCACCAAAAGGTCGTAACGAATTCCAGATCCGATAAATGCTTTTTTTACTTTCGGGTGCTGATCTACTTTTTTATAGAGCTCCGTCATGTGTTTGTGATTCGTGTCAAGGTTGCTACAAATCACGGGGTGTATACAGCTTGGAGAAGAGCAACGGGCGCAGATTGCCTCATCTTTTCCTTGCATGCGGTACATGTTCGCAGATGGACCACCAAGATCTGAGATGTATCCTTTGAAGTCTGGATCGCTCACCACTTGTTCCAACTCGTTAAGGATAGATTTTTCACTTCGTGAAGCGATAAATTTTCCTTGGTGAGCAGAAATGGTACAGAAACTACATCCTCCAAAGCAACCACGGTGCATGTTGATGGAGAATTTAATCATGTCAAACGCTGGAATAGCTCCACGTTTATTGTATTTAGGATGCGGTGCTCGTGTGTAGGGAAGGTCGAAGCTTTGATCAATTTCTTTTTCCTCCATGGTTTTGAAGGGCGGGTTTATGACCAAACGGCGTCCACCAATCATTTGAATGATACGGTTGGCTTGCCATTTATTTGATTCTTGTTCCACGATTTTAAAGTTCGCAGCGTATCTTAATTTATCTTCTAAGCAGGTTTCGTGAGAGGCTAGCTCAACGGTTTCCCAGTTTTTGTTTTTCGGCATTTCCTCTCCTTCGTCTTGCAAGAAAGCTACCTGTTTAATGGTACGAAGATTCGAGAATGGCACTCCCTTTTTAAGTAGACGCAACATTTCACGTAAGGGTTGATCGCCCATGCCATAAACCAAAATATCGGCACCTGAATCGGCGAGAATGCTTGGTTTCAAATGGTCTTGCCAGTAATCATAATGGGTTACGCGTCGAAGAGAAGCTTCGATTCCACCAATCATCACAGGGACGTCAGGGTACAAATCTTTTAAGATTTTTGTATAGGCTATGGTAGCGTAATCAGGTCGGAAACCCGCTTGTCCACCAGGAGTATAAGCGTCTGTAGAGCGTAAACGTTTGTTTGCGGTGTAATGGTTTACCATTGAATCCATACATCCTGCGGTAACTCCAAAGAAGTACTTTGGTTTTCCAAATTTCTTGAAATCCCTTAAGTCATCTTTCCAGTTCGGTTGAGCAACGACGGCAACTCTAAAGCCTTCGTCCTCGATAATGCGTCCAATCACGGCTGTTCCAAACGCAGGGTGATCAACATATGCATCACCCGAAATGAGCACTACATCAATTTCCTCCCATCCGCGTTTTTCTACTTCCTTCATGGTTAAAGGAAGCCAATCTGTTATCGGTCTAAGTTCTTGCATGGGGCAAAATTACGGCTATTCTATGATTATTTCTTTGAATAGTGCATAAAAATAAAGTCTGCTATCAATTAATTGATCTGAATCCAATACGATCCACCATGTTTTTCAACTCTTTCTAAGTTTTTATGATTCCAAATTGGGGAAATTACTTTAGCCAATTCTGGGTCTTCACTAATAAAATAATTAGGGAGAATGGTCTTGTATCTTATTGGATTAGCGATAACAAATGCAGCAAGGACGTATTGTTCATTGTAAAAACGGTCACACATAAATTGAGGGTAGTCGTAAGGAAGATAAATATCATGGATATGAACAATCACTCCTTTTTTCAATAATGGTAAAATCTCTAAGAAAGAAATCATACTGTCTGAGTTAGGGAACACGCGATGTGAATTATCAATAAACAAAATGTCATTTTCGGACAAAGTATCTAAGATAAAACTATAATCACTTATGTCTTCAAACGGTTTACGAATGATTTCATCTGAAAGATGATCAATGTTTGCTCTTGGAAATGGGTCTATGGAAATAATTTTGGTGTCCAATTGATGGTCTTTGATTGCTTTTCGTGCAACTTTTGTGGAGTTACCAGATCCAATTTCAATGTAGGTATTCGGTTTATAATTTGCAATCATGCCATAAATCCCTACGATATCTAAACCAGGCAGAAAGTTATTAATCCACGTTGGTTTGTTTTCTTCTTTATCAAGGGAAGAAGGTTGTATTTCTTGTAGTTGATTGGTATACTCTAAAAAAGAAATAAGATTTGAACGGTAAACTTCTCTGTTTTCATTAATTATAGCATATAACTGTTGATGTGGAGGTTTGCCATGTCCATAACGAGGAACTGGATTCACACGATAATCTAATGTGATTAATTGTTCTTTTTTTACTAATGTTTTATAAATTAGTTTAAGTCTCTTTTTCATACGACACAAATAAACAGTTAAGCAAATAATTAAGCAAATAATTTCACTTGTTCTAGTACAAAAGGTAAACGCTTGTTTTGTGAATCATCTTGTTACATTTATTAAACTTATGATGGTGTAGCTTAACCTTAAGAAAGGTCGTCAACCTAACATTAACGCAATTATTGATATTAAGTATACTAAAGTTTATTACTTTTAATCCACTTTTTAAAAATAGAAAGCTAAATGATTATCTCGACGCTTCTTCGAATCAGTTTTTGGAAAACCTTAAGGATGAACCTGTCTTATTTCACTTTTTTCGAAGCGCTACGTTTTCCAATACTTGTGTCGAGATCAGTTGTGTTGAAAAGCGTAAAAGGGAAAGTAATATTGGATGGAGATCCTTCCTTCGCTCGCATTCGGATAGGATTTGGTGATGTGGGACATATCGATGAAAAAAAGGAGAGAGGCATCTGGCAGAATAACGGAACAATCCATTTTAAAGGTAGTGCCTATCTGGGAATGGGAACACGTATCTCTTGTCAGAAAAACGCATTGATTCAACTAGGAAATCAATTCAATGTTACTGGAAAAACTACCTTGCTCGCTGCCCAGAAAATTGTTTTTGGAGACAATTGCTTGATCTCTTGGGACGTGCTTGTGATGGATACAGATTTTCACCCAATTTACAGTAGTGGAGGAAATAGAATCAACCCCGATAAAGCCATTTTCGTAGGGGATAAAGTGTGGGTCGGTTGTAAAGTAACCGTGTTAAAAGGAGCAAACATCGCTTCAGGGAGTGTTATTGGAGCAAATTCCAAAGTAAGTGGCGCTTTAAAAACAGAAAACTCCATTTATGCCGGCGAACCACTTACCTTGAAAAGAGAACAAATCCGATGGGATTATTAGGCCTCTAGACTTTTTATTGCTGCCTCATAATTTGGTTCATTCACAATGTCGTCCACTAATTCGCTGTGAATCACCGTTCCTTGCTCATCCAAAACGATCACCGCACGAGCCAAAAGCCCCTTCAACGGACCGTCAACCATCAATAAACCATTTGTCGAACCAAAGTTAGCATCGTCAAAATCACTGGTCGAAACCACGTTTTCTATCCCCTCCGCAGAGCAAAAACGGCTGTGCGCAAAAGGTAAATCCTTAGAAACGCTCAATACCAACGTGTTTTCCATGTCTGCCGCTTTTTGGTTAAATGTTCGAACAGATTGCGCGCATACACCCGTGTCAACACTTGGAAAAATGTTTAAAACCACCTTTTTACCCGATAATTCTGCTGGAGAAATTCGAGATAAATCCGTTTTTACTAATGAAAAACCTGCTATTTTTTGACCAATCACCGGTAAATTTCCGTTTGTGTGGATTGGATTTCCTTTAAAATTTAATGAAGCCATTTTGTCTGATTTTTACAAACGAAGATAAGGCTTTTGACTACCTGTTTATGATTTTTGAAGGAGTTTATTTCTATTTGGCAGCCATTTCGGTCTACACGCTTTAGTAAATGGGTAAAAAACCGTTCGACAGCTGTTTACCACGTGCTTCTTATAGTCGCAGTGGCAAACTAGCGCTCAACAGCTTTTTCACTCCCTTTAGCTATCGCGCTCCCACCGGGCTGAAATGCACAGTTCCAACATTCCAACCGTTTATCAACCCAAAAACGAATTTATGACCATGCTTTCCCTAACTAAAGTGAACATCAATTTACATGATTAATACAGAAACAAAATATATACATGTAAAAGTCTTAGAATCTTCCTATTTTTATCCTCTTAAAGGATTCATTATGCGGTTTAATGTGAAACATTTTTTTGGGTTTGTCCTTTTCTTTCTTATTTTTAGCTGTAAGCCAGAAGGACAGAAAAAGGAGGCTCCACCAACAATTGACTATAAAGAATCGTTGATTAACTTTTCCTTTTTTTACACCGAGTACGAAAACTGGATGTCTTTTCCCGTTTGGTTCAATGATTCTCTTATTCAAAAGGAAGGAATTGAAAGCATTACCCGTGAAGTATTCTCGCAAGGCATTGAAGATACAAGTCTTTTTATTACCGAAGTGCTCAACCACAGATGGGTTTACGAATTTAATGCCGATGGCACCGTTAAACGTGTAGATGCTGCCTCCATTTATGATGCAAAAATCATAAGTGAAGTTTTATTTAACTACCGTGGACTAGATAGACATACAGGTTATTCACAGGTCATGGTTTCTGAAAAAGAAATGAGTGATTATGAAAATCTACCTTATGTCATTCATAATAAAAAACAAGAAAATAAAGATTGGGTCTCTTTTACAGAGTGGAGTAATCAGTATAATGTGTTTGTTTTGAACAATGAAGAACACTGGAAAGCATTAGTAATTGACACTTTGATAGGCCCAAAACCAGTTGATTTCATTATTTATGGTGGAGTCATTCGCCCAAAAAAATCCTACAAAGTCAGTAATCTTGTAGAAGAAAACACCGTACGTAACTATACTTATCAAGGAACGCATCTTTCTGAAATTGAACGCATCGAAGATCCTTTCGTTAACCGTAAAAAATTTGAATACGATAATAATGGTTACCTGACTAAAGTGATCGATTCCACTTTCAGTATGGGTGGATTTGTAAATAAATCCATTTTGAAAATCAATTATAAAGACGGATTGCCCCATTTGATTACAAAAGTACTTCAACGGAAAGGAGAAGAAAAAGTCATGTATAGCGAACGTTTGACGTACACTTTTAACACTAAAAAAGACTAAATATCCCATTTTATGGAAAGAGAAAAAGAGAAAGAGAAAGAAATTGTAAAAGAGAATCCCGTACGCGTTGGAATCTCTATAGGCGATGTTAATGGGATAGGACCAGAGGTTATTATTAAAGCACTTAGTGATAATCGAGTGTTGCTGGATTTCACACCTGTCATTTACGCTTCTAATAAAGTGTTGGCATACCATAAAAAGTTGGTCGGAAATACAGAGTTTTCCTATCAATCCTGCCGTACAGCTGGCGATGCAAAACACCGAAAAGTGAATGTGGTAAATATTTCCGATGAAGATATTCCTTTTGAATTGGGGGTGCCTACCGCACAAAGTGGAGCGTTTGCGTTTCAATCACTTGAAGCAGCCACACAAGACCTGGCATCAGGTAAAATCGATGTGTTAGTCACTGCACCTATTTCTAAAGATGCAATGAAACAATCTGGATTCGAATTTCCTGGGCATACAGAATACTTAGCCAGCCTGTCCTCTAAATCTGAAGCCTTGATGTTAATGGTTTCAGGCGAATTACGTGTAGCATTAGTGACAACACACGTTCCCATCAAAGAAGTACCGTCTTTGTTAACGACGGAGCGCATATTAGCAAAAATCAAAGAATTGGATCAGAGCTTACGCAAAGACTTCGGAATCATTAAGCCAAAAATTGCAGTGTTTGGCTTGAATCCACATGCGGGTGAAAATGGGAAAATGGGTACCGAAGAACAAGAAGTTATTATCCCAGCTATTCGCAAAGCTTTTGATGAAGGGATTATGGCTTTTGGTCCTTATCCAGCTGATGGATTTATCGGGTCAAACGCAAGAAAGCAGTTTGATGGTATTTTAGCCATGTATCACGATCAAGGATTATCTGGATTTAAAGCACTTGCTTTTGATGACGGAGTTAATTTCACTGCTGGATTACCTATCGTACGTACATCACCAGATCATGGTACAGCTTATGATATAGTTGGAAAAAACTTAGCCTCTCCAACTTCCATGTTGAATGCAATCTATGTAGCGATCGATGTTTATGCAAAAAATCAATTTATTAAAGAAATGAACGCGAATCCCTTACCTTTTAGTCAAAAAGACAACGGAGAAGAGTGATTATAGACGATTTTTTTATTAATATTTTAAGAAATTAGCGAATATCTATATTTATATTGTTAACTTTGCCGACTAATTTTCATTTCAGAAATATGTCTCGTCGTGAATATATCATACCTTTTATAGGATTGAAGCTAGGTGAGCATCACTATGAATTTGAAATAAAAACGAACTTTTTTAATGAATTAACGTATTCATTAATTGAAGGGGGAGAAGTAGCCGTTAAATTGGCCTTTGAAAAAAAGGAGACCATGATGATTGGACACTTTTCTTGCGAAGGGAAAGTTTTTACAAACTGTGACCGCTGTAATACGCCGGTAGAAGTTCCAGTAAAAGGAGCATTTCGATTGGTGTTTAAGCTGAGTACAGAACAAACAGATGATGAGTCGTTGATTGTGTTGTCGCCTGAAACTTTTGAGTTGGATGTGCACGAACATATTTACGAATTAATCATCATTTCATTACCACTTCGTAGTGTGCATCCAAAAGGTGAATGCGATGAAGAGATGATGGAGGTTATGTCTCAATATGTTGTCAACACTTTGGAAGAAGATGACGATTTAGATTGGGACGATGAAGAATGGGATGAAGAGGAGGATGATTTCTTTGACGATGAAGATTTTGATGACGACCAGTGGGAGGATTCAGAAGAAGAAGAGGAAGGAGATGATTCACCAGATCGACCGATAGACCCGAGGTGGTCAGCATTACAAAATTTGAATTAACGTTATAAACAAAATAAAATGGCACATCCAAAACGTAGAGTCTCTACAACAAGAAGAGACAAAAGAAGAACACACTTCAAAGCGGTAGCAAACAACATCGCAATTTGTCCTACAACAGGTCAGCCACACTTATTCCACCATGCTTACTGGCATGAAGGTAAATTATATTACAAAGGGAAGGTTGTAGCAGAGAAAGAAGTAGCGATTTAATTCGCGCTTTAAACAAATTCTTCATTCATGAAGATTGGAATAGATATTTTAGGCGGAGATTTTGCTCCAGACGCAAACTTGTCTGGAGCAATTCTTGCTAAAAAAGAACTTCCAATTGAAACCGAATTGGTCTTAATAGGCGACAAAGATATGATCTTTAGTGGCCTTTTAGCGCTTGAAGCAAACCCAGAGGATTTCACCATTGTACATGCACCTGATGTGATTACAATGCATGATCACCCAACGCGTGCTTTGCCTCAAAAACCAAACAGTTCGATTTCAATCGGTTTTGACCTTTTAGCGAAAAAAGAGATTGATGTATTTGCAAGTACCGGTAATACCGGAGCAATGCTCGTGGGATCAATCTACAAAGTCAATACCATTCCTGGGATTATCCGTCCGTGTATCACTACTGTTTTACCATCCATTGATGGAACAAACGCCATCCTTTTGGATGTAGGTGCAAACGCAGATTGTAAACCAGATGTTCTTTATCAATTCGCTGTAGTGGGGTCCTTATACGTAAAACACGTTTACGGAATTGAAAATCCACGTGTGGCGCTACTAAGTATTGGTGAAGAAGAATCAAAAGGGAATCTATTGACTGTTGCAACCCACAAACTCCTGGCGGATTCTGATGAAATTAATTTCATCGGAAATGTAGAAGGTCGCGATTTATTCTTCGGTAAAGCAGACGTTGTCGTTTGCGATGGATTTACAGGGAATATCGTACTTAAACAAGCAGAAGGAATGTATGCACTTATGCATAAAAGAGGCTTGACAAACGACGACTACTTTGCGCGTTTTAATTACGAAAACTATGGAGGAACTCCCGTGTTAGGTGTGAAAGGAAACGTAATAATTGGTCATGGAATTTCAAATGATAAAGCGGTGAAAAACATGATTAAGCACGCCTATGAGGTGGCGCTTTCTGGTTTGTCAACGAAAATTAATGAAGCTTTCAACTAAATTATGAAAAAGATAACTGCAGCTATTACAGGAATTCATGGTTTCGTACCTGATGAAGTGGTTACTAACGAGGATCTGTCTAAATTCGTAGACACTTCTGACGAATGGATTACTTCCAGAACAGGAATTAAAGAACGACGAATTTTAAGAAATGGAGCATCTTCCGATATCGCTACTGAAGCGGTATTGGGATTGTTAAAGAAGAAGAATATCGATCCACTTGAGATTGATTTGGTGATTCTAGCTACAGTTACTCCAGATTATCCTTTCCCAAGTACGGCAAACGTGCTGTGCGATAAAGTAGGAATGAAAAATGCTTGGGGCTTTGACTTAATCGCAGCGTGTTCTGGATTTATTTATGCCCTTTCTACAGGAACTCAATTCATCGAAACTGGAAGATATAAAAAAGTAATCGTGGTCGGAGTTGATAAAATGAGTTCTATCTTAGATTATCAAGACCGTACAACATGCGTTATCTTCGGTGATGGTGGTGGTGCAGTTTTACTTGAACCAAACGAAGAAGGTTTAGGAATTATGGATTTCATGTTACACTCAGACGGTGGAGGTAGAGAATACTTACTTCAACCTGCTGGTGGATCTGCAAATCCAGCTTCTGTAGAAACAGTTGAAAAACGCATGCATTTCGTAAAACAAGAAGGTAAACAAGTCTTTAAGTTTGCAGTAACCAATATGGCAGAAGTTTCTGCTAATATCATGGAGAAAAACAATCTTACGGCGGATGATATCGACTGGTTAGTTCCGCATCAAGCAAATTTGCGTATTATTGACGCAACTGCAGATCGAATGGGATTGCCAAAAGAAAAAGTAATGGTCAACATTCAAAAATACGGAAATACAACGGCAGGTACATTACCTTTGTGTTTGTGGGATTACGAAAGCCAATTGAAAAAAGGAGACAATTTAATCCTTTCTGCTTTTGGTGGTGGCTTTACATGGGGTGCCGTTTATTTGAAATGGGCCTATTAAATTTTAAATAATTAGTACATTTATCCAAGTTAAATTAATCGAAGATGAATATTAAAGAAATACAAGACCTTATCAAATTCGTTGCTAAAGCAGGAGTGAATGAGGTTGAAATCGAACAAAAAGATTTTAAAATTACAATCAAGACAGCATCTGATATTGATCGTCAAATTGTAGTTCAAGCTGCAGCACCAATGCAAGCATACCCAGTTGCGGCGGCTCCAGTTGCAGCAGCGCCAGCAGTAACTCCAACAGCAGCACCAGTTGCAGAAGCTCCAGCTGAAGCATCAAACTTAATTACAGTGAAATCACCAATGATCGGTACTTTCTACCGTTCTGCTGGGCCAGATAAAGAACCATTCGTTCAAATCGGACAAACTGTAACTAAAGGTGAAACTGTGTGTATCATCGAAGCAATGAAATTGTTTAACGAAATTGAAGCTGAAATCTCTGGTAAAATCGTTAAAGTTCTTGTAGATGATGCAACACCAGTAGAGTATGATCAACCATTATTCTTGGTAGAACCAGCTTAATTGCAACGATAATTCTTGCACAAAGGAGTGATGAGCTCCTTTTTTGTTTATCATAACATTTGATATATGTTTAAAAAAATATTAATCGCAAATAGAGGCGAAATTGCATTACGTATCATTCGTACATGTAAAGAAATGGGGATTAAAACTGTAGCTGTATACTCTACGGCTGATAAAGATAGTTTACCAGTTCGCTTCGCTGATGAAGCTGTTTGTATCGGACCAGCTTTAAGCAGCCAATCGTATTTGAGTATCCCCAATATTATTGCAGCAGCAGAAATTACTAATGCTGATGCCATTCACCCAGGATATGGCTTCCTTTCTGAAAACGAGAAATTCTCTCGCATCTGTCAAGAAAGCGGAATCAAATTTATTGGAGCTACTCCTGAACAAATATCCGGAATGGGAGATAAGGCAAACGCAAAAGCGACAATGATTGCAGCTGGCGTACCTTGTATTCCTGGTTCTGAAGGGTTATTGAAAGACTTAGAAGACGCATTCGCAAACGCTGAAGTAGTACGCTACCCAGTGATCCTTAAAGCAACCGCAGGTGGTGGTGGTAAAGGAATGCGTATCGTTTGGAAACCAGAAGATATGGAACATGCTTGGGAATCCGCTCGTCAAGAAGCAGGAGCTGCTTTTGGAAACGACGGAATCTACATGGAGAAATACATCGAAGAACCAAGACACATCGAAATCCAAATCGCTGGAGACCAATACGGAAACGCATGTCACCTTTCTGAAAGAGATTGTTCTATTCAAAGACGTCACCAAAAATTGGTCGAGGAAACACCTTCTCCGTTTATGACTGACGAGTTGAGAGAACGAATGGGTGAAGCTGCAATCAAAGCTTGTAAAGCGGTTAACTACGAAGGTGTTGGTACAATTGAATTCTTAGTGGACAAAAACCGTGATTTCTATTTCATGGAAATGAATACGCGTATTCAAGTGGAACACACCATTACAGAAGAGGTTATCAATTACGACTTGATCAAAGAACAAATTAAAATTGCAGCAGGTGACCGCATCTCTGGAATCAACTATTATCCTCAATTGCACGCGATCCAATGCCGTATTAACGCAGAGGATCCGTATATGGATTTTAGACCGTCTCCAGGGAAAATCACGTCGTACCACTCTCCAGGTGGACACGGGGTGCGCATCGATACGCATGTTTATGCAGGTTATGTGATTCCTTCTAACTACGATTCTATGATCGGAAAACTAATCGTTGTTGCCCAAACACGTGACGAAGCGATCTTGAAAATGAAACGGGCGTTAGATGAATACATCATCGAAGGAGTGAAAACAACCATTCCTTTCCACCAAAAATTAATGGAGAATGAAGATTTCTGTGCAGGAAACTTTACCACTAAATTTATGGAAACATTCGAATTTTAAGAAACGAATACACATAGAGAAGGGTTGTCAATTGGCAACCCTTTTTTGTTTTCTTTTTTTCTTCTGGGCGTTTCCCCAATCCAAATGCTTGGCTTGGTGCCGGGCTATCCGCTGTATCTCTTGTCGCCAAGTTCCTTGGCGGAGATGCCGCTCCTATCCCTAACGCGGTTTTAGTTTAGTGTTCCTGATCGTTCTCCAGAATCGAATTTATTTAGGCAGTTTAGAAATGTCTAAATGTTTTGGGTCTATTCCCTTTTTTAAAGAAGCAATTACTTCTTCTTTTTTCAACTGTTCAAATGCATCATAGCTTAAATCAAATAAGGATTGCAGCTTTACTTGTAACATTTTTTCGTTTTCATCTACTCGATCATCAGCATAGATATTCTTGAATTCCATCTTTAGAATCTCATACACTTCAAATCTTTTGTAATGTAAAAAGTCCCCAGCCTGAATTTTAAATATTTTCTTTAAAAAGGTGTAATCTTGTGTTTCTATTTCAGTAAGTTCATGGTCTTCTAAATGCTGCCGCGCTAATTGCATCAATACATTTAAAGCAATAAATTTTTGTTTCTCTATATTTCTAGCCATTGACAATCTTGAGAATTCAAGGTGATTGTAGCCATCTTTCAATGTTTCTAAAAGCTGCGAAATGGGTTCAAAATCTTTTTCTTTAGCTTTTTGTTCTAAAAAAAGCTGAGTGTCAGCTGAGAAAAGGTACATGATTACTATTCATTTGGGTTGTTAATAGTTTACTTACTTATTAATGTTAGATAATAACGATTTACTGATTCTGATAATTGTGTCAAAAGGGGAATTATATCTTTTTTGTTTAATAAATCTATTTTCAGCTCGGGTGGTGCGCGGTAGCTAAATGCACTGGAAAATAGCGTGAACGAAAACTTGCCATGGCGACCAAAGGAAGCCCATGGCAAGTAGCTCGTGAACAATTTTACAGAAGTTTACTAAAGCGCAAAAACCGTTAAAGCTGCCAAAACCAAAAGATCTTTTCTATATGTTTTCTCTACGAAAACGTCTCTTTTCTTACCTGATGATTTGGATGAATCCGCTGCGATACGGTTTAAAGGTTTCGTCTTTATAATCTACTTCATCGGCATGTACTTCGAAGAAATAGACGCCCGTAGGTAAGTCTTCACCGTTTTTGTTCTTCCCGCTAAAAAGCAAGTCGTTGGTTTGGGTAAAGACATGGTTCCCCCATCTGTTCACAATCTCTATGGTGTAATCGATGCATTCAGTGAATTTTTGTGACATCATTAACACGTCGTTTACGTTGTCGTTATTTGGAGTAATTACGTTCGGGACTTGGTAATCTGGAAGGGTTAATCCAAGTGGTACGTCAACTACAAGATCCATTGTACTAGGGCAACCGTTAACGTCAACAGCTGAAAAATGTACGTTGTGAATACCTTCGATTGCATACGTTAAATAATGATTGTCCGAAATTACCTTTTCTTTTATGTGATCAGAATTCCAATTTATTGACGAAAACTGGTTGAAATTCCCTTGCATAATAGCGTTGAAAAAACAATCTGTTCCGTAATTTAATTCCGGTATTTTAGCTGTTATGGTGTTGTATTTTTTGTCAATCTCATTTGCACATCCGTAAGTGTCGACATATTGATAATGTACATTTAGATTTTGTTCAGACATACCAGCTGGAATAATTAAGTTTCCAACAACATAGTCTCCTGTTAGGATTCCACCTGCTGGTGTAACGCCGATATTCGTTTCCAAAATATTAGAACATATATTCTCCGGTATTTGAATTTCCAATGCCGGACGTGGACGGATGATGAATGGTTTTTGTATTTCGATACGGCAACCGTTGTTATCAGTTCCTTTGTAGATTAAGGTATACTCTCCAGAAGGGAAAGCCGTTGGATCCAATGTTGTGTTTATGGTTTGACCGTTCATGGTCAAAGTAGCGTTGTTCAAGTTTCCAACTGGTGTGATTGGACTGTCGTATTCACAAGCAAAATCGGCAACGGTCAATTGTCCTTGTGTGCTTTGAACCACGGTTGCCACTCCCATAATGGTTTGTTCACAGTTGAATTCATTGGTAACACGGTAACTGATATTGTGATTTCCTATACCTGCAAGTGTTGGGTTGAATCCGTTTGCTACTGTTCCGTTTCCTGTAAGTGTTCCACCTGTTGGGGAAAGTTGTAGATCTTCTGCGGTGTTTGATGGCAAACAATACGGATTTTGGATATTCCATGTTGGTTGTGGTAGTGGACGTACAATCATTTGTATGTTTGCGGTTGCTGGACAGCCGTTAGCGTTAGTGTAGGCACAATTTATCGTATGTGTGCCTTCTAATGCCATAGCGGGATTAAAACTGTTGCTTGTCATTCCTGGTCCGGTAAAAGTAGCGACATCTCCCGTTCCTAACGCTGGAGTTACTGTTAAGTTTACTGCATTTGCGTTTAAGCATAAGGTATTTACGCTTGTGCTAAGCGCGATTTGTGGTTCAAAATTTACAATGTTCGTATTAAAAGTCTGCGTGGTTCCGTTGGCATCGCGTACAGTTACCACATAATTTCCTTCACATAATCCGATTGCTTCTTGAGTAACTTGAGCTTGTGAGTCGTCCCATAAGTAAGTATACGGAGCAGCACCACCAGTTACATTTATTGTAGCTGTTCCGTCACAGGTAGTACTATTAGGGTCAAAGCAAACGCCATTGCATGTTCCATAAGTAGGTGTTCCATACGATGCCCATGCACCACCATCTGTTCCACGACGGATGGATAGATCCATGTGTTGTCCTGCTTCAATAGTTGTCACTGTATTTTTTCGATTGGCTGGAATGTCAGTATAACTCATTAAGCTGTTTACTGAATTTCCATTACACAATGGTCGTGTTGCCACACAAGGTGTTCCGTTTCTATCATTGAAATTTCCGCTTCCCCAAGTTACGGCATCCTGTACGGCACCCGTTCTATCATAAAAGGCAAACCATCCACCAGCATTTGGGAACCAAATACGTGTATCTGTTGTACAGTTTCCTTCACCGCTTGTATTTGCAGGAACAATTATTTCTACTGTTCTACCACCATTTGCTACCAATAGGTTAGTAGGTACTGCCGGTGCATTTACGCCTCGAACGATACAAAATCCTGCTGGTGGAACAACGGTATTTGCTGGAATGATGAATCCTCCTTTTCCTGTGTTGGTATTGTTACCTAAGTAATAGCATCCTATGTCGATGGATTCGCAAAGGTTAGGATTGTAAAGTTCAATCCATTCTCCTCTTTGTGTTGAAGCCAGGGTTAAACTGCTACTTGATATGGACCCATCTCCTACACTTGGTGACAGCATTATTTCGTTAATTAGAATGGAGGGACCTGTATATTGACAATCGCTTCCTGAGCAAAGATTGTTTACGGTTTTTGTAAAAGTCGCTGACATTTGTGCATAAGAATAACAGCACAGTAATGTGGTTAACAGTAGGAAAAGAGTTTTCATTTTTATAGTTTTCTTAGTAGACACTAAAAATGAAGAATTAGTTGCAAGAATTCGTTGTAAATGAATATTTTACTCACTTCAATGAGTATTTGACAATAAAAAAGCGGATAAGATTACTCTTATCCGCTTTTACTTTTTTAATGTTTTTTATTATAGTCCTAATAAAACCTCGTATGGGTCTTTACCACCAAACAACATTCTTTCAGGGTTTTCTAACATTTCTTTCACTTTAACTAAGAAACCAACAGATTCCTTACCATCAATGATTCTGTGGTCGTAAGAAAGTGCTAAATACATCATTGGACGAATTTCAACTTTCCCATCTACCGCCATTGGTCTGTCCACAATGTTGTGCATTCCCAATATTGCTGATTGCGGTGGGTTAATGATTGGTGTAGACATCATTGATCCGAAAACACCACCATTTGTTATGGTGAATGTTCCACCGATCATATCATCTGGAGTAATTTTTCCATCACGTGCTTTGATAGCCAAACGTTTGATTTCAGCTTCTATTTCAGCTAACGACATTTGTTCCGCATTTCTAACCACAGGTACCATAAGTCCTTTTGGTGAAGAAACGGCAATACCGATATCTGCATAGTCGTGATAGATGATTTCATTTCCATCGATTTGACCGTTAACTGCTGGGAAAAGGTTTAACGCTTCTGTAACAGCTTTTGTAAAGAAAGACATGAAGCCTAAGTTTACTTCGTGGTGTTTAGCAAATTTATCTTTGTACTTCGCACGTAGGTCCATGATGGGTTTCATATCTACTTCGTTGAACGTAGTCAACATTGCTGTTTCGTTTTTTACAGAAACTAATCTTTCTGCAATTTTTCTACGAAGCATAGACATTTTTTCACGTCTTTGTTCACGTGTTCCTCCCCAACCTTGTGTTGAAGACGTGTCAAAACCACCAGCCATTGCAGCTAATACGTCTTGTTTCGTAATTCGACCGTCTTTACCTGTTCCTTGAATACGTGTTGTGTTTACACCGTTTTCCTTTGCGATTTTTGCCGCTGCTGGAGACGCTGTTCCTGTTGCATACGTACCTTGCGCAACTGGATTAGGATTTGGTGCTGGTGCACTTTTTGTTTCCTCTTTTACTGGCGCTGGCGCTGCTTCTTGTGCTACTGGTGCTGCAGCTGCCATTCCTGCTGGGCGCTCTGCTGCTGTATCAATGTGACAAACTACTTGTCCTACTGCTACAACGTCACCATCCTCTGCTTTTAAGGTGATGATACCACTTGCTTCTGCAGGAAGTTCCAACGTTGCTTTGTCTGAATCTACTTCAGCAATCGTTTGGTCTTTTTCTACATAATCTCCGTCGGCCACCAACCATTGTGCGATTTCAACTTCTGAAATCGATTCTCCTGGTGATGGTACTTTCATTTCTAATACAGACATAACAATATCGTTATTTAATGAATATTAAGCTTTTATATTTGCGTGCTGAAACAAGTTGCTCCAAAGCGCCGCTAATCTTTTTAGGTGTAGTTCCTTAGAACCTTCTGCTGCAGCTGCCGATGATGGTCGAGTAACACCGATGATGTCTTTTCCAGCATTTCGCATTTGCATTGCAATAAATTGCCAAGCACCCATATTTTCTGGCTCTTCTTGTGCCCAAACCAATTTCTTAGCGTTTGGATACAAAGCAAGAACTTCGTCTAATTGTTTTTCAGGGAAAGGATAGATTTGCTCTAAACGAACAAATGCCATATTTGTAACACCCATTTCCGCTGCTTTTTCACTTGCTTCGTAATAGAACTTACCTGAGCAAAGTACAATTGTCTCCACTTTTTGTACGTCTGCACTTGGATCTTTTATTACTTCCTGGAAGTGACCATTTGCCATTTCATCCAATGTGCTCACTGCCGAAGGGTAGCGCAATAACATTTTTGGAGAGAAAACTACCAATGGTTTGCGGAAGTTGCGTGCCATTTGACGTCTTAATACGTGGAAATGATTTGCTGGAGTAGATGTGTTTACAACTTGAATATTCAAATCTGCACATTGTTGTAAGAAACGCTCCATTCTTCCTGAAGAGTGTTCAGCACCTTGACCTTCATAACCGTGAGGAAGTAACATCACTAATCCACTTTGTGTAGACCATTTGTCTTCTCCTGCAGTGATGAACTGGTCAATCATAATTTGTGCTCCATTAAAGAAGTCTCCAAATTGTGCTTCCCAAATTGTCAATCCGTTTGGATTAGTCAATGAGTATCCGTATTCAAAACCAAGAACCGCATATTCAGAAAGTAGCGAGTTATAAATCTCAAACTTTGCTTGCCCTTCTTGTAAGTGATTTAAGGTAATGATTTCTTCTTCTGTATCTTCTGCTTTAACTACTGCGTGTCGGTGGGAGAAAGTTCCTCTTTCTACATCTTGTCCAGAGAAACGAATAGGGTGACCTTCTACTAATAAAGTCGCGTAAGCTAACATTTCAGCAGAACCCCAATCCAATTTATCTCCTTCAATGGCAGTTAAACGGTCGTTAAAGATTTTTGCAATCTTACGGAAGTATTTTTTCCCTTCTGGCAGGGTGGAAAGTTTGCGCCCTAATTCAAGTAATTTTGCCTTGTCAACTCCTGTTGGAACTGCTTTATCAAAATCCTCTTTTGTTGCTCTTCCATAATTCTTCCATTTTTCAGACATGAAGTCAAAAACGGTTGCTTTAGAAGCTTTTGTTGATTCTTCGTGTTCTGTTTCTAAGAAAGCTTGGTATTCGTTGATGTACTGGTCCGCTTGTTCTTTTGATAGAACGCCTTCTGGAATCAATTGTTGCAAATACAATTCACTTGGATTTTTGTGCTTTGCAATAATGTTGTACAAGTTTGGTTGCGTGAACTTAGGTTCATCCCCTTCGTTATGACCAAATTTTCTATAACCTAAAAGATCAATAAAAATATCTGATTTGAAGGCTTGTCTGTATGCCATCGCAATTTCAACAGCTTGAATCACTGCTTCAACGTCATCAGCGTTCACGTGGAAAACTGGAGACAATGTTGTTTTAGCAACGTCTGTACAGTAAGTAGATGATCTCGCGTCTAAGTAGTTTGTGGTGAACCCAACTTGGTTATTGGTAACAATATGGATGGTTCCTCCTGTTTTGTAACCGTCCAAATTCATCATCTGTATGGTTTCATAAACAACACCTTGACCTGCAATCGCTGCATCTCCGTGCATTAGTACAGGACAAACTTTATCAAAGTTATCTGCGTATGTATGATCTAAGATTGCTCTTGATATTCCTTCAACAACTGGATTTACTGCTTCAAGATGAGAAGGATTCGGAGACAATGTCAAACCGATTTTCTTCCCTTTCTTTTCAATAAAAGAAGTATATCCTTGGTGGTATTTTACGTCTCCATCAAATTCAGGATTGAAATCAAATTCTTTTCCTTCAAACTCAGAGAAAATGTCTTTTGGACGTTTTTCGAAAATGTTGGTTAAGGTATTCAATCTTCCTCTGTGTGCCATTCCCATGACAAAGTGCTCAATTCCTAACTCTGTTCCTTTGCTAATCAAGGAATCTAAGGCAGGGATTAAAGCTTCTAAACCTTCAACAGAGAAACGTTTTTGACCCACATATTTTCTTCCTAAGAAACTTTCAAAACCTGTTGCTTTCACAAGCTGTTTATAGGTCTCAATTTTTTTGTCTTTGGAAATTTGTGGGCGATTTGCCAATTCGATTGCATTCAGCATCCATTTGATGCGTTGCGGTTCACGCATATACATGAACTCAATACCGATATGTTGACAGTAGGTTTTCTCTAAATGTTGAATGATTTCACTCAGCGGAGCCGCTCCAATACCGATTTCTTCTCCTGCTTTGAAAACTGTGCTTAAGTCACTTTGATCTAATCCGAAGTTTTCAATGTCTAGTGTTGGTTCGTGGTGTCGTCGTTCACGAACAGGATTCGTCTTTGTAAATAAGTGTCCTCTCGTACGATAACCCGCAATCAAATTGATTACTTTCAGTTCTTTTTGAAAATTCTCAGGAACTTCATTTTGGTCATCATAATTTGTTTTGGAGAACTCAAAACCTTCAAAGAATCTTCTCCAACCTATATCAACACTCTCAGGATCTTGTTGATATGATTTATACAGATGGTCAATCGCATTCACATCTGCATTCCCGACATAAGATATTTTATCCATTTTTTTTCTTGCACAATTCTGGCTACACAAAGATAGATATTTAATGTTTACGGTTTAGGGAAAAAATGCTAAATATAATTTTATTGATAGGACTTTTCCAGCCAAGAACTTACAAATCGAAACTAGGAATCACAAAACGAAGATGAATATGGAGGAAATAGGTGGTGTTTTTTTGTTGAAAAGTAAAGTTGTTGTAAAACCGTGGAATCCTCAGCCCGGGCGCATTGCGGCAGCTAAAGCGAACAAAATTGGTGTGAACGCTAGCTCGGTATTGCGACCAAAGGAAGCGCATAACGAGTTGCTTGTGAACCCATTTTTGAAGTTTTACTAAAGCAAGTAGACCGTAATGGCTGCCAAATTATTTCCTTTATTTTTTTCTTTTGGGCGTTCCCTTTCAGGTCGGGCTATTCATTGCAAGTTTTCCGTTCATGCTTCACGCAAAAGCTTTCCATTGCTATCCCTAACGCTTTTTTGATCGTTAGGGCAAGGGTTTTGGTGAATGTTTCGGGTATTAAAAAAGGGAACCGTAGTCCCCTTTATATGGTGTTGATCTTATCTTACGAGCGTTACAAAACCGTGTAATCGTTGGTTGACGCCACCTTTTGCCTCGACGGTAATAACATAATTGTAAACGCCTTCGGGTGACATGTGATTTCGGTTCGTTGTTCCGTCCCAAACTAAGTAATCGGGGTCAAAATGGTGTATGATCTCTCCCCAACGGTTGACGATATATCCTTCGACTAAGCGTCCGTCTTTAATGACAATGGTGAACAAATCGTTTACATTATCGTTGTTTGGTGTAAAAGTGTTTGGAATGAAGACCTCTAATTCGGGTTTGTTGCAGTCGTTCATCTGGATGTGGTGAATTTCGGTGTATTCACATCCTTGTTGTGTGGTTTTCAAAAGGGTGATGGTTTCTGCTTTGTTGTAGAATATATCTGCAATTTCGACGCTGTCACCAAAACAAACGGTGTGATAGATTGGTTGGTTAGGTACATCAAAATGTCTAAATGTTAGCGTGATGATACTGTCGCAACCACCTTGGTTCAAATAGTTCAATGTGTAGGTTCCTGCTGTTTCAAAGGTTCTTCCATCATGTGTGTAATTTTCCCCAGGACATTTTTCGATCAATAGCGCGATGTCGTTTGGTTCACAGCCAGGAATGGGAGCTTGTACTACCACGGTAATGCAGCTTTGTGTGTTACACGTTGGTGTCCCTGTTGTTACACATATTTCGAATGTACCTACGCCTGCTGTTGCGGGGTCGAATTTACCCGTATTGTCTAAACATGTTCCGCAATCAGAAGTCCATCCAACAACAGGTTGATTACTCGTATAGGTTGTTATTGGTGATTGGGTTGTCAATTGGGTTGGTCCAGCTATTTGGGCTGGTGTTGGTGATGTTCCTGCAGCAATGGTAATGCTTAAATCTTGTGTACATCCTGTTGCATCAGTAGCTTGAACAGTATATGTGTTTGGACATAAATTGGTTATGCCTTGTGTAGTTTGTCCGTTGCTCCATGCGTATGTATAAGGTGCTGTTCCACCATTTACGGTTACACCAGCCATTCCATCACAAGCTTGTGTACAAGTTTCATTTGTTGAAGCAGGAGTAATAGTTAAACCTCCTGATGCTTGAATAGTGAATTGTTCAGTGTTTGAACAACCAGAAGCGTCTGTTACTTCAACAGTAAAGGTTCCAGCACATAAGTTTGTAATGTTTTGTGTTGTTGCTCCGTTAGACCACGCATAAGTATAAGGTGCTGTTCCACCGGTTACTGTCAATTGGATGCTCCCTGTACATGTTGTTCCACATCCTGTATTTTGTTTGATACCTGTAATGTTTACGTTTGTTGCTGGAATGTTTCCACAATTAGGGTTCAGGCTAGCAATAAAGGCAGCATTTTCTGGGCTATTGGGTGTTCCTGGAGTTTCTCCAGTTGTTGCACTAGCTTCTATCCAGTTGGCTTGTGTTGCAGGGTTGTCGTTTACGTTATTTGTGAAAGAAAAAACTTTTCCAGCTGAATTTCCACTGAAATAGACAATTGGATTCAGGTTGTTCGTTCCCCAGCTTACTGCATGATATAGTGTATTTGCATCAGGAGAACGTGTTTGATAGGAGTCGCCATCATCGCGTAGTCCAACTGAATTCCAGGCGTTATTACCTGTTATCCAGTTCACCGTGTTGATGTTGTAACCAGGTCTACTTCCCGTAGGTGCAGTAGTGTTGTATTCTAATAAATTTGAGCTTGCGGGTAAGATTAAACGACAGTTCCCGTCTGTTATGCTGGTGTCATCAGGAGGAATGCTGCTATTTTTGTCTGTGTTATTATAAATCACAATCAGTGTTCCTTGAGGAATGGTTTGCCAGAAAGTGATGTTTTTAAATCGTATTGCGCCAGATGCAGTTCCTTTTCCAGTGCCTGTGGCGAAACGTCCATTGTTGTCATCGATGATTATTCCCCGAAGATCAACTGTTGGTACCTCATTTCCGCAGTAGGGTGTTCCCATTACTAAAAGCTCTACATACTCTTTTGAACCACTGGGTCCCTGTGAAACTTCGTTAACGATTAAAGGTTGTGCATTTGCACTGAAAAATACTAACCCCAATAGCAGTGCTAATAGATGTTTTACTTTCATATTCTAATAAAAACAGTTCGTTAATGTTAGTTGCAGTTTTGGTTGATTCGTGGCAAAATTAGTGTGTAACTTGTGAAGGAAGGTTACGAAATCATTAAATCGTTTAAACAAATGATTAAACGGTATCGATATAGGAGTTAAATTCCCTCCTATACCGATTTACCTAAATTTTGAATATTTTTTATCGGATTTCAAATCCTGGTCCGAATGCTTTTTCAGGTATCATAAAGCTCAATTCACCAGCTTCGTTTTCTGCCATTAAAATCATACCTTGTGATTCTACACCTCTGATTTTTCTTGGTGCTAAGTTGATTAAAACAGCAACTGTTTTTCCAACAACTTCCTCAGGCGTGTAATGTGCCGCAATTCCAGAAACTATTGTGCGTTGATCGATACCCGTGTCGACTGTTAGTTTAAGTAATTTATCTGCTTTAGCTACTTTTTCGGCACTTAGAATGGTTCCTAATCGGATGTCCATTTTTGTGAAGTCATCAAAAGTTGCTTCTTCTTTTTGTGGTGTTAATTCTACCGTAGAAGTTGTAGCTTCAAGATTTGCATTGTTGAGTTTTTCAATTTCTGCTTCTACTAGGCTGTCTTCAATCTTTGTAAACAAAATGCTAGGCGCATTTGTTTGTTGGCCTGTTACCAGAAGATTTGGGCTTCCTGCATCTGTCCAATCGTTGGTTTTAAAATTTAAGAATTCACTTAATTTCTGTGCAGTTCTAGGTAAGAACGGTTGAAGAACGATACTTAGGTTAGCTGTGATTTGCAACGCGATATTCATGATTGTTTCCACACGCGCAGGGTCTACTTTGACCAATTTCCAAGGTTCGTTTTCCGCCAAATATTTATTTCCTAAGCGAGCCAGGTTCATAGCTTCTGCTTGGGCATCTCGCAATTTGTAGTCCATTACATTTTTTTGAATGCGTGTTGGAATGCGTAGCATTTCGTCTAAAATATTTTGGTCTTCAGTCGTTAGTGTTCCTAAAGCAGGTACTTTTCCGTCGTAATATTTTTGAGTCAATACCAATGCTCTGTTTACGAAGTTTCCTAGAATGTCTGCTAATTCAGAGTTAATACGTGTTTGGTATTCTTTCCAGGTGAATTCTGCATCTTTACTTTCAGGAGCAATACTTGTAAGTACATATTTTAACTCATCAATTTTGTCTGGATAAGACGCAATGTATTCGTGTAACCAAACTGCCCAGTTTCTAGATGTTGAGAATTTTTCTCCTTCTAGGTTTAGGAATTCGTATGCAGGAACGTTGTCTGGTAAAATTAAATCACCATGTTCTTTTAATAATATAGGGAAAATAATTGTGTGGAATACAATGTTGTCTTTTCCTATGAAATGTACCAGTTTGCGGTCGCCTTTCCAGTAATCTTCCCAGTTTTTCCCATTGTCTAAAGCCCATTGTTTTGTGGCTGAAATATATCCAATCGGAGCATCTAACCAAACATATAATACTTTACCATCAGCATCTGGAAGCGGAACTTTTACCCCCCAATCTAAATCGCGTGTCATAGCACGTGGTTTTAAACCACCATCAATCCAAGACATGCACTGTCCAACAACTTGATTTCTCCATTTTTTTGGATCATGTTGTTGTAATCCATCAAGTTTACCTTCTTTGATCCATTCTTTTAGCCATCCTTCGTGACGTTCCATTGGTAGATACCAATGTGACGTTACCTTTTTAATTGGTGCTTTGCCACTTAATGTTGAAATGGGATTGATAAGGTCATCTGGTGAAAGTGCAGCTCCACATTTTTCACACTGATCTCCGTATGCACCTTTTGCGGCACATTTTGGGCATTCACCAGTGATGTATCGATCTGCAAGGAATTGGTGGAAGTCTTCGTCATAATATTGTTCAGATGTTTCTGTTGTGAATGCATCGTTTTCAACGAGTTTAGTAAAGAAATCCTGAGCTGTCTGGTGATGTATTTGTTCCGAAGTACGGTGGAAAATATCGAAAGAGATATCGAAATCTTTAAAAGAGTCTCCGATTATTTTATTGTATTTATCAACTATTTCTTGTGGTGTAATTCCTTCTTTTTTTGCTCTAAGCGTAATGGCAGCACCATGCTCATCGCTTCCACAAATAAAAGCAACATCATGTTGATTCATTCTTAGAAAGCGTACAAAAATATCTGAAGGAAGGTATACACCTGCTACGTGTCCAAGGTGTAAAGGTCCGTTTGCGTATGGTAACGCAGCGGTTACCGTAAATTTATCTTTTGTCATCGACTGGATTATAATCGGTACAAAGATAAGGTATTGAAATGGGTTGAACAATGGTTTTACTTTGTAGTAGAAGTTGAAATAATATTTTATTGCTTTTTTTGGAATAAAAAAAGTCGTCTCAGAAAGACGACTTTTGTAAGATATATTTCAGTGAAGAGTGGTTTGATAATGTGCTTTTTGGTTTCCCAAATGTAGTGAGCTACAAAAGTAGCTAATTTTATTATTTAGGGGAAATAGCGAAGAGCTGTATTGCTTATATGGTTTGTCTTATTGATTGAAGTGTAAGATTGTTAATTTAATACTTCTTCCTTTTCAATAAACGTTACTCCAAAAGTTTCTAATTCTTCTAATATTGGGCGATAAATTTCTTTTTTTGTAGGTAGTTGTACACCTTTAAGTTGTATGTCCCCATTCAGGATGAACTTCGCACAAATGGCTACTGGTAATCCTACTGTGTTTGCCATTGCTGTGTAGGTTTGATCTTCACCAATGTTTACCATGCTTGAAGTGATTTTCTTTTTGATATTGTTCACTTCAAATTCAAATTCATGTACCATTACCAACATGTCTTTGTCTGTTTCCTCCAATGACCATTTTCTAACAAGAATTACTTCTAGGATTCTTGCAGGAGTTGGGTTGTCTATGTTAATATTTGCAGCTTCATCGAAAAGACCTAGCCATTCAAACTTTGAGAACAGATGAGCTCTTTCTGGTCGGAGAAATTCTAAAAATTTCTCTTCTACAGATTTTTCTGCGTGGTAAGGTAAAAAGGAGTTTAAGAAGATTCTTGGGCTGCAATTTTCAATATCTGTCATTGCGTAGGTATCATCTGTCATTCCAAGTTCCACGAATACGTTCCATGCCTCACAGAAATCAGGTCTTCTTAAAGTTCCTCTGTAAATGGTTGGGATATTATCTAGGCCATAGATAGAGCGGTATGAAAGAGAGTCTCTGTTTGGGTAGCCTGTGAAATCTCCGTAACCTTCGATGCTCATGTGATCTAGACGGCCAAATAAGCGGTGGTAAGGGATGTATTTGTATCTTCCGTTTCTAATGAAACATGCGGCTCCGCCAGCACCAGCTAATACTACGTTTCTAGGGTTCCAAGTGAACTTATAATTCCATGGATTATTGTCTGATTCTGGAGCGATTAATCCACCGCAAAAGGAACGGAAAGCTTCAATTTTGCCGTTTTCTTGATGAATTTGATCAATGATTTTCATGGCACTCATGTGATCTATTCCTGGATCTACTCCAATCTCATTCATGATGATGATATCAGCATCTTTTGCTTCTTGGTCAAGGGCTTTCATTTCTTTCGATACATAAGAAGGAGTGATTAAATTCTTTCCTAAAGCAATGCAATCTTTTGCTATCTCCACATGAAAACGAGCAGGAAGCATAGAAATAACTAGATCTGCTTTTTCTATATGAGCCAAACGTTCTTGTTGATCTAATGCATTAAACGATAACGCTTCCGCATTTGGATTTCCCTTAAGTTTCTTTTTGACCATTTCTATATCTTGGTCACATACGCGAACAAACCAATTGTTTTCTTGACTGTTTTGTAATAAATATCGAATCAATGATGAAGCAGAAAGACCTGCGCCTAATATCAGTATGGATTTCATTTCTATAAATATATTGGTAAACAAATGTAATAGAATTGTAGGAATTAGGATGTGAAAACCTTGTTATTTAATTCCTTATTTTCAATTGATTTATTTGTGGTTATTAATCTATAATAAAAGGATGAGGAGAAAATGATTGCTTCTCATGTTGAATTACATATTCCTTTGTTCTGTAGCTGTTTGGATGGTTTTTGTATTTGGTGTTTCTTTTTAAAGTGTGTGTTTTTGACTGTTTTTTACCAATTGTTTGGTTGAATTTTCATCAGTAGATCAATGTGTTTACCCCTAGTTTTGTCCTATCAAAATAATTGTAGATATTATTACTCTCCTGTTTAAGATAATGATGCATTTTTTTGAATTAGAAATTATTTAATACTATAAAGTAAACTAAAAATGAAAAATTTTTTTCAAATGTTAATACTTGCTTTTTCAACTGTTTTTGGAGTAAGTGTTTTCGCTCAAGTAAAAGAAGTACACGTAACTCCATCTGATGCTAAGATTTATTTAAATGGAAGTGAAGTAGGAAATGGTATGTATACGGTAAAATTCAGTAAGAAGGTAGACTTCGTGATGTTGAAATTTGAAGCGTCAGGGCATATTTCTAAGGAGGTTAAGTTGTTGCGTACGAATCCAAATAAAACCATTCAATATGCATTAGCAGTTGATGAGGCAGAAATGAATTCAGTTGGTGGAGAAGGTATTGAATTAGCAAACAAATGGTTTGATATAAATACAAAATCAGGTATGACTGAAGATCATGCGTGGAAGCGCCTTATGGGTGTTGTGTTAAAATACTTTGACAACGTTGAGGTGAGAGATAAATCAGCAGGGTGGATTAAGACTTCTTGGTTGACAAATGATTTTACATCTCAATTTGTTAGAACTAATTTAGAGATAAAAATCATGATGGGAGACGATGATTTGAAGTACAGAGCTAGAATTACTAGTGAAATCGCTGATCGTGATTGTGGTAAAACATCTCAATGCTTCAAAAAGTATGATCGTGTATTGAAAAAGTACGAAAAAATCATTGAGGAGTTACAAAATTCATTAGGAGGGAATAATTAATTATTACACCTTATGTTTTTCTAAATGGCCACTGCTATTTGTTGAAAATGAAAATTATACACTAATCAATTCTAATCAAGAAGGTGCTCTTTTGAGAGTAGGGGGCATCTTCAAATTAAATCTCTTTAGATGTTGTTTAGCTGAATTCATGTTCAGTTTCATTTAGAGAGATTTTTATCTATTTTTAATCACTATTTGTTAGGTTGATGGTCCCCATACTATATTGTATGGGGATTTTTTTTTCTGAACTTTTGTTATTTCCCTTATGGATTTCGCTAAATAATTGTAAGTTTATACTTATCAATCACTTGTTCAAAATTCATACGTGCATTTTTTTCGTTTATTTTTCTTCTTTTCTATTTTTCTAGTTGGTTTATCTGCTGAAGTGAAAGCGCATACGCCAGAAGAAACGTTGGAAGGAATTCAGCAAACATTGATTAAGGGACAATACCGTGTTACCATTACTAATGGTCAGCAAGCGCTTCGAACGATTTCGTTTTCTAGAGATCAAAAAGCTGAAGTTAACCTTACTTTGGCTCGGGCTTATCAATACAAGATTATTTATGATAGTGCTTTTTATTGTTTTAAAATAGCCATGAATATTTTTGAGGAAAACAAGAATATAAAAGGGTTGACAGAGGGGACTATTTGGTTGATGGAATACTATCGTTCCACCTCCAATGTGTATCAGTATCGTAAGATGGAGTCCCAAGCCGAAAACTATTTGAAACGGGAACCTAATACGCTTTTACAAGCGTTGTTTGTGAATAGAAAGGGTGCTTTTGTCAATCAGTTTTATACAGATTCCTCTGATTATGCCAAGGATTTATGTTTAAGTAGTATTTCTATGGTCCAAGGATACTCCTCTCCATTAGCGCAATACATTCGTGCAAATGCCATGGTTGATATAGGGTATACCTATGAAAAGAAACTTGATGCGACTTGTATTATTTGGTATAAAAAAGCGCAAAAGATTTGGGAGGAAATGGAGAACTTGCATTATCGTTCCCAAATTTATCAAAACCTTTCGAGTGGTTATTTTCATTTGAAGGATTACAAGATGGCTTTGATTTATTCTGACTCTTGTATGCAAATCGTGGAAAGGAAAAATTATGCAGATATACGATCAAGTATCTATTTTATTCAATCACATATTTACGAAGCGCTAGGGCAACCAAAGGAAGCATTGTTGGCATTGCGTAAATATCATGCCTCTGATTATTTTACAATTCAGATGGATGTGTATCAAATGATGACAGCTGCTGAGGAATTGTATTTAATAGAGCGTAAAGAAAAAGAATTGCAATTGCGTATTGCCGAGATTGAGTTGTCAGAGCAAATTGCAGAAAGAGTAGCGTTTGAACGTAATGTTGTGGCAGCTATGGCAGGAACTTTGGTTGTTTTGATTTTATTTTTATTTTTTATTTTTCGAAAGATAAATAGAGATCGAGAAGAATTGAAGCAGACTTTAGAGTTGAATAGGATTTTGTTGAAAGAGGTAAATCATCGGGTGAAGAATAATCTTACTTTCTTAAAAAGTATGCTCTATTTGAAAGAGAAATATGTTAGTGATCCAGAAGTGAAGAATATATTGATTGAATTTCAGTCAAGGATTCAAGCAATGGCGTATGTTCATACGGAGCTTTATGCGATGAAAGATAATCGGGGTTGGGTGGATTTGAATAAGATCATAGACGCCAATGTTCAGGAGTATATTTCCGTGATGGAGCAGCGTGAAGTAGAGTTGGTAATTCACGTTGAAGGGAAGTTGGAATTGGTAAAAATTGATATTGGGTTAAGTTTGATGTTGATGTTGAATGAGTTGATTACCAATTCTATGAAGCATATTCCAAGTGATAAAATTGAAATACGGATTTCTTTGTTGAATAAAAACAATCGAATTAATGTATGTTATTCCGATTCCGGCGATGGCGTGACAAAGGATCAGTTTGAAAACGCAACAGGATTTGGGCTACGAATGGTTCGATTGATGATAAAGCAAGTAAAAGGAGAAATTTCCTTTGGTCATAAACATATTAATTTTTCAGTTCCAGAATAATGAAGAATCTCAAAGTATTAATTGTAGAAGACGAGTTGATTATTGCAGAGATGTTACTGGAAATGCTGCAAGGTGAACAAGTGACGTGTATTCAAGTGGCCTCTTCTTTTTCAGAAGGGTTGCAGTTGTTGGCGAATCACCGCTTTGATGTGGTTTTTATGGATGTGCGCATTGGAGAAGGTAAAACAGGTGTGGATTTGGCGGAAATTATTCGTCAGAAGTATGATATGAATATTATTTTCACGACTTCATATAGTGACCCTAAGACCTTGCAATCTATCGCAGCAATTCGACCTGATATGTATGTTTCTAAGCCTTATCGTATAAGTGATGTACGTGCGGCGTTAAATATTGTACAACAGAAAGTACAGCCGAACAAAACCATTAAATTGAAGTCTGGAAGTGATTATTTTACTTTATTGATTGATGATATTCAATTTATTAAAGCGGATAATATTTATTTGGTGATTTATTGTGATAAAAAGCGTCATTTAGTTAGGTCGTCGATGGAGCATTTTTTGGAAGAGTACAAAGTTGCTGGTTTAGTACGTACGCATAGAAGTTATGCTGTGAGGTTGGAAAAAATAGATCGTTATGAGGAGGGTGTTTTGTTTATTGGGGAGTATGAAATTCCGGTTTCGAAATCGAATAGGAAGGAGCTTTTACAGCGTTATGAAGAACGGGAATGTTGATGAGTGTGAGATTCCAGCCCGGGGGAGCGCGGTAGCTAAACGAATTAAAAAGGTGTGAACGCTTGCTTGCCATTGCGACCAACGGAAGCGCATGGTTAGCAGCAAGTGAACCCTTTTTTATGAGTTTACTAAAGCGCGTAGACCGTTTAGGCTGCCAAAAAGTTATTCTTTTGATCTTACAACTTTTTCACTTTGATAAATAATTCTAAAACTTATTGAATTTTGGGTAAAAAAAATTGCATTTATTTAGCTAATTTTGATCCAATAATATGACATTAAAATGGGAAGAGCATTTGAATACCGCAGAGCAGCAAAAGAGAAAAGATGGGACAAAATGTCCAAATTGTTTCCAAAATTAGGGAAGGCAATAACATTGGCAGCAAAAGAAGGTGGACAAGATCCAGAGATGAATGCTGCGCTTAGATCGGCGATAAAGAACGCGAAGGCGGAAAATATGCCGAAAGACAACATTGATGCTGCGATAAAACGTGCAACCGCTAAGGATGCAGAGGCTTATTCAGAAATAATTTATGAAGGAAAAGGACCTCATGGTGTTTTGGTTTATGTAGAATGTGCTACAGACAATCCGACACGTACAGTAGCGAATGTGAAGTCTTACTTTAACAAAGCAGGGGGTGGTGTTGTTCCAAATGGTTCATTGGAATTTATGTTTAACAGAAAGGCCGTTTTTGAGTTTGCAATGACCCCGGATTTGGATACAGAATCTATGGAATTAGAGTTGATTGATGCAGGATTGGAGGAGATTGAAGTAGAAGGTGATACCGTTTTTGTTTATGGTGATTATACTTCATTTGGTTCATTAGGTGCTGCACTTGATGCGCTTGGTGTTGATGTTACAAAAGCGACTTTGCAACGTATTGCTTCTTCTCCAGTAGATTTCACAGAGGAGCAGCTGGTGGATATTGAAAAAATGTTGGATAAGATTGAAGACGATGACGATATTCAACAAGTTTTTACGAATATTGCTTAAAAGCGTTAAATTCACGCAATAATTCAGCAAATTAATAGTTATTATTGCGATTCTCAGATAAATGCAAAGGAAAAATACATATATAATAGGGGCTGTAATGTCCCTTTCCCTTTTACTGGTGTTTTCGTGCTCTACGGAAAAAAACACATCAGTAAATCGTGCGTTCCATTATGTTACTGCTCGTTATAATGGGCATTGGAATGCTAATGAGCTTCTCAATGTTTCCATGGCTAACTTTAGAGCGAACTTGGAAGAAGATTATTATGAATTGATTCCGATAGAGGCTTTGCCTGATGAAAAGCAAGTTGAAGCTTTACATTCGCCAATTGACACGGCTATTGTAAAGGTGAAAAAGGTGATTGCTGATCATTCCATGCCTGGATTAGAAAATGCATCTCGAAAGAATGCAGAGCACAATAAGTATATTGACGAAAACTGGCTGACTATTGGTCGTGCGCATTATCTGCGTAGAGATTATGAAACAGCCATGCGAAACTTCAAGTTTGTAAATCAATATTTCTCAGATGACCCATCGAATTATACAGCAGAAATGTGGATGGCTAAAACGAACATGAAAATCGGTAAGATGACCGAGGCTAAGTTCAATTTAGATCGTGTTAACGCTGCCATGGATGGAATTACGAGTTCTTACCAGCAACCGACAGAAAAGAAAAAGAAACAAACAAAGGCGCAGAAATTAAATAATTCTGCAAAAAGTAAGGATAAAGATGCAGCTCCTGCTAAATTTCCGAATAAGATTCGTTTTGAATTGATGTTGACCAATGCCGAATTTCAGCGATTAAGCAAGAATAAGGAAGAAACCATCAATTATCTTGAGAAATCTTTGGATTACGCAAAACATTCTGAAGACAAAGGACGTGTGCATTTTGTGTTGGCTCAAATGTATGAGAAAGAAGGGAATACAAGTAAATCTAGTGAACATTACAAAAAAGCAGTAAAACATAAGGTAGTTTATGGAATGAATTTCCATGCAGCATTGCGAGCGAACTTACTTGCTGGAGGACCTAAAATGGAAAAGGGTCTGAATAAAATGTTGAAAGATGCCAAGAATGCGGAGTATAAAGATCAAATTTATTATACGCTTGCTGAGATGGAATTGAATCGTGGTAATGAGGATGTTGCTATGGTTCACCTAACGAATTCGGCTTTTTATTCTACAAAGAATACACGCCAAAAAGGGAAGGCTTATTTGAAAATGGGTGATCTACGCTATGCAAAGAGAGATTACATTCGCGCACAAAAATATTACGATTCTTGTGTTAAAGTGACGGACAATACTTTTCCTAAATACGATGAAATTAGTAGTAAGGCTAGGCAGTTAGAGGCTTTAGTAAGTGCTGTTGAAACAGCACATTTTGAGGATAGTGTTCAACGTATTGCACGCATGGATGAATCGACTCAAGAGAATTTCTTGAAGGATTTAATTAAAAAGCGTGAGGAGGAGGAGAAGATCAGGAAGCAACGTGAGGCGGAGAAAATGAGAGAATTAGCAAAGAATAACAACGCTTTTTCTATGGATTTGAATGCTAAAGGATCGGGTTACTGGAACAACGGAAAGTCGTTGCAAGACGGTTTTAACGAATTTAAGAAGAAATGGGGACAGCGTGAGAACGAAGATAACTGGAGACGTTCTGACAAAGTGCCTGTTCTCGAAGCACCAAGTGAAGACAGTGGTGATCTAGCTGTTAATGAGGACGGAACACCAGTTGTTAAAGAAGAGGTTGTTAAAGATCCGATTGCGGATTTAAAGAAAGGACTACCTGTAACGGATGAAGATTTTGAACAGTCGAATATTCGTATGGAGGCCGCCTTATATAAAGCAGGAATAATATATAAGGAACAATTAAATGAAATGAGTCTTGGTGTTGCCCAATTTGAAAAGGTAATTGCTAATCCGTACGAATCTGAGGTTGATCCTCAGGCTGCGTTTCAATTGTATCGTTTATATGAATTAAGTGATCCAAGCAAGGCTGTTGTTCACAAGGATTATATATTGAATAATTTCCCGAATTCTGATTTTGCGAATTATATGCGAGATCCAGATTACTTTGTTAAGTTGAAGGAACGAAATGCTTTGGCGGAACAAGAGTTTGTTTCTTTGTTAGATCGTTACAACAGAGGTTTGTATTATCCTGTAATGGCCAAAGCTGAATCCATGCTTGAGGAAGAAGGTGATAATGATTTTAAGCCTAAGTTCATGTTGATCTATGCGATGAGTAAGGCACAAACTTCTTCTAATAAAGAAGATGCTCTACCTATGTTAGAACAGTTAGTTGCTGCCTATCCTGAATCTGATGAAGGAAAGCGAGGTGCGGATATGATTAACATCATAAAAAACGGATATTCAAAAAATGAGCCTGCTGTCTTTGGTAATAAAACCATTTATACCTATGAAGAGGAAGGGCCGCAAGTAGTCTTGATCTTTTTGGAGGAAAAAGATAATATTGATCTTGCTAAGTCTAAGATTTCTGATTTTACGCGTGAGTTTTTCCCTAAGTCAAGGCTGAAGGTTACAACCAGTTTGTTGGGCGAACGTACCTTAGTAATGATATCTGAGTTTCCGAGTGAAAAAGAAGCACGTGAATACACCCGTAAGTATGGAGATACGCGTAAATATTTATTGGATCTTCAAAAAGCAAGACGTGTAGTTATTTCACCAAAGAACTTACGATTGTTGTTTGAAACGAATAAAGTGGAAGATTATATTCTCTTCTACGAGGAGTATTTCTAATGAGCGAACAACGTACTCCCAAAGGGATATTAAAGTATATACGATTTACCGGAATGGGGCTCCAGATGGGGATAACTATCTGGTTGGGTAGTTTGCTCGGAGCGTGGTTAGATCAGCGGCTCCATGTCGAGAATCAACTTTTTTACAAAGGAGTGACAATGTTTGCCGTTTTTGGCTCGATTTTTTCTTTTATTCGTCAAGTTATAAAAATCAGTAAAGACGATTAGCATGAATTTGAAACGACTTGGTTTATTTGGCCTAATAGCCTTAATTATTTTTTCAATTCTTTTTGGTATTCAATCTCAGTTTATGGGAAAGGAGCCAGTAGAAATGGTTTCTTTATTTAAAGTTTCTTTTCTTTATTTTTCAGGTGCTTGCATGGTTACTCTGATTCTGCTAGAGTTGATGTCGACTACCGTTCCTGATAAATTAGCCATTGGTTTTTTGTTGTTGACGATGATTAAGTTAGGTGGATTTATTCTTATTTATATGTCTAGAGAGGATATTCCAAAGTTCATTCGTTTAATGATTTTAGTTCCTATGTTTTTAGGAGTTGTCGTTGAGGTGCTCTATTTAACTTGGAGGATTAGTCAATTGAACAAAGCTTTTTCTGCTAAGTAATCCTTCATTTTATTAGTAGATTTGCCGTATGATAAGAAAAAAAGATTTTTTTCGATATGGCTTAGCCATTCTTGTGTGGCTTCTTGTGTTTTTTCTAGGGTTTGCTTTGCAACGATCCTTATTGTTTTGCTATTTAGATCAAGAGGTGGAGCCCTTGTCTATTGCTTATCGTTTTTTTGGGGCTATGACCTTGTTAGCGATGCTCGTTATGGAGTACTTCACTTTTAAGAAAGCTGATAAAGTCATGTTAGTTTACATGGTTGCTTTGATGATGAAGATGGGGATGTTTGCTGTATTTCACATTCAGCTTGAAGATACTCCTCAACAGGTTCTGTATAGCATGGCTGTTCCTATGATTTGTTTTTTATTGTTGCAGACTGTTTTCATTGTATATAAACTGAATCGTATGAATTTTGGTTTAAATAAAGAAGATATAGAATGAAAATAGGGTTGATTTTTAGCTTCCTAAAAAAATGGATGTTTATTAATTCAATAAAATCACGTTATTTTGCAATTAATTGTATACTTTTGCACCAAATTTTGAGAGAACCAATTTATTATTAGTTGATAATTATGACGATAGCACAAAAAACTATCAAAATTTTACTTGGATTGGCGATGATCATTGCGCCAGTTGTAAGTAAGGCCTCTGAAACTCACGAAGGAGAAGAGGTTAATGCTTCACATGGAGTGGTTTTAGAAGGGAAGATTGATACGCCGGAGAAAATCCAAGCGTACAAGGAACACCACTTACAGGATGCACATGATTATGTGTTCTTTACAGACGGGGAAACAGGCAAGCATTACGGGTTTTCATTGCCTGTGATTTTGTGGGACAAACATGCGGGATTGCAGTTTTTTTCTTCTTCAAAATTTCACCACGGTGAAGAAGTGGCAGAGGTAAACGGAAATTTCTACCTTTATCACCACAGTAAAATTTACCGTGTAGACAGCTTAAACGCGCAGTTGACGTACAACGCCAAAGGATTTCCAAATGAATACACCCCTTTAGATTTGTCCATTACAAAGAATGTGGTAGGGATGTTGTTTGTTTCTATCTTGATGTTGTTAGCATTTGGATCTTTAGCACGTGGTTACAAAAAGAGCATGGTTCCTACAGGGATCGGACGTTTCTTAGAGCCATTAGTGATTTATGTTAGAGACGAAATAGCTATTCCTAATATTGGAGAACACAAATACCGTAAATATATGGGGTATTTGTTGACCATTTTCTTTTTTGTTTTTATTTTAAACTTATTAGGACTGACGCCACTTGGGTTCAGTGTGACCAACAACATTGCTGTTACGACATGTTTCGCGTTGTTTACTTTCTTTATTGTTAACGTAACTGCAAACAAAGATTACTGGAAACACATTTTCTGGATGCCAGGAGTTCCAATTCCAATGAAAATCATTTTAATGCCGATTGAGGTTTTAGGAATGTTTACCAAACCGTTCTCCTTGTTAGTGCGTATGTTCGCAAACTTAACAGCAGGACACATGGTATTTATGTCTTTGATTGCTTTATCTATTACACTTAAGGATCAGTTTACACCGGTTGGATCTGTATCTATTTCTTTTGTGTTATCATTATTTATTACATTCATTGAATTGCTTGTAGCATTCTTACAAGCGTTTATCTTTACAATGTTGTCTGCATTATTTATTGGAGCGGCAGTAGAGGAGCATGATCATGAACATGCACATTAATACGTTTTTTGTTTAATAATTATAAATTCTAGTTTATGTACAATTTAATTGGAGCAGGATTGATCGTTATCGGTGCTGGTGTTGGTTTAGGACAAATTGGTGGAAAAGCAATGGAAGGTATTGCTCGTCAACCTGAAGCAGCTGGTAAAATCCAAACAGCGATGATTATCATCGGTGCGTTATTGGAAGGTTTGGCATTTGGTGCTTTGATCTTAGGAAAATAATCCAAAAAACATTAAAGCATTCCAATACGGTTGGTGGCGGAGTGCTTTAATCAATTAAACAAAAAGAAAATTTTAATCTCAAACAATGGAAAAGTTAGTTAACGATTTTTCACCAGGACTATTCATCATGCAAACAATCATTTTGATTGTATTAATCTTATTGATGAAGAAATTTGCATGGAAGCCAATTCTAGACAGTTTAACAACACGTGAAGAAGGTATCAAAAATGCGTTAGAAGCAGCTGAAAGAGCACGTCAAGAGATGGCTACTTTAAGTGAGAAAAATGATGCAATGATGAAAGAAGCGCGAATCGAAAGAGATGCGATGATTCAAGATGCAAAAATTACTGCTACACGCATGATTGATGAAGCGAAAGAAAAAGCAAACGTGGAAGCAGACAAGCAAATTGAAAATGCTCGTAAAGCAATTGAAGCGGAAAAAGTGGCTGCTTTGGCTGAATTGAAAGCATCTGTTGCTATGATCTCTCTTGATATTGCTGAGCGTATCATCAAAGAAGACTTGGCATCAAATGATAAACAAGTTGCTTTAGCAAACAAATACGCGCAAGAAATCAATTTGAATTAAGATATCCAAAATGAAAAGTTCGAAAATAGCAAAAAGGTACGCGAAGTCTTTATTGGAGTTGTCCATAGAGAATAACGTGGTTGACGCTGTGTTAGACAATATGAAAACATTGTCAGCAACAGTGAGTGAATCTAGAGAATTCGAACTTCTTTTGGCATCTCCAGTGGTTAGTGCATCAAAGAAGATTGAAATCTTCAACCAAATATTTGGATCATTCGAAAAAGTAGCAAAACTATTTATTGAATTGATTACCAAAAACGGTAGAGAGGTTTACTTGAAAGAGATTGCAAACGCATACCAAGATCAAGTAAATGAATACAAAGGCATTACTCCTGTAACTATCGTTTCAGCAGTAGCTTTGGATGATACAACAAAAGCGACTATTTTAGCAAAAGTAAAAGAAGTTGTTTCTGGAACATTAGAAGTATCTGAAAAGATCGATCCTTCCTTATTAGGAGGATTCATTGTTCAAATGGATGACAAGCAAATAGATGCATCTGTTGCGAGCAAATTAAGTCAATTAAAACAACGTTTAACAAGATAATCCGTTTTTACGGCGTCAAAGTAAAATATACAACATGGCAGAAGTAAAACCAGCAGAAGTCTCTGCGATTTTAAGAGAGCAGTTGTCAGGATTCCGTTCTGAAGCTGAATTACAAGAAGTAGGTACTGTACTTCAAATTGGAGATGGTATCGCTCGTATCTATGGTCTGAATGGAGTTCAACAAGGAGAATTGGTTGAATTCGAAGGAGGAATGAACGGAATTGCATTGAACTTGGAAGAGGACAATGTAGGTGTCGTAGTTCTTGGTCGTTCGACTGAAGTGAAAGAAGGAGATACTGTTAAACGTACAGGACGTATTTCATCTGTAAATGTAGGTGAAGGTATGGTAGGACGTGTAGTAGATACTTTGGGTAACCCAATCGATGGTAAAGGACCAATCGCTGGAGAATTATTCGAAATGCCTATCGAGCGTAAAGCACCAGGTGTACTTTTCCGTCAACCGGTTACGGAACCATTGCAAACAGGTGTAAAAGCTGTTGATGCTATGATTCCAGTAGGACGTGGTCAACGTGAATTAGTTATTGGTGACCGTCAAACAGGAAAAACAACTGTTTGTATTGATACCATTATCAATCAAAAAGAATTCTATGATGCAGGTGAACCTGTATTTTGTATATATGTAGCGATTGGACAAAAAGGTTCAACGGTTGCAGGGATTGTTAAGAAATTAGAAGAAGCAGGAGCAATGGACTATACAGTTATCGTTGCGGCTAATGCTTCTGATCCTGCACCAATGCAGTTCTACGCTCCAATGACAGGTGCTGCGATCGGAGAATTTTTCCGTGATACTGGTCGTCCTGCATTGATCGTTTATGATGATTTATCTAAACAAGCAGTAGCTTACCGTGAGGTTTCATTGTTGTTACGTCGTCCACCAGGACGCGAAGCATACCCAGGTGACGTTTTCTACTTACACTCCAGATTATTGGAACGTGCAGCAAAAATTATCGCTGATGATACTATTGCAGCACAAATGAATGACTTGCCAGCTTCTTTGAAAGGTAAAGTAAAAGGTGGAGGTTCTTTGACAGCATTACCAATCATTGAAACACAAGCAGGTGACGTTTCTGCTTATATCCCAACAAACGTAATTTCTATTACAGACGGACAAATCTTCTTGGAGTCTGACTTGTTCAACTCTGGAATTCGTCCAGCGATTAACGTAGGTATCTCCGTTTCTCGTGTTGGTGGTAACGCGCAAATTAAGTCTATGAAAAAAGTATCAGGTACTTTAAAATTAGACCAAGCGCAATACCGTGAATTAGAAGCATTCGCTAAATTTGGTTCAGATTTAGATAACGCTACTAAAAACGTATTAGATAAAGGTGCACGTAACGTAGAAATCTTGAAACAACGTGAAGGAGATCCAATGTCTGTTGAAAAACAAATTGCAATCATCTTCGCTGGAACAAAAGGTTTACTTCAAAATGTGCCAGTTTCAAAAGTGAAAGCTTTCGAAAAAGAATACTTAGATTTCTTAGAAGCAAAACATGCAAATGTATTGGCTGATTTGAAAGCAGGAAAATACACAGACGAGATTACAGATACTTTAACAAAAGTAGCAAAAGAAATCTCTAGCAAATATTAAGAAAACGAGCGGTTGGAACATATCATAAAATATGTTCCAACATAGCTCAAATTGGGAATGCTAAATCGCAAAAGCGCTAACATTCACTATTTTTAATTCAAAGAACGATGCCAAGTTTAAAGGAAATACGTAACAGAATTACCTCCGTAGGATCTACAATGCAGATTACCTCTGCAATGAAGATGGTTTCTGCTGCAAAATTGAAACGTGCGCAAGATGCTATTACGCAGTTGCGTCCGTATGCTGAAAAATTACAAGATATTCTTGGAAATCTGACAGCGTCATTAAACATGTCTGAAAATGCGTATGCTGAAGTACGTAAAGTAGATAGAGTGGTGGTTATCGCTTTGTCGTCTAACAGAGGTCTTTGTGGTGGTTTCAACAATAACGTAATCAAACGTGTAAACAATTTGGTGAACGGTGAATTGGCCAACGAAAATCCAGGTGTTCTTACACTAGGAAAAAAAGTGAAGGATACTTTCCGCAAGACTCCAATGTATTATGTTAACGATAACATCGCTCCGGTAGAAGATATTTTCTCAAATTTAACGTTTGAAAATGTGTCTATTATCGCGCAAGACATGATGGATCGTTTCCGCAACAAAGAAATTGACAAAGTAGTTATCGTTTACAATAAATTCAAAAATGCAGCAACGCAAGAGGTTATTGTGGAACAAATGTTACCCATCGTTTCAAATGTTGTAGAAGGAGAAACTTCTGAAGTAGATTACATCTTTGAACCTTCTAAAAAAGAAATCGTAGATGAATTGATTCCAAAATCACTTAAAATACAATTGTATAAAGCGGTTTTAGATTCTAATGCTGCTGAGCATGGTGCGCGTATGACCGCAATGCATAAAGCAACAGACAACGCAAGTGAATTGCAACGTAACTTGAAATTATCTTACAACAAAGCGCGTCAAGCGGCCATTACAAACGAAATCTTGGAGATCGTTGGTGGTGCTGAAGCCTTGAACGGATAATCAAAGTTCCTTAATATGTTTAAAGCCTCGTATGTGTATACGGGGCTTTTTTTATGGTATTTATTTTGTTTTTTGGGCGCTCCATCAAGTAAATTGATGGTCAGGCTATCCGCTATATCTTTTTTTTCAAAAAAGGATGCCGCTCCTATCCTTAGCGCAAGATCACTTTTCTTTTTTGTATACTGTCTTTTAGTGGGGCGTACGCTTTTCATCAGCCAGGGAATAGCGTGATAGCTAAAAGAAGGAAAGAAGGTGTGAACGCTCTATTTTCACTGCGACTAACAGAAGCACATGTAAATAGAAGGCGTGAACCCTTCTTTCCGATTTTACTAAAGCGCGTTTACCGTTAAGGCTGCCAAATCCATAATTAACGTCTTTTATTCAATAACAATACGTTTGTTTTTGATCAGGTGGCCGTTGATATCAAATTGGATGATGTACACACCAGGCGTAAGATTAGAAGTGTCTACAAGGTATTTCCCTTCGCTTTTGGTGTATTCCACGTCCACTTTGCTACCCAACAAATTAAACACGCTTATTTTGCCGTTAAACCCACTCCATTTTATATTCAATTCTTTTCGCGCGGGTTGTGGATAAATTTCAATCTCTTCATTTTCTTCGCCTTTTACCAGAATAGGATCAAAGAGGTATTCCTCGCCGCTTTTGTCCGTTTGTTTCAATCGATAGTAGGTGTGCGGTGCTTGTAAGTCGTTTTTATCTATATGCGTGTACACATTTCTTTCGGCTGAATTTTCTTTCCCTTTTATTGTAGCAATTGTTAACCAATCCTGGTAATCTGTTTTCTTTTGGATGGTGAAAAAGTCATTGTTTTTCTCATTAATGGTTTCCCACGCCAATAACACTTCTTTCCCAGTTTTTACTGCAGAAAAATGGACTAAATCTATTGCCAAAGGACAGGTAACAATAAATGTTTGTGCTGTAGTGACATTACAATTGTCGGTTACGTTTACGGTGTATGTACCTACGTTAGTGATATTTATTGAAGAGGTGTTTCCTCCGGTACTCCATGAATAACTGTATCCAGGAACGCCGTTGGTTGGTAAAGCATTCAGTGTCTGTAGACCAGAACAAGATGCTAAATTGATGTTTTGATTTCCGGGTAACTCTAGTGTACGGCCAACGAGTGTTATAGACCAGGTGTTGCTATTCATTCGTTGACAGTTGTTGCCACAATTTCCACCAATGTTACAATAGCAATATGAATTTTGTATAATAAATGGGATGGTTCCTGTACAAGAAGGAGTGACACAAATTGCAGTATTTGTAATGTCTAATCCAGTCCCTGTACATGTCCCCATATTGACTGAATTACATGACCAATAAGTTGTAGCGTCTGAAGGATTAACTCCACATGGTCCACTTATCTTAAAACCTGCTTGTTTCATAGAGCAATAGTACAAGCACAAAAATGATGAAGGTAATGTTTCGTATTCAGTGTTTGAAAGAACTTGAATGATTGTAGTGTTTGGAGGCTTTGGAACATTTAATAGATAAGAACACGATCCAGTTCCTCCGCAATACTGTCCATTGTATTGAAATGACATCCATCCAGCAGTATGTGTTGCTGTTGCGGTTACCAATGGGTCAATGTTTACAGGGTATTGTAATCCGCTATTCAGCCATTGCGTTGGAACATTTATTTTTAAATAATCGACATTAAATTCATAATTTAATCGAATTTCATTTTCCTTTATTTCGCTTTTGTCGTAACCATAAGCATGACCTATTTCAAAGTTTACACGTTCATTTTGGTCGTAAATTAAGAGTTTTCCATAGTAAAGACCGTTGTGCACATCGTTTGGCATTTCTGGTCGAATTTGGTAGCCGTTTGGTAGTTGATGGTGATCCATAAACTGTATGTTGACAACATCGTTTATACCAGTTAACGGTGCTGTTATCACATAGTTTAACTTGATTTTGTCTAAGTGGTATACGATTTGAATATCAATGTTCTCCCAAGCGTTGGTAATGTAAATGCCTTCATCACCAATGGTATAGTTCGACCAATCAGCTGTCCCTTTATTGGTTATTGAACCGTTTCTGTGGTTGTATATCAAATCGATTTTGTTGTTAAAGGTAAAGTTACCATCTGGCGTTACAAAACCAGATTGTTTTTCCAATATGTTTAAAAAGGTTGGTAATTCTTGCTGCTCTGCCATGAAAAGTGTATTTGTTTTTCTTTTCAATCTCGGATCATAACTGATTTTGTAGCCGTCTTTCTCATAATGAAACACCCCATATACTGCTTGTGAATAGAATTCTTTTCCTTTAGTTCCTAATTTGACAAACATACGGGAAGAGTCTTTTCTTTCTTCTAGTAATTCGTAACAATCGGTACACGGAGCTTTGTGGGGTAAAATCCCATATTCAGGATGCGATTTTAAATGATCTGGCGTCATTTTCTTTTGTTCTTCCGAAATACTTATTGGCCGGTCTGCGGTTAGGGTAGTAAGATTAAATTCATTTGCGACCATACCAGATGACTGGATTTGACCAAATGATTGTAATGCAGTAAGCAATACAAGAGCTGTAGTTAGTATACTCGTTTTCAAGAATGTAGTTTTTATTTATTTTAAATATATCTTTTTTTTTTGTTTTCAATGTGTTGAATTAACCTTTTGTGTTTGTAGACGAATAATTGTTTATCAAGAATGAAAATTATATTATCTTATTTGTGGTTTTTCACTGATTTTTTGTTTTGTAATTGCTTCGTCTTGAATTCCTAATGTGATTTTTATTTCTTCCTAAAACAAAGGTTTGACAATAGAAGAAAGTCGTTTTTCCTCTTTTTAGGAGGGCAATACTACGAGGGGGGTATTTTTTAACTAAAAACCACTTCAATTTCTTTTCAGATTTATTCTATTCTTCAAATATCTGCATACCTTTGAAGTCGCATAAAATTGAAAGTGTACATAAGTTGAAGAATTTCCCGTTTTATAAGGTTTTATTGGCATTGCTATTCTTGCTTTCCATGTTGTTATCATTGGCCTATTTTTTTCCTTCTGAAGGAGTAAAAGTTGCCGGGGTTACCTTCAAATTTCCAACGATGGATGATTTGATGCATCCAAAAAGGCAGGAAAAAGTGAATATTGATTCCTTGATCATTGATGTAGATACAGCAATGGTGGTGATAGAAATTGATCCCTTACTTAAGCATAAAGAAGAAGATGGCACAATGGGAAAACCTTCGGGTGGAGATTTTTCTGCTCATAAAAGTGGAACGGAACTTTATCTAACAGAGGAAGGGAAATCTAAATTGAGGGCTTTCTTTGAAAAGCTTTCTACAGCGGCAGCAAATAATCGAAAAATTCATATTCTACACTACGGTGACTCTCAAATTGAGGGAGATCGTATGACTGGATTTATTCGAGAGCGTTTACAAAATCAATTTGGTGGAAATGGACCTGGTTTAGTTCCTGCGTTTAATGTTTACAGTACGTATGCTTTTACACAAAGTCTAAGTCCAAATTTTAAACGTTACACCTGTTTTGGTGGGGATAAATTATCCAATAGAAAGTATGGTGTTATGGGGTCGGCAGCACGCTTTACGCCAGAACCTAAAGATTCTTTTGACCTAACAAAAATGGGTGAAGAGAAAACGGCATGGATAGAAATTGCGGCAAACGGAAATGCCTACGCGCGTGCACGTACATTTAGCCAAGTGAAAATGGTGTACAATAGTTGTGTAGCCCCTTGTTTGCTAAATGTGTATCAAAATGGTACGTTGATACATCAAGACAGCTTGATAACGGATGGTAAACAGCATACGGTGAAATTGAATTTCCCACAAGGTAGTGGAAAACTGAAATATGAATTCCGATCAAAAATAAGTCCAACCATTTCTCATTTCCAATTGGAAGGAGATATAGGTGTACAGGTTTCTAACATTGGAATGCGTGGGTCAAGTGGAACTATTTTTGGTGCTATGGACCGTTCGCTAGTTGGGCAATCGTTCAATGAGATGAATGCCGAATTGATTATTATGCAATTTGGTGGAAATTCAGTTCCTTCTTTCAGAGATAGTTCTAGCGTACGTGGTTACGCCAATATGTTTAAAGGACAATTGAATACCATAAAAGCATTAAAACCCAATGCGGCGATTATTGTCATTGGACCCTCTGATATGTCTCGTTTGTCACAAGGAATTTACGAAACCTATCCTTTGTTGCCGTATTGTGTGGAGCAAATGAAACGCGTAACTACAGAAGTAGGTGGTGCTTATTGGGACTTATATGGTGCAATGGGAGGAAGAAACTCTATGCCATCTTGGGTGGAAAAAGGACTGGCAGGAAATGACTACATCCATTTTAGTAATCGTGGAGCAAGTATTGCTGCGCAAAAGTTTTATGATGCATTTATTGCTGAATATGTAAATTGGGCCAATCAATAGTTGAGAGTTTTCTTTTTCATAGCGATTATTTTCTTGTCCTTTTTTGTGTCTTCACAAGAGAAGGATTGGAGAACCTGTGACCTTACTACTCGAGTAGAAATAGAAGAACACTTCGAAAATGATTACCCTTTCATCTTGTTTGAACAAAACAGTTTTCAGTTCATGACCGAACGCAGTCCAAGTTTTGAGCGTTTCTTTAAAATCTTTAAAAGTATAAAGGAGCAAGAAAAAGGGAAATTGAACATTTATCATATTGGAGGTTCACACATTCAAGCCGATATTCATTCCAATTTAATGCGTGAGAAAATGCAATCTTTCTCAGGGCAGAGTGGTGAGCGTGGTATTGTTTTTCCGTTGAATTTAGCAGGGACAAATAATCCTTCAAATTACCGTATCACTTCGCAGAATCACTTTACTTCTGAACGCATCGTTGCTCCTGGAAACAAAACCATGGATTTGGGATTGATGGGGGTTGGGATACGCTCAACGGATTCGGTGGTGAATATGAAGTTTCAATATCGCAATGCGAACCAACAGCCTTGTTTTGACGAAGTTTTCTTTTACAGAAATAAAGGAGAATGGAATTACGAATTGAATTTTGGCAGCGATGAACTGTTGGTGGAATCGATCTATCACAACGATGCAATAGGGTACACCAAGGTGAAATTCTGTGATCCTTTAGATTCTTTAGATATTCAATTTAGTGCAAAGCTTTCGCGTACTTATTTGGAGTTTTTTGGAATGGGGTTAAGTAATACACAAGAACCTGGAATTTCTTATACCAGTATAGGGATTAATGGAGCGGGACTGTATTCTTACCTCGCTGCACCAAATTTTCAAGAGCAATTGAATCAATATCCACCAGATTTATTCATTTTCTCGGTAGGTACAAATGACGCAAATGTAACCTTTGAGCATTTTAGTCCGGAGACTTACAAGTCCAATTTAGAAAAGGTTATGAAAATGGTTTTGAAAGCAAATCCAGATTGTGCCTTACTGCTAACCGTTCCTAATGATGCTTTTTATAAAAAGAAATATGCCAATAGAAATGTGGCACGTGAGCGAGATGTAATTTTTGAATTAGCCGAAGAATATAAAATGGCTGTTTGGGATTTATATGGCATAATGGGAGGCCTTGGTTCTTCCAAAGTGTGGTTAAATAATGGATTGATGCAAGGTGACTATGTCCACTTTACCTCTAAAGGTTATCAGCTAAAAGGGCGTTTGCTTTTTGATGCTTTTTTGAAATATTACCAGAAGTTTGAACAATATTTTTAGTGTTTATTAGTCAACATGAACAGTTTAGAACAAGTTACAGATTGGGATTTTAGTAGAATAAAAGAGGTGTTCTCTTTTAAATTTGATCCAGATACTGCCTTCCTTTTTACAAAAGTGGAATTTTGGATTTTCCTAACTGCTATTTTTTTGGTCTATGCTTTTTTGCAAGCCAATGTCTTTGTACGCCTTATTATTACTGGCGGAATTGCTTTAGTTACTTCTTGGTTTTTTAAGAACGGAGATTTCGTCGTCGCGGCTTTAACCCTCTTGTTACTCTATCAAAGTATACAACAAGCCATCAAGCAAACAGGAAAAGGAAGGGGATGGGCTTTGTTTTCTATTGCTGCTGTACTTGGACTTTCATCGTATTATTTTTGGTATAAAATTTCAGTAGACGCCATCTACTTCAACCTTGTGCCTTTGGACATTTGGCTGGTGGTTTTATTGTTCATCTTTATTCTTTCTTATTTCAAGAAACAATTGTGGGTCCGTAGTCTTTTCTTGACCATCATCAGTTTGTATTTCTACTTTAAATCCGCAGAGAAGCTTGTGCTCTTGCTTGCAGGATCGGTTGTTTTCAATTATTACCTAGCACTTTGGATTGACAAAGTCAAAGACCTTAAACATGGAAAATGGGTGTTGGGTTTCACCATTGGATTGAATGTTCTGATGCTTGGATATTTTAAATACGCTTATTTCTTTGCTGGCGCTTACAACAACATGACAGGGGCAAACGTAGTCCCAACGAACGTATTCGCTGAAATCGGAAATTGGTTGTATGGGGAGAAAACCTTTATTGACAAAATATTATTGCCCGTTGGTGTTTCCTTCTTTACGTTTCAATCCATTTCTTATTTGGTAGATGTATACCGCAAAGACATTAAGGTGTTACATTCCTTTTTCGATTTTGCATTTTACACCACTTTTTTCCCGCCTTTGGTTGCAGGACCTATTATAAGAGCGAAAGATTTTATTCCTCAAATTGGGCAACCTTATCAATTGAACAAGGTTGATTTTTCAGCAGCAACGATCATGATTGTTACCGGCTTGCTAAAGAAAGTGGTTTTAGCCGATTATATAGCGATGCATTTCATTGATAAGATTGTTGACGCTCCGCAAGCCTATCCTGGTTTTGTGAGTGTAATCGCCATGTGGGGATATTCCCTTCAGATTTATGGAGACTTTAGTGGATATACGGACATTGCTATTGGACTTTCTCTTTTAATGGGCTTCCGTCTATTGCCGAATTTTAATTCGCCTTATAAAGCGACCAGTGTTGCCGATTTCTGGCGCAGATGGCACATCTCTTTGGGATCTTGGTTCAGAGAGTATTTGTACATCCCGCTTGGAGGAAACCGTTCTGGAGGAATTGGAACATTCATCATGACCATTGTGATCCTTATCTTTATGGTATTCATTACCCAATGGTACATGTTGCTGTACATTTATGCAGGATTAACCTTGGTTTACTTATTAATCGCCCGCTTTATTCCCGATTCTAAGAAAAACCTTTTTCGAGATTTAAACCTTTTAATTACTCAGGTTACTGGAGGATTATGGCATGGAGCGAGTGGAAACTTTGTCATTTGGGGAGCTATGAATGGAGTTGCCTTGATTCTGTATAACCATTGGAAGAACATTTCACCTTATGAAAAATCAACAAAATGGTTTGTTCATGCATGGAAAATCTTTTTGACTTTTAACTTCATTACGTTTACACGTATCTGGTTCCGTTTAGAAGACAGCGATGGCCCAGCAAAAATGTTGGATCAAATTTGGAATCACTTTGATTTTTCGATGGATACCTTCTTGTTAGTGTTAGCTACCTATAAAGAAGCTTTAATCATTATGGTTCTTGGATTTATTATTCATTGGTTGCCTGCTAAATGGAAGACCGCTTACAAAGAATTATTCACCAAATTCCCAGTTCCCTTGCAGATGATATGTGTAACCATTATCCTCTTTTTCATGTATCAAGCCATGACAGGAGAATCAAAAGCATTTGTCTATTTCCAATTTTAGGGAATTAATCTTGAAAAACGTATATTTGCACCCCAAATTCTTATTATGAGTGATTTACTAAAGAAATTAGAAGCGATACATTACCGATTTGTAGAAGTAGGAAAACAGATCGTCGATCCCGATATTATTGCGGACATGGATCGTTATGTAAAACTCAATAAGGAGTATAAAGATTTGGAAGAAATTGACCAAGTGTATATTGCTTACCGTAATATGTTGGGCAACATTCAATCAGCGCGTGAGCTTTTGGAGACAGAAACAGATCCTGAAATGCGCGAAATGGCAAAAATGGAGATCGATGAGTTGGAAACTGCACGACCAGAAATGGAAGAGCAAATCAAATTTATGTTGATCCCTAAAGACCCAGAAGACGATAAGAACGCCATCATCGAGTTGCGTGCTGGAACGGGTGGTGACGAAGCGTGTATCTTCGTGGAAGACTGCTTCCGTATGTACACCATGTTCTTTAAAGAGCACGGTTTCCAATACGAAGTCATTAACTCTTCTGAAGGAACCGTGAAAGGATATAAAGAGGTTTCCATGAGTATCACAGGAGCTGGAGTTTACGGAACAATGAAGTTTGAGTCAGGTGTTCACCGCGTACAACGTGTGCCGGAGACGGAATCGCAAGGACGTGTACATACCTCCGCAATCACGGTAGCCGTTCTACCAGAAGCCGAAGAAGTGGATTTCGAATTGAACATGGGTGACGTTCGTAAAGATACGTTCCGTGCATCAGGAGCGGGAGGACAGCACGTTAATAAAACAGAGTCTGCCATTCGTTTAACCCACCTTCCAACGGGAGTTGTGGCGGAATGTCAGGACGGTCGTTCTCAACATAAAAACTTGGAGAAAGCCATTTCTATGTTGCGTTCCCGTTTGTATCAAATTGAATTGGACCGCGTGAATTCAGAACGTTCAGAACAACGTAAGTCATTGGTTTCTACAGGTGACCGATCTGCAAAAGTGAGAACATATAACTATCCGCAGGGAAGGATTACTGATCACCGAATCAACAAAACAATTTACAACCTGGGTGCCTTCATGAATGGAGATATTCAAGAAATGATCGACGCATTGAAATTGGCGGAAAATGCCGAGAAATTAAAAGGACAAGAAGGATTATAAACATCCAATTTTAATAAGGGAAAGGTCTTTGCTACGGCAAGGACTTTTTTTTTCTCTTTTTTTGCAGCCTTAACGGTCTACGCGTTTTAGTAAAATCCTAAAAAGGGGTTCACTTGCTGTTTGCCACGTGCTTCTTACAGTCGCAGTGGCATTTCAGCGTTTACACCCTTTTTACTTCTTTTAGCTATCACGCTTTGCCCTGGCTGGAGGTATGCTTTTGAATGGATGACCACTCCATTTGCCCTTATTTTCAGTTGGAACAGTGATCTCTGCGCTAAGGATAGCAGTGGATAGCTCGGCGCCAAGCATTTGGCGACGACTAAGAACGAATAGCCTGACCCCTCCCCAGTAGCCTGGGGAGGGGAAGCGCCCAAAGAAAAGCCTTTAATACTGTTAAACTAAAACCTTTTAGTACTCGGTTTTTACAGCAAGGTTTGTATATTTGCACTTTCTAATTTAAGATATGAACAGACAGGCCCTTATTGAGAACATTCGTGCAAAGAAAACTTTTTTATGTGTTGGTTTAGACACCGATTTAGAGAAAATTCCAGCGCATTTATTGGAGACAGAAGATCCGATTTTTGAGTTCAATAAGGCCATTATAGATGCGACAAAAGACCTTTGTATTGCGTATAAACCAAACATTGCATTTTTTGAGCGTTACGGTATAAAAGGTTGGCAGGCCTTGCAGAAAACGATTGATTATATTCCCAACGATTGCTTGATTATTGCCGACGCAAAACGCGGTGACATTGGAAATACATCTGGATACTACGCCAAAGCTTTTTTCGAAACGATGAATTGTGATGCGCTTACGGTTGCACCTTATATGGGCGAAGATTCTGTTTCTCCATATTTGGCTTATACGGATAAATGGACCATTCTTTTGGCTTTAACTTCCAATAAAGGAGCGTTAGATTTTGAAGTTTTGGAAACCAAAGACGGAAAAAAAGTGTATCAACATGTGATTGAAAAATCCCAAGAATGGGGCACGCCCGAAAACTTAATGTATGTGGTGGGTGCGACGCGAGCAGAGGAAATTGGTGAGGTGCGTAATTTAGCAAAAGAGCATTTTTTCTTGGTGCCAGGAGTGGGAGCGCAAGGCGGTTCTTTAGAAGATGTGGTAAATTATGGCTGGAACGCTGACTGTGGATTGATTGTCAATTCTTCACGTGGAATTATTTACGCTTCAAATGATGAGCAATTTGCTGAAAACGCACGTAAAGCTGCTTTAGACATACAACAACAGATGGAGCACATCTTAAAACAAAAGAATTTTATTTAAGCTGGAGAATTTTTCAAAACAAAACCTCTATGTTTACTCGCTTAGGAGAAACATGTGGTAATTCAATTAACTTTGACGGGTAAGGAACTTGTGCTTTGTTAGATTGAAAAAAAGTGTGAAATCAAAAAAAACAAGGACAAGCAAAAAAAAAGCAGTAATTCTAAAATTACTGCTGGTTTATCTTAATGCCACCCCTCGAAAACTCCATACTGATCTTCTACGATTCTGTTCAACGGGCTTTCATCTCTTGTCCTCCGGTCAAGACGAAAGCTTAGTTATTGGTGGCTGATTATATTAAATGTACCTATTTTAATTTGGGATAAGTATAACCAACTTTTCCATCAGTATACAAGTACTCGACCAATTCTTCTTTAATTCTATAATGAGGTTTGTCTTCTGGAAATTCTTCAGATATTTCTCTAAATAAAACTGAAGATTCTACAATTAACTTCTGATTTCGAATTCCTCCGTCTTTAAAATACATAATTTTAGTAGCCTCCTTTTTCTTCTCGTCATTATAAACAATGTAGCTATTTGCGTTCCAACTTTCTTCGTAAAAGGCAATGACAAGTAGATCTTTGTTTATCTCATTCGGAATAGATAATGTATTTATAACCTTCTCATCTTTCTCTTTGAAGTTAAGTTTTATATCTATTTTATTATTCGAAGGATCTATTGCATTGCAATTACTACAATCTTTCAGATACATGGCAGTCGCGTATGCTGGATTATTAGGTGAATTGAGGAAAAAGTACATTACGAACTTGTTGTTCCAGTTTCTCTTATGTTTTTCAGTATATGTAATATTTATTAATTCTTCCTTAGTCAATCGTTCTGAAATAATTGAACTAATTGCAATTTCGTTCGCAGTACTATCTATATTACTAATACTAAATTCTTTTATCGACATGTTTATAGGTGATTCATTGCTTTGGACACATGAAATGAAAAGTCCTGCAAGTGCAAAATATAAGAAATTATTTTTTTTCATAAGTAATTCTATTTTATGATGTTTCTGGCGGATTTTAATTTGCCACCATCGGGCCGCGGCTTTGCGATAGTGGCGGATTAGAAAGCTAAAACTTTTAATTTTGCACTAAGCTAAGCAACAGCCTTTTATTATTTTCTAAATTTATGAAAAAAGTAAATATAAAAGGCTGTTGTGGCTTAAAAAGGAGAAACTTTCAATTTGTTCCTTAAGCCGCCATTTTGCCAATACGATGTTACATGCTGGTGCTTTTATTTTAACTTATTTAACATTTCACCAATAGACTTGAAATTTTCGTCTTCTTTATTCAACCAATTGGAAGTAAATTGTAATAAAGTACTTTCGTATTGAGTGCTGTTTCCATAACATTCAGTACTAAAGTTAAAAATCAATTCTTTTGAATTTTTTGAACTAGTTAAAATGTTAGAAATGTTTTTATTAGGTTGTAATACCCCTAAAAGTTTCTCAGCAAAATCTTTATCCCAAATAATATCTTCAGGTATATTTTCTGGAAGATAAAATACGTTTTTATTGTAGTAATTTAAATATTTAACAGCTAAATTAATAATCTGTTCTTCTTTAATTGCTTGATTTTGATTTCCACCATCAAGATGAAATTTCACATCACAACCGACTTGATTTTTTATTATATCCATTAATTTAGCACTTGTGTCTTGCTCATTTGGTGGAATTGTATTTAAATCAATATGTTTCTCTTGTTTCTTTTCATCTCCATCAAAAAAAACAAAAGTATTATCAGAGACTTCCATAATTGTTGTTAATCTTTGATTAATATCTTTTGCGCCGCCTGGTAGATATTTAATTTCAAACAAATCTTGGATTGCCTTTCCAAGTTTTTCAAGAGTTTTATCTAATAATATTTTAGCTGTTTTATCTTCTACAAGAATAATCTTTTTTGTCGTGTTTTCTATCTCTAATTCGTGAAAAGCCTCTTTATAATTCCTATTGTTATTTATAACAAACTTTCCGTTACTACTTAAAGTTGAAAATACTTTTATTGAAGTCTCAGGCATATTTTCAATAAGAAAAGGAGAGTGTGTAGAAACTATAACTTGATGTTTTTTCTTAATACATTCTTCTAATAAAAATAACATTAATCTTTTTTGAGCTCCGCTATGTAATGAAGTTTCTGGTTCGTCTAATAAAATTAAACTTTCATCAGGAGCATTAAATATTTTATGAACTAGTATTACAATTGCTGTTTCACCACTTCCTGCAAAAGCTTCAGAATAATTTATATTCTTTTGCTTCAAACGGATTGAAATACCCCAATCTTTGAAAAGATTATGCTCAACTATTTCAATTGATTCAAAATCTTTTCTCAATATTTCAGATATAATCTTAGTTTCTTTTTCTGTCAGAACTACTTTTCTTTTATTTCTGTTAGCTGTGTAGTAAGTAATGATACTATCATTATCAAAAGCATCCTTTAATTTATTGGAATAAAATCGTAAATAATCTTGTTTTGTCTTATGAGTTTGAGATGAGTAATTTAAAAAATGAAAAAATTTATCAAAAGCACTTAGCTCTGATCTGAAATCAAGATAAATAACATTTTTATCAATTGGTTGGGCTCTTCGTTCAGAGACCATATTATACCTTTTAATAGGTTTAGCGGTTTCCCAATAATCTGGATTTCCTTCTCTATGAATACGTTGTTTAATTACTTCGTTTATTTCACTTTTTTCTAAATAACCATAGATAAAACAATTTCTATTTTTATCAAATTCTTTAATTGGGTCTAATTCTGTTGTGAACCAATAATCACCAAGACTTCTACCTTGTGGACAACCATATAGAGATTGTAAAGTTGAACTTTTCCCACCTCCATTTTTTCCTACTAAGAAAGTAATAGGAAAGTTAAAGTCTATTTTTGTGTTTTCTTCAAGATTTCTAAAAAATGGATAACGTATATATTCAATATATCTTTTATGAATTTTTTTATTTCGTAACTGGGTTAACTGCTCTATTTTAGTAAGTAGTAGTTCCTTCATAAAAATCTAATTTGTAAGTTTAGTTTGAAATATAGTTTGTCGTTTTCTTTGTAAATACTTCCAAAATCGTGTCTTGAACTACTTGCTGTTTCAAACTTTGTATTTGAATAAAGATAGTCTTCGAATTCATTACGGTTGTAAATATGATAACACAAAACTTCGCCATTTTCTTTTACGACCAAATATCCACCAGTTGCATCAAGTTGTCCAGTCCAAATCTTTGATGGCATCATACCAAGTGCAATATCTGTTATAAATCGTTTGAATTTATATGTATAAAAAGGATGATGATTCTCTAAATCAAAGTTCAAAGGATTTGTTTCATTAACATAATTTATTAATTCAACACTTTTTGATAAACTCGAAGTGAAGAATTTTTTGAGTGTTTCTGAAACAATTTTTGGTAATGCAGAATCAATCAAGATTAAATTATTTCCGAAAATTGAACTTTCGGTTTTAATAAAACTCATAGAACCACCTAATGAATAAATTTCTTCAATTCTATCTTTTATTTTACTTCTTGTATCAATTGAGTTTATCGAATTTATTTGTTCGTCAGTTAAATTTATATTTTCAATTTCATAAATAAAATTAGTAGTTTTTCCTGCATTCAGTAGAGTAGAAGCTCCGCCCAATTGGGATTTTATACTAAAACCTAATTCGGGATTCGTTCCAGTTCTTTGGTCATGAATAACAATTTTAATATCGCTTTTAACTGAAGATTTAGCTTTAATTGATTGGCTTTGGTATGAATTAATAAATGTTTCAATTTCAGGAATTGAAAAAGTAGCATTTGTTTTTTCTTTTAATTTTTGTAAAAGTAAACTTGCATTTTCTTGAAAATTTGAGATTGAAATTCTAAATTCCTCTTCTCCATTTTTAATTAAAACAATATCATTTTCATATGAAAACTCAAAAGTTCCATTTGACTCATCTCTTAAAACTTTAATGATTGGAAATATTAACGATTCAATTTTATTTAAATGACTATCTCCAGTGTATAATTGTTTATCGGCAATAATTTTAAAAAGCGCATAAACTTCGCTCCATTCTCCTTTATTTCCAGTTATCATTTAGTTTTCAGCATTAGTTTAATAATTTCATTTGCAGTTGCTTGAATAGCTGGTACAGCAACGGAGTTACCGAACTGCTTGTAAGCAGATGCGTCAGCAACTGGAATGATGTAATTATCTGGAAAACCTTGTAATCTTGCCCATTCTCTTGGAGTCATTTTTCGTATTCCTTCTCGATTTACCTCTCCTTTAATTTTGGTTGTTGGAGTGAAATCAGTAATTCTATGGTCTAAAACTAAATTTCTTTCACGTCCCATTCCACCACAAACAACAGCGTTAGCTGTTTGATTATCTTTGATTATCTCGTAACCAAAACCGTTTCCTTTATTTTCGTGTCTTGCTTTATGATTGACAAGTGTTTGAAGATATTGAGTTGAAAGATAATATTTGGTATCAACTACATTTTCTTCTTTAACGTCTGCAAAAGTTGCATTTTGATTTGTTGGTTTTGGATAGCTGAAATTATCAATGCACGAATCTGGATGAAAACCAACAATATAAATACGTTCTCTATTTTGTGGAACTCCAAAATCTTTAGCATTTACAACTTGCGGCTCCGGAACAAAATAACCTAAGTCGTTACGTAAAACATATAAAATCGTTTCTAAAGTTTTTCCTTTATCATGACTTCTTAAACCTTTTACGTTTTCTAAAAAGAATGCTTTTGGTTGTTTACGTTTGATGATTTCAGCAACATCAAAAAATAATGTTCCTCTTGTATCTTCAAATCCTCCACGCTTTCCAGCGATTGAAAATGCTTGACAAGGAAAACCTGCACAAAGTACATCAAAACCGTCTGGAATATATTGTTTCGTTTCTTCTTTTGTAATATCACCAAATGGAGTTTCTCCAAAATTAGCACGATATGTTTTTTGCGCTTGTTTATCCCATTCGCTTGTAAAAACACATTTTCCACCAAGATTTTGTAAAGCCAAACGGAAACCACCGATTCCAGCAAACAAATCTATAAACTTAAATTTAGGTTTTTCTATAGGTTGAAATGGAACATTTTCATTATTAAAAAGTTCTAATTGAAAATTACTTTCGGTAAAATAATTTGTGTAATCTTCCGAAATGTAATTTTTTAAAATTTCATTGGTATATTCAATTGCATCACTTTTATAAAATTGTGATACTCCGTTTTTATTGTTATGAAGATAATGGGTTATCACAGCATCTTTCACATCAAAGTCAACGATAGGATTTTTTCTATCGTTTCTAATTTTCTCAAGTGATATCTTTTCCAAAACTTTCATTAATTCAATTTCTCTATAATTGAATGCAATTTACAAAAAATATCCGTTGATTCTGAAGTAAGGGATTTATGCGCAAAGTTGGGGAGGGCGGATTCTAGTTTTAAGTGCAACGCCATTATAAATATACTATTTAATTTACATTTTAATTTTTTGAATAATCATTTGCTTAAAAACCTCTTCAGGTCTTTCGTCAATAGTAATACGTTCAGATATTTTTACATCTCGAACAGCTTTAGATCGAACTGAACCTCGTGTTTTTCGCTTTTGACGAAGATGCTTGATTAAGACTTCTTTTAGGTTCTTTTTACTATGTAAATAAATGTAGAAATAAATCGTTTCATGACTAACATTCATACGTAATTTATTGGGGAAATTCTTCTTTAAAATTAATGAAATCTGCTCTGGTGACCACCTTTTTTTTATTTTCCTATGAATGAATTTCAATAATGGAGGATGACTTAAAATCTTACTCCTTCCATAATTTTTATTCATCAAACGAATGAAATATTCTTGATGCGCATCGTAAGAATTATACTGCTTTTTTCGGTATCTATTGACCTCTCTTGAAATTGTACTTTTATGCCTTTTAAGTAAAACTGAAATCTTGGATAAGGAATATTCGAGAGCCAAATACTTCTCTATTTGAATGCGTTCCGCTTGCGAAAGATGCCTATATTTTTTAATCATAACAACACAATTTAAGAATTAAAAGTGTTGCACTTGTTTTCTTAATCCGCGGTGAAGTTGGTGCTAACGGTTTGGAGCTTGGTGGCTAAGTCGTATGTACGTTTGCCGCTTGCGCTTGTTTGATGTTATGAGCTCTATTTAATTATTGATTTAATCGAATAGAAAACAAATAATAAGAAGGACAATAGTAATACTAAACTTAAAGAGATTATTTTATAAGTATTATGCTCTTGTACATTTGTCAAAATATTAAAAAAATAAATAGTTGTAAATAGTGAACCTAAAATATTCCACATATTTTTATTTTTTAACTTATTTATTTTACATTAATTTAAATTATCAAGCCAAAATTTGCCACTATACTTTGCAACTGATATACCTTGAAGGAGTGTGTTTTTTGTAAACAATTTATGTTGTGCCATTTCAGTTCCATTATCATAAGTTAAACTTTTTTTCTTAATCCGCGATATTTTCTTACTCTTCTTCCAATTGTTCCTTATGTACTAAGTTTATTCTTCCATCATATTGAATTTTAAAGAAGTAATTTATATCCAAAAAACCTTTTGTATATATTTTCAAAGAATCTTCATGCAGATTGTATTGTATAAATGGTCGAAAATACAGCTTGTCTTTGGACAGATAAACATCATCAGGGTCAATAGTATGGTAAGCAAAGAAACAAACCGATGCTTTTATATTGAAATCTTTATCAAAAGTCATTAAGTAACACCGTACCGCATCTATATCGTAGTATCGTACTAACAATGTGGTGTAGTTTGTCTTTGTTATTTTCCCTATGATGCTTACAGATGGTTTATTTTTCTTATATACTGCTGGTGGAAGAAAATGATATTCTGTCGTTCCACTCAATGAAAAATCTTCGTTTATTTCTGTATTATTTTCATAATATAATCCCAGATTGGGGAGAAATACCTCTTTGATAAACATAGAATCGTTGACATGAAGAAAATTTTCTTTTGACAGTAAATAGGAGGAGTCAGACAATTCTGATAGTTCAGTGGCTTCCTCAATAATTTTCTTGACAGTTTCAAAAAGCTTTCTCTTACTACTTTCATCAAAGCTTACAATCTTATTTTCACTCTTATCAGAAATGCCTACCGTACTTACATTTCCACAAGCGAAAATCAAACATGATAATATGTATGTAAAATGTATCATTTTTCTAATTTATAAAAGACAACAATATATTTGATCGTACATATTTTAATGTCAGACCATCTCCAAAGATTATCTTTTCCAAATATATCAATATTATCTCGAGAATTTTAAGATCCTTTATAACCACTTCCCCGTCTTCTCTTTACTTAAAGTTGTTTACTCTCCCATAAGGGTCATCTACTATTATACCATCTTTATTTACAGATTGCAATCTAACAATATGTCTTTTTGTTGAAGCTATTGTAAAAGCTGACACGGACACTGAATGTCCTTGCGAAATGTAAGGTTCTATTTTATCAAATACAATTTTTTTAATTTCGTCCTCAGTATTACTCTTTTTAGTCCATATTTTTATTTTAGCTGATTTTACACCCCAATCTGTTTGCAAGCATCTTTATAAAACAGGCTTTTGGTTTTTTACTGTGAAAACAACTCCTAATATCAAAAAAGTCAAAAAAACTGGATAGAGAGTGAAAAATACAGCGTGAATTGAGGTCAACGATAAGCCTAAAGCTAAAAACATATGAATGCAAGCAACTGAAGTCATTCCTACTGTTCCGATGGTAAAAAA
>JASLGM010000019.1 GCA_030150045.1 Taishania sp.
GCAAATATCTTTAGTCTGCTTGCCAGCTTCATATTCCTTCAGAATATTAACAATCTGGGCTTCTGTAAATCTTGACTTTTTCATACTATAAAACAATTTAAATTTAATACTTTTAAATTGTCTGAAAAATGGGGAAGTTTACCAAAAAGGGAAGGCTACAAAAATGGGGAAGTTTACCGACTAAGTATCCATCGATATAGCAGTAAAAATGGATTTGATAACCCTTCTATTTATTGTTACGATTTACAGTATATTATCTCACATATTAATGATTATTTAATTAACTTAACCTAGATAAAATGAAAAATTTAAATGATGTAAGATTGTTTACAACATTACTTCCACAAGACAATAAAACCTATAAATCGTGTTGAGTTATCAAGGCTCATGATATTTCGTTGTATGAGTATGAAGACAATGCTATCATTCCTGTTGATGATTGGATTAAGTCAAATTCGCTATCTTTATGTGGTAAAGAAGAAGTAAGTGAGTATGACTTGGGAAAGAATATTTTTGTGGGAAAACTACCCGAAAAAATATTAGATAACATTTAGTCATTTAATCTGGAACTATCAAAAGATGGAAAAAGCGTATATGAAAGATTGAAAAGTCAACCAGGTAAATTTATAACCTTTGATAATGGAATAAATGCTTTTCTAAAATCAAATCTTTTATCAACTTCAGAAGATATAGTTTTTCAAACGTTAGCCGTATCTAGACAAGGATTGCAAACTTTGAATTTTAAATTTATAGAAGAAAGTATGCGATATACAGGATTACATCTTGATAGAAGCGAAGATAAAAAACTGGGAAAATGCCATACTGCACAACAGCGAATCTGTTTTAATTTAGGAGAAACCAGGTACCTATATTATTGTCCTATATCTGCCGATAAATTGAAAGAAACATTGGAGAAGAAAGTGTCACACGAGGTGAATTTTGATAATATAATAGATCTCTATTATGAACATTTTAAAGATTACCCAATTAATGTAGTTGAATTGCCTTTTGGGAATTTTTATATTGCCCCTACGGATAACGTTATTCACGATGGCTCCACAATTAACCATATTAATCCTGATATTACATTAGTATATCTCGGATATTTCAACTTAAACACAAATGAAAAAATATATGAATTACAGCAAATATAGCGTCCTAATTATTTCTTTGTTCATTGTTGTAACAGGATTCACCCAGCGCAAATTTTTCTATGATGGAGTGACGTTTGAGGAACATTCATTGCACTACATGGCAGATGACACGATACGAATATTGAGAAATGTAGAAGGATATAGTCCCGATAAACCAACAGCAATTTTTCTACCTGGCTCATTGCCAAGACCACTCGTAATAAAAATCAACGATACAACAGATGTACTTACTTTAATTTCAAATTTTGATTGCTCAAATTTGATTAATAACTTCAATTTGATTATGGTAAATAAACCATATACGCCACTTGTTATGGAATTTGAGAAAGTAACGGAAAATGCTCTATATGTACCTGACCTCAATAATCCAAATTGTTTTGATACAAATTATTTGAGAACAGACAATCTCTATTACATTTCTGAAAGAACAAATACATTGATTAATTCGCTCGTTGAAAATAAACAAATTACAAGCAAGCGCTTGTTATTGATGGGGCATTCTCAAGGTGCCGTAGAGGCGGCAAGAGTGGGAAGAATAAATTCTTATGTGACAGATGTCGCTTTGATGAGTACCAATCCTATTGGTAGGTATCAATATTTTTTAATGGCTAATCGCCTTGATTATCAGTATGGTGAAATTAGCTTTACTGAATATAAAAAGAGAAGCGAAGAACTGTTGAACGAGTTTAAGAAAGCTTCATTAAATCCAACAAAATCAAATTGTCATGAGGGGAGTAATATGAACCTTATTTCTTTTTCCGAATCAGTAATTGATGACATCAAAAATACAAAAGCAAATGTGTTTTTTGGGTTCGGGAGTAAAGATTTGAGGTCTATTTTTTCAGATTTGGTTTCCTTGGAATGTATAAAAGTTGGAAAAACTAATTGTTTTGTAACTCTTTATGAAAATTTAGAACATAATTTTTTTGAAGTAGATAAAAATGGACAAGTTGATTATCAAAAAGGAAACTGGGGTAAAACTATTGACGATATTATCAATTGGTTTGTAGAATCAATAAATAATGAATGAGAAAATTCAAATGTTTTATTCAGTTAAGCAGGAAAGATTGTGGTGGCACCTGTCTTAGAATGATTTCATACTACTATGGTTTAAATTTACCAATAGCAACTATTAATGAATGGGCAGAGACCACCCGTGAAGGAGCCTCACTTCTCAATATTGCTACTGCGGCCGAAAAGATAGGTTTTCGTACGTTAGGCTTAAAGATAGATTTTTCCAAACTTAAAGAGGACGCACCATTACCTTGTGTTGTTCATTGGAAACAGAGTCATTTTGTTGTTATCTATAAGATAAAAAACGATACTGTCTATGTTGCTGATCCTGGACATGGTTTACTAAAATACTCCGTTCGTGAATTTATAGATAACTGGATAGGTAAAAACGCAAATGTAACTGAAGAAGGTATTGCTTTACTATTGGAACCAACATCGCGTTTAAAACAAACAGAGGAAGACAGCAACAAAACTAAAAGAGGCTTTTCATTTTTGTATCAATACTTGTTTCGGTATAAAAAATTCATATTTCAATTAGCTTTGGGTTTGTTGACAGGTTCGTTGCTTCAACTGATTTTTCCATTTCTCACACAAAGTATTGTGGATATTGGTATTCAAAATCAAGACATAAATTTTATCTATCTCATTCTCTTTGCCCAATTATTTCTATTTCTTGGTAAAACAAGCGTGGATATTATACGGGGTTGGATTTTGTTGCATTTAAGTACTCGCATCAACATTTCACTCGTTTCCGATTTCTTCATCAAATTGATGAATCTCCCCATTGCTTATTTTGATTCCAAAATGACAGGAGATATTCTGCAACGAATTACAGATCATCAACGCATTGAGGATTTATTAACTTCAACTTCACTCAATACCCTGTTTCCATTTTTTAATCTCATTGTTTTTGGTGGAGTATTAGCCTGGTATGATTTAAAAATATTTGCCATTTTCTTTGTTGGAAGTACATTGTATTTTATTTGGGTACTATTGTTTCTCAAAAGGAGAAAGGATTTAGATTACAAGCGTTTTTCTCAAATGAGCAACGAACAAAGTAAAGTTATCGAACTCATCAACGGCATGCAGGAAATCAAACTGCACAATGCCGAAAAAAAAAAACGTTGGAGTTGGTAGGAAAAAACTTGCGGTTGGTTGAACGGTGCTTGTGAAAGGGATTGTGTGGAGTGATACCAACGGCAAGTGTGGGTTGCTGATGCGGTTGAAGTGAGCGAAATGATGAATCCCGATATTCCATTTCATTACAATCGGGACTAGTTCGCTTACGTAATCTTTTTACAAAGATTTCTAGCTCACTGAGACGGCGTGAAGCAAATGGGAAAACAAGTGTGTGAAGTGTTGAGGAACGAGAAAGCAAACGCTCTTGTTGTGGGAGTTCGGAAGTGGCTGAACTGAATGGAAACTAACGGAAAAGCCTTTTTTCAGGCTCCGGATGCTGTAATGAAGAAAGTGACTGACGTACGCAGGCACAAAAACTGTGACAAACCCGAAGCTCGAGCGATTTAGCAGGCGAGCATAACACAAGTGGCGGTGACACCCCACATTTTGTATTTATCATTTGAGCCATGAGGAACGAGCTAGCGAAAAATAACCTTATTTGGGGTATGGGGTGGCAGAGTAGCCGCGACTGACGACGCAGAATGAACAGGCAAGAAAAACAAGTGAACAGCCGCTTTGACGAATTCTGAGGAAACGGCTAAGGAACGTTAAAAACAAGGGCGTGTTTCGACAAGCTCAACAGCCCTAAAGGATGGGGAGCTATGACGAACCGCTTTGTATTACCCTTGTTTTTATGTTTTTCCGAAGCTGTGAGGACAAGGAGGAAGACCGATTTACCGCTAATTAAACACGTTAATGAATAACCTGTAAAAAACCTGATTTTTCAATTATTGAACCATTATAAGTTTCAAACGTAATTCGGTAATAATAAGTACCATCTGCAACATTTGAGCCTATTTGTGTGGTTCCGTCCCATAAAGAGGTACTGTTCCAACTGAATACGGAAGATTGGGGAACTGTTATCTGATCTTCTTTAATAAGATTCCCCCAGCGATTGACAATTGCATAGCTAAAAGAAATAGCATTTTTATAGCTGATGACAAAAAAATCGTTTATTCCATCGTTATTTACTGTAATTACATTGGGAATTTCAGTTAATACAGTACAGTTTTCACTCTTTTCTACTGTCATGGTATCAGAAAATATACCACATTCAGTCATCATTTCAAGTATATACACTCCTTCATTCTGAACAAATACTACTGACGTAGTATCTCCGGTATTCCATGAATAAGAAATGCCACAAGTGTTTAATAGGTTTATTTCAAACGGTTCATGATCGCAAAGATCAATATATTTGGGAAGTTTAACGCTTTCTTTCCCACAAATGTTGATACACTGAACAGATGTTGTTGCAACTCCATTCTGAAAAATAACAGCTTCTACGGTCCAATTACCCGCATATGGAAAAACGAAAGAAACAGTATCTCCTTGTCCTGATATGTCCAATTCTGGTACAGTCCAATGCACAGAATCAATATTTGTATAACCATTTTCCAGAAAAAAATCAATATGTGTATTTGCACAGGTACCTGAGTAACTAAAATCACTTGATTTATGATTGAAATGATAAGCTGCTATATAGGGAAGATTTATATAATTTTTATTGATTCCGGGATGATTTATTGTAATAGTATTTGGGACATAATCACATGCTAAGCCAGAAAGATCAGGAGATTCAATTGAAGCGATATGTGATATGGCATCTACATTTGTTGTGAGTTGGAAAGTCCCACTTCCATAAGATCCCCAGCTCAAAGGTAATACACTAATTTCATCTTCAGGATAATTGAAACAGTAGATTTTACCATCTTTGCTTCTCTGCATATGAGATCCACTTTTATAACTAAGTAATTGTGTTAGTGTACCAGAATATAAGTTATACTGTTTTTCATTAATATACAAAATTGAATCATTGGGAGAATATTCAATACCATAGCCATGATCCAATGGTAAATCAATCTGCTGTTTAAGGTCGACTTTACCCGTAGATGAATCAAAATGACACAACACTAAAGTGTTTGCCTCTGCAAAAGCTAGTTCATTCCCTGCATTATTAAATTTCATTTCTCCAAAGAATAAACAGACTGCCTTAACACTTGATTTAATCGGTGAAGGATTTATTCCATGTTCCGTAACAAGATAACTTAAAAATTCAAGTGTGTAATCGGAGATATTTGTAGTTCTGTACTTTATAACAACCAACCAGAAATCACGGTTATTACAATGTTTAGTTACTGCCATTTTTTCAGTCAATGTATCTTTGATAAGAATGTTTTGTTTGGAAACAACATCCCCAACACCACTATTCAGTGTTTTATCAAGAACGGAATAGCTTAGTATCCCATTAGCAGAGAGTGATATTAAATAATATTGATCTTCATTATTAAGTTTATTCACAAAAAGACTACCCTGTGTTGTTGTTATAACATTATTCAAATCAGCTGGAGATAAATCGCTTCCATTGGGTAATACATTATTGTCTGCTCCCCATACGGTTTCTCCATCTGAATAAAATAGCAAGTTGCCATTCTTATCAGAAATGCAGGTACCTGATTCTGCAAAATCAGCATTTGTAACAGTTCCTGTTAAAATAGGAGTTCCTCCTGAAAAATCTACTAAAGAATTGGGATTAACTACCCATTTATCAGCTTCGCCTTGAGACAAGGCGAAGCCAACAATTAACAATAAAAAAATTGTATGAATACATTTCATCATTATTAAATAAACGGAATGTTTTCAAAGATATTATCTTAAAACAGTAACTTGACGAGTACAACCACTTAAACGTTGAACACAAAAGAACCATATCCAACGAACACAGGGATTTACATCACTATTATCCATACAAATACGCTGAAAATTGCTTTGACCGCAGTATTGCATCTCAAGTGTATAATTATACACACCATCTTGTACAACTCCGACACTGTTAGTCCCATCCCAAAAAATATCTCCCTGACGAACATTTTGATGAGGTAATCTTCCAGCATCTGCTTTTGTAACGGTTTTAAAATTCTCTCCCCATCTATTCCAAATTCGTAATTTGAAATCAATAATACCATAAGCAGGCTCATCTCCAATATTCATTGGTGCATACGGTCCAGCTTCTAATATCCGGAAAACATTGTTGTACTGCCCATTATCTGGAGTAAAAGTGTTTGGAGCTATTAGACCATGCCCCCCTGGACGATAATGTAATTGCATCGTTTTAGACCCTGATGTTGAACATAACGGATTATTATATGATGCGGTTAATGTGCCATCTGCATTGGGAGCATGTATGGTTTTACCTGAACCAATAAATGTTGTTGTTCCTCCTGTTGGCTGAATAGCTGGCTGTTTTTTTGTATTTGATTGAATTTCTTTGTTTTTGGTCAAGAAATACAAAAGTCAAATTATCAGTAAAATAAAGGAATTTGATGGTGTATAATAAAAAAAGCCACCTTGAAGGTGGCTTTCTAGTGATCCCGCTGGGATTCGAACCCAGGACCCATACATTAAAAGTGTATTGCTCTACCAGCTGAGCTACGGAATCTTGTTATTTCAACTGCATTGCTGTAAAAGCGTTGCGGG
>JASLGM010000024.1 GCA_030150045.1 Taishania sp.
TTGAATACGACCAAATATTACCCGCAAAACCATTATTAGCAGACTTACCAAAGAAGTTCCCTAAGTAATTCAACAATGGAACACCATCAATACCAATTGCCCAATCTCCAGCTTCTGGTAAATAATTCTCCCCTTTACGGGACGTTAAATCTTGTGCGAAAATTGTGGTGGATGCTCCCAATAATACGGCAAGCGTAAAAATAGACTTTCTCATATCTTTAAGTTTAGTTGTCCGCAAAGGTAGGAACAAACTCTTTACTCTCGACAATTTGACGTAGAATAAGTCGAATATTTTTCAGAGACAATTCGGTAAAATGCCCACAGTAAAAGGTTTTAGTAGCCTTTTGTTAAATCTTAACTTTCTGTAAATTCATGGAAAAAGTCAAGACATTGTTTATTCCAGAACGAGAATACAATGCCAAACCATAATCTAAACCAAATCGTTTGAAATGCAAACCAACCCCAAAAGAAAACCCGGCAACTCCAGGCTTAGCTTCAACTTTCATGCTTTGGCGTTTGTAATAATCAAATGCTGCTCGAATATGAATCATTTTACCAGCATTAACCTCAATTTGATACGTAAAATGCTGTGCTAGCTTTTCGAAAAAACCTGGTGACTTTGCGACAACATATTCTCCCGTCAAGGGATCATAAACCGGTTTTACATTTGGATCAAAATATGTTAAATCCCATTTGTTCAAATGATGCATCAAGATAGAAAAACGAAAAGGGGCATGTGGTAATTTATATCCTAATCCAATTTGAAAATTAGTAGGCAATGGCGTTCGTCCATTCACATAAGGATTAAATTGAACGCCCGCATGACTAACCATCGCTGTAATTCCAAAAGTTTTCTTTCGCGTATAATACATCCCTGCTAAATCAACACTCACACCATAAGAAGCATATCCATCAATATGGGAACCGATTAAATTCAAATTTGCACCAACACTCAAAACCTCGTTAATTGGACGCCCATACCCTACTCCTAAAACATATTCAAAAGGACTAAATTCTCCTTGTAATTCTCCATTTGATGCACGACGATCCATACTTCCATACGCCATATACTTAATTGAGGCAGACAAATAGTTCTTCTCATTTAATGCATGTACATAAGCCAACTGTCCAAAGTTAATCTTCCCAGAATGAAAGGCATGATTTAATGACAATCGTTTATGCATTTTTTCATTCAAAGCCGCAGGATTAACAACACCAATATTCACATCTTCATCAATCACGGACAACAAAGAACCTCCAAGTGCAGTCGTACGCGCATTAAAAGGTAAACTCAAAAAAGGATAAGCAGTATTACCTCCCATTTGAGAAAACCCAAAAAATGAAAATGATAGTAAAACTATAAGAAAGATGGTTTTCAAGTTCATGCTCCTAATAACGATGAATAAAAGTAATTATTATTCTCTAAATACGCTTACTTAACTCAATCACCTCCATGTTTTTTATTTCCGACCCTTCAATAACAAATCGTAAAACAGTGGAAACTGAATGAAATCCCTTTTTTCCACAAGCTCCGGGATTTAACCACAAAACATTCATAATTGAATCAAACTGAACCAAAAGAATATGAGAATGACCACAAACAAAGATTTTTGGACGTTCTCGCAACAATAATGCTTGTGCCTTTTGAACATATTTACCCGGTTTCCCTGCAATATGTGTCATACAAATTTTCACATCTTCCACTTGAAATGTCAACTCCTCTTCGGTTTCCAATCGCAATACATGATCGTCAATATTTCCGTAAACAATTCGTAATGGTTTAAAGGCTTTCAATTGATCATACACCTCAATTGAACCAATATCTCCCGCATGCCAAATCTCATCACAGTCCTTAAACAATTCAAAAACACGCTCCGGAATGTAGCCATGCGTATCAGAAAGCAAACCAATTTTTGTCATTATTCAAAAGTAGTTGAAATAAGTTTATTTTTGTAAACATGAGGGAGCAAAGAAAGAAAGAATGGCTGCAGAAACGCAAAAACTATCAGCGTGATCTCACCGTCGACCAACTTTTTGAAGGCATCTGCCAACACAATACACAAGCGCTGAGCTCTGCAATTACCTTAATAGAAAGTGCACAACCAAAGCATAGACAAATTGCCGATCAACTCATCCAAAAATGTTTACCATTAACAGGAAACTCCATCCGTATAGGAATTACAGGAGTACCGGGCGTGGGAAAAAGTACATTTATTGAAAGTTTCGGACTCCTACTTCATAAACTCGAGAAAAAAGTTGCCATATTAGCAATCGACCCAAGTTCAAACACAAGTGGCGGTTCAATTCTTGGCGACAAAACAAGAATGAATGAACTCTCACGCATTGACGAAGTCTTCATCCGCCCCTCTCCAGCTGGAGATTCACTTGGTGGCGTAGCCCGAAAAACACGAGAAAGTATCTTCCTTTGTGAAGCCGCAGGATACGACGTTCTACTCATCGAAACCGTTGGAGTAGGGCAAAGTGAAACCGCTGTACACTCTATGACAGACTTCTTCCTTCTACTAATGCTATCAGGCGCAGGAGACGAATTACAAGGCATAAAAAGAGGAATCATGGAAATGGCGGACGCACTCGTCATTACAAAAGCTGATGGCGAAAACGTAAGAAAAGCAAACGTAGCACGAAGAGAATACGAAAATGCCATGCATCTCTTCCCTGCAAAAGAAAACAATTGGATACCTAAATCCATGACCTGCTCTAGCATAGAACGAAACAACCTCGAAAAAATATGGGATACAATAGGTTCTTTTCAAAATGCGACAACCATCAATGGTTGGTTTCATAAAAACAGAAAACAACAAGACATACATTGGTTAAAGGAAACTCTGGACCAAAAAATCCTTAATTCCTTCTACGAAAACCCCGTGCTAAAAGAACACCTAAACACGCAACAAAAAGCGGTTAGTGAAAACAAAACATCAAGCTACATCGCAGCAGAAAAATTATTTGAAGAATTCATCAAAACAATAACAACACATGGAATTTGAAATCGAAGGAGACTACATCGAACTTATCGCGCTTTTAAAAGCAATCGGATTAGCCTCAACAGGTGGTCACGCAAAATACATCGTCGAAGAAGAATTGGTAATCCGAAATGGAGAACTCGAAACCCGAAAAAGAGCCAAACTTATTGCTGGTGACATCATAGAAGTGGATGGAAATACCATCTATCTAAAATAAAAAATAAAAAGTAAGGCTGCCTTAACCGTCTACCGCTTATAGTAGCCTTCCTGATTTGTTGTTTTTGCAAGCGTTCTCCCAAGCTTCTAAAGTCGCTTATCGAACACAGCAAAAAAAAACAAACAGCAGTGACTAGCTAACCACGTCCGCCGGGGCAGATGTCTAACCTTTATTCTTAGCTAAAACTAAAATGGAATAGCCTCCAAATGTTTTCGTTGCAAAACGTTTATTGATACTAAACGCACATTTCCTTAAAAAACCAACCGTTTTTTGCTTTACACCTTTCAAGGCATAAGTTGGCTCCGTAAACATTGTGTCAACCACCTCAAAACCGTAATCCTTTAATACATCTAAAACAAAAGCTTCTGAAAAATTATGAATATGCCCAACACGATCCTTAGACTCCAACAACATCTGCTCTCTAAACAACGTCCATACACACATATCCAACGGAATATGAAAAACCGTATACTGACTCTTTGATACAATAGCCCCTAAAAACGCAAAGTAATTATCCAAATGTTCAATCACATCAATCACCATTTGAAGTTCACTAAAAGAAGTATCTCCAGGTCCAGTAATATCCTTATGTTCAAACCTAATCTTTGCCGTTTCTCTCTTCTTCGCTATTAAAATCGCATCTTGAGAAATATCATATCCACAAAATGATTCGACAGAAGTCATGTTCTTTTCAAGCTCCTCTAAAATAGCACCACTGCCACAACCAATCTCTGAAACAGTAGAAAAAGTCAATCCATTACGATTCAAAAGGGAAAGAATCTTTCCTGCTTTAAAAACAGCATCCTCTTCGTGCCAAGTCGGATTGTTCTTCAAATACGTTTGATTGTTATAAATATCCTTTTCCATTATTCAAATAAATCCGTTCGTAGAAAGCTATTTTGCAAACTGTTTAAGCATGAAAAAGAACTTGAATATCGGCCTTCAATGCATTTAAAGCAATTTCCGTAGGCATCTCTCCAACTTCACCAATCATCTCAAAAATACGCGTTGCCAAATCTGTACTAACAGCCGTTTCTGGCAAAGCATTTGCAGCAACATTTATAATTTTTACCGTTTCATTTTTGGCTTGCTCCACCACTTTCCATGTCGCTGGAGTGATAAACAATTGCTGTGCAACATTGTGATCAAACTCCTCACGAATCGCCTTTAACAATTCCGCTTGATATAAATGAGCAGGAACACCAGGCGTAACGGTACGCATAATTAAACTATTCGGGTGAATACGTTCCATCAACAACAAAGCACGTTGATAAGCTTCAATTTGATTCGGTAAAAACAAATCTGCTTTCTTAGTACGCAACTGTTGATGCTGCTGCATCATTAATTGAGCCTGTTCTTTTTTAATAAAATGAATGGCCGTCATCAAAACCAAACCAGAGGGAACAATAATCAAACACAAATGATAAACAATATCAGACCAATTCATAAATAATAAAGGTTTTTAACAAATATAATTCTAGGAACGAAATTAAAAGAATAAAACCGCATTATTTTCCTTTTTTAGAAGATGGATCAGGAATTAAGTTTAGTTTTGAACTCAGAACGCTAAAAGTGGACATTCTACAACCCTTCATACATTATTCGTTGCACTTCCTGTTTCCAGGTTTGCTTGCTTATCTTTTTTACAGAAATAACTGGAAAAAAACATGGCTTTTATTCCTTACAACGATGGCCGTAGATTTAGACCATTTACTCGCAACTCCAATCTTTGACCCACAACGTTGCAGCGTCGGCTTTCATATTTTACATTCTTATTGGGCAATTGCCATTTACGCTATCTGCTTTATTTTCTCAAAAAATAAAACAATACAAATCATTTCGCTTGGCTTGTTATTACACATGTTAACTGACTCCTTAGACTGCTGGATGACTGCATTACTACATTAAGGATTCTTTATAAACAGAAATCGCTCGCTTACGCGCAAAATCATGATCAACCATCGGCAATCTCATCTCATACTCCGGATTCCACTTTTTTACATACTCCAATTTCGGGTCAAACTTTTTCAATTGTATCGTTGGGTTAAACACCCTAAAATAAGGCGCAGCATCCGCTCCACAACCAGCTGCCCATTGCCAATTCCCATTATTCGCAGACAAATCGTAATCTAACAAATGCCCTGCGAAATAGGTCTCTCCCCATCGCCAATCAATTAATAAATGTTTACATAAAAAGCTAGCACACACCATACGCACACGATTGTGCATAAATCCTGTTGCTTTTAACTCTAACATTCCCGCATCTACCAAGGGATACCCCGTTTCACCATCACACCATTTCTGGAATTCAGATTCGTTATTTCGCCAAGGAATAGCATCGTACTTTTGTTTAAAACATCGTGTTTCCACGTGAGGAAAATGAAACAACAATTGCATAAAGAATTCCCGCCAAATCAATTCATTCAACCACGTTTGATTATATTGTTGAGCAAAACGAACGCACGTCCGGATAGAAATCGTACCAAATCGTAAAGCCATTCCTAAACGAGTTGTCCCCATTACTGCTGGAAAATCTCGTGTTAAATGATAATCTTGAATCACAGTCTTATCCAATCTCGGCAATTTAAAAACCTCATCTGTTTTTTCAAATCCCAAATCGGACAAAGAAATGATTACGTCCGCTTCAGTTTTATACAAATTGTCAAAATGGGTTTCCTTTGTTCCCAACCTCAATTGTTCCAACAACATCTTCCATTTCTTAGCATATGGTGTGAAAACAGTATAAGGCAATCCATCCGCTTTTATCACCTCATCTTTTTCAAAAATGACCTGATCCTTTTCCGTTTGAAAAGCAATTCCTTTTTTTCTTAATAGGCCTTTCACACTTTCATCTCTTGCAATTGCTTTTGGCTCATAATCATGATTACAAAAAACAGTTTCTATCTCAAAGTCTTTTGTTAAATTGTCAAACACTTCTATTGGATCTCCATGATAAACATGCAAACGACTTCCATGTGCCAAACATTTCTTGTGCAACTCCTCCAACGCCTGATGAATATAATCCACTCTGCGATCGTAAGAAGAGGGTAAAGATGCCAAAAGCGTTTTATCAAAAATGAAAATGGGTAAAACGTTAGTCCCCTCAGATAATGCTTTCTGTAATCCTACATTATCGTCCATTCTTAAATCGCGTCGAAACCAAAATATATTTATTTTCATAATTGAAGCGTTTCCAAAAAAAAATCCCAGTAGCAAAAGTACCGGGATTTTCTTTACTATCGTGAGATAACTGTTATTTAGCGTTCTCTAATTTAATTAAGTTCAAAGCAGATCCCGCTTTAAACCATTCAATTTGTTGTGCATTATACGTGTGATTCAACTCAATCGTCTTTCTCGAACCATCAGCATGAACTATTTCTAGGTGCAACTGTTTTCCCGGTGCAAAATCCGTTAAATCGATAAAATTAAACGTATCATCTTCTTTGATTAAATCATAATCCGCTTCATTAGCAAAGGTCAAACCTAACATCCCTTGTTTTTTCAAGTTTGTTTCATGGATTCTAGCAAATGATTTTACAATCACAGCAATTACTCCAAGATGACGCGGTTCCATTGCAGCATGCTCACGAGAAGAACCCTCTCCGTAATTATGGTCACCCACAACAATTGAAGGAATTCCTGCAGCTTTATAAGCACGAGCCGTTGCCGGAACTTCTCCTTTCGATCCAGTCAATTGATTAACAACCTCATTAGTTGCACCCCCAAAAGCATTCACCGCGCCAATTAACATGTTGTTTGAAATATTATCTAAATGTCCTCTGTAGCGTAACCAAGGCCCTGCCATAGAAATATGATCCGTAGTACATTTCCCAAAAGCTTTGATTAACAACTTTGCTCCTGCAATATTTTTACCATCCCAAGCCGGGAATTCTTCTAGCAATTGCAAACGATCAGATTTAGGATCGACATCCACCACGACACCAGATCCATCTGCTGCAGGTGCTTGATAACCGTTATCATCAACTGCAAACCCTTTTGCTGGCAATTCTTCTCCTTTAGGCTCGTTTAGCTTTACCTGCTCTCCAGCTTCATTCACCAACGTATCCGTTAGCGGATTAAAATCCAAACGTCCCGAAATAGCGATAGCAGCAACCATTTCTGGTGAAGCCACGAAAGCGTGCGTATTCGGATTTCCGTCTGCACGTTTTGCAAAGTTACGGTTGAAAGAGTGAACAATAGAGTTACGTTCTTGCTTTTCCGCTCCTTCACGATCCCACTGTCCAATACATGGGCCACATGCATTTGTAAATATTCTTGAATTTTCGAACTTACTAAAAGTTGCCAATAACCCATCTCGTTCTGCTGTAAATCGCACTTGCTCTGAACCTGGGTTGATTCCTAAGATAGCTTTAGGTTTCACACCTTTAGCTACGGCGTCTTCAACGATAGATGCCGCTCTTGTTAAATCTTCATATGAAGAGTTTGTACATGAACCAATCAACGCCCATTCAATATCCAAAGGCCAATTGTTAGCTACCGCTTTTTCCTTCATTTCTGCTACTGGAGTCGCTAAGTCTGGTGTAAACGGTCCATTTAGATGCGGCGTCAATTCAGTCAAATTGATTTCAATCAGTTGATCGAAGTACTTTTCGGGATGTGCATACACTTCTGGATCTGCTGTTAAATGTTCTGCAACCTGATCTGCTAATGCTACAACGTCTTCACGTCCAGTAGCGCTCAAATAACGGCGCATAGAATCGTCATATCCAAACGTCGAAGTCGTTGCTCCGATTTCTGCTCCCATGTTACAGATCGTCCCCTTCCCTGTACAAGACATAGCCTCCGCACCTTCGCCAAAGTACTCAACAATTGCTCCTGTACCACCTTTCACAGTCAGAATACCAGCAACCTTTAAGATAACATCTTTTGGTGCTGTCCATCCGTTTAGTTTTCCCGTTAATTTAACACCAATCAATTTCGGCATTTTTAATTCCCATGGCATTCCAGCCATAACATCAACCGCATCAGCTCCACCAACACCAACGGCTACCATTCCTAATCCACCGGCATTTACAGTATGTGAATCTGTACCAATCATCATTCCTCCAGGGAAAGCATAATTTTCCAACACTACTTGGTGAATGATCCCCGCTCCTGGTTTCCAGAAACCGATTCCGTATTTATTACAAACAGAAGAAAGAAAATTAAATACTTCTGAAGATTTATTTAATGCTTCTTGCAAATCTCTATCCGCACCCACCTTCGCTTGAATCAAGTGATCACAATGGGCAGTTGACGGCACAGCCACCTTTGATTTTCCAGCCTGCATAAATTGCAGCAAAGCCATTTGTGCTGTTGCATCTTGCATTGCTACTCTGTCTGGAGCAAAATCAACGTAAGACTTTCCTCTTTCGAATGCTTCTGTTGCGTTTCCTTGCCAAAGATGCGTATATAGAATTTTTTCAGAAAGCGTCAGCGGTTTTCCAACTACTTCACGCGCGTGTTTCACTCTTTCTGGCATACTTTCGTACACCTTTTTAATCATTTCAATATCAAAAGCCATAATTTTTTTATTAAAATTCAGGTTAATCTTAAATTCCACTCCAATTTACGGATTTTTTCGTCATCTATTTTTAAATATTCGTTAACATTTCCCTTTTTAGATTTTATTATCATTTACACCTTTCCATGTGATGAAAATGCAGTTCATTCTTTGGCAGCTTTATCGGTTTACGGGTTTTAGTAAACTTCTGTAAACGTGTTCACCAGCTGCGTATCACGTGCTTCCGTTGGTCGCAGTGGTACGCTAGCGTTCACTACTTTTCCAGTACGTTTAGCTATCACCCTCCACCCGAGCTGGAAATCCCGTTTGCAAAATAAAACCTAAATAAATAAAAACATTAAATGTTCTGAAATGAGATCTCCTGCGGCAGGGATGCTAGCGGTTAGCCCACAGTCCCCAAGTAAACTTGGGGACGAGGACTATAAGCGGACAGCCCGGCGACCAAGTAAAACTTGGTCGGCCGCCCAAAAAGAAAAAATCTTGTTTATACGTTTAGGCTTCACCTGTCGATTTTCCATGTAATTTTGCACGAAATAATGTATTCAAAATAAATGAAACCAGAAGAAATTGTTGGGGATTTTCACATCAAAGGGAGGAATCAAGAGGCCGGCGATTTTTATTCGTATGAAGGAACTTTGCACCTTATTTTGGATGAAAACGAGCGTTTTATTGCCCATTGGCGCATTGGAGATCATGTACAAAAAGGCACAGGTTTCTTTAAGGATGACATTTTGGTAATCAATTTCAATTATGTTGGCGAGGATAAAGCTACGTATAAAGGCGTGGCGGTTTATCGTTGTTTGGATGCAAATACTTTGGATGGTTTTTGGTCCGAAAAGCATGGTGACCCGCGTTATTTGGGCGCTGAAAAAGGGAAACGTATCGTTGTTCAGAAGTACATAAATTAAACGTCTGTGTTTCCCTAATTGAACATTTTATTTTCCTATTAGCAATTAATGAAAATAATGTTCCATCCTATATATTCTCCTTTTTAAACCCTTTCATGTGGTTTTACACTGCATTATTTTCCGATTCTCATTATTTCATTAAACTCATTTAGTGTGTTTAAGTAATAAAAAAGAACGCACTTTTTTTTTCCTACACCAAAAAAGTGGGTTGCTACACCTTATTCACTCGTTTCTAAATCTCCTGCGTCTTGCTCCTTTATTTGACTGTATTTTCGACTGAACTTATAGTAGAGGGAACGATCTTAATTTTGGCTTCTAGAAAACTATTCACCAACTTAATCACTGTTCACTGGACTTAACTGCTATTACTGAAAATGAAAAAAGTTCACAAATCTTTAACCAAATCTTAAAAAATATGAAAACTATGAAAAAATTACTATTACTCATGCTCTCTATTTTCTCTTTAAACCATTCTTTTGGTCAAGAAGCAACAATAGACACGTCCTTTGATATAGAACTTGGAATAAACGGCGAGGTATACACATCTCAAATACAGAGTGATGGCAAGATTATTGTAGGAGGGAGTTTCACTACATACGCTGGAACAACAAGAAAGGGGATTATAAGGTTGCACCCTAATGGCAATCTTGACACAGACTTTAACCCGAGACTTGCACAAACTGCAGATACTCATGGTGTTAGCATTAGTAAAATAATTCTTTTACCAGATGGTAAAATTTTAATTAACGGGAGGTTTACTCAAGTTGAAGGTATAGAAAGAATTAGTATTGCACGACTGAATCAAGACGGTACTTTAGATGCATCGTTTAGACTTGACCCTCAATTAAGCAATCATATTTATTCAATTGCACGCCAAAATGATGGGAAAATTGTTGGAATTAATAATATTTCAAATAATTTTACAAGTAAAGCTGTAAGAATAAATGAAGACGGAAGTATTGACCCCACATTCGACACAGGAACCGCAGAATTCTCAAACTATCATTCAGTTAAAGAGACTGTTATTGAATCAGATGGTAGAATTATTTGTATTGGGAACTTCTACGAATACAATGGCGTATCTAAGAGAGGAATAACTCGTTTAAATGCAGATGGGTCATACGCATCAATTGCAACTGTTTACGGAACAAAGCCTTACGTATCTATTACTGGAATAGCTTTGCAACCAGACGGAAAACTCATCGTATCTGGAAGTTATGATAGTTATCCCAGCTACTTCATCGAACGAAGAAACATTGACGGAACAAGAGATCTTTCGTTTGAAGGTATAGTAGATCAGGGTGTTGCAAATTGCATTATTGTACAACCCAATGGGAAATTATTAATCGCTGGAGAATTCATAGGATACAACTCCGTAAGAGTCAGTTCTATCACAAGACTATTGTCTGATGGCTCTTTAGACCAAAATTTTATACCTAATAATATTTTTGGTTCAATAGGTTGGAGTATTAAAACGCTATCCGTTCAACCGGATGGTAAAATCATTGCTGGTGGTTACTTTTATGATATCAATAATTCTAGGCGATTAAATATTTTAAGATTAAATGCTGATCGTGCTTTAAATGTAAACAATGTAAACCCAATAGAGTTTAGCATCCACCCCAATCCGGCTTCATCAATTATTACCATAACTAACGCACCTGAAGGCGCTAACTTAGTCATTCAAGATTTAACTGGAAAAACAGTGTACCAATCTAACATTTCAGGCATGGAACAAATTGATGTATCACATTTTCCTAAGGGAATGTATTTAGCAAAAATAAATGAAAGTGTAAATAAATTTATAATTCAATAATACAACCTTATCGTTTTTAAATCCCTGGTCAATCGACCAGGGATTTTTTTTGATGACAGATTTAATCATTTTAAAGCTTTCTGTTTCCTGAAATGTGATCTCCTGCGGCAGGGATGCTAGCGGTTAGCCCACAGTCCCAAGTTTACTTGGGGACGAGGACTATGAGCGGACAGCCCGGCGACCAAGTGAAACTTGGGCGGCCGCCCAACAAGCAAAAAAAAATGATGCGTAACTCGCTAAGTAATTACATGTTATTGGCTCTGGTACCTTAGAGCTTTCCAACCATAAAATAATGGCTTACTCTTTTTCCTACACCAAAAAAGTGGGTTGCTACACCTTATTCACTCGTTCCTAAATCTCCTGCGTCTTGCTCCTTTATTTGACTGTATTTTCGACTGAACTTATAGTAGAGGGAACGATCTTAATTTTGACTTCTAGAAAACTATACACCAACTTAATCACTGTTCGCTGGACTTAACTGCTTTTGCTGAAAATGAATTTGGAAAAGATACGGGCAATTGATTTTTACATTGCCAAGAAACAAACGGGAACACCTGGGGAATTATCTGAAAAACTAAATGTTTCTCAGTCGATGGTGTATCGCTACATCAACTTTATGAAAAATGAATTGAATGCTCCCATAATTTATTGTCGAACAAGAAGGTCTTACTTCTACAATTCGGAAGGAGAACTGACTTTGCAAAAATGGCGAAATCATTAGCTCCCTAAGTCTCAAAAATTGAAAAAGATGCAATAAAAACAACGTCTTTGAGATCGAAAATGAAACGATTAATGTAAATCAAATATAAAAATCAATAATCACAAATTATGAAACTAAACACTAAACTAGCTGGCCTATCTCTTACATTAGGTCTATTAGCTGCATCATGTGGAGGAAGTAAAAATGACATTTCTGCCTTGAAATTATTCCCAGTGAAAAGCGGTGAAAATTATCAATACATTGACCAAGAAGGAAAAGTAGTCATCAATCCGCAATTCAGTGAAGCAACTGTTTTCAGAAATGGTCTAGCGCTTGTAGCGACTTCTAGTGAAGACCCGAAGTGGGGTTTTATTTCTGAAGAGGGTAAATTTTCTATCGCACCAAACTATGTGGCAGCAACCGTTTTTAGCGAAGATCTTGCTTGGGTAGTTTCAGAGAACTCATCTCCTATGGCGATCAATGCAAAAGGAGAAATAAAAATCACAATGAAAGATGCTAAAAAAGTACATATTTTTAGCGAAGGTCTAGCGGCGTACAGCGTAGAAAATGACGGTGAAATTAAATGGGGCTTTGTAGACAAAACAGGGAAAGTGAAAATTAATCCGCAATTTATGAATGTAGGTCGCCTAAGTAATGGGCTTTGTGCAGTGCAAGATTCAGAAGGAAAATGGGGATACATTGATAAAGATGGGAAAATTGTTATTAACTTTCAATTCGAAAGCGTTCACAGATTTAAAAATGGAAAAGCTATTGTGGTTTCTGGTCATAAATATGGGGTAATCGACGAAAAAGGAAAATATCTAATCAATCCGCAATTTGAAGAAATGTATATTGACAATGATATATTTATGATTAAGCAAGACAACAAGTGGGGATGGTGTGATAAAGAAGGTAAGATCTTGATCAATCCTCAATTTAATGATGCATACCCATTCAATGGAAACGCGCTTGCACCAATTAAATCTGGGAACAACTACGGTTATATTGATAAAGAAGGTAAAATTGTTGTAAATCCACAATTTGGTGACGCCCTTCCATTTATTGGAAAACTAGGAATTGTATCGAGTAACTCTAAAATTGGATTTGTTGACAGCGAAGGGAAATACATCATCAACCCTCAATATGAAGGTGTTGCACAAGACTTAGTTAACTATGTTGTAAATGGTACTTCACAATTTGAAAGCGTGGAAACACAATATAGAGAAGAAGAAGTAATCGAACATTCGGAACAAGGCTATTCTAGCATGGTCGGATCTGAAGCAGTGATGCTTGGAGAATGGAAAGGTACCATGGATGACAAAAAAATCACGATTGTGATTGAAAATGTAAATGGAAATAAAATCAGTGGATACAACATGGTTGGAACGAACAAACGCCCTATCCAAGGAACATTTACACCAGGTTATTGGGCAGTTACTTGCTCTTCTTCTTTCGATGCCGTGTTAAACGAACCAGGTGATGACAAATGGGACGGTGTGTTCACCATCTCTTTTGTCGGATATCAAGATGAAGACGAAACAGATGAAGGTGATCTTGATTGCGTAGGTCCTTTAAAAGGAGTAGAAGCACAAGGAACATGGAAGTCAAACAATGGGAAACTAAATAGAGAAATTCTAATGACTAAAACAAAATAATGAAACAATTACTAATCGTATTGCTGTGTGGATACGCAAGCCAATCATTTGCTCAATCAAGAAAAGAACAAATCGCTTCGTTAAGCTATTCCTTAGATAGTATAAAATCGGTGCTAACTCAAGAACGTAGCGCTCACTTGGTTGAAACCACACGCTTAAATTTACTTCATCAACAAACGGAGGCATATAGCAAAGAGAAATCTAAAGCCATTGAAGAGTTGAACAAACAATTACAAGCAAAGCAAAACGAATTAGAAAAAAAAATTGCTGAAATAAAAAGCGTTAATAATGCGCTGCTAGCAAAACAGAAAGAAGTGGAGCAATTGAAGATTCAGATTGCTCCACCACCTTCTGAAATGGACAAACCGTTATCACCTCCCTCACTGAATACAACCCCATCAGATCAATCTACATTGATGCAAAAACTGGCAACCAATAGAGCCTTAGTTTTTAAAAGTAAAACCGCCAAATTAGGGGTTGTCAATAACGGAAAACTGGCAAGAACAGAAACCGTAAACAGAAGTGCCACCTACCCTTTCTACATCGATATTAAGTTATTCTCGAACAGCGACGGAAGAGGAATGACTCTAATGATTGAAGATCAAGAATACGAAAGAGACGAAGACCCTATTGATTACGTCAACTGTCACATTGACGGGAACACCATCCGCGGTTTACTCTATGACAACAGCTTCATGGATGGATATAACGTTGTTTCGGTCACTCTTTTAACAGATTCTATAATCATAAAAGAATACAACTTGGACATTTCAATTCTCCCGACAGTCAGTGAAATGAACGCCTATGAAAAAGCCATCAAAGATTTCATTGTCAACAACCAACAAGGGAAATTCAAATTAACTTCGGTTGAAACTTATCTTAAATAATGATTCACGAACAAATAAACGAGAACATTTTCCGATTGCCTTAAAATCGAAATCCTAGCGAATACCAAGCTGAAACAGATTCGCAGAACAAACCTATTTTTCAATAATACTTTGGCAGCCTTAACGGTTTACGGGTTTTAGTAAACTTCTGTAAACGTGTTCACCAGCTGCGCACCACGTGCTTCCGTTGGTCGCAGTGGTTCGCTAGCGTTCACTACTTTTCCAGTACGTTTAGCTATCACCCTCCACCCGAGCTGGAAATCCCGTTTGCAAAATAAAACCTAAATAATAAAAACAATAGATGTTCTGAAATGAGATCTCCTGCGGCAGGGATGCTAGCGGTTAGCCCACAGTCCCCAAGTTTACTTGGGGACGAGGACTATGAGCGGACAGCCCGGCGACCAAGTGAAACTTGGGCGGCCGCCCCTATTTTAGCCACAAATCACATTGATTTAAGAAAAGTAAAAAGCATAAAAAAGGGATTAAACTTACGTCTAATCCCTCTTTAATTCTATTATGATTTACGTTTATTTCGTAGTCGAAATAGGTGTAAACTTCGTTAAATTGATTCCTTTAACAGCGGCTTTGTACTCTTCAATTGAAGGAATACGACCCAAAATTGCGGAAAGAACAACCACCGGCGTTGAAGCCAATAAAGATTCTCCTTTTTTCCCATCACGATCTTCTACCACACGTCCTTGGAACAAGCGAGTAGATGTTGCCAATACGGTATCTCCTTTCGCAGCCTTTTCTTGGTTCCCCATACAAAGGTTACATCCTGGACGCTCAAGGTACATGATATTTTCGTATTCTGTACGTGCGTTTTGTTTTGGTAATGCATCAGAGAATTCGAATCCGGAATATTTTTGCAACATTTCCCAGTCTCCTTCTTTTTTCAACTCGTCGATAATGTTGTAAGTTGGAGCAGCAACAACTAAAGGCGCATTGAATTTCACTTCACCTGTTTGTTCTTCAATATTTTTCAACATTTGAGAAACGATTTTCAAGTCGTCTTTGTGAACCATACATGAACCTACGAAACCTAAATCTACTTTTTTGTTTCCTCCGTAGAAAGACAAATCGCGGATTGTATCGTGTGTGTATCGTTTAGAAACGTCAGCATTGTTAACATCTGGATCGGCGATCATTGGTTCTTCGATGATATCTAAGTCGATTACCACTTCTGCAAAGTACTTTGCGTTATCATCTGGAGTTAAAGCAGGTTTAGCACCTGATTGGATTTCAGCGATACGTGCATTTGCTTTATCAATTAATCCTTGTAACACTTGGTTTGCATTGTCCATCCCTTTCTCAATCATGATATTGATACGAGATTTAGCGATTTCTAATGATTCGATTAATGTTTCATCTTGGGAAATACAGATTGACGCTTTTGCTTTCATTTCTGCTGTCCAGTCAGTAAACGTAAATGCTTGATCGGCCAATAACGTCCCGATGTGTACTTCAATGATTCGTCCTTGAAACACATTTTCACCGTCGAATTGTTGTAACATTTGCGATTGCGTAGCATGAACTACATCACGGAAATCCATGTGTTCTTTCATTGCTCCTTTAAAGGTAACTTTCACAGATTCTGGGATTGGCATTGATGCTTCACCTGTAGCTAAAGCTAGTGCTACTGTACCAGAATCGGCACCAAAAGCAACCCCTTTAGACATACGTGTGTGTGAATCTCCTCCAATAATGATTGCCCACTCGTCGATAGTAATGTCATTCAATACTTTGTGAATTACGTCTGTCATAGAATGGTAAACCCCTTTAGGGTCACGCGCTGTAATTACACCAAAGTCGTTCATGAATTTCATTAACTTCGGGATGTTTGCTTGCGCTTTTTTATCCCAAACAGAAGCTGTGTGACATCCAGATTGGTATGCACCGTCTACCGTTGGAGCGATAACTGTAGCAGCCATTGCTTCCAATTCTTGAGCAGTCATTAATCCTGTCGTATCTTGTGAACCTACAATGTTTACTTTAACACGAACGTCAGATCCTGCGTGTAATGTTTTTCCAGGTGTTACCCCAACAGCATTTCGGTTGAAGATTTTTTCAACTGCCGTCAATCCAACTCCATCGTTAGAAACTTCTTTTGCTGGTGCAAAAACTGTTGGCGCTGTGATTCCTAATGTTTGTGCTGCGAATGTTTGTATTTTTTTACCAAACACGATTGCATAGGAACCACCTGCTTTAATGAATTCTAATTTTTGAGGAGTAAAAGATTTAGAAATGTCTTTCAACTCTTTATCTCCGTTATATAATTTTTTTGTTTTTGTATTGATGGTTAAAACGCTTCCTGTTTCTACAGAATAAGCTTGTTCTAACACAATATCTCCTGCTTCATTACGAACAACGTTTCCGTTTTCATCTGTTTTCTTCACCCAGTTTTGCAAATCGATACCGATACCACCTGTAACATCAACTGTCGTTAAGAAGATGGGAGAAATTCCGTTTGTTCCAGCAACAATTGGTGCGATGTTAACGAAAGGCACGTAAGGAGAAGCTTGTTTTCCCGTCCAAAGAGCAACGTTGTTCACACCTGACATACGAGAAGAACCAACACCCATTGTCCCTTTTTCAGCAATTAACATAACGCTAGCGTCGGGATGTTTTGCTTGCAAGTCTTTGATTTCTTGTTGCGCTGCAGGAGTAATCATACACTGCCCGTGTAATTCACGATCCGAACGCGAATGCGCTTGATTTCCTGGAGATAATAAATCTGTGGAAATATCCCCTTCTGCGGCAATGTAAGTAATTACTTTAATTTCTTCTGCTACTTCAGGTAGTTTAGTAAAGAACTCTGCTTTTGCATAGCTTTCTAAAATATCTTTTGCGATTGTATTTCCTTTATGATAAGCGTCAGCTAAACGAGCTGTATCTGCATCATATAAGAATACTTGTGTTTTTAAAACGTCAGCTGCCTTTTGCGCTTTTTCGGTATCCTTTCCTAAAGCGATATCTAATAAGACTTCAATTGAAGGTCCACCTTTCATGTGTGACAACAATTCAAATGCGAAATCAGGCGTAATTTCAGCTACAATTACTTCTCCTAAAATAATTTCTTTTAAGAATTTAGCTTTTTCTCCAGCCGCAGAAGTTGTACCTGGCAGCGTGTTATAGATAAAGAATTTAAGGGAATCCTCACGGTATTCATTTCCTAAATCTTTAATTTGCTCTATGATTTCGCTTACTAAATCTGCACCATCGATTGGTTTTGGGTGCAACCCTTGTTCTTTTCTCTCTTCAATTTCTTGAATATACGCTTTATAAATGCTCATAATTAGAACCTATCTATATTAATTATTTAATATTCTACCAGCCACTTTCCTCTTTCACTGTTTCTCCACGCCTGAAAAAACGAAAAGAATTTACACATATATATATGATGAAATTTGCTGTTATACAAAAGTACAAAATCCCTCCTCACATTGTCAAGCAGCTAGCAACTACCTAAAGATGGTAATACGCTTCTTAAAAGGACTTGTACGTCCACAAACATTGATTTGATTTGTCCTATAAAAACAACTAACCCCTAGTAAAATCAGCTTATAAAAATGATGCACTATATAATTAGGTCTAAGATTGTTCATTTCTAACACAGACATACAAGACGATGATATTTACTTAATTTAGAATGATTCAAAAGAAGAAAGTCTTAATTTTGTGTCCTATTCATCCCTTGGCAAGGAAAACAGCAAATGAATCAACTCATTTTTAGAGAAATATTATGACGTAACGAAAAATATTTCTATCTTTGCAACCTTAAATTTTATTCATTAATATTTAACAATATGAATTCATACGAAACTGTTTTCATTTTAACTCCCGTTTTGTCTGAGGATCAGGCAAAGGAAGCAGTACAAAAGATTGAAGGCGAATTGGCTGCTTTTGGTGCTAAAGTTAAGCATTCAGAAAACTGGGGATTACGCAAAATGGCTTATCCTATCCAAAAAAAATCTACAGGTTTTTACTTTTTAATTGAGTTTGAATCTGAAGGTAATGTAGTTGCAGATTACGAATTGATGATGAAGCGTGATGAGCGTGTAATGCGATTCTTAACTGTAAAAATGGAGAAAGACCACCTTGCATACGCAGAAAAAAGAAGAGCGAAATTAGCTCAAGCTTAGTTATTAACTTTTAAATTGATTTAAAATGGCTCAAAACGACATTCGCTATTTGACTCCGATTAACATCGAAATCAAAAAAGACAAATACTGCCGCTTCCAAAAAAGTGGTATCAAATTTATTGATTACAAAGACGCTAACTTTTTGTTGAAATTGGTTAACGAGCAAGGTAAAATTTTACCTCGTCGTATTACTGGTACATCAGCAAAATACCAAAAACGTGTTAACAAAGCGATTAAAAGAGCTCGTCACATTGCTGTCTTGCCTTACATCGGAGACATGTTGAAATAATCTTTTGTGTAATCAAAATATTTAAGTAAAATGGAAGTAATTTTAAAGAAAAACGTAGATAAATTAGGTTACGCAAACGATACCGTTAACGTTAAACCTGGATACGGACGTAACTTCTTGATCCCTCAAGGGTATGCAGTACTTGCAACAGCATCTGCTAAAAAAGCACATGCTGAAATCATGAAGCAAAAAGCACACAAAGAATCTAAAATTTTAGCTGAAGCACAAGAATTGGCTGCAAAAGTTGAAGGTTTAACTGTTACTATCACTACTAAAGCTGGTGAAAACGGTAAAATCTTTGGTTCAGTTAATACTGTACAATTGGCTGAAGCATTAAAGAAACAAGGTGTAGAAATCGACCGTAAATCTTTAGTGATCAAAAACGAACCAATCAAAGAAGTTGGTACGTTTGAAGCTACTGCGAACTTACACAAAGGTGTAACTCCAGTATTCAAATTTGAAGTTGTTGCTGAATAATATTCAAGCATCTTTCAATATTAAAATCTCGGTAATCCTTTACCGAGATTTTTTTTTACCTTATTTTTACCTCATGAAAACATTCGCAGCTTTCCTAGTTCTTTTCATTACGTTCACCAGTTGCACATCGTCAACAAATGAAAATAAATCAGCGCTATCAAACACTATTGAACAACCAAAATATGCTAAGTTCTTCCGATTCGAAGAAAACAGCAACAATGAAATAGAAATTGTCGTAATAGATCCCGATACTCAGAAAGAAGTATTTCGAGGCAAAGCAATAGAAAATCCAAAGGCAATAGTGCTATCCGCTACACATGTTGGGATGATCAATCAGATAAATGCAATAGATTACATTATTGGAACTCCGGATTTTTCTTTTCTTGCAAACCCAAAACTTTTGAAAAGGAAAAATCAATTGATTGAGATCAAAAACGAAAACGAACTTCCTTTAGAGAAAATTTTCTTTTCTAAGACAAATCTTGTCATCCACAGCGCGTATACACCTACTCTTAATCAAGAAAAACTTTTAACAGATAAACATATCATTTGCTTTCCGAACCAAGACTGGAAAGAGTCTTCTCCTTTAGCAAGAGCGGAATGGATAAAAGCATTAGCCTTCTTATTAAACAAACCTCAAGAAGGTAAGAATGCGTTTAATAAAATTGAAGAAAACTACAATTACTTAACCCAAAAAGCGGCTGAATTACCCCTGTCAAAAACGGTAATGAGTGGAAATATTTTCGGGGATTTTTGGTACACACCAGCAAAAAACAGTTACCAAGCAGAGCTTTTAAAAGACGCACACGCCGATTATATTTATAAAGAAGTCGAAGGTAAAACAACACTTGCCTTAACATTAGAAAAAATCATTGCAGACAACCAAAATACAACATTTTGGATAAACCCTGGCGCTACAAATATAATCGAACTATTGAAATCGAATCCAAAAGTAAAACCACTTAAAGTAGTTAAAGAGGGAAATATCTATTGTTATTCACAAAATTCAACATATTACTGGGAAAACGGTTTAGTTTTTCCTGATCAAATTTTACATGATTACATCAAAATAATGCACCCTGAACAGACGATACTAAAAGATACATTCTACTTTTATTCCAAATTGTTTTAAATCGTGCGTCTAAAAGTATTTTTCCTCGTCTGTATCTTAATTTTTCTGGCATTAATCCATTTAAAGACAGGTAGTCAATCTATTTCATGGAGTGAAATCATTGAAGCTCTAACACATTACGATGCGAAAAACATGAAGCACTACATACTTATTGAAGTTAGACTTCCTAGGGTTTTAGCGGCCATTATTGCTGGTGCAGGTCTATCCCTCTCCGGGTTGTTAATGCAAAACATTTTCAATAACCCACTTGCTGATCCAGGGATTTTAGGTGTTAATGCAGGAGCTAGCCTAAGTGTAGCACTAGGAATAATGTCAGGTGCAACATTTTTTCAAACAGAATTTGGAACAATAGGTATGGCATTAATAGGAGCTCTGCTCTTTTCCATGCTCATTATTAGCATCTCCAAGTTTGTGAAAAATAATTTATCTCTACTCCTTATTGGTATAATGATTGGCAGCGTTACCAGTGCTATTATAACCGTTCTTCAATCATGGGCGGATGCACAACGTCTTCGACAATTCACTTTATGGACGATGGGAAGCTTACAACATGTTCAAATCCAACAAATACCCTATTTTATCATTGCTTTATCTATCTGTATTATACTTTGTTTCCTTCTCATTAGAAATTTAAACGCTTATGCACTGGGCGAAAAACAAGCCTATTACCTCGGGATAAACACAAAAAAAACAAGAAACATTACTATTGCAATTTCCGCCGTGATGGCTGGATTAGTAACAGGCTATTGCGGACCCATTGCATTTATCGGTATGGCGATTCCAAATGTAACACGTTTACTACTAAAAACACAAAAACATCAGCATTTACTACCTATCACTTTATTGGTTGGTGCTTCTTTTCTTTTGTTAGCTGACTTAATCATTTTAATTGCGGCTTCATCCTTTGGAATACCATTAAATGCTTTAACAGCCCTACTCTGTGTGCCATTCATTCTATACGTAATTCTAAAGAAAGCTGTATGATATTTTTTTCTGACGTTCAAATCGGGTATAAAAAAGAGGAGGCAATTACACTCAATTTTAAAGAATTAGGTACAGGACTCATATATTTAATTGGTGCAAATGGAAGTGGAAAATCGACATTATTAAAAACAATATTTGGAGAAATAAAACCAATCGATGGAACAATTCAAGTAAATGGTGTTGATATAAAAAACTATAATACAAAAGAAAAGGCTCGTGTAATAAGTTATATGAGCACAGAAATCCCCCAAGTTGACTATTTAAAAGTAGATGACTTTTTAGCTCTTTCCAAAACACCATACATGAATGTTTTTGGTCAAACGGAAAAAATAAGCTTATTCGCAAAGGACATTTTTAAATCCTTAGATCTAGAACCTTTATTAAATAAAAAGTTAACAGAATTGAGTGATGGTGAAAAGCAAATTTTTAATGTTCTAAAAAATCTAAATCAAGACACACAAATCATTTTATTGGATGAACCTACTTCCTTTTTAGATCCAAAAAATAAAAGAATGTTAATGCAATTCCTTCAAGATTTTGCTGTAAAAAACAACAAGACAATCATCATTTCCACTCATGACATAGAGATTACTTTACTATTCCCTAACCCCTATTTAGTTGTACAAAAAAAATCCATTTCCTTATTTAAGGAAATGGATTTAAATAGTATTTTGGAAATCTACTAATTGTTGCTCTAACCTAACGTTTCATTCGAGGCAAATTAAAATCTATATCCCAAAGTAAGTTGTAAAAAGTAATTTTTATAATTCAAATCTTCTTTTGTTTCTCCTTTTACTTTGTTATTCATGAAATCAAATCCAGCACGTGGAGAGATGACAAAATGTCCAATGTTGATATCAAGTCCAAAGTGTCCACCAATAAGGAAGCGTTTATAATCCCCTTTTTTGAACATTTCTTGATCTTCAGTACTTAAACTACCAAAACTTGATTTGTCTTTATTTATAACTTGAAAAGAGAATTGAGGTCCTACAACTAAACTTAACCATTTAGCAGGACGAATAGCTAATAACACTGGGAATTCCACATAACTTGTAGTACGTTTAAAGCTAAATTCCTCACCTAAGAAAGTGCCTTTTGACTTGAATCCTTTCTGACTGAACATCACTTCAGGTTGAATTGCCAAAAACTTCCCTAATGGAATCGAAACATACATACCTCCAGCAAACCCTAATTTAAAATCATCAACAAACTCTTCACCTTGTGTATCATAAACGTTAGATAAGTTCGCACCAGCTTTCAAACCAAAATGAAAACGTTCTCTGAAATCTTGTGAAAAAGAAATACTAGTAGTGAGTACTAGAAAGAGTAATATAAAACATTGTACTTTTTTCATAATGTGTATGGTTTAATTTATTCAAAAATAAGAGAATACTTGTTTGAATAAAAACAATTAATCTTTATTAACAGTGATTTTATCACACAAATAGGAAGTTTGTTCAAAAAAAGAATTCCTTTTACATCATACACATGTTTCATTTCTAACAACGAAAACGCAAATCGCTTCCTGTGGTAAAAACAGAATTAAGCAGCGTTAGGGATAGCAAAGGAAAGCTTTTCCTAATCCTACAAAATAAACTTAAAGAGAACAAAATAAAAACGAAATTAGTCGAGGAAAAAGAGGGAAAACTTGAATTGAATAGCCCGCCCTTCCTTTTCAAAAAAGGAAGGGAACGCCCAAAATAACTTTCGGAATTACACTCCACTTAGGCAACCTAAATGGAAGAACAAATTAAACCACAATAAACGCTAGTCTTTGAGCCAGTCTGTTTTATCTAAACTGCGATACTGTATTGCTTCCGCAATGTGTTTAACTTTAATCTGAAGCGAATTTTCCAAATCGGCAATGGTTCTAGCTACTTTTAAAATACGATCATAAGCACGTGCAGAAAGTCCCATTTTTTCCATCGCTATTTTCAATATTCGGTTCCCCTCCTCATCCAAAGGACAAAAAAGACGTATTTGCGGAGAATCCATCATGGCATTACAATGTATATGTTTATACTCCTGAAAACGTTCTACCTGAATTAATCGCGCTGCAATAACACGTTTCCTAATGGCCTCACTGTTCTCGGTTTCTTCCTTAGAGGCAAGGTCTGAGTATGAAACAGGAGTAACTTCGATATGTAAATCGATTCTATCCATTAAAGGCCCTGAAATCTTCCCCATGTAATTTCGGATGGTTCCCGAACTGCAAGTACAAGATTTATCAGGATGATTGTAATAGCCACATGGGCAAGGATTCATCGCGCCAATGAGTAGAACAGAGGCAGGAAAATCGATTGAATACTTCGCTCTAGAAATTGAAACCACCCTATCTTCAAGGGGTTGCCGCATAACTTCTAAGGCATTACGTTTAAACTCTGGTAATTCGTCTAAAAAAAGAACCCCATTATGAGCAAGAGAAAACTCACCAGGTTGGGGTACTCCGCCACCTCCCACAAGTGCAACTTCTGATATCGAATGGTGAGGTTTACGAAAAGGTCGCTGTGTCACTAATCCCGTCTTGCCTTTTACCTTACCTGCGACACTGTGAATTTTTGTTGTTTCCAACGCCTCATCCAAAGTCATTGGAGGTAAAATCGTTGGAAAACGCTTCGCTAACATGGATTTCCCTGCACCAGGAGGTCCTATTAATACAACATTATGTCCTCCGGCAGCAGCAATTTCAAAAGCTCTTTTTATGTTTTGTTGTCCTTTAACATCTTTAAAATCGACATCCGTAGAAAAAGCCATTTCCTCAAATTTCTCTTGCACATCCAAATACATAGGCTTTACAGAGGTCGTATCATTTAAAAAATCAACCACTTCAGTAAGCTTAGAGAAAGAATAAACCTTGATACCACTAACTACGGCAGCTTCTTCCCAATTATCTTTAGGTACAATAACAGAAGGGAATCCCTCTTCTTTTGCTTGCAATACAATAGGTAGAATACCTTTAACTCCTTTCAGTTCCCCGTCCAGACTCAATTCCCCGACCATTAAAAACTCTTCAAGCGTGTCGCATTGTATTTGTTCACTCACTGCAAGTATACCAATAGCTATAGGTAAATCAAAAACAGAACCTTCTTTTCGGATATCAGCCGGAGCCATATTAATTGTAAGTTCAAATCCAGGAAACTTATAAGCGTTATTTACGAAAGCAGCTTTGATCCGAAGTTGACTTTCTTTAACTGCGGAATCAGGTAATCCGACCATATAAAAATTGATACCTCTGCCTAAATTTACTTCTATCGTTATGGTTGTTGCTGCAATTCCATAAACTGCACTACTAAATGTTTTTACGAGCATAGTGGTTGATTTTCAATTAAATCTACAACCTTTTTGTTTGCAATGCAAATATTTAAATCATTTTTTGATTAATTTATAATCACCAAAATAATAAACACGAAAAAACCGATACACTTGGTGCATCGGTTATGTCTTTATCTATGAAACGTTTCTTCCGTTTAAGAATTAACGTTTGTGCATAGGCTCATCAGAAACTGTTAATTTCTTTCTCCCTTTAAGGCGACGAGCTGCCAACACACGGCGTCCGTTTTTAGTAGCCATTCTGCTTCTGAAACCGTGTTTGTTTCTTCTTTTTCTTACCGATGGTTGAAACGTTCTTTTCATGATTTATCTCTTTATTGCTTTTTTTCTCAAAAATTCGGACTGCAAAGATAATTGATTTTTTAAAATTAAAAGCATTTGGCGCAATTATTTTTCAAATAAATTATCCAATCCATTATTAACTTGCGCAAAAATAGAAATATTAATTGATTAATGACAAATAAATGACCACAAACCTTACTATAAACTTTATCTTTGTTTTCAAATTAAAGAAAAATGCCCCCAAAAAGAAAGCAAACTGAAAAAATAAAACTATCCAAAGAGTCCGTAAACAACGCCAAAGGGATATTTTCATATATTAAACCTTACACCTCTTTATTTATTATAGGTTGGATATTTTTAATCCTCTCTACTTCCGCAGGAGTTATTTTCCCTTATTTCATGGGGCAACTACTTTCTGGAGGCGATGCAAATAGCAAAATGGAGATTGGAAATATGTCTATTAACATGAGTGATGTAAACCAGGTGGCTTTAGTTCTACTTGTGTTATTTTTCTTTCAATCACTGTTTTCTTACTTTAGAGTAGATATATTCACTAAGGTAACAGAACGAACATTAAGAGACATAAGAAATGATGCTTTCGAAAAATTAGTTTATCAACCTTACGATTTTTTCAATGAGAATAAAGTTGGGGAGTTAACGAGTCGAATCTCTAACGACATTACACAGATTCAAGAAACGATGCGTACTACAATTGCTGAGTTCTTTAGACAAATTGTAATTATTCTAGTTGGTGGTATCTTATTGTTCTCTTTTTCTTGGAAACTAGCTTTGTTAATGCTGGCTACCATTCCAGTAATGGCGATCATCGCTGTGTTCTTTGGTCGATTCATTAAGAAACTGTCAAAAAAAGCACAAGATGTAACAGCCGAAAGCAATGGTATTTTGGAAAGCACATTGGTTGGAATCGCAAACGTCAAAGCATTTACAAATGAGATCTTGCTTTTGAATAAATACAAAAAATCATCAGAAGAAATCAATCGTTTAAACATTAAATCAGGGCAATGGAGAGGTGTTTTTGTTTCCTTTATTATCTTTTGTGTATTCGGGGCTATCGTTTTTATCATTTGGCAAGGTGTTAAATTGACACAAGGACCAAATCCTGAAATGTCAATGGCACAATTCACTTCATTTATCATGTATACGGTTATGATGGGAGCTTCTATTGGATCGTTACCTGAGTTTTACGCAAGCATCCAAAAAGCCATTGGAGCAACAGATAATTTGATGCAAATCATTCAAAAGCCAACAGAAAAAGACACCAATACAGGAGAATTAAAACCTATTATCAACGGAAACATTGCTTTCAATAATATTCACTTTGCCTATCCACAGCGAAGCGACATTGAAGTATTAAAAGGGATTGACTTTAAAATCAACTCTAATGAAACTGTTGCTTTAGTTGGTCAATCCGGTGCTGGTAAATCAACTATTGCTTCGCTTTTATTGCAACTATATCCTGTTAACAAAGGAAACATAACATTCGACGATGTAGATGCAACAACAATGGATCTTAAACATTTACGTGAAAACATTGCTATTGTACCACAAGAAGTCATTCTATTTGCCGGAACCATTGAAGAGAACATCGCATTCGGAAGACCTGAGGCGAGCTTTCAAGAGGTAAAAGAAGCTGCTAAGAAAGCAAATGCACTACAATTCATCGAGAGCTTCCCTGAACAATTCAATACTGAAGTTGGTGATAGAGGAATACAATTATCTGGTGGTCAAAAACAACGTATAGCTATTGCTCGTGCTATCCTAAAAGACCCAAAAATCCTGATTCTTGACGAAGCCACATCCGCATTAGATAACGAGTCCGAAAGATTGGTACAAGAAGCTTTAAATAATTTGATGAAAGACAGAACATCTATTGTTATTGCTCACCGTTTATCTACAATTCGTCACGCAAGTCGCATTATTGTTATGCAAGATGGGCAAATTGCTGAAGCAGGCTCTCATGATGAACTTGTTGCTAACAATGGTGCCTACGCTCACTTAGTACAACTTCAATAGAAATTAATACTTAAATAAAATAAAAAAACCGGTCTAAAAATTAGATCGGTTTTTTTATTCCTTTTTTGTGATGGTGGTTTAGTTCCTTTTTCAGTTATCGCCTTAGTGAGAGGCTAGCCAGAACTAACTCTGGTGATACAAAGATAGATAATACTTTCCCTCATTATCTAAAAGAAAGTCACTCAAATGCTAAAACTTCTTAAAATATAAAGGAAATTTTTACCCTTATCAACGTGCTATTCAACACTTTTGGACTTTCCTTTAATAAAGCAGGATAAAACAATCCACCCCCTCATCCCTATCCCTTAATTCAAATTCTATAAACAAGAATCAAAAATATTGAACAGAAAAAAGTAAATAGCAAAAAAAAATCAAAAGGCTATCTAATTCTAAATTAAGGAGAAACAAAAAAAAGCTTCCTTTCCTTTAATTTTCTTCAAAAAACATTGCTGTTACTTCGTTTGAAATACCTACCTTTGGCTCGGAGAAATGGCAGAGTGGTCGATTGCACCGGTCTTGAAAACCGGCGTACCGCGAGGTACCGGGGGTTCGAATCCCTCTTTCTCCGCCAGGACCTAGTTTAACGACTAGGTCTTTTTTTTGCTTATACTTTTCTGAAAGAAACGAATATAAATGAAAATATTTTGGCAGCTTTAACGGTCTACGGACTTTAGTAAAATCGTGAAAAGTGTTCTCTTGCTCTTTAACAAATTGAACTACCTACTAAATTTGTGACATTTTTTTCAAGCCACTTTGTTAATTTTCCTTCTTATTCTCACTTCCATTTCTAAGGGTGTTAAATATCCTAATGAAGAGTGTATTCTTTTTGTGTTATACCAGTTTATATATTC
>JASLGM010000026.1 GCA_030150045.1 Taishania sp.
ACCTAAACTACTACTTATGAAAACTAACTCTTACGATTATCAAAAGTTCAATTATTGTGCCAAAAGTGATTCATAATCAGGAATGGCAGGTTTCATTTTCTGAAAAAATGTTAATCTGAATATGCGCATATTGCGATGAAGGAAAGTTGAGGGTTTTATTACAAATCTGGATTTGTATTTGGAACGGATTTCAATTGAAACGCAAAATAGCTATATCTGAATATTGAGATATTGGAAATAGAATAATTGTTTTCGAATATTCGAAAGGGATCTTTCAGCTAGGGCGGAGCGCGATAGCTAAATGAAGTAGAAAAGGAGTGAACGCGAATTGGGCATTGCGACCAAAGGAAGCTCATGTCCCAAAAGCTGGTGAACACTTTTGTACAAATTTACTAAAGCGTATAGACCGTTAAGGCTGCCAAAGGTGAAAAAAAATGAAGGAAAGGGGAATGAATAATTTTCTGGTTGGTTTGGAAAAAATAGGAAGGACACAAATTCCTCTGCTCAAAATCCACCTTTCACGTTCAACACTTTACGTGTTTCCTCAACCAACTTCACAAAGTGTTCTTCCTATTTCTGGAACAAAATTCGATATTATTCGGGAATAAAAAAATGTTTATTTGTTATCATTTACTTAAATTCTAATATTGGTTGGTTTCGTCCTTTTTTGTGTGGGATTTGTACTTCTAGTTCTCTTTTTTAGACAAAAAAAATGGCTGCTTCAAAAGTGAAACAGCCATCTGAAAAATAATTGTGTTTTAGAATTTGTAGTTCAACTGAACTGCAAAATTAATAGGTGTAACACGGTTGATGAAGCTTGTTCTATAGGCATCGTAACCGATAGAGTTCATAAGGTTGTTCCCTAATAAACGTACATTGAAGTTGTTCAACACTTCGTTTTTCAAATATTTGAAGTCGTAACCAATTTGTACATTCAATAAAGAGTATGCTTTGTTTTTCCAAGGTTCTACGCCTGGTTGGATACCATGATATTGAACGTTTGATTGTGTCCAATCGTTGTAGTAACGTGCTCCAATGTAGTAGAAACTCGCACCGATGGAAAGTCCACGAACCGCTGTTTTCGTAAAGTTGTAGTTCACATACGCATTAAAGGTATGGTTAGGCGTATTATTTGGGCTTGAACCTGGTACGAAAGTCGTATGATCCATGTATCGAGCGTCAATGTATGAGTAACCAACAATAACGTCTAGGTTTTCAATTGGACGACCTGTTAATTCTACCTCAATCCCTTGGCGTTGGTCATTTCCACCTTTGAAGTAATAGTTTTGTAATTCAACAACACCAGTTCCTTCGTTTAATACCGCTGCACGGATGTTCATATTTTTATTGTTGATTTTGTAGTACGTTGCATTCAAACGTAAACGGTCTTTGAACCAGCTTGTTTTTACCCCAAATTCAATTTGGTCAATGCGCTCATTTCCTAATGGATTTCCGTTGATATCTAAATACGCTGCAGAACGAGGGTTGGTAGAGTTGGTATAAGATCCAAATACGTTGATTCCTTTCCAAACGTTAACCATTACTCCAGCTACCGGATTCCAATATGTTCCCGTTGTCAAAGCGTTAAAGTCTGGCGTGTAAGAAAGGTGTGTTCCAAAACGAATTCCTCCAAAAACACGTACATACTTCGTGATTTCCAAAACTTCTTGTGCACTCAAACCAAATGAACGGCTTGTTGATGCTTCTGATCCGATGATGTTAAATGTTCCTACTGAATTCGGTAAATTGTTGTTCACTTCGTTGCGAATGTCAATGGTGTCAATCACATAAGAGTTGTATGAGTTTTGTGAAAAAGTGGACGTTCTGTAATCAAATCCTACTTGGAAAGTGTGTTTGAAGATTCCATGTTGGATTTTCTCACCTACGAAATCGATTTGTACAACATGTGATTTGTCCTGACGGTCATTTGAACGGTTCAATGATCTTTTGTATACCGTGTTCATATCAACATTAATTCCTAATGAATCGTCTTTTTTTACTGCTGATAGCGCCGAAACTACTGCGTCCGATTTGTAGTTTGCAAAGTAGTAACCTGCGCGCAAATACAATTTATTCGTCAAATTACGTTTAAACGACGCTGTATATGTTGTTGTTTTTTGAATGGATTCATTTCCTTTAAAACCTAAGAATTTTCGACCCAAATCATAGATTTCATTGGTAATGTTTCCAACAGAAGTGTTGACTGTTCCTGGGTCGAACGAACGAGTGTCATTCAGGTGATCCATTTCCAAAACAACCATTGTTCTTGCATCTGGTCTCCAAGCTACTGATGGATTGATGTAGAATTTCTCCTGACCAATTCCTTTAATGTTTTGGAAAGTTCTATTTTTCTCGTATGCACCGTTTACACGAACTGCAAATTTCCCTTCTTTTCCAATTACATTTTGAACATCAAATGTTGGACGGAATTGATTAAAAGATCCTACACGGATTCCAACAACACCAGAATTTTCGAACTTCGGTGTTTTTGTAACAATATTGATGATTCCTCCTGGTGATCCTAAATCCGTTGCCGTTCCCATTGAAATAGCTGATGCACCTTTTAGTACTTGAATGGATTCTACTCCAGAAAAGTCAGTGGAGAAACCTTGTCCTCTAAAGTCTGTGTGAATACGAATACCGTTTTTTACAACAGGAATACCACGGAAACCACGTGATGACATCGATTCTCGCACACCTCCATAAGTAGCATAGGTGTACACTCCCGGCACATTTCGTGTCGCTTCAGAAATAGAAAGGTTTCCTTGCTGTTGAATCGTTTTTTCAGAAATCACTGAAATAGATTGAATTTGTTCATAAGGTTTTAGCGGCAAACGCGTAATGACATCCAGTTTTTCTGGTTGTTTCTCACGATCTCCAAAGACCTCAAGATTGTCATACACCCTTACTTTATGGTGCATGGTTTTATTTACGACTGTTTTCTCACTGTTCAATTGTACCAGCTCAGTTTCAAATCCAAAACCTTCGCCCAAATATTCCAATTCATATTGCCCATAAGGAATATCCATCAAAATATAATTCCCATTTCCATCCGTTGTTGTAGCAAAAGGCGAATTAGCAATGGTTACATGAATATCGTTTGTCGGATTCCCTTGCGCATCTTGAACTTTTCCATAAATCATTCCGGTTTGAGCGAAAATCATCTGCGAAAAAAACAAACTGAAACCCAATATTAAGAGACGTAAAAAGTTAATTTTTGGTAACATCCGTTCCATCTTTATTGTTTTATATTTAGATTGAATAAAAATAACGATGCAAATGTCGCTACTTTGTACTGATTTAGCGATAACCTTTTTGTGGTATATTTCACCTTATTTAGAACTATTCTTTATAGAATGAACACTTTCCTTTTCATAAATAAGCGTAGATTTCAACTTTTCTTATTTTCTTTTGGCAGCCTTTATCGGTATACACGCTTTAGTAAAGACTTGAAAAAGGGTTCACCTGCTTTTTGCCGCGTGCTTCCTTTGGTCGCAACGGCAAATACGCGTTCTCACCTTTCCCAAAATCTTTAGCTACCGCGTTCCTCCCGAGCTGAAAATTGGTTTTCAAATTAGAGTATAAAAAAAGCCCTCGAACTTTCGAGAGCTTTTTTTATCTTTTCAACACTTGGATTAGTATTCTAACACATCCTTGTGATCATAAGGTTCATTCAATAATTTATCAACCGGTAACTTCGGTTTGTTGAATCCTAATTTATCTAAGATGTTTTCAAACATTAAGTAAATCACCGGAACAACAATTAATGTCAGGAATAGGGAAGAGAGTAGCCCTCCAATAATTACCCATGCCAAACCGTTTTTCCACTCCGCTCCAGCACCAGAAGCTAGTGCAATCGGTAGCATACCGATAACCATTGCAATCGTAGTCATCAAAATTGGTCGTAAACGTGCACGATTTGCTAATACTAAAGACTCTCTTACAGATTTACCTTCTGCTCTCAGTTGGTTGGTAAAATCGACAAGGATAATCGCGTTCTTTGCCACCAAACCAATCAACATAATCATACCTAAAATGGTGAATATATTCAAGGAACTGTTCGAAAGTGCTAACGCCAATAATGCTCCAATGATCGCTAACGGAATAGAAAACAATACCACAAACGGATGAACGAAAGAATCGTACAAAGCCACCATGATAAAGTAAACCAACAATACAGATACAATCAAGGCAATTCCTAAAGTACCAAAACCTTCTTGTTGATTTTCCATGTTCCCACCCCAAACGTAGGACACCCCAAGTGGTTTGTGAATAGGTTTAATTTTTTCCATCCATTCAGCAATGATATCTGAATCCGCACGACCAATGGCTTGAGAACGTACTTTTACAGCGACGCTTTTATCTCTTCTTTCCAATTGTGTTGGACCAGAACCTTCTTTAACAGAAGCGAATTGAGAGAGACGAATCAATTGACCTGTATTGTTCATGAACGTAATATCTCTAACATCCTCAATACTTTTTCTATTGAAGTCATCAAATCGAACATTTATATCATACTCATACTCACCTTGACGGAAACTGTTGTCTGTATTTCCATTAAATGCAAGCTGCATGGTTTGACCAACTGTTGCCATGTTCAACCCTAAGGTCGCCATTTTATCACGATCAACACTTACAGTTACCTCTGGGTTACCATCTTCAACTGATAAACGTACTTCGGCAGTTCCTGAAATCTTCTGTAATTCTTTCATCATTTGATTCGCATAATTATATACGGTATCTAAATCAGAACCAATCACAATCATTTCAATTTGTGCATTTTCAGCAGTTCCTAATGCGCCAATTTGTACAGTTTTAACTTTTGCACCAATCAATTCACGATGTAAATCGTTTTTAACTTTTGCAGCGTAAATCGTAGATTCATCCGCACGATCTTGTTTATCAACTAACTGTACTTGAATCTCTGCCTTGTATGCTGTCGCTGTAGTGGAAACCATACCATCAGAAGACTGACCAATCGTAGTAATTAAAGATTTTACTTCTGGTTTTTTGGCTAAATATGCTTCTGCTTTCATCGCCATTTGGTTGGTTTGTTCAATAGAAGCGTCCTTTGGTAGTTCAAGTTGAACCAAGAACTCACCTCTATCCGATTGTGGGAAGAACTCCGTTGAAATAAATTTGAACGGTACCAACATAAAAGAAGAAATAAGCATTACAAATACTAACGTTAGTGTAATGAATTTGTGGTTCAACGACCAATCTAAAATTCCACCAATCCAATTTGTGAAGTTCTTTATTTGTTTTTCGAACCATAAAATAAAACGTCCATATAGTTTTTCGTTGGTGATGTGCTCTAGTTTTCCGTATCGTGATGTCAATAAAGGAACAACAGTAAATGAAGTAAATAAAGAAAGTAATACTGCGATTACAATTGTCAAACAGAATTCTCTCAAAATATTAACAACCATACCTGTTGACAGAGCAATTGGTAAGAATACAACTACAATAACAGCCGTAATAGATACAACGGTAAACCCAATCTCTTTGGTTCCATCAAAAGATGCTCTAATTTTGTTTTTACCCATTTCCATGTGACGGTAAATGTTCTCAATGACAACAATCGCATCATCTACTAGAATACCTACAACAAGGGATAAAGAAAGTAAAGACATTAAGTTCAAAGAGAATCCTAAAAATGCCATTCCAATAAATGTAGCAATCAATGAAACAGGAATTGCAATCATTACAATAACAGCATTTCTAAACGAGTGTAAGAACAACATCATAATGATGGCAACCAAAGCAATCGCCAAGAAAAGGTCAAAAACAACTGAATTTGCTGAATCCATCGTATAAACAGAAGAGTCATTTGCAACATTTATCTTAATGTTGAATGATGCATAATCACTTTCAATTTTTGAGATTAACTCTCGTACTTGTTTAGAAACCTCCACTGCGTTGGCATCACTTTGTTTAATTACCTGAACGGCAATTGCTCCTTTTTGATCTACACGCGCTAATTTTTCGGCATCTTTTTGTGTGTCTTGAATATCAGCAACATCTTTCAATCTAATTTGACCACCATCTGGAGATTTTGAGATAACCAAGTCTCTGATTTCATCTATTGTTTTAAACTTTCCAGCTAAACGAATCAATACATCATTTTCACGCGACTTAACGCTTCCTGTTGGGAAATCTAAGTTTGAAGTCATCAACGCTTGCTGTACTTGTAGAATTGTCATGTTGTATCCTTCTAACTTCGTACGGTCAATGTTTACTTGAATTTCACGTTCCGCACCTCCAATTAGATTTACCTGAGCAACACCGTTTACACGCGCTAATGTAGGTTGTATACGTTTATCCATCATGTCAAAGAAGGAGGCGTCATCCATACTTGATGTAGCGGATAATGTCATAATAGGTAAATCATCTAACGAGAATTTATTCAAGGAAGGTGTTTTTACGTCATCTGGAAAATCAGAGATAATAGCATTAATCTTTCTTTGGGCATCATTCAATGCCAAATCCACATTTGCTTTATCTGTTAATGTGATAGTAACTAAAGAAAGACTTTCAAAGGAAATTGCGTCTACTTTTTTTACTTTCTCCATAGAGGAGATAGCTTCTTCCACCTTTTTGGTAACAGTATTTTCAACCTCACCAGGTGCAGCACCAGGATAAATAGTTGAGATAGAAATTACACCTGGCGTAAATTTTGGAATTAACTCATAGTTTAAGGCCTTGTAGGAAATTAAACCGAAGAGCGTCAGCGCGGTGAAGACTACAATCACTAAGGATGGTCTTCTAATGGAAATATCTGCGATTTTCATTGTTAATGTTTTTTTATTAAGAACTTGTCTTATTTAACGACTTCAATAGCAGTTCCGTCTACTAAGTTAATTTGACCTGATGTTACTACAATTTCTCCTTCGTTTAATCCATCAAGAACTTCAACCATGTCACCAAATGACAATCCTGGAACAATTTTCTTTAGAATAGCTTTGTTTCCTTGAACAACAAATACTTCGTTATTACTGATTGCTCCTACGAAACCAGTTCTTGGAATTGCTAAGATTGGCGTTTGTTCACCAAATTGGAATTTAGCAGTTGCATACATTCCAGCTTTGATTTTTGAACCTTTTGTATTCGTTAAAACAATCTCTACTGGGTAGTTCAAACTACCATCAGATTTAGGTGCAATAAATGAAATTTTACCTTCAAATATTTCATCTGGAAACACAGGTACAGAAACTTCTACTTTCATACCTAGAGCTAACTGAACTACTTGCTTTTCATTTGCATTTAATTTCATTTTCAATTGAGAAACGTCAACAATATCAAATAAAGGTGCACCAGCCGTAGCGAATGAACCAATTTCGATATGTTTTTTATTAATTACACCAGAGATAGGTGATTTAATAGTATTGTCAGATAATCTTTTTTTCGCTTGAATAACCATGTTTTCATAGTTCTTAACAGCTAAATTGATTTCATCTAATTGTGCAGAAGTAACGCCTCCAGTTTTAAATGAAGCCTCTAATCTCTTTTGGTCAACCTTGTATTTTTCTAAGGCATCTTGTGCATTTTTTAAATCCACATTTGCATAAGTTGATTCTACGGTTGCTAAAACTTGACCTTTTGAAACAAAGTCTCCTTCTTTGACAACGATACTTAAAACTCTTCCGTTTACTTCACTTACAAACTTTAGATCTTGATTGGCTATTAAATTACCATTCGCTGTGAAATCTAAACTGTGTGCTTCTTTATGAGTAATATATGTTTTTACCAAAACAGCACCTTTCCCTTCTTCGGCAACTTTTTGTTTGGCAATATTTTCTTTGCGGTTGTTGGATAATGTATATCCAATTGCTAAACCTAAACCTGCAATGATGACAACTGTTGTAATTATCTTTTTCATATCCTTTTAGCTAAATGCTTATCTTATTAGTTTAATAAAGTTCCAATTTTCCCGTTTGACTTAAGTAGTTCTACTTGAGCTACTTTAAGTTTTAATAATGCTTCGTTATAGCTATGTTCAGCTGTAATTAACTCTGCTTCGGCATTAATTAAATCTGTTAATGAAGCTAATCCATTTGTGTAATTAGCATTTGTCATGTCGTAGACTTCTTTTGCCAAGGTTTTATTTAATTCTTGTGCCGTAATGGTTTGTAAACTGTTTTGTATTTGCGATGTAGCATTGTGATAATTCATATTCAATGCGTTACTTGTATTCTTCATTTCGCTGCGGAAATGATCCAAACTAGCTTGAGATTTTTTTATACGTGCATTTTTTGCTAACCCATCAAAAATTGGAATTGCTAAGTTCAGGGCGAAGGCTGACATATCGTAACTCAATGCTTTTTTAGTGTAAAGATTGAAATTGTTTGAGGAAGTATTGTAATTGTAATATCCACTCAAGTATAAATATGGTACATATTCAGCTTTATTTACTTTGATCTGGAGATTCAGTAATTCCTCTTGTTTTTGAAGAACTTTATATGAAACTAATTGTTCTGGATCGAATTGTTCATTTTCATTTGTAATTGAGCCTGCAAATTTTTCCAAGTCACTAAAGGCATCTGGTGAAATGGTAATCGATTCATTGATTGGCATCCCCATGTAGTATTTCAATAGATTTTCTACTTGAACAATTCCATTGTTTAATTGTAATCGTTGCGCTTCTAAGTTTGCTCTATTCACTTTTACACGGTCCAAGTCAACTTTCTTAACTAAACCAATTTCAACTTGAGATTCAAGAATTTTTTCAAGATCTTTTACACGTTTAATATTCGCGTCAAGAACAACAGTATTTTGTTTTGTAATTACGACTTGATAATAGGCTGCTGCCACTTGTTGTAATACATTCTCTTCAGCTACTTCTGCAGCGATTTTAAACAAATCAATACTTCCTTTTGCTGCTTTTAAGCCAGCAAAAAGTTGTTGGTTATAAATTTGCTGTGATAATGTTACTTGGATAACTGAGCCCCAAGTTTGACCAGCGCGAATAGCAATAAATTCATCTGCAGGACCACCCATAAAGGAAGCAGGAAGTACAAATGAAGTTACGATCACGTTATTGGTCAACGAAACATTGGCATTGATTTGTGGTAATGCGCTAGCACGTGCTTCTGCAACAGTGTAATAACTGTTCTGAATGTCAATTTTTGCTTGCTCCATAAGTGTGTTGTTTTCCAAAGCGTATGAAAGCGCATCTTTCAAACTTAGCGTTTGTTGAGCATTTCCGTTTGAAGCGAAAATGGAAAACAAGATTCCTGCAAAAACGTTTTTTAAATTAATATGTATCATGTGTTTGAAACTATTTGTGTGCAAAATTGGGCCTTCCTTCTATTATAATAAAGTAGAAAATACTAAAACGGACAAAATCAAGGGTAAATAGACGTCAATGTAATGCTGTACTTTCGTGTGCAAAAATACGCCCTTGTTTTCATTTTGATTCTTTATTCTCACATTCAATCCTTTCTTTTAAGTATTTTTATCACTAATCCGTTAACCAGCGTAAAAAGGCAGTCATTTTTTCTTTAGATACGGTAATCTGCTCTTTAAAAGGAAGAGATAGATTAATTAAGTATTTTCTATTGATTGAACTCGAAGCATCTTTTATCGCTTTACGATGTACTAAAAACTGACGATTTGCTCTGAAGTAATCATTCCCAACTAAAAGTTCAAGCTCTTCTAAATTTTTGTTGATGACATAATTTTCTTGATCAAATGTGTATATATACGTGCTTTCATTTCGGATGTAAAACAATGCAATGTTCTCTAATGAAACGGGGATGATCTTTTCTTTGTAATGAATAAGTAAGGTCTGATTTTTTGATTGAGTAGAATGACGAATGATGTCTACTACTTTGTGAATATTGGCAGATGAACTAATCATTGCACGGCTAAGGTTTTTATAACGATCTAGTGCATTGATAATAACTTCTTTTGAAAACGGTTTTAAAATATAATCAATCCCGTTTACTTTAAATGCTTCTAAAGCGTATTGATCATATGCCGTACAAAAAACGACTGGAATTTCAATTGTATTTTCTGTGAATATCTCAAAGCTTAATCCATCCCCAAGGTGAATATCACTAAATATTAAATCAATTTCTTGCTCCACTTTAAAGAAATCATTTGCGGAAGCAACTGAGTCTATCATTGCTAAAATTTCAATATTTGAATCTACTTTTAATAAGAGATCTTTCAAATCTTCAGCAATTAACTGTTCGTCTTCAATAATAACGATCTTCATGTTAATCTATATAAGTTTTATTTTTACCGTAAATGTTTCCCCGTTATTTAATATCTCAATATCTTCTTCATAAATGATACGACAGCGCTGTTGTAGATTGTAAAGCCCGTTTCCTGTCGAATGCTCCACTGTTTTTCGTAAACGAATAGGATTGGAAATACAAATGAAATCATTCTCAAAAAAAACTTTTATTTCCAAAGGATTTGAAAGTGTAAATTGATTGTGTTTTATTGCATTCTCTAATAGTGGTTGTAAGGAGAAATTGGGAATACTTCTTTGCATTCTCGAATCTTTCATATCTATTTCTACTTTATAAATCAAAGCTTCTGTAAATCGGATCTTTTGCATGTTCATATAATCCGTACAGATTTTTAACTCTTCTTCAATTTTAGAAATTTGATTTCGGTTGTCTGCTATTGAAGCACGAAGGAATTCACTTAAGTGAATCACATATTGATCCGCTAGTTCAGGATCCTTTTTTATCAAAGATTTTAATGTATTTAAAGCATTGAATAAAAAATGTGGTTGGATTTGTTGACGTAATAATTGATTAATAGTTTCAGAATGAAGTGATTTTAACTCTGCGACTTCCAATTCATTTTTAACTTTTGTGTGATGTAAAAGAATGAAGTTGTGAAAGAAATAAACAACGGAATACAACAACAAGCTCACATAAGGAATAAAGATAACTAAATGCCAATCTTCTTTGATTTTTGAATAACGTTCATCAAAATTAATCTGTGAAAGATATCCCATTTTAACAAACAATAAATTGATCAAGTAAAACAAAGACACTAAAATAATGGTCATTAAATAACCAGTGAGGAATTGGCTTAATTGAATATTAATATTATTGTGTTTACAATCCCATTTCTCCACCTTATTGATTAGAAGTACATTAAAAAAGCTAATAATAAAAAAGTGACAAAATATAGAGGTTGTACGGTAAGCCACCGTAGCTAAATTATATTCGGAAGTACTGTAAGTAATAAAAGCAGAGATGGCCACCGAAATGGAGAACCAAAAGCTATACTTTATAAGATTTTTATATGGGTATTTAGAAAACATGCCACAAATTTAAGCACCTTTCCCTTCATTATATAAATTACTTAACTAAAACGGACAAAAATAGCACCTAAGTGTCAGGCAAATCTTTTGTTAATCCCATGATTTACATCCTTGTAATAGCCAATAATATAGCCTAACATTGCTCCAGAAATAAAGCCTGTAAGATAACCAACATGAGGATTTGAGATGTATAAGCCAAACAATAATCCAAATAAAAGACCACCAGCAACTCCTATCGGTATATAAATTGATTTGTAGTAATGACGAGGAAGTAAGTTTAATTCTGTATTGACAAAATATTTGAAATCATCCAAAAGTGAACGGTATGTCTTGTATGAATTAGGTGATGTTTCATTGATGTTTGGAATTGCGTAATACAGCTTATCCATACGCTCATTCAATTCTCTAAAGTGTTCTTCATTTAATTGCTTTTTTGAAAGCTGTTCTACAACTTCACGAATGTAATTAGGTTGAATAATTTTTTGCGCTCGCGAAGAATAAGTGTTTTTAACATGATCAATACGTGTAAGATGTACTTCTTTCCATGTTTTGCTAATTGTTTTCATATCTGATCATTTTAGTAATTCAATTCGGGGCAATTACAAGTCAATGTAGGGCGATTGATTATTTACAATAATTACCACATTTGAAATATACAAAAAGCTCAAAAACAAACAAAGGCTCCTTATGAGAGCCTTGTTATAAAATGTTATTTTATTGATATTATTTAACTTCTGGTTGCTTACGAAGCATAAAGAACAAGATTAAGTAACCAATAATTCCAGCCACTGTCGAAGAAATTAAGATCGAAAGCTTTGCGTTATTTAGTATCTCAGGAGAATCTGAGAAGGCTAAGTTGGCAACAAAGATTGACATCGTAAATCCTATTCCACCTAATAGAGAAACACCTAAAATTTTTAACCATTTTACACCATCTGGTAAACTTGCCATTTTTAAACTCACCACCAATAATGACATTAAAAATATACCAACAGGTTTTCCAAGTACTAGGCCAACAAAAATACCTACACTGTATTCGTGAGATATTGCATCAATGACACTACCCCCTAAAGTGATTGCTGTATTAGCTAATGCAAAAAGAGGTAGGATAATAAACGTTACAGGTTTGGTTAACCAATGTTCAATTTTGGTAGAAAGACCTTCTTCGCTACCACCGTCAAATGGAAGAGCGAAAGCCAAAAGAACACCCGCTATTGTTGTGTGAATTCCGGATTTCAACATGAAAAACCACATGAAAATACCACCAATCAAGTAAATAAAAAGGTTTTTCATCTTAAAGCGATTCAATAACAATAAGGCAATGAAACACAATAAAGAGAAAAACAAATAATTCGCTTGGAATGGATGTGCAGGGTCAGGGTAGAAAAAGGCAATTACAAGAATAGCTCCCAAATCATCGATGATTGCTAAACTCGACAAGAAAATCTTTAATCCCAAAGGAACTTTGTCGCCTAACAATGTTAATACAGCCAATGCGAAAGCAATATCTGTAGCCATAGGAATACCAAAACCACCTTGAGTAGGTGTTCCATAATTGAATATCATGTAGAACAACGCAGGAATTAGCATACCACCAATAGCAGCAAAGATTGGAAGCATAGCCTTTTTGACATTACTCAATTCACCAATGTACAATTGACGTTTAATCTCTAAACCAACAAAAAGGAAGAAAATTGCCATTAACGCGTCGTTGATCCATCCTTCGACGGATAAAATACCTAAATCAGCATCCCAAATTTTGTGGTAACCCTCAGCAAAAGATGAGTTGGAAATAGATAAAGAGAAAAGTGTACAGATAATCAACAAAACCCCGCCGATTTGTTCACTTCTTAAAAATGCTTTAAGTGAATTCATATAAAAATCTTTGTTACAAATATAAGCCATTTATGAAAAGTTAGGGTGCCTTTTTCAAAAACAACCCTACTTAGCACTAGAAAACTTAGTAATAAAAAGTAAGGATAAAGGGAAAATCGGCTATTTTTGAAACATGGAAATAAAAAAAATAAGTTTTGTTTCAGTTTTTCATCCGTATAGGGGAGGAATCGCCTTGTTTAGCGATCATCTGAACAATGCTTTTAAAAAAAAATGGGAGTGCAATGCAGTTAATTTTAACCGACAATATCCTGGTTTTTTATTTCCTGGAAAAACGCAGTACGTAGAAAAAAATGCGCTCGTTACTCAGTCCGAGAACATTAGAATCATTGATTCCATTCAACCTTTTAGTTATCTTAAAGCTGCAAAACAAATAAATGATAACCAACCAGATCTATTGTTGACAAGGTATTGGATGACGTTTTTTGCGCCCGCACTAGGAATGATTACTCGAAAAGTAACTCACAAAGCGGTGAAAATTGCACTTTTAGATAATGTCATTCCGCATGAAAAACGTTTTTTTGACGACCGATTTAATCACTATTATTTACAAGCGCAAGATGGATTTGTTGTAATGTCAAAACAAGTGCTTTCTGATTTGAAAAAATACATTCCAGAACCAAAATATTTACTTTTAGATCATCCAAAATACAGTCAGTTCGGAGATAGGAAAGATCCAAATATTGTAGCGAAAACCTTACAAGTTTTAAACCAAAAGAAGACCATTTTATTTTTCGGTTTAATCCGTGATTACAAAGGATTAGACCTGTTAATTGATGCATTTTCTTTACTTTCAGATGAATTTCAGTTAATTATTGCAGGCGAATGTTACGGAAGTTTCGAGGGGTATCAACAGCAGATTGAGACAAACCCAAATCACGAACGAATTTTTGTGTTTAATAGGTTTATTCCTGACGATCAAATTGCAGATTTTTTCAGTGTTGCCGATTTGTGTGTATTGCCCTATCGTACCGCAACGCAAAGTGGAATTCACGCTATTTCAGATCATTTTGAAACTCCAACTTTGGTGACAAATGTTGGAGGATTACCTGAATATATTACCCCAGATTTCACCGGTGTTTTGGTTGATGAGGTAAATTCAAATGCCATTTCAGAAGGAATTTTACACTTTTTTGAACTCGCAAAAACCGTCGATTTTCAGCAGAACATTCGGGAGAAAAACGCAACCATTGATTGGACGACTTTTGCCTCTGAGATCGTTCATTTTGCTCAAGAAATAAAAGATAAAAAATAGGAGGGGATAGAATAGTTTTAAGATTTGGCTGCTATTCCGTCTTCTGGCTTTAGTACACGTGTTGAAGCATTACCTTGCTAATTTTTCGGAGTAGCTTCTAAAGTCGCTTCACCTCAAAAAGCAAGTGGATGTTCAACTTCGTGTAGCTATCACCTTCCGCCGGGCAGGAGAGGTTAGTTTTCCACCTCTATGCAGATATTCCCATATTGAGATTAAGGAAAGTCTATTGTTTCTATTTCCACCTCTATGCACATATTCCCATATTGAGATTAAGGAAAGTTTATTGTTTCTATTTCTACCTCTATGCACATATTCCCATATTGAGATTAAGGAAAGTTTATTGTTTCTGTTTCTACCTCTATGCACATATCCCCATATTGAGATTAAGGAAAGTGTAAATGATAAAATGTGTACTTCAGCCCGGGGGGAGCAGCGATAGCTAAATGGAATGAAAATGCTGGGAACACTGATTTGCCACTGCGACCAAAGGAAGCACGTGGCAAGCAGCTTGTGAACGCTTTTTTAGTCTATTTACTAAAGCGCGTAGACCGATTAAGGCTGCGAAAATGTTTTTTAGATTTTTGTCAAAATAAAAAAGGTCCATCTTATTACTAATTGGACCTTTAGATTTATTTTTTAGTAACGTTTACAAAACAGTAGGTTCGTTTGATGAACGCAAGGTATTAATGTGGTCGTTTTGATCGATTACTCTCTTTTGAAGGTTTCGAATGTCTTTGTTTTTACGTTGCATGCGTTGGTATCCAGAGAAGCTTCCCCATAGATAGCCGGTTAACAAGGCAAAAATGATGATTAGTGGAAAAGGGATGAGGTATTCTTTTACCAATAAATTCAAGGGAACGTCTTTCCAATTTTGAAAAATAAGGACACATACCATGATTCCTAGGATTGCACCAAGGGCATATTTCAATTTTTTCCAAATGGAAACGGGTTCTTCTTTAATGATTGTTGTGGTATCGGGTTGTTTTTCCATACGAATGAGGATTATGAATAATATCAAATATACAAAATGATGGCTATAAAAGCGCTTTCAAAAAATTAAATTATTGTATATATTTGCGACCAATAAAACGATAATCAAATATTTCGATATGGCAAATACAGCTGATATTAAAAATGGTTTGTGTATTAAGCACAATGACAAATTATGTCAAATCATCGAGTTTCAACATGTGAAACCTGGTAAAGGACCTGCTTTCGTACGTACTAAAATGCGTCAAATTGAAAGCGGAAAGGTGTTGGATCATACGTTTTCAGCTGGACATAAAATTGAAATTGTTCGTATTGAAAACAGAGAATACCAATATCTATATGAAGAGGGAGACTCTTTCGTTTTTATGAATAATGAAAACTTTGAGCAGGTAAATATTCCTCAAGTTATGATTGAGAAACCTAAATTCTTGCAAGAGGGAATGACTTGTAACATTTTGTTCCATGCAGAGGAAGAAGCTCCATTAGTTGTTGATCTTCCAATGTACATTGTTTCTGAGGTTACTTATACAGAACCAGGAGTAAAAGGGGATACTGCAACTAACTCAATGAAACCTGCAACAATTGCAACTGGAGCTGAAGTTCGTGTTCCTTTATTTATTGATAACGGAGAAATTATCAAGGTAGATACGCGTACGGGTATTTATGTGGAAAGAGTAAAAGGATAGTCACTATATTTTTTTCATTAGGGAATCTATTATGGGTTCCCTTTTTTTTGTTCTATGAAACAGGTTCAAATAAAAAGTGGTGCATCTATTCATGTGGCACCTATCTATGCTGAACATACAGATTCTACGGATACAGTATTAATTTTTATTCATGAAGCGTTAGGTTCTATTGGGCAATGGAAGAGTTTCCCGCAATTGCTTTGTAACCAAATGCATCTGGATGGAATTGTGTACGAAAGAGAAGGATATGGTCAATCTTCGGCTTTGCAACATCCTCGATCAACAGATTATTTAAATAAATATGCCTGGGAGGAATTACCTGATGTATTGGATATTCTTATTCCTAAAGATAAGAAAGTGGTTCTTGTAGGGCATTCTGATGGTGCTTCTATCGCTTTGCTTTACGCAAGTAGATATCGTGAACAGGTCGTTGGTGTCATTAGTATGGCAGCACACGTGATTGTGGAGCAAGAAACCATTGAGGGGATTTTGCCTGCGGTGCAAGCTTTTAAAGCAGGGAAATTAGATGGACTTAGAAAGTATCATGGTGATAAGACTGATGATTTGTTTTACGCATGGGCAAATACTTGGTTGTCCGAAAAATTCTATAAATGGGACATTTGTAAAGATATAGAAGGAATTACATGTCCAGTCTTATTGATTCAAGGAGATAAGGATCAATATGGAACGGTTCAACAATTACTCTTGATTAAGAAACATGTTTCTAAAGCGGATGTAAGTGTTGCACTAGTTAAGGATTGTGGACATATTCCTTTTCTACAACAGCCAAGTACGGTTCTAGATTATATTTATGAATGGAGAATGAAAAAAGGGACTTTTTAGTCCCTTTTTTTACTGTTTGATAATCATTACGGTTAAGTTTCCTTTTATTAGATCATTGGTTCCACCTATGTTTGCAGTTCCAGATCCTCCGCCATCTTTTACACGTATTTGTATCGTGTGATTACCCTGGGTTAAAGCAAATGATCCAGATAGATTCCAATTTCCTATTATTTGACCTAATGAACTAGTATTTGCTGCTACAGCTCTTCGTTGTACAGAACTTGCACTTCCATCTATATAAATTGCTAAGTCTACAATAGCGTGGGTATTGCCAAGAGCTGTATTCTGAAAACCTCCATTTGCGGATACAAATACTATTGCATTGTCAGGTACATTGATGGTTTGTGTTAATCCAGGTATCAAGGTAAATGACGTTAAGTTACTTGTAACATTAAACATAGTGTTTGTAAATACGGTACTCCCGAATTGACCAGTTGTTCCTGGTAATCCTTGTTCTCCTTGTTCTCCTTGTGGACCTTGAGCACCTGCTAAACCTTGTATTCCTTGCTCACCTTGCGGACCTGGTATTCCTGTTGCTGTTCCATTTGTTCCAGATGGACCTTGTGGCCCGATTAACGAGTTTAACCAATCAGTTACCGATCCAGAATATCCATTTGCTAATGCTATTTGATAAGCACTTAATCCATCAACACCATCAGCTCCTTGGACTCCTTGTGGGCCCATAGGGCCATTCCCACCACCATTAATAGTGGTACCTGCTGTTTCTGCATATAGGGCATAAGGTACACTTACAAGTTGTTGTGTTCCGAATAGTAAAAAATTGTTTCCACCATTAAGGTCTAGTTCCGTTTGTAGGAAATAAGGACCATCTCCCCAGTTGATACTTGTAATAGCTCCATTTATAGGATTACCGTTTCCAATTAATGCTGTTGCTAATCCGTTTGTATTGGTTGTAATTTGATGTGTTTCAACATAAACTGCAATACCGTTTTGGGATCCTTTTAGTATTGACAAACGAATGTTTACATTGGTGTTTGTAAGTAATTGACTTTGAGGGTTTCTAATAACAGATTGATAAGTCATTAATTGTGGTGCTTGTGCAAATACAGCTCCATTTAATAATAGGGCAACAAGAATACTTCGTAGTTTCATAATTAGTTTTTAATAATTCGTAGTGTACTTTTTTGAGCGTTTTTTTCAATTTGTACAGCGTAAACACCTGGTGACAAAAACGACAAGTCTACTTCATGAAAAATTGTGTCGATAGTTTGTACAGAAAGTGTTTTTCCGTTTAAATCGAGCAATGTGAGTGTACTTCCAATAAGGTGTTCACTAGATATTTTCACTTTTCCTAAAGTAGGGTTTGGAAAAAAATACATTTCGTCAAGAAATGATAGCTCATCATTTTTTAAATAAAAAAACTCGTAAGGCTGTTGTACGCCTTCGTTGACAATTCCGTTGCTGTTCTCTAAATAATCAGATGTAATTTGACCTATAGTATAGGAAATACTACCTTGTGAGTTTTGATGATTTCCACCAGCAGTGTTTACATTCGATTGCGATAAACTAAAAAACGGAAATAGGGTGATAATTAAGTAAGTAGTTTTCATCTATTTCTTCATAAGTGCAGTGAAGATAATAAAAATGTTTTCAATGACAATCGATGAACTACGTATAAATTTTTATTTCAACAGTAAGGTTAACGGGTGAAAACAAATTCCTCTTCCGTTGAAAGATTATGATCGTATAGATACCCCATTTTATTAAAAAGTTTAATTTCTTCGGCAGATTCAATGTTGTTTTTTACTATCCATCGAGCCATTTCTCCTCTTGCGTGTTTTGCGTAAACAGAAACGGTCTTTAATTCTCCATTTTTAAAATCTTTGAAATGGGGTGTAATGATTTGGTTTTTTATGCTTTTAAAAGGAACTGCTTTTGCATATTCATTCGAAGCTAAATTCACTAATACTTCTTGATTTTCCATTTCGTAAGCTAAAAAATCGGCAAGTTTATTACCCCAAAATTGGTAAAGATTTTTACTTCTTTCGTCTATCTGTATTTTTGTCCCCATTTCAAGACGATAGGCGAAAATCAAGTCTAAAGGTTTTAAAATCCCATATAAACCTGAAAGAATACGAATGGTTTCTTGTGCTTTTAAGAAGTCTTTTTCGGAAAAAGTATTCACATCTAAGCCACGGTATACTTCACCAGTGAATGCAATAATTGCTGGACATGTATCTTTATTCTTTTCAACTGGTGGTTCCCAGTTGTTATTTCGTTCAAGGTTCAATTCTGCTATATCATTAGATACATGCATTTTTGATTTTATTTCCTCTGTAGACCATTTTTTTAAAACGTTCATTATGATTTTTGAATCATTTAAAAACGCTGATTTTGTAGTTTTTGGATAGTCTATGTCTCTATTTATGTCAATAGATTTTGCAGGGGAAATTAAAACTTTCATGATATAGATGTGTGAAGAACAAAGATAGGAAAACTTTAAGAGTTCTAAAGTTTAGGGCTTTTAGTTTATTATTTGGATTGTTTTCTATTTATTTATCGAATTTAATTTTGTTTTAATTAGCTTGTATTCAACATGTTGGTTTGGTTCATCTGAATATTGGAGTATGCGCATATTGTGATATTCAGATAGAGGTAAATAATTATAAAAATTGATGGAAATAAATTAGGAATGAATGTTAAAATTATCGTTTACAGTTGGAATCTAATATTTTCTGCCGTAACTTAAATAGACTAATCACAAATTCTAACTGAAATGGGAGCAACAAATTACGCACATTATTCCAAAGAGCAAATTGAAATGGCTTGTTTGTTTAAATCTTTGGGTCACCCGGCACGCATTGCTGTTGTTGAGCTTCATGCACAAGATCTCAATCTTAGTCAACGTGAGGTACTAACTCACATTCCATTGTCACAATCGAGTATTTCAAAGCATTGTAAGCATCTTTTTGAAAATGGATTTCTTGGATTGGCTTTCGAGTCGAGGAAGACGGTTTATATACTGTCAGGCGCGCTAATTACGTTGATTGCAAAGTATTTCAGATTGATTGGTAAGGCGAAGGTTCGTGATGAAGGTTTTCGTTTTATTAGGAGGGAGATTGTTCCTGAGATAAGGTATTATGGAGATACTTAAATTCATTGAAAATTGAAGTTTTGTGTTTTTGGGCACTGGCGGATGAAAAGTGTAGAATGATAAGTGTATTCGTAATTCAAATCTTGCGTTAGGGATTGGCGTGGAAAGCCCGGAGTTTCTTCTCCATTAATTGGAGAGAAGCGAGGACTTGAAACAAAAGCCCGGCCTCGCCCAAATATTTGGGTGAGGAGACGCCCTTATTTTTTGGCAGCCTTTCGGCCTTCACGTTCTAGTAAATTCATGAAAAATGGCTCACAAGTTGCTTGCCAAGTGCTTCCTTATGGTCGCATTGGAAAACAAACGTTCGCACCTTTTTCTTTTCATTTAGCTATGCCGCTACGTCCTGGCTGTGGAGTTCTTTTTCCGATTTATGAAATTGGTAAACACTTTTTTTGATTGAGACAATTAGAGAAGTTGTAGAGATGCCTTGTAAAGGCATAAAAAAAGCCACCTCAATTGAGATGGCTAATGTTGAATATGGTTTACGATTATAAATCGTTTACTTTATCAAATAAGATGTCTGCGTTTTTTTCAATCTCTTCGATGATTGCTTTGAACTCAGCTTTATTTTTTGCTTTACCGATTTTTGACAATGCAGTTTCGTGGAAAGATGCTGTCTCAGTAATTACTTTATCAGATGCTTCTGCTTTTTCTGGAGCATATAATTGAATTGAATAACATTCGTCAACTAGTTCGTAAACCATGTTATTTAATGCTTTCTTTAAATCTCTTTTGTTTGCCATGATTATTTTTTTTTGCAAATATAGTAAAATTGGCATTCTCTTTCGAAAATGCCAATATAATTACGCTTCTTTCGGAGCTTCTGTTTTTTCTGGTCTTGGTAATAAAACTTTACGAGACAATTTCCATTTCTTCGTTTTTGGATCTTTTCCAACTACTTTGAAAGAAAGTAAATCTCCTTCTTTTACAACATCTTCCATCTTCGCTACTTTCTCCCAAGAGAATTCAGAGATATGTATAAGACCGTCTGTTCCTGGAAGGATTTCAACAAATGCACCAAATTCTTTAATTGCTTTAACTTTACCTTCGTAAGTTGCCCCTTCTTCAACTTGTGGAGGGAATGCGATTAAACGAATTCTACGGATTGCTTCAGCCATATCATCACCATTGTTTGACATGATTTGAACGCGACCTTCACCTGATGGTAATTCTTCGATTGTAATTGTTGTATGTGTTTCTTTTTGAACACCTTGAATGATTTTCCCGCCAGGTCCGATGATTGCACCGATACAGTCATTTGGAACATTGAATGCTTCAATACGAGGTGTTTGTGGTTTGAAGTCTGCATTTGGTTTCGCAATTGTTTCTACAATTTTGTTCAAGATATGCAAACGACCTTCACGAGCTTGGTTCAATGCTTGTTCTAGGATTTCGTAAGGTAAACCATCTACTTTGATGTCCATTTGACAAGCGGTGATTCCTTTAGCAGTACCACATACTTTGAAATCCATGTCACCTAAGTGGTCTTCATCACCTAAGATATCAGAAAGAACAGCAAATTTACCACCATCAGCAACTAGCCCCATTGCGATTCCAGATACTGGCGCTTTGATTTGTACTCCACCATCCATCAATGCTAATGTTCCAGCACATACTGTTGCCATTGAAGAAGATCCGTTAGATTCTAAGATTTCAGAAACCAAACGAATTGTGTATGGATTGTCTTGAGGTAGTACCGGTTTTAAAGCTCTTAAAGCTAAGTTTCCGTGACCTACTTCACGACGAGATGTACCACGAATTGGACGAGCTTCTCCTGTTGAGAAAGGAGGGAAGTTGTAGTGTAACATGAATGGAACAGTACCTTCGAAGGTAACGTCGTCTATCATTTGTTCATCCATTTTACCACCTAACGTTAACGTAGTTAAGGATTGAGTTTCTCCTCTTGTAAATACAGCTGAACCGTGAACAATTGGTAAGTAATCAACTTCTGCCCAAATTGGTCGTATTTGATGAAAGTCACGTCCGTCAAGGCGTTTTCCTTCGTCAAGCATTACAGTACGCACTGCTTTTTTCATTACTTCTTTAAAGTAAGGGCCTAAGAAAGGTTTCAATTCAACCAATTCTTCTTCTGTATATTGTGCTTTTAATTCTTCTTTGATTGCATCAAAAAGTTCAGCACGTTTTTCTTTAGATGCTAATCCCATACGGGCAACTTCTTTACATTTATCAAATGCAAATGCGTGTACTTTAGATCGGAATTCCTCATCGTGTTTTTCGTGACAGTATTCTCTTTTTGGTAAAGCAGAAGGTATTTCTGCTGCAATTTCCAATTGGAAAGCAATGTGTCTTTTGATTTCGTCGTGACCAAATTTTATTGCTTCGATCATTTCTAATTCAGAGATTTCTTGCATTTCTCCTTCGACCATGTTGATGTCTTTTGCTGTACCAGCAACGATGATATCCATGTCTGATTTTTCCATTTCAGCCATTGTTGGATTGATGATAAATTGACCATCTATTCTACCAACACGTACTTCGGACATTGGTCCGTTGAAAGGAATATTTGAAACTGCTAATGCTGAAGAAGCAGCTAAACCTACTAATGCATCTGGTGAGTTTACTCCATCATAAGCGATAAGTTGCATCATCAATTGCACTTCAGCATGATAATCATCTGGGAAAAGAGGACGTAATGCACGGTCAACAATACGCATTACTAGAATTTCTCTTTCTGAAGGACGAGCCTCACGACGGAAAAAACCACCTGGTATACGACCAGCTGCTGCAAATTTCTCTTTGTAGTCTACCGTTAATGGTAAGAAGTCTACTCCTTCATTTGCGTCTTTGTTAGCAACTACCGTTGCCAAAATCATTGTATCTCCCATGCGAAGTACAACGGATCCGTCAGCTTGTTTCGCTAACTTACCTGTTTCAATGGAAATTTCTTTTCCACCAGAAATCAGGCTCTTTTTGATTCCAATATTCATGTGTTTGATTTAAGGAATTATAGCCGTTGGGAATCTCTTCAACTTTTGTTAACCAAAAGTACCAACGTATGTATAATCGATTATTATTATCTTTCTATTTAGCGATCGTTTTCGCTTGAAAAAACTGTTCAGTATGAAGTAAAAAAGGACAGCCGATAAAAAATCGATTGTCCCCTCTTAATAAAATTTGCTAGTAAAGAATTAACGACGTAATCCTAATTCTTTAACAATAGCACGATATCTTTCGATGTCTTTTTTCTTTAAGTAATCTAAAAGAGATCTTCTTTTACCTACTAACAACTGTAATGAACGTTGAGTTCCGTAATCTTTACGGTTTTTCTTCAAGTGTTCAGTTAAGTTAGAGATACGAAAAGTAAACAATGCAACTTGTGCTTCTGCTGATCCAGTGTTTGTTTCAGCTCCTCCGTGTTTTGCGAAGATTTCTTTTTTAATTTCTGAATTGATGTACATGCCAATATTTATTTAAATGATTCTTATGTAGTCGTCTATACGACGGGGCAAAGATAATGAAAGTCTTCTTAGCTTTACCAATTTTATCAATAATTATTAATTAATTTCTGAACAATTTTAAGGAATGGCCTAATTTTTCAGTTAATTCTCTTCTGTCTACAATATAGTCTAAGAAACCGTGTTCTAAAACAAACTCAGAAGTTTGGAATCCTTCGGGTAAATCTCTACCTATTGTTTCTCTTACTACGCGTGGACCTGCGAAGGCAATTAATGCTTCGGGTTCAGCTATATTAATATCGCCTAACATTGCGAAAGAAGCAGTCACTCCACCAGTAGTAGGGTTTGTTAAGAATGAAATGTAAGGAAGTTTCGCTTCTGACAATTGCCCTAGTTTTCCAGAAACCTTAGCCATTTGCATTAATGAGAAACCTGCTTCCATCATACGTGCCCCGCCTGACTTTGAAATAATCATAAACGGTGCTTTTCTTTCGATAGCTACGTCAATTGCTCTAGCGATTTTCTCGCCCATTACCGATCCTAAAGATCCTGCGATAAAAGCGAAATCCATACAAGCGATAACGAAATCTTCACCGTCCATTTGTCCAATAGCAGTACGAATAGCATCGTTTAGACCTGTATTGTTAATTGTGGATTTTAAACGATCGGTGTATTTTGTTGTGTCTTCAAATTCTAAAGGGTCACCTGAAACTACAGATGCATTTAATTCTTCATATTTACCATCGTCAAATAAGATTTGGAAATATTCTTCAGAACCGATACGTTCGTGTTGAGAACAACGGTCACATACCCAATAATTTTTTTGTATTTCTTCTGTTGTGTGAAGTGTTTTACAATTGGAACATTTGTGCCAAAGACCTTCAGGTGTTTCTTTTTTGTCTCGTGTTGAAGTTGTAATACCTCCTTTTACGCGTTGAAACCAATTACTCATAAGCTAATTATAATGTGTTCACGTTATTTAGATCAGCAAAAGCTTGTTCTAAACGGTTGATAAATGTTTGTTCTCCTTCACGTACCCATTTACGTGGGTCGTAATGTTTTTTGTTGGGTTGATCGTCTCCGTCAGGATTCCCGATTTGAGCCATTAAATAATCTTTTTTTGCTAGAACGTAATCTCTTACTCCTTCTGTGTATGCAAATTGTAAGTCTGTATCTATGTTCATTTTGATTACTCCGTAAGTGATTGCTTCACGAATTTCCTCTAGTGTAGAACCGGAGCCTCCGTGGAATACAAAATCTACTGGATTAATCTCTGTATTGTATTTTTCTTGAATGTATTTTTGTGAATTATCAAGTATTTTTGGTGTAAGCACAACATTTCCTGGTTTGTAAACACCATGTACGTTTCCGAATGCTGCAGCTACGGTAAATTTGTTACTTACTTTAAGTAATTCTTCATAGGCGTAAGCTACTTCTTCTGGTTGTGTGTATAATTTAGAAGAGTCGACTCCTGAATTGTCAACTCCATCTTCTTCACCACCTGTGATTCCAAGCTCGATTTCAAGTGTGATTCCGATTTTATCCATTCGTTCTAAATAGGATTTGCAGATCGCAATGTTTTCCTCTAAAGGTTCTTCAGATAAATCAATCATATGAGATGAGAATAATGCTTTTCCTGTTTCTGCAAAATACTTTTCGTTTGCATCCATCATTCCGTCCATCCAAGGTAGAAGGTTTTTTGCACAGTGGTCTGTATGTAAGATTACAGTTGCACCGTACAACTCAGCTAATTGATGTATGTGTTTTGCTCCAGCTACTGCTCCAGCAATGGCAGAACGTTCGTTGTCATTTTTTAAACCTTTTCCTGCAAAAAATTGTGCACCACCATTCGAAAACTGAATGATAACAGGAGCATTTAATTTTGCAGCAGTCTCCATTACAGCGTTAACTGTTGATGAACTGGTAACATTAACTGCCGGCAAAGCAAAGCCTTTTTCTTTGGCGAATTTAAAAATCGCTTGAACTTGGTCGCCTGTAGCAACGCCTGGTTTGATAGTATGACTCATAACGTTATTGTATATAGTAATCGCAAAGATAATTAAAATCTTTTTTTAGGCGGTACTTCAAGTACAAGTCTACACAAAACTCTTTTATTATTTGATGTTTTAAATTGGGTGAATGTGTAAAACTTTGATCACTGGTTTTAATGAGTAGCCTCCATTACCTTGTTTCACAATGCTTTCACTTGCAATGAAGTCTAAGGTCATTTCGTAGCTGTGTCCAGCTAAAAAGTCTTCCTTCAATTTTATTTTTAATCCTGATTGTTGAGCTGAAGGAGTGGAAAGTGGGTGAATTACGTCATCAACTAACACAGTATTGTTGCTTCCAAGGATTAGTCTAAGTTGATTTATATGTCCTGCTGGAATTTGACCACCGTGAACAAGAAGTGCGGAAATATCGTTTTGTAGCGTCAATAGATCGTAGATACCTTGAATTGTTGGAAGGTTTATCCAGCCTAATTGATCATGATGTATGCGAACTTGTGTTACTTCTACATTGATTTCTTGGTAATCTCCAGGTGCGTCAACCATACGAATGGTTAATGTACTTTCTCCTTTGTCCTTTTTGCATGAAAACAAAAAGATGGAAAAAGTGATGATGACAGCTGATAGTAATACATATTTTATTTTCGACATGGCGCTATTGTTTTTTATTTGGTCGATTAATTTCATGCCATAATCTCAAAGCCTTATTTATCAGGCTGGTTGATAAGTATTGGAAATGTATTTATTTTCAAAATGAAAAAAAAACAACTGAATTGAAGTGATTTTTCATTTTGATGATGAGTGGATAAAGGGAATCTTTGTTCGTAGTTTGATCATATCAGCCCGGTGGGAGCGTGTTAGCTAAAAGAGATGTTTTGGGTGTGAACGTTTGTTTACGACTGCGACAAAAGAAGCACGTTGTAAACAAAAGGGAGTGAACCCCAAAAGGATCTTTTACTAAAGCGTGTAGACCGAATTGGCTGCAAAATTATTTTTTTTACTCATGGTTTCTTTGTTGTTTTTTGTGTGAATTAGATATTTACTTGCCTGAAAATTGTATTTTTCTGTAATTTTTGTTGCGTTTGTTTTTGCTTTTTCAAGAAAATTTTGTATACTTTTGTAGCTATTCATTTTTGCTTCAATAATATTACAATTTATATATGAGTTTTTTAGATGAGTTGAATGACAGTCAACGCGCGGCAGTTGTTAATTTTACGGGACCTACAATGGTTATTGCGGGTGCAGGATCCGGAAAAACACGTGTTTTAACCTATAGAATTGCATATATGATGGAGCAGGGAGTGGATCCCTACAATGTGCTTTCGTTGACGTTTACCAACAAGGCAGCACGTGAAATGCAGGAAAGAATTTCTAAAATTGCTACGCAAGGGGCGATGGGGCATTACGGTGCTAGCGAGGTGAAAAACTTGACTATGGGAACTTTTCACTCCGTTTTTGCTCGTATCTTGCGTTTTAATGCTGACCGTTTGGGGTATCCAACGAATTTTACAATTTATGATACACAAGATTCCAAAAGTTTGTTGAAGGATATCATTAAATCATTGCATTTAGATGATAAAGCGTACAAACCAAGTAGCGTTTTGGGACGTATTTCTTCTGCGAAAAATAGTTTGCTTTCGGCAAATGAATATTTACAAAATCAAGAGATTTTGAACGAAGATATGCAGTCGAAAAGACCAGAAATTGGACGTATTTATAAAGCTTATTCCGATCGCTGTTTCAAGGCTGGAGCAATGGATTTTGATGATTTGTTGTTTCAGATGAATGTCTTGTTGCGCGATCACCCAGATGTTTTGAACTATTATCAATCGAAGTTTAAATACATACTTGTTGATGAGTATCAGGATACCAATTATGCACAGTATTTGATTGTAAAACAACTTGCAAGCCGATATGAAAATATTTGTGTGGTTGGAGATGATGCACAGTCAATTTATTCATTTAGAGGAGCTAATATTCAAAATATCTTGAATTTCAAGAAGGATTATCCTGATTTTCAAATTTTTAAGTTGGAACAGAATTACCGAAGTACAAACAATATCGTACAAGCAGCGAATAGTGTGATTGCTCGTAACCAAGATCAGATTAAGAAGGACGTTTGGACTTCAAATGAGGAGGGGGAGAAGTTACATGTGGTACGTACACTTACGGATAATGAAGAAGGTTCTTTTGTGGCCAATCGATTGTTTGAAACGAAGACAGCAAATGGATTGACATTTAATGATTTTGCGGTTCTTTATCGTACCAATCGTCAGTCGAGATCATTTGAGGAGGCGTTCAGAAAAATGAATATTCCGTATAAAATATATGGCGGATTGTCGTTTTATCAACGTAAAGAAATCAAGGATATTTTGGCTTATTTCCGTTTGACAACCAATCCTAGAGACGAGGAAGCGTTTAAGCGTGTAATTAACTATCCTAAGCGCGGAATTGGTAAGACAAGTATTGAAAATATGGTGATTGCTTCGGAGCGATACGGAATGCCGATTTGGGATGTATTGACAAATATGGATCAATATCCAGTTCAATTGCCCGCAGCAGCTAGAAATAAAGTGGTAGAATTTACCACAATGATTGAAAGTTTTACTGCACAATTGTCGAAGTTAAATGCATACGAATTGGGGCAGCATATTGCTAAATCCAGTGGGATTTTGAAAGAATTGTATGCCGAAAAAGATAAAGGACCAGAAGAAGTTGAAAGGTATCAAAACATCGAGGAGTTATTAGCCGGAATTAAAGCCTTTACAGTTGATAAAGGAAAAGACGGACCAAATGGTTTGGACGAATTTATGATCGATGTAGCTTTGTTGACGGACGCTGACCAGGATAAAGATGAAGAAAAAAATCACGTAACAATGATGACCATTCACTCTTCAAAAGGTTTGGAATTTAAGCATGTGTTCTTGGTTGGATTGGAGGAAAATCTTTTCCCTTCACAGATGGCCTTGCTTTCTCGTACGGAAACCGAGGAGGAACGACGTTTGTTTTATGTAGCGGTGACGCGTGCGATGGAAACGTGTACGATTTCTTATGCGATGTCCCGCTTCCAATGGGGAAATTTAATTTCTTCAGAACCGAGTCGATTTATTGATGAAATTGATCCTAAGTTTATTAAGTTTGAAATGCCACAGCGCGGACCAGGAAGGTCGTTGATGTCTGGACGCCCAGTTGGGATTGCGCAGCGTGGAGGATTGAATCGATCGATGAACGAAGATGCTCCAAGATCAACGGAACGCCCAGCGAATATGCGACCAGTGAGCGCTATGACGGGAGGAATGACCGTGAAAGATGATGATTTGAAAGTGGGGTATAATGTGGAGCATAATACGTTTGGGAAAGGGAAAGTTATAAAAATGGAAGGCACAGGTGCCGATAAGAAAGCAACTATTTTCTTCCCGCGTCACGGTGCGAAAACTGTACTTCTTCGCTTTGCAAATCTGAAAGTGGTGGAGGAATAACTGAAATAGTTTCTGACTTTTAAACGCTTGTTCACAATGAATGAGCGTTTTTTTTTGGCAGCTTTAACGGTCTACATGCTTTAGTAAATTCCAGAAAAAAGGTTCACGAAACAGTTGCCCCGTGCTTCCGTTGGTCGCAGTGGTAACTGTTCGTTCATTTTTTTTTCTGTTCATTTAGCTATCGCATTACGACCTAGCTGTAAAGGACTTCATCTGCATATTCCAATATTGAGATATAGCTTTTGATTTAGTTTGTCAATTTTCCTTCATCTGCATATTCCAATATTGAGATATAGCTTTTGATTTAGTTTGTCAATTTTCTTTCATCTGCATATTCCAATATGGAAATGGATTTTCTGCCCGGCGGAGGGTGATAGCTACACGCTGACGAGCTTACAATTGCCCTTTTAAATGTAGCGACTTCAGAAGCTACATTTAAAAGTTGGCAAGGTAAAGTTTCGGCAAGTGTACTAAAGCCCAAAGACGGAAATAGCAGCTAAAAAAAGAAGCATCCAAATGTGAATGCTTCTTCTGTTATTAAAGTTTTAAGTATTGACCAGTTACTGATTCGGGGCAAGAGAGGATGTTTTCAGGCGTACCTTCGAAAACGATTTTTCCACCGCCTTTCCCACCATTTGGACCGATGTCGATTAACCAATCTGCGCATTTGATGACTTCGTTGTTGTGTTCGATTACGAATACGCTATGACCTGCGTCAACTAATCGTTGAAGTGCGATGATTAATTTGTCTACGTCGTGAAAGTGAAGTCCTGTTGTAGGTTCGTCAAAAATAAAAAGTGTGGGCGTTGCTTTGATTCCTTTGGATAAAAAAGAGGCTAATTTAACACGTTGTGCTTCACCTCCTGAAAGTGTAGAGGAGGATTGTCCCATTTTTAGGTATCCTAATCCAACATCTTGTAAGGGTTGAATTTTCTCTACGATTTTCTCATCCAATTTTTCAGAATGTTGTTTGAAAAAAGCTAAAGCTTCATCGATATCCATTTGCAATAAATCGGATATGTTTTTCTCTTGATAGAAGATTTCTAGCGCTTCTTGTTTATAACGGGTTCCCTCACATGCTTCACATTCTAAATGGATGTCAGCCATGAATTGCATACCTACGGTGATTTGACCTTCGCCCTCACATATTTCGCATCGACCACCTTCCACATTGAAGGAGAAGAATCCGGGTTTGTAGCCACGAGCTTTGGCTAATGGTTGTCTGCTGAATAATTCACGAATGTCGTCAAATGCTTTTACATATGTAACGGGATTACTTCGTGTTGATTTTCCGATTGGATTTTGATCAATCATCTCTACTTCTTTGATGTGTTTCCAATCTCCGGTTACTTGAAAATGCGCGCCTGTAGTGTTAGACATTTGCCCTAGTTTTTGTCGGGCGGCTGGATAAACAATGTCCTTTAATAAAGTCGACTTACCAGATCCGCTCACGCCGGTGATACAGACTAAAGCATGTAAAGGGAGTTTCACTTCAACATCATACATATTGTTTTTAGAGATGTTTGTGAAGTGCAGTTTATCTTTTGAGGAGCGACGTGTTTTAGGAGCTTCTATTTTTCGTTTCCCCGTCAAGTAATCAGCTGTTAAACTATTTTTTGCTTTCAAAAGTTGGTCGTGATTACCTTGGAAAACCACTTCTCCACCATAAATACCAGCCATTGGACCGATGTCTAGCACTTCGTCTGCTGCACGAATGATGTCCTCTTCGTGTTCCACAACAATTACCGTATTTCCTAGGTCACGTAGATTGTTGAGCACTTTTATCAAGCGTTCGGTGTCACGAGGGTGTAAACCAATAGATGGTTCGTCGAGAATGTACATAGATCCGACTAGGCTGCTTCCTAACGAAGTGGCAAGATTGATACGTTGACTTTCTCCGCCGGAAAGGGAGTTCGAGCGACGATTTAAGGTTAAATAGCTCAAGCCAACGTCGGTTAAAAATTGCAAACGATTGGTAATTTCAGGCAGTAGTCGCTTGGTTATTCGGCTGTCGAATGAAGAGACTTCTAATTGTTGAAAGAATGTCAAGGCTTCGTCGATAGGTAACAATACCAGTTCTTGTAAGCTTTTTCCACCTACTTTTACGTAGGAAGCGTCGCCACGCAAACGTGTTCCAAGACAATCGGGACAGTCTGTTTTTCCACGATAGCGTGACAGCATGACGCGATAATGTATTTTGTATGTTTGTGATTCAACAAATTTAAAAAAGGGGCGTATGCCCGTGAAATATTTATTTCCATTCCACAACAATGCGTACTGAGTAGCTGTTAAATCTTGAATAGGACGATGGATTGGGAAATCGAATTTTGCAGCGTTGGCGATGAGTTCGTTTTTGTATTCGCCCATCGTTTCGCCAAGCCAAGGAGCAATGGCACCTTCGAAGACGCTTTTTTTGCGATCTGGAATCACCAAGTGTTCATCTACTCCAATGATTTGACCGTATCCTTCACAGCTTTTACAAGCACCAAACGGATTGTTGAAGGTGAAAAAATGTTCGGATGGTTCTGTAAATTCCATACCATCAAGCTCAAATCGAGTAGAGAATGAGGTGCGTTTGTTTCCCTCCATTTGAAGTACGGTACAGACCCCATTTCCTTCAGAGAAAGCAATGCCAACAGAGTCTCCAATACGAGCTAGTGCTTCATCCGACGTAAAGTCACCAGAGAAGCGATCGACTACTAATTCAAAAGAAGTTGGAGGGTTTTCGATGATTTCTTCGATGCTTGTCATTCCTTCTTCTGAAAAGACACGCGCAAAACCTTGACCTTTAAGGATTTCCAATTGTTTTTTTGCGCCATAAGCATCACAATTCGGAAGAGGACAAAGTAATAGAAGGCGATTATTTTCCTCCATTTTAGAAATGAATTGGATCACATCCGTCACTGTATCTTTCTTTACTTCATTCCCTGAAATGGGAGAGTACGTTTTGCCTACGCGCGCAAAAAGGAGTTTTAGATAGTCATAAATTTCTGTTACCGTTCCAACAGTTGATCTCGGATTGGTAGATATTACTTTTTGTTCAATAGCTATGGCTGGTACCACACCCTTTATATAATCAGCTTCAGGTTTGTCGAGTTTACCAAGAAACTGACGTGCATACGAAGACATACTTTCAATGTATCGTCGTTGACCTTCCGCATAGAGTGTATCAAAAGCTAGAGATGATTTACCAGAACCTGAAAGCCCCGTGATAACAGTAAACTTTCCATGAGGAATACGTACATCAAGGCTTTTGAGATTATTTACTCGAGCACCTTTGATATCAATAAACGATTGTTTTGCCATGGTGTAAAAATAGTCGTTTTTAGCCTTTCAGATGTCTAAATCTGATTGAAAAAGAAAGCGATTGAAAAAAAAAGGATTTTTTAAGAAAATATATTGAACAGAACCTTAAAGAAAAGGGATTTAGCCCTATCTTTGCAGAAAATTACGAGTAAAAGATGGCAAACATTACATTTACAATGATCAAGCCTGATGCGGTAGCAAAAGGACATATCGGAGACATCCTGAAAGACATTACAGATGCAGGATTCAAAATCAAAGCGGTAAAAATGACGCAATTGTCTAAACAAGATGCTGAGGCATTTTATGCAGTACATAGCGAACGTGGATTCTTTGGAGAATTGGTAGCTTTCATGACTTCTGGTCCTATCGTTGCTGCTGTTTTAGAAAAAGACAATGCAGTTGCTGACTTCCGTACTTTGATTGGAGCAACAAATCCAAAGGAAGCTGCTGAAGGAACAATTCGTGCTAAATACGCTGAGTCAATTGACGCAAATGCTGTTCACGGTTCTGATTCTGATGAAAATGCTGCTATTGAGGCTGCTTTCCACTTTGCTGCCAAAGAAATTTTCTAAGAAAGCACAAACAAATTATACGAAATGGTTGTCCTAGGGCAGCCATTTTTTGTTTTAAGGGATTTGTTTTTACCAAAAAAGCCCGCAATTTCTTGAGGGCTTGAACGTATATTGTAAAAAAATTAATACGAAGAATACGGATTTTCCATCGCTTTTGGGTTAGGGCCGTGCGGGTTCTCGCCACGATCGCCTTCGGTTACTAATTTGATAAAAACAAGAATTCCTCCAACAAGGGGAATCAGCGACATCAAAATGTACCATCCACTCTTATTCACGTCGTGAAGGCGGCGAACAGTTACTGCTAAACTTGGAATAATCATGCAAAAAGTGTAAAGCGAATAAATGTAGCCGTAAGGTAGTTTTGTACCGTCCTCCAACTGAGATTCATAGTTGAAGCCAAGTGCGGTGTCGAGTGAAAGGGCAACTGCACTAAACAGAAAATTGAACAAAATAAACATCCAATATTCTTTTCTTCGTGCGCGGCCGCTAAAATTAAACCCGTTTTTAATTACATGTACATACCATTTCATAGGAATCTTTTTTTAGTGTTAGTTATTGATAATCATATAAATATAGGTTTATTTTTATTGGTAAGATTGAAAATATGCATAATTATATAGAAATGAATATTTAACCACTTTGAATGAAAGAATGGTCTTTTTGAACATGTTTTTGGCTGCCATTTTCGTTCTTCGCGCTTTAGTCAAATCGTGAGAAAAGGGTTCACTGCAGCGTTGCCACGTGCTTCCGTTGGTCGCAGTGGCCAACTTGCGTTCACTTCTTTTTCACTTCTTTTCGCTATCGCGCTACGTCCGGGCAGGATGATTTCTATTTAATTAGTATTTAAGGTGTTTGCCTTGATTTCGCGTTAGGGATAGGAGTGGTTAGCCCGCATGGATTCCCAAGGATTTGGGAAGACAGAGGACTAGGAACGGATAGCCCGACCTCACCCAAGTATTTGGGTGAGGAAACGCCCAAATACTTGGGTGAGGATTAATTTTTCACTTTTTTTATCTATATGAGGGAAATAAAAAACGGCGCTAACATAAATGTCAACGCCGTTTTTTGATCGGATATTTGGTAATTTATCCTTCTGAATATTCTTTTTTATAGGCGAAGTAGAAGGCGATTGGTAAGATGGTAAAGGAAAGTACCATGCAAATAATTAGGCCACCTACGATCATTATGGCTAATGGTTTTTGTACTTCTGATCCCATTCCGTGTGATAAGGCAGCTGGAAGTAATCCGAATGACCCCATCAAAGCAATCATAATTACGGGACGTATTCTGCTGCGAACTCCAGTGGAAATGGCTTGTTTTAAAGGTAGTTTGTGTTTTAGATTGTCGCGCATTACTCCAATAAGAACGATGCCGTCGATAGTGGCTACTCCAAATAAGATGATGAATCCAATTCCTGCCGAAATTCCAAAAATGGTACCGGTTGCCCAAAGAGAAATAAATCCTCCGATGAAGGCAAATGGTAGGGTTAAGGAGGCGAGCATGGTGTCTTTTACGTTGCCAAAGTTGGTGTACAGTAGGACGAGAATGAGGATCAAAGAAATGGGAACAACAAACATTAATTGCTTGGATGCACGTTCTTTGCTTTCGAATTCTCCAGCCCATTCCATGTGGTTCTCGCGAGGTAATTTTACTTCTTTGGCAACAACTGTTTTGGCTTCTTGGATAGTGCTTCCGAGGTCACGGCCTTCGATGCTAAATCCAACTCCGATGTAACGGCTATTTCCTTCGCGGTAAATGAAAGCGGGACCTGTTTTGAATTCCACGCTTGCGATTTCTTGAAGCGGAACAAAGCCTCCGTTACTTGTTCCTATTAGGATACTTCCAATTTTTTCGGGCGTGTTTCTATATTGTTCGTCAAAACGAAGTACGACATCGAACTGTCTGTCGTTTTCGTAGAATTTTGTTGCTGCTTCTCCACCAATGGTCATGGCGATTACCGCTTGTGCATCGGCTGTTGTAACACCATATTTTGCCATTTTTGAGTCGTGAAGTTGTATGCGTAATTCAGGTAATCCTATGTTTTTATATACATTGATGTCTGTTATTCCGGGTACTTTTTTTATGCTTTCGGCTACCGCATTGGCTTGTGTTTCGAGGTCATAAAGGTCGTCACCAAAGATTTTTATTACCAAAGAGCTTTTTACTCCGGCTACAAATTCTTCTACGTTGTCTTGAATAGGCTGACTGAAACCAAAGTTTATCCCTGGATAATGACCTAATTTGGTTCTAATCTCTTGAATGATTTCTTCTTTGGAAACTTTTCTCTTCCATTGCTTTTCGTCTTTAAGTTGTACGTTAAATTCAATGTTGAAAAAACCTGTTGGATCGGTTCCATCATTAGGACGTCCGGTTTGTGTTAAAATAAAATCTATTTCTTCGAAATCTTTGAGCATGATTTCTTTCATTTCTTTGGTTAATCGGGTTGATTCATCTAGGTTGATACTGTTCGGTAATGTGGCACGGATGTAAATTGCACCTTCGTTTAATTTTGGTAAAAACTCGGAACCATAATGAGAAAAATGGAGGGTACAAGCTGCCAGAATTATGAGGAAAGCACCAACTGTAATTTTGTAATGGTTGAATGCCCATTGGTACATTCCATAGATGTTTTTTTGGAAGAATCTGGTGATGATGTTGTGACGTTCTACGACTCCTTTCTTAAACAGTAATTTGCACATCGCAGGGACGTAAGTCAAACTTAAAATTAGGGCGCCAAGTAGCGCATAACCTAAAGTGAATGCTAAGGGTTTGAACATTTTTCCTTCTACTTTTTGGAAAGAGAAGATTGGCATGAGGGCGACGATTAGAATAATCAAAGCAAAGAAGATATAGGAGGCTACTGATCCTGCACTTTTCTTAATGATTCCCGATTTACTCATTTTTGAGAATCGTTTCGCACCTATCATTTCAGTTTTATGAGCGAGTGCTACAAATACGGTTTCAACGATGACTAATGTTCCTTCTAATAACAAACCGAAATCAAGTGATCCCATTGAGATGAGGTTAGCGGGCACACCTTGTATTTTGAGCATGATTATAGCGAACAAAAAGGCTAAAGGAATGACTGAAGCTACGATTAAAGTCGAACGCCAATTGTATAAGAATATGAAAACAATTGCGGAAACTAAAATGATACCTTCTACTAGGTTTTTTGAAACTGTTTTTACAGTGTTATCAACTAAAACGGTACGGTCAACTACCGTTTCAATGTGTGTCCCATGAGGTAATAATCGTTCATTTATTTCTTCGATTTTTGTTTTCAAGCGTGTGATTACTTCTGAAGGGTTTTCACCCCTTAGCATGACAACAATTCCTTGTACTAAATCGTCTTCTTCATTATACCCTACTTTTCCAAGTCTAGGTTTGTTTGAAACAACGACTTCAGCTACGTTTTTAATGAGAATTGGAGCAGAGCCATTGAGTTCTACCGTGATGTTTTCAATGTCTTCTTTTTTGTCTAATAGTCCAATTCCTCTTACAACGTATGCTTGATCACCTCGTTGAATGACATCTCCTCCTACGTTGATATTTGATTTTGAAACGGCTTCATAAACATCTAAAGGTGAAAGGCCGTAATTTTGTAATTCAGTAGGATTAATTTTGATCTCATAAATTTTTTCTTCTCCACCAAAACTGACTACATCTGCTACACCAGGTACGCCTAATATTTCTCTTTCAATTACCCAATCTTGTAGTGCTGTGACTTCTTTGATGGGCAGATCACTTTTTATGATGTAGCGAAATATCTCTCCGGTTGCCCCAGATGGAGGCTCAATGGAGACCTCAACACCTTCAGGAAGGTTGACATTATTTAGTTTGTTAGCTACATATTGTTGAGCATAGAAGTCGTCTACTTTTTCATCAAATTGAACAGTTACAACAGAAAGACCAAACAAAGAAATAGAACGTAAATTTGATTTCTTTGGAATGCTATTCATTTCCTTTGTGATAGGTAAGGTCACGATTTTCTCCATTTCTTCAGCACTACGGCCTGGCCACTGTGTTATGATTCTGGCGCGGGTATTTGTAACATCAGGAAACGCTTCAATAGGTGTATGGATGTAGCTGTATATTCCACCCATCAACAATGCGAAGGTTGCGAAAAGGATGAATCCTGCGTTGTTGAGGGAAAAAGCGACTATTTTTTGAACAAATTTTTGCATAAAATCATTGGTTTAGTGCTTCGAAAATTAACAAGGCATTATCTAAAATAACTTTTTCACCAGGTTGTACTTGATCTTTGACATATGTTGAGATTTCATTTTGTCCTACGGGTAAAATGTTTCGGGCTTCGATGTTACAATCTTCTTTGTAAACCAAAACATATTGTTTGTTGTTGCTGAAAATAGTTGCGCCATTAGGTATTGCAACCGCTTTTTCATCCAAGGTGTTTTTCTTTACAAGAATGTCTGCTACCAAACCAGGGAAAAGATTCATTTTTGGATTTTTGAGTACAACTCTAGCTTTCAAGACATGTTCATTTTCGTCAAAGACGTTGAATATTTTATCGATTTTCCCTTCATATATTTCATCAGGATAGGCAATGGTTCTCACCTTTACTGGATCACCTACATGAATGTAACGTAGGTTGTTAGCATAGATGTTAATAAAAACCCACACTTCGTTTAAGTTGGAGATGGAGAACAAAGGGTCATTGTCTAAGGATAGGGTTTGTCCTGCACTGATGTTTTTTTGTACGATATATCCATCTTTAGGTGCTAGTATTTTGTATATCCCGTTTTGTCCAGTGGATTTGTACATGACCAATTGTTCACTGATTTTATGTAGTTCAGCTTTTGCATCATTGAGTTCGTATTCTAATTCCATTAATTCGAGGTTGGAAACCAATCCGTCTTTTAATAGTTCTTTTTTTGTTTTTATTTGTTCAGTGAGTAAGTCAATTTGCATTTTACGAGCTTGTTTACTTTGCGTAAGTTCCATTACTTGACTTGATTGAACAACGACTAAAGTTTGACCCTTTTGAACGCGATCACCTAATTCAAACTCTACCGATTCAACTACACCTTCAAGCATGTTCTTATAGCTTACTAGATCGTTTTGATCATATTCTATTTTTCCAGTTAATGCCAAGTGTTCTTGCATTTCTTCGAGTTTTACCTCTTGAATTCTTGTCTTTTCTTTCAATGCAGCAGGAATACAAAAAGAGGTTTCTTTTTTCTCTTGCATCGTATTTTCGTTTTTCTGTCCACATGCGACTAACAGAATTGTTAAAAGGATAACTCCTTTTGATTTAGAAATCTTTTCCAACAACATATTGTATTTCTTCATAGGTTTTTAAATAGTTTTTTTCCAACTCAATTCTGTTTTCTTGAGCAATTTGATAAGCAGATAGAAAATCCATGTATTCTAAAAGTGTGATTTGTCTGTTCTGCAAATGCTTGGTATAAGCTGTTAACATTTTATCCAATTGATCTGGAGTTTCTTTGTCCAGGTTTTGAAGGGTTTCTTCGTAATTGTCTAGTTGGTTCTTTAGTTTGTCAATGTTGTTTTTTATCTGTGCATACACATATTGTTTGTTTACTTCTTGCTGACTTATATTGGCTTGAGCAATTTTTATTCCTGACTGATTTCTATTGTAAAAAGGTAAATCGATAGACATCCCTATTCCAACAAAATCACGCATGATGTTACCTCCTCGATCATAAGAAACTTGTAAAGCTAAATCAGGTGATTTATTGGCTTTCTCAAGTTTTAAAATTTGTTCAGCTAATTCAGATTCTACATTGGTTTGTTTTATTTGTTTGTTTTCTTGTATGGCTAATGCATTTAAATCAATGGGTAATTTAGAGGAAAGGAATAGATTTGTTTCCGGGTATTCTTCAAAACTTGTTGCATTCAAATTTTGAATTCCTGTCCATAAACGCAAAAGACTTAGTTGTTCAACGATTTCGTTTTGTAGTTGGGCATAATCGTTTTTTTCTTGAATCATTTGCGTTTGTACACGGATATATTCAGCCAAAGGAATGACGTTCTGTTGTGCCAATTTCTTATAGTCGTCAACTAATTTTTGAAGATTACTGATTACATCAGCTTGTACTTGTTTTGCTTTTTGATTAGCGATTAAATCCCAGTATGTACTACGTAACTCCCATTTTAATTGGAGAACCAGTTCTTCAAATTCAATTTCCTTCTGTTTCTTTTCAATGTTCTTTACAGACCAACGTTTCTTTCTTTTACCAGCTGTCTCAATGATTTGTTCAATGTCAACAGCAAATTGTTGGCGGCTACCGTAGTTGCCAAATAGAACAGGCATTTCTTCTGACGTTTTATTAGCCCAAAGGTTTACCTCGTTAATTGAAAGTGTGGGGTTTTGCCATAATTTTGCTTCTATGATTTCAGCATCTGCTTTATCAATTTCAAAGCGAGCAGCTAACAGTTCAAAATTGTTTTTCAAGAAAGCACTTTCCAGCTGGAGTAGCCCCAAAGGCGTTGCTTTTTCTTGAGAAAATACCGTGAAACTAGCAAGGCTTATGGTGATGATTGTGTTTTTTATCATGGTAATACATTCGATAATACAAATGTATTTCCTGAAAATTAAGATGAGATTGGAGCTAGATTAGAATTAGATTAGAATATTAATGTCATTTTGGTTCCATCTTTAGATGAATCTATTTTAAGCGTGATTTCATGAATGTCAAAGATGATTTTTGCCATTGAAAGACCTATTCCTTTTCCTTGGAAACCTTCTGTATTTGAACCTCGATAGAAATTGCGAGTGATTTGTGATAAATCTGATTCCGGTATACCAATTCCTTTATCAATAATGGCAATGCAAAGACGTGTTTCATCTTCGTAAATTACAGTTTTAATTTCTTGATTAGAAGAATATTTGATGGCGTTTTCTATCAGATTGTTTATTGCTAAAGTGATTAAGGATGCATTTCCTTTGCATTGTAAAATCTGAGAGTCTTCAACTTGAAAATCGACACGAATTATAGCATTGTGTCTTTGCATTGCATTTTCTATCACTTCCCAAAGTACTTCGTCTACTCTAAAATCGGTTAGCTCAAAGTTGGTGTTAGCGCCCGAAAGTATCATCATATTATCGAGTGTTGTTTCTAGGTCTAGTGTGTACTGTTTTAATTTGTGCAATAAATCATTCGTTTCTTCTAAACTTCTTTCTTTTTGTTTAGAAACTTCTAATGTTCCAAGAAGTGCTGTAATGGGAGTACGTAATTCATGAGAAACATAGTCGATGAAATTTTTTTGAACTACAAATGTTTGTGCTAAACGATCTACAAACAGGTTATAAGTGTCAACTAAATCATTGATTTCAGTATATGAATCTGGTAAAGTTAGTGGATGACCGAATGTTTGGGTATCTCTTCTTCTGATCTGAGAAATAATGTTTGTAATCGGTTTATAGGCAATGTTTCCCAACATTCTAGAGAAGAAATAAATGATAAGGATTCCAAAAAGACAAACTAGTGAAAGTATCTTGAGTAAAGAGGCCAATTGATCGTTATAAATGGATTTGTCTTCACGTGTAATGATGATGAAATCTCCTTGATTGTCTTTGTAGAAAATTCCATAGTAGAAGTAACCTTGCGTCACTAAATAGGCGTCTTGTTTGTCTCGTATAAGATCAATGAATTCATTTGTTAACTCATGGTTGTCGAACATTTCACCGCTAACAAATAGGTTGGAGTTGTTATAGACAGCAATATCTTTTCTAGAAATATTTTTACGTAATTGGTCTTTTATTGATTCATGTTCGTTGTAACTTATTTCATCTTTTTCTAAATAGTAAACAGCAGCCAATAGGGTTTTACTTTCGAGTCTTGAAAGGGTATTGTTCTTCATCCAATGGCGGAAAGAAAAGAAAATAACGGCTGAGGCACTGATGAATACAATGCTGAAGATTAAGATCGAAATTAAACTTAAACGATGTTTTAATTGCATGTGTTTTCTTTAAACATGTATCCAATTCCTTTTACAGTATGTATGTATTTATTTCCGTTTTTTTCAATTTTGTTTCTTAAATATGAAATATATACATCTACCACATTGGTTTGATTGTCAAATTGAATATCCCAAACAGCGTTTAAGATTTGGATTCGTGTTACAGCCTTGTTTTGGTTTTCTACTATATACAAAAGGAGTTTTAATTCCCTTGGAGATAACTCAATCTGTTGGTTTGATTCAAAAACTTCATAAGTGTCTAGATTCAAGCGAAGATCACCTATTATTTTTTCATTCATTTGAGGAGCCTCTTGCACCAATTGATTCCTTCTGGTAAGTGCCCTTACTCTCGAGAGCAATTCATCAAAATGAAAAGGTTTTGTGATGTAATCATCCGCACCGAAATCGAGTGCATTTACTTTGTCTTGTACCGTTTGTAATGCACTCAGCATAAGGATAGGCGTATAATTCTTTTTGAAACGTAGGGTTTGAAGTAATTGTAAACCATTGATTCCTGGAAGCATCACGTCCAAAATAAAAAGATCCCAATGTTGGGTAGTGTAGATTTCAAGCATTTCTTCACCAGAGCGACAAAGGGTAACCGAATAATTGTTCTCTCGTAAACCCTTCACCAAAAAATCACTGATCCGTTGATCGTCTTCCACTACTAAAATCTGCATAATTACCTTTTCTCAAAAATAGAAATAACTTTCTACATTTAGTTAAATAACAAAATACCAGAAACATGACTTAATTTCTTCTCGTCTGAATAATTGCAATTCTCAAAATACAATCGGAAATTTTTGTTTCCAATCTTTCCTTCAATGAAAATTGGTGTTTCAGAATATTGTATTTCCTTATTGTAGTATTTTGTGTAAAGATTATCAAAAGTTGAGGTAAGGTCAAATATTTGATCTTGGTATTTTAGTTCGATTGTTTTTCCTTCTTTAGTCGCGTGAATTTCCCATAATTCTGTATCGTTTTGATATAGGTTTTCGAAGTTGCTTTTTCCGTAAACACTTAATTGAAAACGTTTGTATTTTGAGAAATCACTAATGTCTAGTTCATCCACGCTCGAATTAAAATAAACATATTTTGAAGGCGAATTCACAATTGGTGAATCCTTGTAATTGACTTTTGTAAATAAATCTTGGATCGAATAACGAGAAAGGTAAGTTTCCTTTCTCAAGCTGTCAGGTAAGAATTGGAGTACATAAGCACGTTCGTTTCGATCAAGTAAATAATCCATCTTGTCAGTGATGGAATACATTTGTGCAGAAGGAATAGATTTGTCAAAGTTAATTTTCCCGTCTGCTTCAATCAATTTATTTTTTTCTAGAATAAGAGCTATTTCTTTCTTTTGACTTCGTATTCCCATAGAGAATACATTGAAATAAGGAACATAAGTAGCCGTAAATGCAATTAGTGCAAGTGAAATAGGAATAACGCGTATATTTCCTTTTGGACGGAATATAAAGTATAACACGATAAAAGTAAGCCAAATACTTAACAGTAATAATAGTAAACGAGCTTCAGTAAAACCATATTGATGGATACGTTTATAGAGTGCGATGTATTGAATGATAATAAGTGGTAGTAGACTGTAATAGAATGCTTTTCCAAAAAAAGAAACCCAAGCATGCTCTGTTTTGTTTTTGAGCGGATGAACCAAAAGAATAGCCAAAATTCCAACGATAGAAAAAATTTGTAGCATATATGAAACCCATCCTTGTGGCCACGATTGTAACATTACAATACGACCGATGTATAAATACAAAATGACCAAATACAATAAAAGCAAAGGAATAAGAATGAACTGAACGAAGAATTTCAAGACTATTGGATAGGGTGTTTCTTTCTCTAAATCATTTATACCATCTTTACTGAATAATAAAAAGATAAATGTTCCTCCGATAATTTGACCAATAAAGAAAGCTCTTAGAATATTTATTTCCTCAATAGGAATGTTTAATAATTCGCGAACTCCGAACAGGGCTAATGCCAAGCCACCACTGAAAACATTTGCAAAAAGGGATGTTACAATAAAGTGGATAAAAAGACTTTTATTATAATTCCAAAATCGTTCTTGATCGCGATCTTGTAGAAATGGAGCAATAGCAACAAATAAATGGGAGATTAATAAAGATAGAAAGAGGGTGAGTACCCATTTCACTTCTTGATTTTCTTGATTGGGAAATATAAAATAAAACAAAATCAATAGAAGGATTCCACTGAGGTTGAAAAGCAATCTACGACTGTGGCGTTGACCAAGCATTTCCATTGCAAAGAGTATAGAAATTCCGATTGAACTGGTAATAGAAAGCTTATAAAGAAATATACTTTCATTTCTGTGGTTCCAATTGATTAAATAGAGAATGCAACCACAAAAAATAAATGCAGAAAGCAAAACCAAAGGATATTTATAAATGACTTTTTGAACGTTTGATCCAAGTTCTTTGTTAAAGATTTTCATTGTAAAAGAGATGAGGTTACTAAATATGGAATTAAAAATACATTTTTTAAAAGGAGGAAAATTTAATTCATTAAAAAAAAATAATAATGTGAAACAAAAAAACTAAATGTAACTTTTGAATGTGATATAAATAAAGAGGAAGTACTCATTAAATAGATGATTTCTTTTCAATCGATCAACTTGAATTAAGCGAATGAAAAGTAGGAAAGTGAAAAGATTGAAAATAAAAATAAATATGCGTGCATAGTAATTGTTTGTTGAATAACCTGTATATTTAGTACGTTGAATTGATCTGAAATGGAGTAGGAGATAGTGAAAGTATTTCTTCCAATTCGGAAAGAAAGATAGAAAATGAAAAATCGAGAAGAGAACGAACCCAAAAGAGTATTTGATTTAGCGTACTTACAATTAGAGCGTTATCCAAAACTGAATATGTTTGCAAGTAAAAAGGAAAACACTTGGCATTTCATGACAACAGAAGCTTTTTTAGAAGAAGCAAACAAAGTTTCTAAAGCGTTAATCCATTTAGGTGTGAATAAAGGTGATAAGATTGCGCTTGTAACAGAAAATCGGATCGAATGGAATATCATGGATATCGCAGTTCAACAAATTGGGGGTGTTTTAGTGGCAGTTTACCCTAATATTTCCACTAATGATTACCGCTATATCTTTAATGATGCATTGATTAAATTTGCTTTTGTGAGTACAGAAGAATTGTATCATAAAATTGAATTAATTAGGAAAGAATTAAACTCACTTCAGGAAATTTACACGTTCAATGAAGTGGCCGGAGCTAAGTCTTGGGAAAAGCTTTTTGATTACACGTCAACTACTGAAGCTGAAGTGTTGGAAGAACGTAGAGAAAGTGTTCAATCAGAAGATTTGTTAACCTTAATCTATACATCGGGAACAACAGGAAATCCTAAAGGAGTTATGTTAACACACGCTAATATGCTGGCAGAGGTAGAAGGAACTAGCTTCGCGACACCAACAGATGCCTACGATCGTGCACTTACTTTTTTACCTGTTTGCCATGCCTATGAACGCATGTTTCATTATATCTATATCAATAAAGGGAATACTATTTATTTTGCCGAATCAATCGATGCATTAGGTAAAAACTTCCTTGAAGTAAAACCACATATTTTTGGAGCGGTACCACGCGTTTTAGAAAAAATATACAATAAAATTAATGATGCAGGAAATGCGCTTCCAGGCTTAAAAAAGAAAATCTTCTTTTGGGCAATTGCATTAGGAGAGAAGTATGAACTGGAGAATAGATCTTTATTCTATGATTTACAATTGGCTATTGCACGCAAGTTGGTGTTCAGTAAATGGGTAGATGCTTTAGGTGGTGAAGTAAAAGGATGTACAGTAGGATCTGCAGCTATGCAGGAAAGACTTTTAAGACTTTTTCTTGCAGCAGGTGTGCCGCTTTTAGAAGGTTATGGTTTAACAGAAGCTTCGCCTTGTGTTGCTGTAAATTGTTTAAAGAGAGGACGCAAAATTGGAACAGTAGGACCAATGTTAATCAATGCTGAAGCAAAAATAGCAGAAGATGGTGAAATCCTAGTGAGAGGAGGAATGGTAATGAAAGGATATTACAATCAACCAGAAGAAACGGCAAAAGTTTTAGTAGACGGATGGCTTCATACAGGTGATATTGGTGAGTTGATAGAAGGGAAATATCTAAAAATTACAGATCGAAAGAAAGAAATCTTTAAAACATCTGGAGGTAAGTACATCATTCCGCAACAAATGGAAAATAAGTTCGGAGAGTGTAAATACATTGAGCAAATTATGGTCATCGGTGAAGGCGAAAAATTCCCTGCAGCTTTTATTGTTCCATCTTATAGCGAAATGCTTGCTTGGGCTAAATACAAAAAGTTCGAGGAAGCAAATTGGGAGAAAACTGATTTCCTAAGTTCTAAAGTAGTAGAAGAAAAGATGTATAAAGAATTGGCGCGTATCAACAAAGAGTTTGGGAATTGGGAACAAATTAAAAAGATCGCCATATTACCTCATGAATTTACAGTGGAATCAGGAGAGCTTACACCAACGTTAAAATTTAAACGAAAAATTATCCTTCAGAAATACCAAACGGAATATCACAAGATATTCAACGAAGGAACGCATTAAAATGTAGACTTTTATTGCGCATTGTTGGGAAGGACAATCTGAAAGGTTGTTCCTAGACGAAGAACAGAAGAAATAGAGATAGATCCTTTGTGTAAGTGAATGATACGCTGGGTGAGCGATAATCCAATGCCATTTCCTTCAGCAAAGGATTTGTTTTCTCCACGATAAAACGGATTGAAAATAGATTCCATATCAGATGCTGGAATACCTACTCCTTGATCAATAAATCGCAGTACAATTTCTGTCATATTTAAAGAAATATTAACTGTACTTCTTTTGTCTTCTGAAAACTTACAGCCGTTTTCCATTAGGTTTGTAAAAGCAACCATTAACAAATATTCGTTTCCAAAACTGCTGATTTGATCCTCGTTGTCGAAATCACCTTCAAAATGAAGGTCGATCTTATAATCCGGATTAGCCTTCAATACTTGTTGATGTGCGTCCAATAGAATCTCATCTATGCGCACAGGTTTAAATGAAATCGTTGAGGAATCATAACTCGCCTTTGCGAAATCCAATAAACTATTGGAAAGCCGAGCAAGTTTCATGGCATCATTCCTGGTGTTATCAACTGCTTTTTGATATTCTTCAATCGTACGGATTTTATTGGAGGTGAGCTCCAATTCCGCAATAATGGCAGCCAAAGGCGTACGAATCTCATGTGAAATATTAGAAACAAAATGTTTTTGAGCTTCAAACGAGGCTTCTAAGTGATCCAACATTTCATTAAATGTACTGGCCAAAGTAGCTAATTCATCTTTGTTTTTATTCTCTGTAATGCGAATGTTCAAATTGTTTGCCGAAATTTGCTTGGCTTTTTCAGTCATTTCAGAAACCGGTTGCATCGCTTTTTTAGAAAAGAAACGTCCTGCCAAGTAAATAAAAAGAATGGAAATAATGAAAACCAAAATCATGGTTTGAAAAAGGTTTTCTAATTTTTTATAACCATATTGATCTAAAGCCGTAGCGGTGATGATGTATCGTTCACCTTCAAAATCATACGTTAATCCGACCACTTGCCAATCGCCTTGAAAAAATTTCTTTTCACCTTTAGAATAGATTTCATGGATCATTTCTTGCGTTTCCTTCACCGCATCAATATCCAAAGCATCGTGGTAAAAAAGCTCAAAATCTCTATTGTAAATGGCGACTTCTACCTCGTTAATAGTTTCACGATTGACTTTGTAAATGTCTTGTAAGGTTTGATCGTCTACTTTGGCTTTGAAAAATAAATTGGCCTTGGTTAAGGCTTCGTTTTTTAAAACGGAGAAGAATTCTTTTTCGCGGTTGCCACTCGCCGAGATGTAAATAACAGTAGCAAAAACCAAAAGAATGGTCGCTGTAATGAGCGTGTATAAAAGAGCTAATCGAGTTCCTACCTTCATTCTTCTTCTTTCAAAATAAAGCCCATTCCCGATTTAGTGTGAATGAGTTTTTTGTCAAATTCCTTATCCACTTTTTTGCGCAAATAATTAATGTAAACATCAATGAAATTTGTTCCTGTATCAAAGTGAGTATTCCAAACTTTTTCTGCGATTTCCACTCGTGATAGGACACGTTCAGGATTTTGAAGCATGTACTGTAATAGATTAAATTCCTTTGGAGTAAGGTTTATTTCCTTGTCATTTCGTTTTACAATTTTTGTGTGTGAATTCATTTGTAAATCACCGTAAACCAATTGAATACCACTGCTTCCAGCCGATTTGTTTTGTCTTTTCAAGAGTGAACGAATACGCGCAACCAACTCACGCATCTCAAATGGTTTTACTAAATAATCATCGGCGCCGGCATCAAAACCCTCCACTTTATCGTCCGTGGTTCCTAAAGCGGTAAGTAAAATTATTGGTAAATCAGGTTTTATTTGGTTGAGTTCTTTGCACAGATCTAACCCATCTATTTTTGGTAAAATAACATCAGAAACAACAAGATCATACTCATTTTGTAAGGCTAATTTTTTTCCAGAAAGACCGTCATAAGCCAAAGTAGTGTTAAAACCTTGCTCTTCTAAACCGCGTTGAATCAGCTCGGCTACCCTTAAATCGTCTTCAATGATCAATATTTCCATACCTCAAAAATCTTTACCTTGATGTGCAATAAAAGTACATAATCTTTGCCAAACAGCCGAACTTATTTGCCTTTCTTGGACACAAATCCTTCCATCCTTAAAATTTTCCGTTCCAACTTATTTCCCGCTGATTAATGATATAAAATATAATTTTACGTCGGTTAATTCACTTAATTTGAATTGATTGATCTATTTACGCTATTTAGATGAAGTTGAAGAATCCCGATTAGCATAAGATAATCGGGATTTTTTGGCATGTTATTTGCCTTTTCATTTGCACAAAGTAGAAACATCTATTTTTATCTATAATTTACGCATTTAGGTACTTAGAAATCCTGTGATCCAATTGATTACAGGATTTTTAATTTTCTAATATTTTCTTTTTTTAGCAGCCAATTTCGGTCTACAGGCTTTAGTAAACGTGTGAAAAAGTGTTCACTTGCCGCACCCCACGTGCTTCCTTTGGTCGCAGTGGCGTACTTGCGTTCACAACTCTTTCACTTTGTTTAGCTGACGCCTTTCGCCCGGGCTGGAAAGATCTCGGTTGCAAATAAACAATCCAATAAATAGTGAAATAAAGGAAATAAATTTTATACATGTACTTATTAGAAGACCGTAAATCCTGCGCTAAGGATAGGAGTGGATAGCTCGTTTTTCTTTCCCTAATGATAGGGAAGGAAAACGACTAAGAACGGATAGCCTGACGCTTCCCAAATGTTTTTTTTGGGGAGGGGAGCGCCCTGATAAAAGAAGAGAATAAATAAAATTATGGTTTCTTTTTAGGGAAATTTAGCTTAATTCAAAGGGGATTAGCATGTTTTTGGCATGCCGTTTGCATTTTGTTATTCGGTTAGGTATTTCAGTCTATTTTAATCTATTTTAGGTATAAAGTAAAATCCCGAAGATCGTAATTGATTTCGGGATTTTTTTCTTATAAATTTTTCACCAATTCGAAGAGTTCTTTTTCGGCAATGAAGCCATCTGTACGGGTTACGAAAACGCCATCTTTGTAATATTTCACAACTGGTAATCCGGTAACGCCTTCTTTTTTACACAAGTCTGGATTTTTGTCCGCGTTGATACGAATAACGGTTACGTCTGTTTCTTTGTCTAATTTTTCTAAGCTAGGAATCATGCGTTTGCACGGCGTACACCAGTCTGCATAAAAGTCAATAACAACAATTTTATCTTTTTTCATTAATTCGGAGTAGTTTTTCACTTCGTCTGTTTGCGCTTTGTCGTCGGCTACAGGAAGTTCGTTTTTTCTCCAATTCAAGATTCCACCTTCTAGTTCTACGATGTTATATCCTTTCTCAACCATCATTTTCGCTGCGTCGGCACTACGTCCTCCTCCAAAACAATAGATATAAACCGGTTCAGATTTGTCTAAATGAGACATATCTTCCATGAAATTTTTAGACTTGTAATCAATATTGATTGCGCCATCAATTTTACCTTCCTTAAATTCTTCGGGTGTACGTACATCCACTAATTGCACTTTTTTAGCTGTTATTTCTTGTTGAAAAGCCAAAGGAGTGACCAACGTTTTTTGAGGTGTTGTTTGTGCACAAGCAGAAAGATAAATGCTAAGGCTAAGTAAAAATATTAATCGTTTCATAAAAGGATGTTTTAATTTCAAATTTACAAAGCTTTCTTGCGAGAAGGAAATATAAGGTTGTAAATAATGGTTAAATGTTTGTTGGATTAATGGATTCTTAAAGAATTCTTTTCTGTGTAGAAAGCAAAGGAATTCATTTTTTTATTTGCATATTCGGAGTGTAAATTTAGGCAAGTCATATTGGTATAAATTGAAAGATGAAATGGGAGGGGAAATAAAAGTGGAGTTGTGCGCGACGTCTGTTCACGCAATTCAATTGGCAAAAGCGTTGAAGTTTGATAGAATTGAGCTTTGTGAAAATTTAATTCAAGGAGGAATTACGCCTTCCTCGGGTCGTATTTTATTTGCGGTGGAGAATGAGGTAGAGACGCACGTGCTGATCCGACCTAGACCAGGTGGTTTCGTTTATTTCCCAGATGAGGTGAAGGTGATGTTACACGATATTCGAATGGCAAAGCAGTTTGGCGCTAAAGGAATAGCCGTAGGTGTTTTGGATGAATTTGGTGCGATAAACAAAGTAGTTCTAGAACAATTTGTGGCTGCTGCTGATGGAATGGATGTTACTTTTCACCGTGCTTTCGATGATTGCGTTTGGGATTGGGATAAATCTTTAGATGTGTTGATCGAGTTAGGAGTTAATCGTGTTTTGACTTCAGGTTTAGCACGAAATGTTTCTTTAGGAATTCCTATTCTCAAGGAGATGAAAGAATATGTGAATGGGAAAATTGAAATTATGCCAGGTGGTGGAGTGAATGCGGCAAATGTTACGCAGGTTATTCGTGAGGTGAAACCGGATGCGATTCATTTTTCGGGAACTGTAAAAACGGTTGTAGATGAAAATTCGCTTTTCACAGAATCTTTTTTGAAGATTGATGAAAACCGTGTAAAGCGAATTTTAGAAGCTATAGAAATATCTAGAAATTAGAAACGGTCCAGCACATAGATAATTAAATCTTCCATGGGCTGGCTGTAATCTTTTGAAAACTCTTTTTTAACCCGATTCGCTAATCCTAAACAAATAGCGGAAGATTTATGCCCCATACCTCTAGATAAAGAGAAAAGGGCGGAGGTTTCCATTTCAAAGTTATTGACTTTTTCGGGTACGCCTTCAAACGCTGTTAAGCGATCAGCTAAACCTACCGAATGCGTTTTTAAGCGTAACTGTCGAGATTGAGGGCCATAAAAACCACTTGAAGTAACTGTGATTCCAGCATGTACTTTTGGTCCCATTAATTTTTGATTTAAATCTTCATCAGAAGCAATCATATAGGGAATAATGGTTTCTGGTAATGCCATTGCTTTTTGAATCTTTTTAGCGTTTTCTTTTTCGAAATCGGTAAAATGGATGTCGTAAAAGTGAGCGATATTATCTAAGCCTACAGAATATTTAGATAAAATGTAATCGTGGACATTGATGTGGCCTTGTAAAATTCCACATGTTCCAATTCGAATTAATTCTAGCTGTTGATGTTTTTCTTTTTCGGTACGTGTTTTTAAATCAATGTTTACTAAAGCATCTAATTCGTTCATGACAATGTCAAGGTTGTCCGTTCCGATTCCTGTAGAAATTACAGTTAATCTTTTTCCTTTGTATGTTCCTGTGTGTGTAACAAATTCGCGATGTTGCTGTTTGTATTCAATGTTGTCAAAGTAAGCACTGATTTTCTGAACCCGATCTTGATCACCTACTAGAATGATTTTTGAAGATATGTTTTCGGGTAAAAGACCAAGGTGGTATACTTCACCTTTAGCGTTTAGCGTAAGTTCTGATTCTGGAAATGTCATTTTGCTAAAATAAGAAAATCCCGTTTTAAACGGGATTTAATTGAAGATTATTCTTTATTTTTTGTCCAGGGAACCAAATACTTTTTGAAGTAGATCTGTTACACGTGCAGATGCATTATTTCTGATTTTGTTTTCTTCATCTTGTACTAGTTTGAAAAGTCCATCAGTTGCTAAATCTAATACATATTCGTTTAAGTCAGGGTTCACCTTGTTCAATCCCATAAAAGGTGCTGCAGAGTTGTATTTTGTCATGATGGGATTCCATACATCTGTTAATTTCACTTTTTGAATTGCTTCGTTTACTTTTGGACGGAAGGCCGCTTTTAATGCTTCACCTGTTGTTCCTCTTAGATAAGAAGTTGCAGCTCCATTACCTCCTTTTAAAATATTAAATCCATCTTGAATGGTCATTGATGTAATGGCTGTTTTGAAAATTGGAAGAGCTTCTTTTACAGCTTCTTCTGCTGCATGATTTAAGGTTTGTTCGAATTTATCTATTTGACCTTGGAATCCAAGTTCAATTGCTTTTTCTTTTACTTTGATTGCGTCTTCAGGAAATGGAAGACGAATTTGCGCATTGTTTAAAAAACCGTTTGTTACCGATGAAATGTTTACAGAATTGGTAATTCCAACAGTTAGAGCTTCTTTTAAACCATTAACTACATCCGTGTTTGTTAAGGCGTTTGAAGAATTGTTAGAAGGATTGTTCATCATTTCTCCTGCAATTTCATTCATTGTATCACAAGAATTCAGCACTAAAAACATGGCTGGAATTAAAAATAGTTTTTTCATGGTTTTGTTTTAAAAACCAAAGCTACCAATTTTGTACCATAAATAAAAAAGGAGGAAATATTCTTTCCTCCTTTTGTGTGTATTAATGATTTTGCTGTTTATTTCAAGACGTTAACTGAACCCGTATAGACTTCCTTTCCATCATTATTATTGTTTCTAACAGTAGCTTTCCATAAATATTGACCTGAAGGGACAATTTTTCCATTGTAGCTCCCATCCCATCCCATTGATGGGTCGAAGGATTCAAAAATCATTTCTCCCCAGCGATTATAAATGGACAAAGAATAATTATATACATCAATTCCTTTAATGCTCAATTTCCAGGTGTTGTTATGTTCGTCACCATTAGGAGTGAACGCATTTGGAGCATAAAACAAGATTTGATCTTCTATTTTTAAGTTTAGTGTTAATGTATCATTACAACCATAAATAGACGTTACTATTAGTGTAATTGGATATTCGGCTTCTTCGCCCTCCGGATACTTAAAAATAGGATGTTCTAGGATAGATTGGCTAGGGATTGCACCTGGTGCTAACCATTCCCATGTTACAACATCTTCTGAAGATTTATTATACACAGGTACCGTCGTTTCAAAAATAGATGTGGGGTTATTATTGAAATTAAAACGTGCCGTTGGAGCAGGGAGGACATGAAAGAAATCTTCAAGTGTTGTCGAATAAACACAACCGAAAATGGATGTGTTTACAACAGTTAAAGTGTAGGGTCTTGGTGTGAAATATACATGTGAACCGCTGTCTCCATTCATGAAAACATCATTTTTAGTATCACCAAAATCGATGAATGTACTTTTCAATTCTCCAATGTTTGTAGAGGTATTGGTGAATTCCATTAGCCCCGGAGTACAGTCTTCATTTGATATTAATGTCAATTGGGGAGGGATTGGAGTGGGGAAAGTAATGTTCATACATGTGTTTACACTTTCAGATGTTCCACAAACTTCGGAAACCGCAACGCAGTATTCAGTGTTCGTTACAGAAGGTTGAACGATTACTTCTTGAGTTCGCCCTATTTCAACTCCATTTGAAGACCAATAATAAAGGTACTCACTTGAACCTCCTTCAACTGATACAGAAAGTGTGATTGCATTTTCTTGACAGATTTGTGTGTCAGGAGTACTTGCAGTAATACTTAAGGGCAAAGGTTCGATTAAAGATTTTGAAATGTTGAAAGGACACCCTTTTGCATCTTTAACTAATATATCGTGGATACCCATTTCCAAATCGTTTGCAAAGTCTTCGTTTGCTGCAGTCGCTTGAGGAGAAGTCGTCCATGTGTATGTGTATGGTGCTGTTCCGTTAGTTGCCAATAGTTTTATTTTTCCATTATCTGCTTTGTGACAAGTAATGTCAGTAAATGATTCTACAATGACATTTAGTGCAGGAATTTCGCTTATTGTTGCTACCGTTGTTGCTGTGCAGCCATTATTACTAGTGATTTCACAAGTGTAATCTCCTGCAACTAATCCTGTAATGGTTTGAGTGGTTTCTCCATTACTCCATAAGTACGATTGTGTACCTATTGCTGGTGATATTGTAGCTGTTGCAGTTCCGTCATTTCCATTTCTACAAGAGACCAAAGTTGTGGTGCTTGATGCATTTACCGTTTTGTTTTCAACTACAACGGTAGATGTTGCAATACATCCGTCGTCTGTTGTTAATGTTACAGTATATGAACCTTCTGTAAGGTTTGATAAATCAGGAGTTGTAGGGGAGCCTGGAGAGCTCCAAGTGTAAGAATATGGCCCCTGACCGTTGTTTACGAATGTTGTAATGGCACCTACACCCTGTCTACAAGTGTCAGGAACAGCTGTTGCTGTAATTTGACAAGGTTGTATGATTGAACAGTCTGTAGCTCCAGTTGAGCCATTGTTAGAGAATCCGATAGAACCTCTAGCGCCATCGTAGTTTGTTACTAATAAAACATATACTTCTCCTGGTTGAGCGTTATGGACATTAACTTCTTCTGTTGCAGAAGTAGAGTAGGAACAGTCTACAGTTTCAGTAAAACGATTAATACTATTGCATCCATCTGCTAAAGTGGGGTATGGGCCATAAAGAGCGAAGTCTACATCAACTGCACGACCTGTATTACTGGTTTGATGAATGGTTACATTTATGTCCCCTGCATCTTGGACCTCCATGTAAAGCCACATAGCATTTGGAGTTGAGGTTAAACAACTATAACCGCCAAGGTTAGTACTTTCTATATTACAATAATTGACCTCAGGCATTTCTGTGCAAAAACCTTGTGCTGAATTGCAGTTAGGGTTTTCTCCACCTATGCATTCTTCAGTGGCTGGGGGAGATGAGGCACAGATACCAAATGTACCTCTATTTGGACTTGATCCATATTTCCAGAATCGGATATATATTTCTTGACCTGGAGTAAGGCCTAAACGTGAAATTCGAGGCATAGGATTAACACCTACATTGTCATTGCATTCAATGAGTCTAAAGTTCCCATTACAATTCGGAGCAGTGTAAATAGCCATTGCACCATCGACAATACTCCCTGCGAAAGTTATGATAGAGAGCGAACCGTTTGCTGGTACGATTGCTTTATACCAAACATCAGGACCGGAATAGCTACCACAATTAGGACGTGGAATCCCTGTGGAATTAGTTGCCCCTTCTGTCGTTCCCAAAATAGGAGAGCAGTTTACACCACTGTTAACAGTAAGTAAAGTTGCGTCACAAGGATTGTCACCTTGCCCAAAAGTTATGATGGAAAGAAAAGTACACGTAAGAAGTGCGAAAAAAAATCTAAAATTCATTGTAGGATTAATTAATATACAAAGTAGTTAGAGGAGTATGCTTCAATGGATGAATTTACTTTGTTGATGTGTGTTTTTATATCGATGATTGAAAAAGCACCTTTGGCTTTTGCGGTTAACTTTGATAAATCTTTAGAAATTTCGAATGAGACAATTCGAGTGTCTGACTGTAAAGATTTTTTTAATAATCTAACAGAGGAATGCTTTAATCCATATAAAATAACTTCGTAGTCTGAGTAGACATTTGTAAAGATTGAATGCCCATTTTGTTTGTTCTCATTCATCTTTTGTTGTACTGCTAAAGGCATGTCGATATAGTCCTGCGAGTAAACTGAATTTGCAAGCAGTGTTATTGTTAAGGCAAAAAATATTTTCATTAAAGGCAATTAAAAGGGTGTTAAGTTCAGTAAAAAGAAGAGAATAATACAAGGAATAGTCGAAGTACGTAAAAAAAAATAATTCAATGGTAGTAGTCCTAAGGTGATTTCTTTTGTTTATATAGTAGGAGAAGTACCTAGATAGTGTTTTGTTCAGTAGTTATTTAATAATAATAAAAAGGAAATTTTTATTACTGTTATTATTGGTATGCTATAAATGAAAAAAGCCGATCATATTTGATCGGCTTTTGTTTGAGAAGACTTGTTTATTTTAAGATGTTAAGTGATCCTGTGAAAACTTCTTTTCCATCATTATTCTTATTTCTGATCGTTGCTTTCCAAGAATACTGACCACTTGGAACGAGTTTTCCATTATATGTTCCATCCCATCCCATGGAAGGATCAAAGGATTCAAATACCATTTCTCCCCAGCGGTTGTAGATCGATAAAGAGTAATTGTAAATGTCAATTCCTTTAATACTCAACTTCCAAATGTTGTTAAATTCATCTCCATTAGGAGTAAATGAGTTAGGAGCAAAGAACAATATTTGATCTTCAATTTTTAAGTTTAATGTTAAAGTGTCAGTACAACCATAAATTGAAGTTACAACAAGTGTAACTGGGAATTCTGCCTCATCACCTTCAGGGAATTTAAAAATAGGATTTTCTAAATTTGATTGACTAGGTACAGCTCCAGGAACTGTCCATTGCCATTGAATAACATCTTCTGTTGATTTATTATAAACTGGTACTGTAGTTTCAAAAACAGAAGTAGGGTTTGTACTGAAATTGAAACGTGCCGTTGGAGCAGGTAATACTTTGAAGAAATCTTCTAACACAGTGGAATATACGCAACCAAATACAGATGTGTTAACTACTGTTAGTGTATAGTCTCTCGGTGTAATGTATACATGAGAACCGCTATCTCCGTTTAAGAAAATGTCATTTTTTGTATCACCGAAATCGATGTAAGTACTTTCTAATTCACCAATATTAGGAGAAGTATTTGTGAATTCCATCAAACCTGGCGTACATTCTTCATAAGATTTCAATGTCAGCTGAGGAGGAATTGGAGTTGGAAAGGTGATTGTTATGCATGTTTTTACACTATCTGATGTTCCACATGCTTCTGTTACCGCAACACAATATTCTGTGTTTGTTATTGTAGGATCTACAACTATTTCTTGCGTGTTACCAATTTCAATACCGTTTGATGACCAATTGTAGATATAATCGCTTGAACCACCTTCAACTGTTACAGTTAGTGAAGCTGTATTTTCAGGGCAAATCTGAGTATCTGGAGTACTAGCAACGATGCGTAATGGTAATGGCTCATCTAAAGTTTGAGAAATGGTAAATTCACATCCATTTGCATCCACGATTAAAACATCATGGTCACCAACTGATAAGTCATCAGCAAAATTTTGGTTTGCGGCTGTAGCACTAGGAGAGGTTGCCCAAGTGTAGGTATACGGTGCTGTCCCATTTGTTGTAAGTAATTGTACTTTACCATCATTACCTTTATTACAAGAAACATCAGTAAATGAATTTACAATAACATTTATTGAAGGGATTTCACTAACTGTGGCAACTGCTGTGGCTGTACATCCATTACTACTTGTTATTTCACATGTATAGTCCCCTGCTGTTAAACCAGTAATTGTTTGTGTTGTTTCGCCATTGCTCCATAAATAAGACTGTGTGCCATTTGCAGGACTTATTGTTGCAGTAGCTGTTCCGTCATTTCCATTTAAACAAGAAATTAATGTTGTGGAACTTGATGCGGTAACAGTTTCATTTCCTACTACAACAGTTGAAGTAGAGGTGCATCCGTCATCTGTTGTCATTGTTACAGAATATGAACCAGGTACAAGGTTTGCAATGTCCGCAGTTGTTGGGTTACCAGCTGAACTCCAAGCATACGTATAAGGTGCTAATCCATGGGTGATTTCCGTTGTTACTGCACCAACACCTTGTGCACAAGTGTCAGGAATTGCAGTAGCAATAATTTGACAAGGTTGGATGATGGAACAATCTGTTGCACCTGTTGAACCATTGTTTGAAAAACCGATAGAACCTTGTGCTCCATTGTAATTTGTTACCAATAACACATAAACTTGACCAGGCTGAGCATTAGGGACATTTACTTCTTCAGTTGCTGAAGATGAATAAGAACAGTCTACAGTTGGAGTGCTAGGGTTTATTGTACCACAGCCGTCAGCTAAATTAGTATAAGGTCCATAGAGCGCGAAGTCAACGTCGATTGCACGACCTGTATCGCTTGTTTGATGAATGGTTACGTTAATATCCCCAGCGTCTTCAACTTGCATGTACAACCACATCGCGTTAGGTGTTGACCCTAAACAACTATATCGACCAAGATTTGAACTTTGAATATTACAATAGTTAACCTCTGGCATTTCTGTACAGAAACCTTGTGCCGAGTTACAGTCAGGATTATCACCACCTATGCATTCATCTGGTGGTACTGGTGAATTAGCACAAATTGAAAAAGTACCTCTTGTTGATGAAGAACCATATTTCCAAACGCGAATGTAAATCTCTTGACCAGGAGTTAGTCCAGAGCGTTCAATTAAAGGCATTAATCCAGTGCCTCCATCGTCATTACATTCTATTAATGTAAAATTTCCGCTACAACTAGGTGCTGAATAAATTGCCATTCCTCCATCTGTAATAGTACCTTCAAATGTGGAAACTCTCAACGTCCCAGTTGGAGGAACTATTACCTTATACCAAACATCGGGTCCAGAATAACTCGCACAACCTGGAGCTGGAATGTTTGGGGTGTTTGTTGCACCAACTGTGGTCCCCGCAATTCTAGTACAAGCAGACCCATTGGCTACAGTTAAAACTTGTGCGTCACAAGGATTATCTCCTTGACTATAAGAAGATGTTATGGCAAACAATGTGGATGCTACGAATGTGAAAATTGATCTAAGATTCATAGTGTATGTTTTAATAGACAAAGTAGTTTGTTGTGTAGTTCTCAATAGAAGCTCCGCTTGGAGCAGTAATCAATTTCATGTCCTTTATTGTAAAAGCCCCTTTTGCTTTAACAATTAGTTTGGAATAGTTATTCGTTACTTCAAATGATACAATTCTAGTGTCATTTTGAAGAGAATTTTTTAAAGGATTTATTGATGTTTGATTTAAACCGTACAATGTAATCTCGTAGTTAGAATATACATCAGTAAATATTGGAAGATTATTTTGTTTGTTCAAGTCCATTTTTTGTTGGACAGCTAAGGGCATGTCATTATAGTCTTGCGAAAAGGAATGGTTTGCAAGTAGTACTAATGTTAAGGCAAATATCAATTTCATAATAGTTTATTAAAACTTGGTTAATATCAGAATATAGACTGAATTTAATTGAAAAGGTTGCCATAGATGAAGGGAATTAATTGTGATATTTAGGAATCCTATAAGTGTTTTTTTTGGGACGTGAGGATAATCGTTTTATGATAACATGGGATTTATCTACGTGTTTGGTGGCTTTTTGAAGAGGGAGACTTGTTTATCATTGGAATGCTGTAAAAAAAAAGCCGATCAATTTTGATCGGCTCATATAGAAAAAAAGGTGTTATCTCAAGACGTTTACATAACCGCTGTATGTACTTCTGCCTTCATTGTTTTTGTTTTTAACTTGTGCTTTCCATGAATATTGACCTGTTTGAACTGGTTTACCATTGTAATTACCATCCCATCCAATAGCAGGGTCATTTGTTTCAAAAATTGCTTCTCCCCATCGGTTATATACAACTAGATTGAAATTATATATATCTGCACCTTTCAAAGAAAATTTCCAACTGTTATTAATTTCATCTCCATTAGGAGTAAATGCATTTGGTGCAAAGAAAAGGATATCATCTTCAATTCTTAAATCTAAAGTTAAAGTATCTGTACAGCCTAATTGAGAAGTTACAATTAATGTTACTGGAAAGACTCCTTCTTCTCCTTCTGGGTAAGTAAAGATTGGGTTCTGTGCAGAAGAAGTACTCGGAGTAGCTCCTGGTGCAGACCATTGCCAATTGATTACATCCTCAGTTGATTTATCATAAGTTGGAACAGTTGTTTCGAAAACAGATGTGGGATTGTTATTGAAGTTAAAACGTGCTGTAGGAGGTGTAATTGCTCTGAAAAATTCATCAAATACTTGTGTGTAAACACATCCGTAGATTGAAGTGTTTGAAACGGTTAACGTATAGTTCCCTTGAAAAAGATACTCATGTGAACCACCAGCTCCATTTAAAAAGTTTTCATTTTTAGTATCTCCGAAGTCAATATAAGTAGATACTAATTCACTTTGATTTGGAGAGTCGTTGTTGAACATTAACATTGCAGGTAAACAATCCTCGTATGCTGTTGCTGACAATTGTGGTGGAATTGGAGTAGGAAAGGTAATAACCATACAAGATGATGTCATAGCTGATGATCCACACTCTTCTGTTAATTCTAAACAATATTGTGTATTCGTTGTTGTGGGATCTACTGTAATTGATGAAGTAGAGCCAATCAATTGGTTATTTGAATACCAGTTGAAAATGTAAGGGCTTGATCCACCAGCTCCAGTTGCATTCAATTGCAGTTGGTCTTCAGGACATATTTGTGTGTCTGGAGTGATTTGTGAAATAGATAAAGGTTGTGGTTCACTAATAACTTGTGAAATAGTTTGTGTACAACCATTAGCATCTGTTACTAAAATAACATGAGTGTCTGCGATTAAGTCAAGAGCTGATGCACTATTTGAAGCTGTTCCAGAAGGAGAGTTACTCCATGTGTATGTGTATGGAGCTGTTCCGTTTGTCGTTGATAAGTAAATAGTACCATCTGCTGCTCGGTTACAAGTTGCATCGGTGAAGCTATCTATAGTAACAGTCATTGGTGTAATTTCTGATACAGTAACTGTCGCTACGCCTGAACAGCCAACTGTTGAAGTTATGGTGCAAGAATGTGAGCCTGCTGTTAAACCTGTTGCAGTTTGTGTTGTTTGACCATCGTCCCATAAATAAGAAATCGTGCCGAGTGCAGGTGTCATGACAGCGGTAGCAGTTCCATCTGCCCCATTAGAGCAACTAACAAGTGTAGAGGTGGCTGTGAAAGCAGCAGTTTGATTAGGGACAATTGCTGTAGCGACTCCTGTACAGCCATTCAAATCTCTTACTTGAACCTGATGAGAACCAGCTAATACGTTGTTTACTGTTGCAGTTGTAGCTCCTAAACTAGGCCAGTTATAAGTGTAGTTTCCTTGACCACCAGCTGCGCTTACGGTAACTGAACCACTTGATGAATTACAGATATCGGTTGTGGTAGTTGTTTGCAAACTTAGATTGCCAACAGTAATCCATGATGTATCTCCTGTATATGCCGTGCTCGAATTACAAGCTGTAGAAGAGTAAGAAATATAATAACCAAAACGACCTATTGTATTGTTAGATAAGTTTAACACACCGTTGTTATAAGGAAAAGTCTGACCATTTGTAGAACGCCAAATTAATGAAGTTGGATCGTTTCTACGGATAGTCTTCATTGGAATTTGTGATGATGTATATGTGTTTGTGTTTGATGGAGAGGAGGGGGCAAATAAACGTGCGTCGTTTGTTGCGGTCCATTGCGAATTATTTCTCCCTGTAATGATTATAGCTTGATTACCGGCTGCATTTTGTAATCCTTGTGTTGCACGACCGCCATTCCAACCTGTGTTGATTGATTTTTGTGAAATATGAAACTCAATCTCATTTGTAGATTCATGAAATGAAGCAGCCATGTAATTACAATCTGGGGCACTAAACATCTGAATATTCTCGTACACGACATAAAATACTCTGTTTGGAGCAACACCTAAAGTTTGATAGTAGATACGACCACCATTTGATGGATTGATATCTTGATAACAAAGCATTGCCGTGTTTTTTGCAGTTGTGAATGAAGTTGATGGAAAAGTTGTAACTGATCCTGTACTCCATTCACATGATCCACCTGCTCTTGAAGTTTCAAAAGAAATTAATCCATTTGATCCAATTACCGCTTGCGTGTAGTTTTGACCATAAAAATTAAATGTAAATCCAATTGAAACAGCAGCAGACCAACGGTCATCTGTTAAAGTCACGTAGCTTGGATTGTTTAGAACTATGGTTCCGCCTGTTACATTGGTTAATGCATCACATACATCGATACGTACAGGTTGGTTAATGCAAACAAGTGAATCTTCACCCACGCATAGTTGTTGACTGAATACATTACCTTGCGTCGCTAAAAGAAGAAGGAGCATGTAAGCGTTTTTTAACAGTTTCATAATAATATAGGTATTAATGAGTGTATTTTTCTTTTAAGTAGACGCAAATATCAGGAAATGGATGTTTCAAAAAGGGTTTTTGATGGTGGAAAAAAATGATGTATGAATAAAATCAATCATCTTGCGAATAAAATAGACATCTGGATGATTATTTCCTTAAAAGAATATTAATCTTCGATGGTTAGACAAATTATTTAAGTTAGATTTGCCTATCCAATTATATTGAAAATGCAAGTTCAACTCGACAAAAGAAATATTGAATTCGACAGAACGTCATTCAGCGATCAAGAATTGATTGACATTTATAAAAAACTGATTCTTCCAAGGTTAATAGAAGAAAAAATGTTGATATACCTCCGCCAAGGGAAAATCACTAAATGGTTCTCTGGGTGGGGACAAGAAGGAATCTCTGTAGGAACGGCCTATGCAATGGACGAAAATGAATACATCTTTCCAATGCATAGAAATCTAGGTGTGTTTACTACAAGAGGAATTGAATTACCGCGCTTGTTTTCGCAGTTTCAAGGGAAAATGAATGGCTTTACAAAAGGTAGAGACAGGTCTTTCCATTTTGGAACTCAAGAACACAAAGTAGTAGGGATGATTTCTCACCTTGGACCTCAATTGGCTTTAGCAGATGGTGTCGCTCTTGCGAATAAATTGAAAGAAAACAACCAAACAACTCTTGTGTTTACAGGTGATGGAGGTGCGTCAGAAGGAGATTTTCACGAAGCGTTAAACGTTGCTTCAGTATGGGATTTACCTGTAATCTTTGCTGTCGAAAATAATAAATGGGGACTTTCAACTCCATCGCGTGAACAGTTTAACTGTAAACAATTTACAGATAAAGCAATCGGATATGGAATAGAAGGAATTCAAATCGATGGGAATAACGTATTGGCTGTTATCGATGGAATGCGAAAAATTCGTGAAAAAATGCAAGAAGATCACAAACCGGTTATTCTTGAGTTTTTGACTTTCCGTATGCGTGGACATGAAGAAGCGTCTGGAACAAAATACTATCCAGAAGGATTGCAAGATCAATGGAAAATTTACGATCCAATTGATAACTACCACCTTTTCTTGAAAGAAATTGGCGTATTGAACGAAGCTTTAGACGAGCAAATTACAAATGAAATAAAAGCGCACATTCAGACCAGCTTTGATACAGCGCAAGCAGAAGATAAAATTGCACCTGATTTACAACGCGAGTTAGAAGACATGTACGCTCCGTACCAAGCAAATGAAATTGCTCCAAATACGGATATAAAAGAAATGCGCTTCATCGATGCCATTCAGGATGGATTGAAACAAAGTATGCAAAATCACCCAGACTTAGTTATCATGGGACAAGATATTGCAGAATACGGTGGCGTATTTAAAGTAACAGAAGGTTTTGTTGAAGAGTTCGGTAAAGGACGCGTTCGCAACACTCCAATATGTGAAAGTGCCATTGTTGGTGCTGGTTTAGGACTTTCAATTGCAGGAATGAAAGCAGTAGTAGAAATGCAGTTCGCTGATTTTGTAACTTGTGGATTCAACCAAATCATCAATAACCTCGCGAAAATGCATTGGAGATGGGGACAAAATGCAGATGTAGTTGTGCGCATGCCGACGGGAGCAAACACTGCCGCAGGACCTTTCCACTCGCAATCTAACGAAGCTTGGTTTACACATACACCTGGGTTGAAAGTGGTTTACCCTTCAACGCCAGAAGACGCAAAAGGATTACTTATTGCTGCTGTTAATGACCCAAATCCTGTCATTTTCTTCGAGCACAAATTCTTGTACCGCAGCCTAAAAGGGGAGGTAGCTTCCAACGCCTATACCGTTGAAATAGGGAAAGCAAGAACAGTAACTGAAGGAAATGATTTAACCATCATTACATACGGATTAGGTGTCATTTGGGCACAAGAATATATGGCGCAAAACCCTGAATTATCCATTGAATTATTAGATTTACGTACCTTGTTGCCATTGGATACCGAAGCGATTTATAAAGCCGTTCGTAAGACCGGAAAAGTATTGGTTTTCCACGAAGATTGTCTAACAGGTGGATTGGGTGGAGAAGTTGCCGCGCTGATTGCTGAAAACTGCTTCAAAGATCTTGATGCACCGGTGAAACGTTTAGCTTCTATCGACACAGCAGTGCCGTTTACACCTTCTCTCGAAGCGCAGTTTTTACCGCAGTTGAGATTGGATCAAGCGATAAAGGAATTGTTAGCATTCTAACAAAATATCCTCTTAAATATGAAACCTCAAGTGTAAAGCTTGAGGTTTTTTTATTTCCCTTAAACGAATGTTTTTTACAAGTTTTTATTGGCTGCCATTTCCGTCTACAGGCTTTAGTAGCTTGCCAAAAACAGGTTAGCTAATTGTTCTGAAACGCTCCTAAAGTCGCCTTTCCTCACAAAGCAAACTTTCTGTTTTTTTGCAAGCCAGCTATCACCCTCCGCCGGGGCAGGGGATCCATTTTTATTAAAGAAATGATTTTATAAGTGGAGATTTTTCTTTTCAGCCCGGGCAAAGCACGATAGCTAAAGGAACTGAAAAAGGAGTGAATCCTGCATTTAGTACTGCGACCAAAGGAAGCACGTACTAAAGCAGATAGAGAACCCTTTTTTCAGGAGTTTACTAAAGGGCGGAGACCGTTAAGGCTGCCATAAACATTTCCTTTTCAATATAGATTTAAAAGACAAAAAAAAGTCCTTAAGCAAATAACTTAAGGACTTTTTAATTGGATATGTTTGAGAATTAATCTTCAACAATTTGGTACCCTGGGAATTTCGATTTGTCGAACACAAATTTAGAATCTTCTACTGCCGTATTGAACTGTAATTTATTCACCGTGTAGTTCATTGTTGTTCCATCTTTCCCTTTCATTGTTGCTTTTTTCAACTCGTTAGACGCTTTTGAAACATAAACCGTAATGGTGTGATATTCGGCTTTTTTAGGGTCTTTCGGGTATAAATTAATCATGTGAACAGCTTCGTTACCAAGGGTTGTTTCTTTTTCGTATTTTGTTTTGAAACCGTTTTCCCACATAGTTAAAATTTGCTTTGGATTCATGGCCGCATCCCCCGCGTCAACGTCAGAAATGTACACCATTTTATCATCTTTTAATATGGTCCAAACTTTTTTACCATTTGAAAGGCGAACTGCTTCTCCATACGTTGCGTAATATTTGTTTCCTTTAACCCATCCTTTTCCGGTATTATTCTCGTTCACTCCCGAAGAAGCATTTTTGATATTTGCCGAAAATTCCATGTAGAAAGACGAACTGCTTTTTACCTTATCGGATATTTGTTTTAAAATCTGATCCGCTTTTGCATCTTGTCCAAATGCAGTAAATCCGATCAATGAAAGAAGTACAAAAAAGTATTTCATAGGATAATGTATTTCAAATTTAATTTCTCTACGTGATTTGCAGAAAGTGTGCCAAATTTAGCGATTATTTAAAATATGCAACAATGTTGGCCCATCAATATCATGTTTTCCTTCGAAAGTAAATACCTCGAAACCTAAAGCTTTGTGTTTGAGGATCGATTGCTCAAAACTTTCGTCTTTAAAAAACACATCTTCTGAACCAATGGCGTAATCGCAGCTTACATTTTGAAAGGCTTTGTCTTGGATTGGGGAAACATCTTCGGGGAAATCACTTGCCCACAAAACAAAATGGTCAACGGCATGCTTCCCTTTTTGAATGAAACGAGCGGCGGTTGCACCACCTTGTGAAAAACCAATTAGGCTTATTTTTTTGCCTGCACCGTATTTTTCTACTACTTGATTGAGGTAGTTTACATTGTCCGCAATATCCCATTCGCGCAGTTCTTTCGTCATCCATGATGCACCAACGCGGCCTGAGAATCCTTCTAAATAAAAACGGTGAGGACCTTCTGGCGCAACAATGAAGTAATCGTTGGATAGCATTTCAAATTTGCGAATGAAATAATTGGATAGCTGACCGTATCCGTGGAGCACCAACAACATTCGTTCTTGTTGTGGATCTCCGGAAGTAACGACTTTTGCCTGACGTTGAATGAACATGATTAGTCTTCTGTATAATATTTACCGTCTTTAAGATTAAAGAAGAATCGTTTTTGAATGACGTCTTGACATTCAATTTTAGCGTCTACAAGATTGTAATCTTCTCCATCTGCCAATGGCAATAGTTTTGCGTTTTTGACAATGATATCTTTAAATGTTGATCTAGATCCAGTTGTGTGTTCAAAGCAAGAAGCTTGGGTTGCGCCTTTATTCCAATCCTCAAATACAATCCATTTGAACGCATAATTGATTTTTCCATTCGGATTATCAAACAAGAAGTATTTTCTAAATCGCGCATCACCAATGGTATAATCGAGAATGATGTCTTTGTGAGAATATGGACCCATATTTTCAAACGTTAAGTCTACTGGTTTGTATGCACTTGAAGCAATAATAATAGGCGCGTAAAATTGTTTTTTCTTACTGTTATAGATAACAAGGTAATTGTAGTTTCCAAAATAATCTATGGACGAAGCTTTGTCCACAAAATTGTTTTTTATGGCTTGTTTGAAGGCAAAGTCCTTGCGGTTAACGGTAATGATCACTTCCTTTACATTATCATCGTTCAAATGCTCTTCAAATATACGTGTTGAGTAATCTTCTCCTTCCTCAATCCCTATTGCATTTTTGAAATAGTCTTTTAAACGTACGTCAAAAGCTTTTGTGCTGTCTTGGTATAAAAACTTCTCTGTAATATTCAAGGTGTTCTCTTTCGTATCTGTTGATTGGCAAGCCAGAAGAAAACAAAAAGGAACAATAATCGTCATCCATTTTTTCATAGTACAAATATAATACGAGAAGTGGGAGCTTTGAATTAAATCAAATCAATTATTTTTGAACCATGGAAAAAAACTTGGAACCATCTTGGAAAAATAGATTAAAGGAGGAATTCAGCAAGGAGTACTATCTCGATTTAAAAGCCTTTGTTGAAGAAGCATATCAGAAGGAAGATTCATCGGTTTTTCCTCCACAAGAGCATTTGTTTCAGGCCTTTAATGTTTGCCCATTTGACCAATTGAAAGTGGTGATCTTAGGACAAGATCCTTACCCAACGAAAGGGCATGCAAATGGATTGTGTTTTTCTGTAAATCAAGATGTTCGACCATTGGCTAAAAGTTTACAGAATATTTTTCGTGAAGTAAAGGAAGATCTTGAAGTTCCAATTCCTGAACATGGTGATTTGACGCGTTGGGCTGCACAGGGTGTACTGTTGTTGAATGATGTGTTAACCGTACAGGAAGGAATGGCGGGGAGTCATCAGAAAAAAGGGTGGGAACACTTCACGAAAAGAGTCATTGAGGAAATTAATGATCAAAAAGAACATGTTGTTTTTCTGCTATGGGGAAATTACGCTCAGAAAAAAGCGAAATGGATAGACGAAGAAAAACACCTCGTATTAAGAAGTGGGCATCCATCCCCATTAAGTGCTAATCAAGGGAAATGGTTTGGCAATAAACATTTTTCAAAAACCAACGCGTATCTTACAGGCAAAGGCTTGGAAGGTATCAATTGGTAAATCTCCCATTTGTTTTATTATCTTTGTTCACAATGTTACAGAACGATTTAATTTTGAGAGCTGCCCGTGGGGAGCAGATAGAAAGGTATCCCGTGTGGATGATGCGTCAAGCTGGACGTATATTACCTGAATATAGAGCCGTTAGAGCTTCGTTAAGTGGCTTTAAAGAATTGGTAGAAACACCAGAGAGAGCGGCAGAAGTGACCATTCAACCCGTTGATCTTCTTGGTGTAGATGCAGCGATTATTTTTTCTGATATTCTAGTCGTTCCTGAAGCGATGGGATGTGAGTACCAAATGATTGAAGCGAAAGGACCATGGTTTGAAAATACAGTAAAAACGGAAGCAGACCTAATTAAATTAGCAGAAGTGGATTTTGATGTGAACGACCGTTTAGGTTATGTCATGGAAGCAATCAAAATCACAAATAAAGAGTTGGCTGGACGCGTTCCAACAATTGGTTTTGCAGGTGCGCCTTGGACAATCTTTTGCTACATGGTAGAAGGACATGGATCTAAAACATTTTCCGAAGCACGCAAAATGTTGTACACCAATCCAACTTTGGCACATGAGTTGTTAGACCGTATCACAACGGTAACCATTAGTTACCTTAAAGCTCAAGTAAAAGCAGGCGCACACATGTTGCAAGTGTTTGATTCTTGGGCGGGAATACTAGGACATGAACAATACATGGAATTCAGCGTGAAATATTTAAACAAAATAGCACAAGCCATCACAGAAGTACCTTTGACCTTATTCGGAAAAGGAGCTTACCAATCGCTTGAAGCCATCGCGGATTTAGATTGTAACACCATTGGACTAGATTGGAACATGGACGCGGAAACAGTTCGCAAATACGTAGGGGAAAATAGAACGCTACAAGGAAATTTAGACCCTTGTGCTTTGTACGCTTCTCATGCTGAAGTAGAAAGATTAACAACAAATATGTTGAATTCGTTCTCAAGTAAACGACATATTGTTAATTTAGGGCATGGCGTTTATCCTGATGTGGATGCAGAAAAGGTGAAAACGTTCATTAATACTGTGAAAAACTATAACATCCAAAATAAAAACCTATGAATAGAACGTTCTCTTTTGCAATAACAAGTCTGTTGGCTTTTGGTGCATTTGCCCAAGATGGTGAAAACCTTGTGCCGAACGGTAGCTTTGAATCTATAGAAGGAAAAGGACCTAAGAAATTAGGTGGAATCGAAATGGCAACAGGTTGGGAGTCACCAACTGGTGTGAAAGCCGATTTGTTTACTTTCAACAAAAAAGTACCAGATATTAGCGTACCTAAAAATATCTATGGCGAAGAAAATGCTAGAGATGGTGAAAACTACGTTGGAATTGTAGCATATTCTTATAACAACAAAGTGCCACGTTCATACCTATTGACAAAATTGAACACACCTCTTAAAAAAGGAGAGAAATATTGCGTGCGTTATAACGTATCTTTGGCTGAAGCATCCACTTATGCATCCAATGATTTGGGGGTAATGTTAACGAAAAAACCGTACGGAACAGAAGATAAAGGATTCATAACTGAAGCAAGACCAAGTATGCTCCCAGAAGGAAATCCAGTGCTTTCAGGAACCTACAATTGGGAAAAAGTATGCAATACTTTTGTTGCAGAAGGAGGAGAGAAATTCATTACAATCGGGAATTTTCAACCGGACAATAACGCCACTAAATACGTAAAACGTAAAAAAGGATCGAACGGAACATTTGCACCAATTTTGGCCGCTTATTACTACATCGATGACGTCGTATTGTATTTGGTAGACGAAGATCACCCTTGTGACTGCGTTTCTGCGGATCCAACAGCAGGATACTCTAAAACCATCTATTCAAAAGCTGTGAAAATTGCAGATGAAATGACGCCAGAGAAAAAAATTGAATTGCAACAAGTGTATTTTGCCTTCGGAAAAGCAGATATTTCTAGCGCAGGAGAAGAAGCATTGACATTGATTGCAAATCAGTTGAAAGCAAACCCAACATTGAAATTGCAAATCAAAGGGTATGCTGACGAAGCCGAAGAATTAGCCGCTGAAAAAGTAGCACAATTCCAAGGTGTGGACAACCAACGAATCAACGCAGTGTTTAAATTCTTATCCGAAAAAGGAATCGAGGAAAATCGCCTGATCTCTTCGCCACAAGGTAGTAACGAGAAATCTTCAGACATTACAGAGACAGATGAAGACGATATCAAACAAGCGAAAAATAGAAGAATCGAATTCAAAGTAAGAAAATAAGAATTTGAGAAAAAAAACAAGAAGGCTGTTCATTTTGGACAGCCTTTTTTGTTGGCATCCATTTCGGTCTACAGGCTTTAGTAAAATCGTGAACAAAGGGTTTGCTGTAAGTCGGTCACGAGCTTCCGCTGGTCGCTGTGGCCAACCAACAGAAACCTCTTTTTCACTTCTTTTAGCTATCGCCTTTCACCCGGGCTGAGTTCGTTTTTCAGAAACAAACATTTCCTCCATCACAATATCTGAATATGCGCATATTACAATCAGAATGGGAATTTTAGCGTCAATAATTGATTTGAAAACGGAACTTGCAGCCCGGCCTGAGTGAAGCTCTTTTGACGCAGGAAAAAAGCGGGAACGGAGGACGGATTAAGCTGCCCAAAAGAAAAAAAGTGTACCTTTCCAACAGATTTGAAACGATTTCTTAATGATTTAGCATGCAGATTTATATAAAAAATATGGTTTGCGACCGATGTAAAATGGTTGTCGATAAAGAATTAAGGGATTTCGGATTGCTACCGCTCGAAGTCGATTTGGGAGTGGTCACCCTCGCTGAAAGTGAAATTGATGCGGTGAAAGACTCTTTGATTGCTCGACTTTCCGCCCTTGGATTTGAATGGATTGATGATAGAAAAGCAAAGTTAGTAGAGCAAATAAAGGCAATAGTTATTGCTTTTGTAAAAGAAATAGAAAATGGAAATAAGATCAATTTCTCTCACTTTTTAGAACAAAAAATCCCTTTGGAATATAATTATTTATCCAATGTTTTCAAGGAAGTGGAGCAAAATACCATTGAAAAATACTTGATCCTTCAAAAGACAGAACGCGTCAAAGAGTTACTACTTATTGATGGTATGCAATTGAATGAAATCGCTTACGTTTTGAATTATTCTAGTGTGGCATATCTAAGTAATCAATTTAAAAAAGTGACCGGATTAACGCCTTCAAACTTCAAAAAAGAAGGGGTGAAAGGACGTAAATCACTTGATACGCTGTAAATGTTACAATATTTGACAAGAAAACTGTAATTCTTTTCTAAGCAAATCTGCGGAAATTTGTGTTTCAATTATAGAGCATGAATACGCAACAAAATCAAACATATACTTTCCCTTTACCTAAGGAAAATGAAAGCATAGATTTCCCTCAGTTATATGAGTTTTTATCCCATAATAAAGAGGTAGCAACCTTTGATTTTGAGGAAGGAAAGGAAGCAGTAAAGCTTAAATTCGCCCCAAATGGAACCTTGAAATCTTTTGTTAATGCTTGGCGCCAAGAAGGATTTTCGCTGAAAACGGAATGGCTTCACTTTCCGGTTATGCAAATGAGTTGTGCCTCTTGTGCAGCAGGTATTGCGTCCGAAATGGAAGGGTACGAAGGTGTTTTAGATGCTACAGTAAATTACGCGAATGCAAATATGCGATTGGAGGTGATTCCGACCTTGTTTTCAGAAGAGCATTTACAAGAATTTATTGCTGATTTAGGGTACGAATTGGTACGTGGGAAAGAACAGGATTCAACAGTGTTGGAAGATAAGTCAAAGGCAGCCTATCGAGCTTTGGCAAAAAACACTTTTTGGGGATCCGTATTTACACTTCCTGTTTTTTTCCTCGGAATGTTTTGGATGGATTTTCCTTATGCAAATGAAATTATGTGGGTTTTATCTACACCAGTTGTATTTTGGTTTGGACGATCGTTTTTCAAAAATGCATGGAAACAAATACAACATGGAAAAACCAATATGGATACTTTGGTAGCGTTAAGTACTGGAATTGCTTACGTTTTTAGTGTTTTCAATTTGTTTTTCGCAGATTATTTACATCAAAAAGGATTAGCACCTCATGTTTATTTTGAAGCATCGGCTGTAATCATTACGTTTATTTTATTAGGGAAATGGTTGGAAGAGCGTGCAAAAGCAAATACAACATCCGCGTTACGAAAGTTAATGGGACTGCAAGTTAAATCTGCCCGAATCTTAAAAAACGGACAAGAAGTGGAAATACCTATTGCACAATTGATGGAAGAAGATTTGATTTTGGTGAAACCAGGAGAGAGAATTCCCGCTGACGGTCATTTGTATTCTGGACAATCTTATGTAGATGAGAGTATGTTGAGTGGTGAAGCCATTCCTGTATCTAAATCTGGTCAAGATTTCGTTTTCGCAGGGACATTAAACCAATCAGGAAGTTTCGTTTTTCAGGCAGAAAAAATTGGTGATACTACCTTGTTAGCAGGAATAATTGATGCAGTGAAATTAGCACAAGGAAGTAATGTACCGGTTCAAAAAAGAGTCGATAAAATAGCTTCGATATTTGTACCTATTGTTTTAGGACTTTCAATTCTCACCTTTTTTGTTTGGGGATTTTCGGGTGTAGAGAATCATTGGGCGCAAGGGTTGATTTCAGCTATAACGGTACTTGTTATTGCTTGTCCTTGTGCCTTAGGATTAGCAACACCAACAGCAATAATGGTTGGAATTGGGAAAGCTGCAAGTTCAGGTATGCTTATTAAAGATGCAACAAGTTTAGAATTAGCTGAAAAGTTAGATGTCCTTCTTTTAGATAAAACAGGCACAATCACTGAAGGTAAACCTAAAGTAGATGAAATTGTTTGGTTTTCATTTGAAGAAGAACTAGAAAGTGTTTTGTTCAGCATGGAAAGTGCATCAGAGCATCCATTAGCTACAGCGGTGGTAAATCATTTGTCCACGGCTAAAAAACTCATATTATCCGATTTTGAAAGCATTACAGGTAAAGGAGTGAAAGCGGAGTTTGATGGTTCTTCTTTCTTTTTAGGAAGTCCACGATTTATGGAAGAAAGCGACCTCCTTGTTTCGGTTGAACAACACAAATGTATTTTAGAATGGGAGCAACAAGCTAAAACAGTTATTTGCTTTTCAAAAGAGAAAGAGTTGCGTGCCATTATTGCGATTTCAGATCAAATAAAAGTGCATTCAAAAGAAGCAATTACAAGTATGAAAGAAATGGGAATAGAAGTGATGATGTTGACAGGAGACAATCGCTTAACAGCCCAAGCCATTTCCAAAGCGGTGGGAATAACTACATTTCAAGCCGAAATGATGCCAGAAGACAAAGCAGAAGTTGTTCGTCAGCTTCAAGGAAAAGGGAAAATTGTGGGAATGGTTGGAGATGGAATCAATGACAGTACTGCCTTAGCAACAGCAGATGTTAGTATTGCTATGGGAAATGGAAGTGACATCGCAATGGATGTTGCCAACATTACGTTGTTAGGTTCAGACCTAATGAAAATTCCGCATGTCATTCGTTTGTCAAGGCATACAGTAAATACCATTAAACAAAATTTATTTTGGGCATTCATTTACAATTTGATTGGGATTCCTATCGCCGCAGGCTTGTTGTATCCAAGTTTTGGTTTTTTACTAAATCCTATGATTGCGGGAGGTGCAATGGCTTTGAGTAGTGTAAGCGTGGTCAGTAATAGCTTACGTTTGAAATGGAAAAAAATATAAATTAATAGTAGCAGATATGAAATACAGAACAACCTTAAAGTGCGCAGGATGCGTTTCGAAAATAGAACCGATTTTAGCCGCTTATCCACAAGTGAAAAGTTGGGGAGTAGATTTGAAAATGAAGGAAAAAATTTTGAATTTGGAAGGAGAAAGCATTCCTTTCGATCAAATCGAAGAACAAATTAAATCACTAGGATTTGAGTTGGATCCTATAAAAGAATAGCATAAAAAAAGGAAACACGGGAAATCTGTGTTTCCTTTTTTTTGTAAAAATGTAGGAATCTACCTTGTTGACTAATGTTAACATATCTAAATAAAATAAAAATTCGAGGTGTTGTTACATTCGGATTATTAAATTTGTCAAAAAAATAGAATAAGATACGTGTTTACTTACACCAGATATTTAATCATAGGATTACTTTTCTTTGCAAAGTTGTCTTTTGCTGGTGCTGTGGTAGACGAAATTATTGATCACAATAAACGTCAAATTTCAGGGTCTTTTGAAGAGTATCTTTCTTTATTGGAAGATGTTGATTTTGGAATGGGCGTAGATGTTGTTGAATTAGATGGGATTCAAAGTTCTACAAATAACAATAGACGATCAGACAATTCTACCTTAACGAAAGACAATCAATTCTTTAGTGATTATATTTTTCTTTTTAATTTGCATCCAAAAAAGCAATTAAAAGCCAAAGAAAATTCCTTTTTTAGTACAGCGATTCCTTCATGTAGGGAACATTTTTTTGCGGTACATCGTATGTGCCCATTCTAATTATTTTTTTTAGATACAATCGCTTTTATTTCAGCTGATTACGGCTTTCTTATTACTAAAAATTTTACAACATCATTTATTAAATAAATATGAAATTTTCCTATTGGTTTTTACCAGTTGCGATGGTTCTTGTTGGTTGCAGTAACTCCAACACGAATAGCAATGACGATGCATCAAAAACAGTTCCAACCTTATATGTTACAGAAGTTGACACCTTGATTAACAATGTGTTTGTAACTGATATTCAGGCAAAGAAAAATGTTGAAATTCATGCTCTAATCGCAGGGTTATTACAAAAAGTACATGTAAACGAAGGGCAGAAAGTGAAAAAAGGACAATTGATGTTCAAAATCTCTGATCTTCAATTACAAATCGATTTACAAAAAGCGGTTGCTATTCAAAAATCAGTGAAAGCTGAATTGAAGATTGCTAGTGTAGAGTTAAAACAAATGCAAACTTTGTTTGACAAAAATGTAATTGCGGATAATGAATTGGAGTTAGCGAAAGCAAAACATCAAGCTGCTGAAGCTAAATTAGAGCAAGCAAGTGCTGAAATAAGCGGAATAAAACAATTGATCGCTTATACCGAAATTACAGCACCTTTCGATGGAATCATTGACCGTATTCCCTTGAAAGAAGGAAGTTTGGTACAAGTTGGAAGTTTGCTAACTACTGTCTCAGAATTAGATGAAGTTTATGCTTATTTTCCAATTTCGGAAGATTATTATTTCAATTTGGTTAAGGATGAAAGTTTAGCACGTTCAGGACAAATCACTTTGATATTACCAAACGGTGAAGCATTTGAATTTAAAGGACAAATAGAATCTGCAGAAGGTGAAATCGACCGCGCAACAGGCTCTATTTCATTTAAAGCTAAGTTCCCAAATCCACAAGGAATTATTAAGCACGGAACATCAGGTAAACTTCTGATCCAAGAGGAAAAGAAACAAGCTATTATTGTTCCTCAAAAAGCAGTTTTTGCGATTCAAGATCGTTTTTATGTTTTCGTTGTGAACAAGAACACAAAGAAAGTAAAACAGAAACAAGTTGAAATCGGTAATACTTTATCAAAAGAATACTTGATTAAATCAGGATTAGAATCAGGTGATTTAATTGTTGTTGAAGGTACTCAGTCATTAAGAGATGGTGATTTGGTTAAGCCTACAAAGTATAAAAGCGTAGCTACTCATTAGTATAAAATAAGATTTTTATCATGATTGAAACATTTATCAAACGAAAAGTATTTTCGTTAGTTATTTCTATCGTAATTGTATTGATGGGGCTTTTATCGCTTTTCAGTCTTCCAATTACGCAATTCCCTGATATCGTTCCACCATCTGTATTGGTGACGGCGCGCTATCAAGGAGCAAATGCTGAAGTTGCCGTAGACGCGGTTGCTTTACCTCTAGAAAGAGCCATTAATGGTGTTCCAGGAATGACCTATATGACTTCTGTCGCTTCAAATGACGGCGTTGTAATGGTTAATATTTACTTTGAAGTAGGGACAGATCCTGACGTTGCTGCAATTAACGTACAAAACAGGGTTGCAATTGTTATTGATGAGTTACCCGAAGAAGTAATTCGTGCTGGGGTCGTTACGGAAAAGGAAGTAAACTCAATGTTGATGTATTTAAATATCATCAGTACAGATGATAACGTAGATGAACAGTTTATTTTTAATTATACAGATATTAATGTCCTACAAGAGTTAAAACGTATTGACGGAGTAGGGCGTGCAGAAATCATGGGCCAGAAAGAATACTCCATGCGTGTATGGTTGGATCCCGAAAAAATGATGGCCTATAATATCTCTGCAGATGATGTTGTAAGCGCATTGAGAGCACAAAACGTTGCTGCAGCCCCTGGTAAAGTGGGTGAAACCTCAGGTAAATTGGATAGTCAATTACAATATGTAATAAAATACAAAGGGAAATTTAAAGAACCTGCTGAATACGCTGATATTCCTGTAAGATCTAATTCTGATGGAACGATTTTGAAAATCAAAGACATTGCTAAAGTTGAATTTGGTGCCATGTCCTATGGAATGATTTCCAAAACGGACGGAAAACCGTCAGCTTCTATCATGATGAAGCAAAGACCTGGTTCAAACGCATCGGAGGTAATAAAAAATGTAAAGGAAAAAATGACGGAACTTAAAGAAACGTCTTTCCCTCCAGGTATGGACTTTACACTCGCTTATGATGTTTCCAATTTCTTAGATGCTTCCATTCACGAAGTATTGAAAACGTTGATTGAAGCGTTTATTTTAGTAGCGTTAGTGGTTTTCTTATTCCTTCAAGATTGGAGGTCAACTTTGATTCCAATCTTAGCCGTTCCTGTTTCCTTAATTGGATCGTTTGCGTTCATGTCTGCTATGGACTTCTCTATTAACTTGTTGACATTGTTCGCTCTAGTTTTAGCAATTGGTATTGTGGTCGATGACGCGATTGTGGTCGTGGAAGCCGTCCATGTAAAGCTTTCACAAGGGCTTAGTCCTTATGAAGCAACAGTTGAAGCGATGAAAGAAATCACGGGGGCGGTAATCGCAATCACAATTGTAATGGCTGCCGTATTTATTCCTGTAGCATTCTTAGATGGACCTGTTGGGGTTTTTTATAGACAATTTTCCTTGACGCTGGCGGTGAGTATCTTTATTTCAGGTGTAAACGCATTAACATTAACCCCGGTTTTATGTACGATTATCTTAAAACCACATGATGCTCATAGCAGTAAAGGTTTGTTGGCTCGTTTTTTTAAAGCATTTAACACTGGATTTGATAAGGTCACTTTTGGATACACTAAAGTATTGCGCAAATTTGCTGTGCGTAAAGTGGTAACATTAGGATTACTCGTTCTTTTCTTTTTCCTAGCTTTTGGAATGGGGAAAATGGTCCCGTCAGGATTTATTCCAATGGAAGATCAAGGTATGGTTTATGTGGATGTACGAACTCCTCCAGGAGCGACTGTGGAGAGAACAGGTGCTGTGTTGGACGAAATATCACGTATCGCTAAATCAATGAAAGGAGTAGATAACGTAACTACACTTGCTGGATATAGTATTGTGACTGAGGTTGCTGGGTCTTCTTTTGGAATGGGAATGGTCAATCTAGATCCATGGAGTGAACGGGATTTTGATATGTGGCAATTTATTGAGGAACTCAAGAAAAAATTAAAACATATCTCTGATGCAGAAATAGAGATATTTGCACCTCCAACTGTTCCTGGATTTGGAAATACTTCTGGTTATGAATTGAGATTGAAAGACAGATCAAGAGTGTCTATTGAACAAATGGACAAAGTGAATAAAGAATTTGTAACTGCCTTGAATAAAGCACCAGAATTACAAAGTAACTTCTCTTCCTTTGATGCTTCATATCCACAATTTATGATTCATATTGATTACGATATGGCTGCAAAAAAAGGTGTTTCTGTTTCCAATGCAATGAATACACTAGAAACTTTGTTGGGGTCTTATTATGCCACAAACTTTATTCGTTTCCAACAGATGTATAAAGTAATGGTGCAAGCTGGACCTGAGTTCCGACAAAACCCTGAAAGCATTCTGAGTATGTACACGAAAAATAACGCAGGTGAGATGGTTCCGTTTTCTACTTTTATTCGTTTAGAACGTATTTACGGACCTGAAATTCTTACCCGATATAATATGTATGCTTCTGCAATGATTAATGGGGAGCCATCTGCTGGATATTCTTCTGGACAAGCTATTGATGCAGTAGAAAAAATTGCTAAAGAAAAACTTCCTCGTGGATTCGAAATTGAATGGTCAGGAATGACACGTGAGGAAATCCTATCAGGAAATCAAACCGTGTACATTTTCGGTTTGTGTATTCTTTTCGTTTACCTCGTGTTGTCCGCTCAGTACGAAAGTTTCTTATTACCATTGGCGGTGTTATTAAGCTTGCCTACTGGTTTGTTTGGAGCCTACTTCTTACTTTGGCTAACCGGATTGCAGAACAATATCTACGCACAAGTGGCCGTGGTCATGTTGATTGGTTTATTGGCTAAAAATGCCATCCTTATTGTAGAGTTTGCCCTGCAACGCTACCATGAAACGGGCGAAATTTACGAAGCTGCTATCGAAGGAGCAAAAGAAAGGTTTAGACCTATCTTAATGACTTCATTTGCTTTTGTTGCGGGATTAGTTCCATTATGTATCGCAAGTGGTGCAGGGGCAGTAGGAAACCGCTCCATCGGAACCGCAGCAGCTGGGGGAATGCTTATTGGAACACTTTTCGGATTGGTAATCATTCCAGGTTTATACATCATTTTCGCCAAACTACAATTTGGCTCGAAAAAGAAGAATTAATATGAGAAATATACTTTATTTAGCAAGTGGCTTATTATTATTGACCGCTTGCTCGGTGAGCAAAAATATGGAGGAAACGCACAAGAAATTGGAAGTGCCCTCCCAGGTAAACAACATTCAATTAGATACCGTAACTACTTTTGTTGCACCTACAATTGAAACGTTCTTTGCTGATCCAGGATTGATAGCGCTGTATAACGTTGTCAAAAATTCAAACTTGGATTATCAAATTGTGCAAGAACGAATTGCCATTGCAAATCAATATTTGAAAAGGAGTAAATTAGCTTTACTTCCTTCGTTAAATGCAAGGCTTGGAGCTTCAGGAACAAAATTTGGTGAGTATACCATGGAAGGCGTGGGTAATAAAGAAACCAACATTTCACCAACTATTTCAGATAATGAAAGAGTGAACACAAACATAACTCCAGATTTATACCTTGGTCTACAAGCAAATTGGGAAATCGATGTTTGGGGAAAGCTGAGAAACGAGAAAAAAGCCGCACAGCAAAAGTTTTTCGCTTCACACGAAGGACTTAAATTATTGAAAGTGGAAGTATTCACAAACCTTGCCGTGTTGTATTACGACCTGATCGCATTGGATAAACAGTTGAAGATTTATGAAGACAACTTGATCATTCAAGAAAAAGCTTCTGAAATTATCTTGGCTCAACGTTCTACAGGAAAAGCAACAGAATTGGCTGTGCAATCGTTCTTGGCGCAGAATAACAATTTGAAAGCATCTATTGAAGCTATCAAATCAGATATTTTTGAAAAGGAAAGAGCCATTTTAGCTTTAGCAGGAGTGTATAATGGAGAGGTATTGCGTTCCGATAATTTTATCAACAAACAGTTGACTTATTTGAATGCTATGCACAACGTCGATACAATCATTCATTGTCGTCCTGATGTGAAAAAAGCTTACTTGGAATTCGGAGCTTCTTTGCATCAAGTAAAAGCTTCCCGTGCAGCGTTTTACCCCAAAATAGAAATCGGTGGTTTTATCGCTATGAATGCATTTAAAGGAAATGTTTGGTTTAATCCAGGGTCGCTGGCTTGGCAATTTTTAGGGAATTTAACAGCACCAATTTTCAATCAAGGGGAATTGAGAATGCGATATAATATTGCAAATAGTGAACAGAATATTGCCTTTATCGAGTACCGAAAATCCGTTTTGGGAGCCTATAACGAACTTAGCGCCATGCTAAATCAGTTAGAAGCTAACCAAAAAATCCTAACGCTTAAAGAGCAAGAAGTAGGATATTTGGATAGGGGTGTTGAGGTGGCTAATGACTTGTATATCACTGGATACGCGAATTATTTAGAAATCATTACCGCACAGAAAACAAGTCTTTCTGCACAGTTAGAATACGTGGATTATCAGTTGAGAAGCTCTCGAGCACTTGTGAAATTGTACAAAGCATTGGGAGGAACAATGTAAAACGAAAATTAAATAAAGGAAAGGAGGTAAGCAATTGCCTCCTTTTTTTATGCATACCTTTTTGCAATTTTTCTTTAGGGCGTTACCTTGCCAAATACTTGGCAAGGTCAGGCTTTTCGTTACTAGTCCGCTTTATCCCCAAAAAAAAATGGGAATAAATGCGGGCTATTCACTGCAATCCTTAACGCGGAAATCTCTGTTTCCAAAAATAAATCGATAGAAATGTGAACAAATTTCAATCAAATAAGCAAGAAACGTTTCCTTTAATTAACCGATTTATAGCGTAAAAATCAAAAAAGAAAGACATCTTATTGTCAGAATATCTTTTTTACATACATTCGAGAAAATTATTGCATCTGATTACAGTGAACTATGCTCAATAAAATACTACTTCTTTTCCTTGTCTTAATTGTGCAAAACGTTTTTTCTCAATTCATTTTTGGATGCACAGATCCAGAAGCATTGAATTACAATAACGTAGCCGATGCAAATGACTTCTCATGTCAATACGCACATACCACCGTCCAACTTTCTGGGAACGCCTGTAAACAATTACCATCTTATATCAATGAATCCTCAGGATTAGCATTTTATAATTCACTTTTATGGACACATAATGACGACGGCCGCGCCCTTATCTTCGGATTAAACCCAAATACATTAGCCGTTGAAATTCAATTAGAATTACCCATTCAAGTGGTCGATTGGGAAGAAATACAGATTCATAACGATATACTTTACATTGGTGATTTTGGAAACAATTCAGACGGCGCCCGCACAGATTTAAACATTTATAAATATTCATTTCAAACCGGACTGGTAGAAACCATTCGATTTACCTATAACGACCAAACAACAATAGATCCCGTTGGGCCTAATCAAACCAATTTTGATTGTGAAGCATTTTTAGTCTCCGACACCATGATTTATCTGTTCACAAAAAGATGGGGAGATCACCAGAGTGGATTCTATAAATTACCCAATCAAAGTGGAGCGCAAGTAGCCGTTTTTCAAAACCTTATTCCTGTAGATGGATTGATTACTGGAGCAACATTTGGAAAAGAAAATGAAATAGTCTTAGTCGGATATAATGCATTGTTGGTTCCTTTTGTGATTTCCTTGAAAGGATTTGAAAACGATCAGTTTTCGCGTGCAAACTTGCGTAAACGAAGAATTAATAAAGATTTCTTTCAAGTAGAAGGTATTGCCTACGACAGAGCGACACAAACTTATTTCATTTCTTCAGAAGAATTCATTTTCTATGGGAACTATTATGCGCCAAATGTATGCACATTTACTTGGGAGAATATACTTACAACGGGAAGTGTATCGAATGAAAATGATTGGTTCAAAATGTCCACAAAAGGAGTTGATGTACTTACACCAAATAGTGTTCAGATTGTAGATACGATGGGTAAAGAAATGTATCGCGGAGAACAACAAATCTCTCTTTCATTTCAAGATTGGACTTCAGGAGTTTATTTGATACGAAACGAAAAAACCGGACAATCAAGCCGGTTTTTAGTACAATGAGTTATTAGATTGCAGTGAAGTGACATTCAAAACCAAGACTCTTCCAGTTCTCGTTGTCAATAAGATGATCTTGATCTAATTCTGGAATTCGTTTAAATCCAGCACTGCTATAACAACGTATTCCATCTGTGTTCCATTCATAAAGATGTGCGATAACGCGATGCTTTTTAAGGTTGTGGTTTGCAATATCAAGTACTCGCTCCACCATTTCGCGACCTATACCTTGCCCTCTAAAATTAGGGTCAGCAATAATTACACGACAAATTTCGGCAGTATCCTCATCTAATTCACGAATAGCCGCATGGCCAATCAATTGATCCTCTTTCCAAACACTAAATAAATGTAAATCTGGATTAGCAAGATCGTTAGCCAATTTCTCAGCTGTAACCGGATAAATTAAATGAAGACCATCCAATTGACGTGTAACATTTTCGTTGGTGCACCAGTTGATGAAAGTTGTAAAATCTGATGCATGGAACGGAAGAAATTCAATATTCATTTTGCGTGTTTTTTTGAAAAAAAGATACAAAAAAAGCGTCCATTGGGACGCTTTAGAAAAAAATTATTTAGTGTTGTAATCTAGCTTAATGGTAATGGATGCCGTTTTATTCTTCGAAGAAGTGTTGTAATTTCCACCCCAAGAATAATCTTCACTCGTGTTTTTACCAATGATTTGAATTACGCCCATGTTTGCATTCTTTAAGTTAGAAAGCTTCCCTTTCGCGTTTGAAGCAATAATTTCAGCTCTTTTTCGAGCATCCTGCGTTGCATTTTCAATCATCTTCAATTTTAAATCCGCCAACTTTGTATAATGATACTCAGGATCATTTGACGTCAACTCAATGTTTTCGGCAATCAAGTCTGAAACCTCACGAGATAAACGCTCGACTTTTTCTACATCCGAAGATTCAATACGAACTGTTTGGGACAAATTATATCCGGTAAAAACGGAACGTTGAAAATTCCCATTTGAATCATACGTATTGTCATATAATTGATTGATATTTACTGCAGAAAAAACAATATCTTTTTCATTTATTCCAAAGTTTTTCAAATATGACATGATTTTTTTCTTGTCCTGTTCCAGCTCCAAAGAAGCATGTTTTAAATTTACATTTGCTTTTGAAAAATGCCCTTGCCATACGATTAAATCGGAGGTGAAATGCTCCTGCGCCTGACCTGTTACGGCAATGACTTGACTAGAAGTGTATTTGCTTTTGTAGGCGTTTGCTAGAATTGCCACAGAAACAATCGTTGTTACGGCGAAAATTCCTGAAATCGTTGTGCTTCTCATAAATGATTGTTTTTTTGAATTGAATATATTTACAAATACGATTACAAACAGTTTGCCAACTTTGTAAAATGATCACGCATTTGCGTAAAAAAACTTACCTCCGTTTCCGAAGAAATTAAATTTTTAGTGTTTTGAAAAGCATCTGTAAGAATCCCTTTTAATTCATTGAAACGATTTTCATCAAAATATTCTGTTGCGGTTCCCACTGCAATCTCGTCCATTTCGTCAAGATATTGCGCGATTGATAATAAAGTATCCATTTCGAAAAAAAAATAGGGTTAATAACTCTTTGTATGTACACAAAAATAACGCTTAATAAAGACCTGGAAAAACTTTTCAATGCCTATAAACGCCCCATTTTTCACAACAATTCTTAAAATTCTAAAGGAAAGTTAAAATGTCAATCCTTTGTCCTATTTTCTCCCGAAAAAGTTCTCGAAAAATTAGCCTCATTCTTTCAATAATAGATGTTGAGGAGTCCAAATACAGCTTTTGATTAGATTATTTTTTGCAGCCTTAACGGTCTTTGTGCTTTAGTCAAGTCGTGCACCGTAAGTGCTGCACTTTAGCCAGCGAGCTTCCATTGGTCGCTGCTACCAAAAGGCATTACTAACGCCGCACTTCCTTGAGCTATCGCACGCCGCCCTGGCTGGGGAATCCCAGTGAGAATATAAGATTCCGTTAAAAGTGAAAGTATTTCTGACTACTTTTTCAAAACCAATTTCAAGCAATTATTCTTAATAAAGAATATTGAAACTCAACGAAGTGTTTATATTCAAATCCTTATGTAAACGATTTTTTGATAAACAGATCTTCCAGCCCGGGGGAAGTTTCGGTAGCTAAACGTACGTAATACGTTGTGAACCTTAGTTTTGCGCTGCGACCAACGGAAGCACGTGCAAAGCTGTAGGTGAACACGTTTTTAGAAGTTTACTAAAGAACGTACACCGAAATGGCTGCCAAAACAGGATTAATTACTATGTTTTTTGTGAGAATAGTGAACTTATATGACATTAAAGCTTTATTTTTGGATTTGTAAACGGATTCACAGAAAAATAAAATCCGCGTAAAAACAAGTGTAAACCATTAATAATTATTGGTGTTCACTGTTTTGGATAAGGTTGAAAAAGAAAATAAAACGCTAATTACGAAAACATCATGAAAAGAAAAATGATCATGTTCGGTGCTTTGATGATGGCATCGACGGTACTTGCAAGTTGCAATGGAAATTCCATGGAAAATGACGCTAAAGAATTGGCTGGAGTGCTTTGTAAAGTAAATGAATTGTCACAAAAGGCAGCCGAATCTGCTGACGTATCTTTAGGTGCAGAAGCGAGTGCTTTAATGGTAGAAGCCGCAAATTTGTCCAAAAAAATGGAGGATAAATACCGAATGGGAGAGGACAAAGTGAAATTCTTTGAGCTGTTAAACATCGAGCAAGCTAAATGTGTGAATGCGATGACGAATCCCATATCAAATACGGGGAATCAAACAGAGGAAACGGCAACTCAAAGCACGCAAAGCTCACAGAATAATGATAAAATCCCGACAATAAAGGCAACTGGCGGGCAAGGGAAAAATGTAAATTGGCCAGCGATTAAAGCAGAAGCTGAAAAAAATGACGGTCCCGAATTTTTTTACAACGGATGTGAGCAAGGAGTAACGCCTCTTCGTGCTTCCTCTACGTTGGCAGGACAAGGCGCTAAAAGTTATGGTGTCAAAAACCTTTATGATTTCAACCCGATGACGGCGTGGGTAGAAGGAAAAGAAGATTACGGAATTGGTGAATCCTTCGAAATTAAAGGCGAAGGGGTGAATCATATTTATAATGGCTATCAATCTTCACCTAAAACTTGGGCGGATAATTCGAGGGTAAAAATCTTTAAAGTATACAAAAATAATGTCCCTCTTTGCTTTTTGGAATTGAAAGACGAAATGGGACAACAGTATTTTGAACTTCCTGATCACAACACGGATCAAGTCAAAGCAAATACGTATAAATTCGAAATCGTGGAAGTGTATCCAGGAGCAAAATGGAAAGATGTAGCCATCTCTGAAATTGGATATTCTCTGTGTTGTTTTTCAAGCTCAACGCTGATCAGTACTAAATTAACTGCTCAAAGCATCACCAACCTTAAAGAAGGAAACGAAATCTATTCCGTGGACATCAATAATGGGAAAGTGACGAGCGCGCAAGTGTTGAAAACTACGAAACAAACCCACTTAAGCTTATTGCAAATAGCGTGTGAAAATTCAAAAATTGAAGTGACAAGTGATCATCCATTATACATCAAGGATCAAGGGTTTATGTCCGTTGCGCGTTATATGCGAATCAAAAATATTGAGAACTATGCTGATTTAGTAGGGAAAATCGAATTCATGGTTTGGAACGAAAAAACGCAAAGTTTGGTGTACGAAAAATTACAATCTATTTCCCTTATTACAGGTGAATTTGATACGTACAGTATTTCTAAATTGAAAGAAGGAAGTACGTTCATTGCAAATGGATTCGTGACGAAAACGTACTAATATTATTTAATTATTCTTTATTAAACCGTTGATGTGAGCAATCATGTCAGCGGTTTTTTTTTGGGTAGCCTTAACGGTCTTTGTGCTTTAGTCAAGTCGTGCACCGTAAGTCCTGTACTTTAGCCAGCGAGCTTCCGTTGGTCGCTGCTACCAAAAGGCATTACTAACGTCGCACTTCCTTGAGCTATTGCACGCCGCCCTAGCTGTGGTCAGAAGCAAAAATGTAGTAGTGTTGTTTTAAGGAGTAATTGGTCTTTCACCTTTTTAATTTTTTTTCTGGTTGAAAATGAAAAAATGCTTTATTTTAACATATTGAAACTCTTGATAAAATTTAGGAAAAGCCATGGCAAGTGAAATTGACATTTTTAGTTTATATAAGCATAAAGACAACTTTTTTTTGCTGAAAACCGTACAAGCGAGTTATTCAAATGCTTCGCAAATAGAAGAGGATATAGCTGTTGAACAAGAGGTACAAAAACGTAAATGGATTTTACAGCAAATTCAGCAGTTGAAACAGTTAGATTTCCTAAATGATTTGATTTTTGTTGGGGAATATCAAGGTTATCCGATGGGAGATGTACTTTATCAAGAAAAAGGAAACGTGGAATTGTCTCTTTTTTATATGGAAACGGCACATGGTTTTCCGTGGATTGTACTTGGTCATACTGAATCTGAAAATGAATTTCTGACAGAATTGTATGAAGACGATGATTTTGATTCTCTTCAACCCATAGGACACCCCAAACACATTAAAGCATTGTTTTTCACCGAAAATGATTTTTAATTCCTAGACGAATTCGAGTAGTTAGTACAAGAATGAAAAACTAATTTATTAAGTTGCTGTATCCTCAAGCAAGGATACAGCAACTTTTTTTCATCTGTTTTGTACCGGAATTAATCGGTCTTTTTTTATTGTACTTTTTAGAGAACCAAAACTCACAGTAGCTTGATTTCCTTTTATTTCTATTACTATGCCAATGACAGATTGACCTTCCATACGAACTTTATCGCCGATTTCTAAAGGCTTCTCTTTTTGAATCGATTGTGGTTTGTTTTCTACTTTCTTTGTTTTATCCTCTATTGTTTGTGCGACCTCTTGTTCTGCATCCTGTTTAGATAAATAAGCCGTTTCTATTTCTTTTTTCTTGTTTTCCCAATACAATTTGTCCTTGGCAATGGATTGTAAAAAGCGATCCATATTAATATAGTTTTCGCCAAGTTTTTGTGTTGCATCTGAGATTATGTCCTTATCCAATCCAATTCTTTTGGCAACTTCAATCGCAAATGAACTGCCTGGACTTCCAATCGATAATTTATACATAGGTTGGTTCTTTTCTGCATCAAAAAGCATCGCTCCATTGATTATTCCCTCTGTTTTATATGCGTAGTCCTTTAAATTTTGGAAATGAGTTGTAATTACTCCAAAACTTTTCTTTTTGTTGAAGCGTTCCAAGATGGATTCTGCGATTGCGCCACCAATTTGAGGTTCTGTTCCACCACCAAATTCGTCAATTAGTATAAGAGATTTCTCATCGTTGTGGTCAAGGATGAATTTCATGTTACCTAAATGAGCCGTGTAGGTACTTAAGCTATTTTCCATACTTTGCCCATCACCTATGTCCATGAAAATATGATCAAATACTCCAGCGCGGGATGCGCTGGTTACTGGAATTGGATTGCCACATTGTAACATGTATTGCAGTAGGGCAACCGTTTTTAGACATAAGGATTTACCACCTGCATTAACTCCAGAGATGATTAGTATTCTATTTAGAGAAGTAAGTTCAATATCTAAAGGATGTGCACTTTTATTTTGTTTGCGTAGTTCTATATCTAATAAGGGATGCGTTGCGTTTATCCATTCTATGTTTTGATTGTTTTCAAAATGTGGTTTTATTGCATTGAAACGTAGTGCCACAAATGCTTTAGCTTGTGTAAAATCAATTTCTGCTAAAAAGTTGTACGAACGTAAAATCGCTACAATATCTGGACGTATGCTAGAAGTGAATTCCGTTAAAATACGTGCAATTTCTTTTCTTTCATCGTTTTGTAAATCTCGAAAGCGATTTGAGGCTTCAACGACTTCTTCGGGTTCTATGAAAACGGTTTTACCACTTCCAGAATTGTCGCGTATTATTCCTTTAATTTTTCTTTTATTCGCAGCAGTTACTGGAATTAGATAATGACCATCTCTTAGGTTTCCTCGCGTATCTTTATCTATTATTCCTTGTGCTTGAGCAGTTCTTAAGACGGCTGCCAATGCTTTTGTAATGTCTTTTTCTGCTTCAAATTTATTTTTCCGAATACTGAATAAGAGTTTTGAAGCGTTGTCTTTTATAAGACCTGATTTGTCTAGAATTGCATTTGCTCTTTCAACAATGTTTGGAAATGTTTTTATGTCATTTGACATGTTTTTCAATTCCGGATATGTATATTCCTCGTTTTTTTGGCCCTTTTTTTTAGTTAGAAAGTCAACTATCTGGGCTATAGTCTCTAATGAATTTGCTAAAAGCGGTATTTCTTTTTCTGAAAGCCAAAAAGAAAGGTCATTTTCAATCTGATGAAGTGAAGTTCTTATATCTAGGTAATTATTTAGAGGGAAATTCTCTTTACAGGCAATAATTTGCTGAAATTCATGTGTTTGTTCTAAAGCTTTTCGAATGTATTTATAGTCGGTTGAAAAATGCATTTCATTCACTTTTTCTATTCCTAAAGGACTTAAACACTTTTCTTTAAGGTATTCTCTTATTTCATCGAAGTTTATTTTTTGTTCGAAGTTTTCTGGATAAATATTCATTTCAATAGATGTAAATAAGCTGTAAATAGATTTTAAAAGTCTATTTGACAGCATTGTGTAAATAAAATTGTTTGAAATTATTCCATATCGCATCTAAGATTCTAGGGAAATACTGTTTATATAAAAGCAGTATTTCTAGAATTAATCTAGGCTTTTCTATGATTCGAAAAGCAAAAAAGGCGATATGGTATTTATGCGGATAACAAAAAAGTAATTTAGTAAACTAATTCGTTGGTAAAGTTAATTCAATAAATATGATTTCATAAATATTATCATCTTAAATGTATGGTGATAAAGGATTAATCTTGAATTCCAATAAAATCTATGTTTTGAAAATCAATTTTCGCGTGAAGGATAGGAGTGAAAAGCCCACAGGGGATACACAATTTATTGGGTAGAGCCGAGGACTTGTAGCGGATAGCCTGACCCCAATGCCTTGGGGGCACGCCCTCTAAAATAAAATTAAGTTTTAAGGGGAACTGATTTTTGATGGTATTAGGTATGAAACCATCCATTTTAGCGAGAAAAACACAGCAGGTTTCGGAACATGGTTTTTACCTGTTTCTTTGTTATTACTGGCATTAGTTAGGAGAGGATCGATTTATGAATCTTTAGCAATAAAAAAAGTGGAGGAGAAACAAAAATCCCGATAGTAGCTACCGGGATTTATAAGAGATAAAGGAAAATCGGTTAGTCTTCTAAGTGACCAAAAGCTCCGTTATTAAAGTCCTCAAATGCTTGCATTAGTTCCTGACGTGTATTCATTACGAAAGGGCCGTGAGCTGCAATTGGTTCGTTGATGGGCTCTGCGCTGATTAAGAAAACCAATGCGTCTTCGTGTGCTTCAAAGCTGAACGATTCTCCTTCGTTTTCTAATAATACAAAGTGATCGGTTGGTGCATCAGCCTCTTCATTGACACGAATTGCTCCTTCAATAATCAGTAAACCCGTGTTGAAGTGAGCGGGGAAATTAAATGACGCTTTGTCGCCTTTTTTTAATCGGACGTTGAATAAATTCACTGTCGTAAAAGTATCTGCACTTCCGCGTTGATCTTTGTATTCACCAGCAATGATTTCAATTTCACTTCCGTTTTCACCAATTTTATAACGTGGTATTTCAGCATTTTTTATTGCTTGGTACTTTGGAGTACTCATTTTGTCCTTTGCAGGTAAATTGACCCACAATTGTACCATTTGGAAAATCCCCCCTTTTTTACTCCATTCACTTTCGTGAAATTCTTTATGTAAAACGCCTGATGCTGCCGTCATCCATTGAACATCTCCTTGGCCAATGATTCCTCCACCGCCACTGCTGTCGTGGTGCTCTACACTGCCTTGGTAAGCAATGGTTACGGTTTCAAAACCTCGGTGTGGATGTACACCAACACCACGAGGAATTTCTGTTGGAGTAAAATTGTATTTAGAGTTGTAATCCAACATAATGATCGGATCCATGCGCTGCATATCCATTCGGTATGAACTTGGAATAAAGTTATGGACTCTAAAACCATCTCCTACAAAATGAGGTTCTCTAGGAGGAATTACGATTTCTACATTTTTTGTTGCCATATGCTTTGATTTTGTAGTACAAAGTTAAGGCTAAGATGTCTTAATATTGTTAATCTAGATTAAGAAACACTTTAATGTGAAAAATCACAATGAAAAGAAGTGAATCCATTTATGGAACCGCTATTTTCCACTTTTTTACGACTTTATAAGTTTTGTTTCGAGCAATGATTTCGTAAGAACCTGCAGTTAAATACAGGGTGTTTTCTGTTGAAGGCTTGTCTATTTCCAAGCAGTCTACAGGAACGCCTTGTTTCTTATAACTACCCGTTTTATACGCTAGAATCTGCAAAGGAAAAGTTTGACCTTTTAATGCTTTTTCAGAAAGGGTAATAGGTGTTTTTCCTGCTGTATACCATGTTGGACGACCGTTTACTACGATTGTTTTGGGATGGAAAAGTTGAATGTCCGTTTGTTTTGGTGAACGATATCCTGAAAAAGGCACCTTGTTTTCATCGACTAATACACTTGGCTCTTTGGGCGTAAAAGCATTTAATAGCGGATGGTTGAAAGCATCTTCACTACGCTCCGTTAATGGAATTTGACTTATTGTTAGGGGATTAATTCCTGTAAGTTCACTTAACCTTCCTGCCATGGCTAAACCCCAATTAGAAACTTCGATCTCACTCGCATGATCATACCCACAAAAAATTAGTGTTTTACCATTTTGATTTGATTGTAGAAATTTATATATGTTATCCGCTTGTTTTTGTTCGCGTTCAGCAGGTGTTTTTGTGTCTTCTGCCTCATATCCAAATACGGTAAATCCGATCTGAACAGCCGTTTCAATTAACCGCGCCATCTCAGGCTCTCTCGTGTAATAACCGTCGTTTATTTGAATGAATTTCCGATTGTTTACACCAGTCTCCCAAAGTGCTTCTAATCCGAAATAACGGTATCCATTTACATAAAGACCTTCCAATAAACTCTTTGCAAATACGCGATGTTGCGCTTGGTGGTGTGCTTCGTTAAGAATAATGATTTCTTCTTTTTTAGCTTGTTCAATAATGTAATCTTTTGCTGAAACGGCCGTGAGGCGCTCCATCCAAATAGAATCTTCTTGTGTTGGAATAATCATTCGCGGCAAGGTTGCTAAATCCCAAGATGCTTTGACTTTATCATAGTTCCCTATAAAAGAATAACTGACGGCCAAAAGTTGGTTTTTCCAGCCGATAGAATCTGGATTTATTTCTTTTTGTACATCTGAAGTAAAGAGATAAGGCTCTGTTGATTGAGCAAACAGCGACGAGGAGAAAATACAGATGATGAATAAGGAAAACAGTTTTTTCATAAGGTACAATGCAAATATTTTATATAGAGATTTGTTTACCATTCTTTTTTGCTTTTTTGTCTTTTATATACCCATAAAAAACGCCTAACAAGAATCCAAAGGAAATACCACTCACAATCATTTGATAATTTTCATAAATAATGAAAAGTACTATTCCAATTGGAAAACCGATATACATTGAACCATAAGTTTCCCAGGTTTTTATATAAAACTTTGGGGGGACGATGTCGTATTTTCTCTCAACAATTTTAGCAACTGAAGTGAATGTTTTTTGTGTTTCCCATGTTCTGCGGTACGCAGGTACGGATTCTAATAATTCATTTCTAGCTTCGATTTGAGATATAGTTTCTGCATCAATGTCAAAATTGTTGAGCGCCTTTAAATAATTAAGGTACGTATTATGAGCTTTTAATAATCTCCGTTTTGGAGAGGCTACCATTAGTGTCGGAAGTGTTATTTTCATAGTTTGTTGTAATAGATACACTAAATATAATGAAAAGTTGACTTTGAGCTTTACCGTTCATCCAAAAAAACAAAGGGAATCAGGGTTGGTTGACGATTGACCTAAATGTCAAATTGATACGTGGTGCTTTTACTTTTGTTGTTGGCGGTAAGCGATGAAGCCAAAAATGTTGGGTAGCAGCTTTCATGATGAGTAAACTACCATTTTCTAAAAGTAGTTCTATTTTTTCTTTGGTTTCTTTGTGTTTAAAAGCAAATTTACGTTCTGCACCAAAACTCAGTGAAGCAATTGCACCAAAGGGTTTCAAGTCTTTTTCACCATCACTGTGCCAAGCCATTCCTTCCGTTCCGTCGTGATATAAATTAAGTAAGCAAGCATTAAACGATTCACCCGTTTTTGCTTCGATCTCGTCTTTTAATTTTAAAAGGGTTGTAGTCCAGGGAAGTGCATTTTTGGTTTTGTTTGAATAAGTATAATGAAATTCCCGGTCGCCATGCCATGCCACTTTTCGCTTGGTGAGAATGTTTTTCCCGAAAATAATAGCTTCGTCATTTTTCCATTCAATTTCATGTAGAAGGGTTTCATAGAAATGCTGTGCCTCCAATTCCGAGAAAATTTTTCCGAAGTAGATTACCGTTCCATCTTTTGGAAGTAGGTTTTGCGCTGGGTCGGCAGGGAAATCAAACAATTTCATCCTCCGAATTTGATTTAATTTGAGCACTTTCCCATGCAATCATCGCTTTTTTACGTGTCACGCCCCAACGATATCCACTGATCATACCAGAAGATTGAATGACGCGATGGCACGGAATTAAAAAGGCAATCGGATTATTACCAATCGCAGTACCTACAGCGCGCGAAGCTTTAGGATTCCCTGTTTTTTCAGCAATTACACCATAGGTACTTAATGCACCAGAAGGAATTTTCAATAAAGCTTCCCATACTTTTAACTGAAATGGCGTTCCTTTTAAGTGCAATTTTACGGTTTCTAATTGGGAAAAATCCTGGTGAAAGAAGCGTAAGGCAGTTGTTTGGTGCAGGTCTATTTCCTTCCTAAAAGTAGCGTTAGGAAATTGATCGAAAAGTAACTTTAAATCTTCTTTTTCCTCTTCAATAAAGGAAATGAAACACATCCCTTTTTCTGTTGAAGCAAGCAGCAAAGTGCCAAATAGAGTGGAGGCCGTTTGGTATCGAATAACCAAATTTTCGCCTCCGTTTTTATATTCAAATGGCGTCATACCTTCTATTTGAACAAACAAATCATGCAAGCGACTTGTGCTTGATAATCCGGATTCAAAACTGACATCAAAAAGTGTTTTTTCAGGAGATTGCAGCAATCTTTTAGCATGTTGAAGTTTCAAATATTGAATGAATTTCTTAGGACTTGTGCCTGCCCATTCTGTAAAAATACGATGGAAGTGGAAGGGACTCAATTGCATTTCAGATGCCAAATCTTCGAGTGAAAAGGACCGCGTTGGATCTTGGGAAATCCATTCAATCGCTTGTGCTATGCGTTGATAATTGACCTGTTTCTGATCCATTTTTTCTTACAAATATCGATAATTGCGCTTTGGCAAACAATCCATTTCTTGCTTTTTGTTTTCTTTTTTAGGGGGAATTTAAGCACTTGAAAAGCAGGAATAATTATGGGCGTTACCCAACCCTTTGTCAAAAAAAGAGGAAGGTTGGGTCGGGCTTTTCGTTACAATCTTTTTGTTCGTTCCTCCAAAAAGGATTTTCTCTGCAATCCCTAACGCAAACTGGAAAAACTAACGATTTACATTCTCTCGAACAAAATCATATTTTTCTTTGCGTTTGAATAAGGTGTATTCTTCAATATATGGCGCGTTTGGAATAAAACCATAATACTGTGATCCAGAATGATTGTATAAATAAATGTCATAGATTTGATAAAGGTTGGATCCAATTTTACCTTCAAAATAAGCCTTGTCAATATACGGTAGGATGAATTCCCATGTGATATTTATTTTACTAGGAAAAGCGAGTGCTTTTTCAATTAATAAATCTAATTCTCCCATGGAGATCCCTAAATCCAATTGATTAGGGAGGGTGTTATTGTTCATTTTTGCAATTTCTACTATTTTGACAATTAATTCAAAATGTTGATTCCATGAATTAGGATTGATGAGCTCATTGTTGTTTATAACTTCTGATTTATTCTTTAATTGTTTGATGACGTTGGAAACTGAGTAGGAAAAATAATTGTTTTGAATCCATTGTGGATGGTAGATCAAAGATTGCTCAATCATCCAATTTTGTAGATTGTTTTCATAGACTAATTGGTTGATATAGTAAAATCGATTTTGAATTATAGTATCATTGAAGGTATAGAAATAACCATGGTTTTTCATTAGATCGATGATTTCACCTTTAAACGTTTCAATGTGTTGATTTTTTAATAAAAAATACGAGAAATAAAGCGTATGATCTGGTAATAGTATTCTGTCTTCGGAAGACTTTACTTCCTTATAATATGCAAATTGATTATCGAAAGAGGCATTCATATCAATAAGTACAATTTTTTTATGCGGTTGTGCATCGTATTGCCCTAATAGAATAAAGGGCAATGAGAAAATTAGTAGTAATCTTGATTTCATATACTAAAAGTAATTTTTTTTTGAATATTATATTTCCCTTCTATTGTATAAAAGAATTGAATTGATAAAACGATAAATTTTAGTGGCTGCCAATCACTTGCGTTAGGGATTGCAGCGGTTAGCTCTCTTGCGGTTCATTTTTTTGAAAGAAGTGTACGAACTAAATTATTATTTTTTTTTGGGAGAAAAGATGCAAGAGACTAGTAACGAAAAGCCCGCCCCGTTTTACTTTCCGAGAGAAAGGAGGAGGTAAAACGGGGAACGCCCAAAACGTATTGAATAAGAATTTCTTTCACCAAATCTTTCCTTTGAAAGGGTAAATAATTGTTAAGAATACAAGATTGGGCTGTTTTTTGGATTTTGTTTGCCTACATTTATAGTCAACTTTGTAAGTATGTGGAATCGTTTTGTTTTTTCGCGTTTATTGATTGCTAGTCTTGGCCTTTTCGCTTTGATGCCTTGTGTATTGAAGCAACACTTGGCGATGGATTTGCAGACGATTTACGTGAAAGGAAATAGCAAGGCGGTAGCTACATGTGTTTTTGTACAAGAACGTCAGGCGGGCGCAACGAAAAGTGTTCAAATGGCCGACAGGCAAAGACAAATTCCGGCAACTGTTTCGGCGCAAACGGTTTTTGAAACAATGGAAAAGGCTTCTATTTGGCAGACCATTCCGAAATCGCTAGTTGCCAATAGTCCCCCTCTTTATATTTTACATGAGAACATGAAGATTGCGTGTTGATATCTATTTATCCGTTTTTAAATCAGTATATTACACAATAAATTCATTTTTTTATGCAACAAAATCATTTTCAATCATACGCAACTACAGCCTTGCGATGGGTTATCGGCTGGACTTATTTTTCCGCTTTTTGGCGTCGATTAATTCTTGAGAACAAATTAGATCCCGAAGTGGCGGGATATATCGGAGCGAAGTTTAATCACTTTTTACCGAATGCCATTGGTATCAAACCAGTTATCGAATATTTAGTGTCTAACCCTACAGAATTGTGGATTTCCATGTGGATTTTCACTATCGTTGAGGCCATCGTTGGATTGTTCCTTATGTTAGGATTGTTCACCCGTGTAATGAGCCTTGGCGTAATAGGTTTGGCTATGGGGATTTTACTCGGTTCTGGTTGGATAGGAACGACATGTTTGGACGAATGGCAAATTGGAATTTTAGGCGTTGCCGGTGGATTTACTTTGTTGCTTTTTGGTCCAGACAGAGCTTCTCTTGATGCGTATTGGGCACGCAAGAAAGGATTGGATTTACAATGTAAGTTTCAAGCAAAACCTTGGTTTCCGAAAGCAGCTTTGGGTGTTTCAATCGGTATTTTCATTTTGACTTTAGCGACTAACCAAATCTTCCATGGAGGTGTTTGGGGGACATTACACAATAAATCTGTTCGACCAATAGTAGAAATTGCAAACGCATCGTTAAAATCTGAAACTTTGAAATTTGAGGTGTACAGAGTAGAAGGCGCGGACGTTTACGGTTCGTTCTTGATTGGTATTCGTTTGGAAAATACGGATGGAGAAGTTGTATTTGAAAAAACAATGGATGATTTAGCAAACCTTAGCAAAGAAGAGGTGAGCAACCATTACGTAGCGAAAGTACAGCCTGGAAAACACAGTTTAATCATTCCGCTTGGAGCGAAGGCAGATCTTATTTTTAAAGAAGAAGGATTGAAATTCTTACCACAAGGATCATATAAATTAACTTTAACAGACATTAGTGGTGCGCAATGGCATCAAACAATTGTACGTTAATTGACGCGGTAAAACATGGAATACATAGATGAAATTGAGTCTTTTCGGTCTTCACCTGAATTGATTCGAAAATTAAAGGAGAATGGTACCACTAAACAATTAAAAATTGGAGAAGTGCTACTGAGTGAGAATGCATACATCAAATCCATTCCAATCGTAATGTCAGGCGCTTTGCGTGTCATACGTACGGAAGAAGATGGCCGTGAAATATTGCTGTATTACATTAAACCAGGAGAAAGTTGTATTATGTCATTCTTGGGTGGAATTCACAATGACACAAGTAAAGTGAGAGCAGAAGTAGTTGAAGATTCAGAGGTGCTTTTTGTACCTGTGGACAAAACGTCTGTGCTCATTAAGGAACATCCTGAATGGCTGAATTTTATCTTCCGCTTATATCATCAACGTTTCGAGGAACTCTTGGAAGTAATCAATGCGATTGCCTTTAAAAAAGTAGACGAGCGCATGTTGAATTTACTTCAAATGAAGCAAGAATTGACCCAGTCTAATAGTATTTCCATTACCCACGAACAATTGGCAAACGAACTAGGTACCGCTCGTGTAGTGGTTTCTAGGTTACTCAAGCAATTAGAAGAAGAAGGGAAAGTGGAGCTCGGGAGAAATAAAATTGTTTTGAAATAAATAGCTTGCCTAAAGCAAACAAAAAAGGATGGGTTTTCCCATCCTTTTTTTTGTTTAACGAAACAACACATCAACAAATTATTATCTATCCTTAATCTTAAGGAAACACGAATTAACACTTTGGTAAAACGATTTAGCTAAATGCTTGTTATCTTTGTTGTGTATGAAAATCGTAAAGGAAATAATGCGCGGAGCAGGACAAAAACGGAAGGAAACGAATCAAATTGATGTTCAAGAAGTGATTTCCATTCCTTTTTTCTTTCAACTACAGCGATGCCAGCCCTTTTGTTTGAATCCTTTTACCGCCAATTTCTTATCGCGATTTTCCTTTCCCCGAATTTCTTATTCAAAAATAGTAGAACCTACTCTACCTTTAGTTAACAGCCAAGATCACACCGTTGTCGTATTTCACAAGAATATTTACTTAAAACGTAAAGCATTCCTTGTCGTTCAAAGCCTTCTACTTTTACAATTAACCTCGTTCTATAAGCGGTTCAAAAAGCAAACGAGCTTACCCGAAACGCAAAATAGGTTATAGTTTAAATCAGCACTGCATCCGTTTTTTCAAGTGTCATCACAAAGAAACACCCTTGACAATTACCAAATAGATTATCCGTCAAAATGCAGTGAACAATACGACAGCGACTTGGTTTTCTTATGCTTACATTTCTTTTTTGGCGTCCATTTCGGTCTACACGCTTAAGTGAAGCCTAATAAAAACGGTTCACCAGCTGTTTACCACGTGCTTCCGTTGGTCGCAGTGGTAACCTAGCGTTCACACGCTTTTATTAGGCTCCAGCTATCACGTTTCGACCGGGCCGAAGATCTCACGAATCAATCAAACGTTCGGTACAAGTGGAGCTTTAATTTACCAAGATTGTTTATCTGAAAACAATATTTGCGCTAAGGATAGTAGTGGATAGCCCGGAGTTCCTCCCCAACGCATTGGGGAGGAACGAGGACTAAGAACGAATAGCCTGACCCAAGTGCCTGACCGGAAGGAAAGGTACGCAGGGTAGCGCCAAAAAAAAAGAAAACAATATCGTAACCGAAAAAAAGAATAGGGTGGAGTTGAACTTAAATGAAAAGGAATTACACGCGTAGTGGAGAAAAGAAGAATTAGTTTTCCTAGGTAGCAGTCACGAAGGGTGGCTGAAAAATCACGAATCGAAATCTATTCAACGAAGAGAGAAACGTTCATCTTCATAATTCACAATCAATTCCGAAAGTTGATCATATTCCTCTTTCGTCGCAACTGAAGCCGGAGCATCAAAAATTTCTTCTAAACGTTCTACCGCTAAAGTGTAGTCGTTGTCATTGGAAAGTTGTTTAAAATCCATACCTTTTTTTTAGAGATGATTATTTACTTCTTCGTTCGACCTTAATAATAAGGTATATACAATTTAATCAAAAAAAAATGAGGTTCAAAAAAACTTGTGTAACAAATGTAACTGTATGTTTTAAAGCTAAAGGTGACATTTGCATTAAATAAGTTCAATGATTGTAGGATTTACAGCAGCTCTTTTAATAGGCTTAAGTTTAGGAATAATTGGTGGAGGTGGGAGTATATTGACCGTTCCCGTTTTGGTGTATTTATTTCATGTAAATGCCATTGAAGCAACTGTTTATTCACTTTTTATTGTCGGTGTTACCAGCTCAATTGGAGCTTTTTCCGCTGCCAAAAAACAAAGGGTTGATTTCCAAAAAGTAATTTATTTTGGACTTCCATCTGTGGTTGGTGTTTACCTTGCTCGGTATTTTTTATTGCCCTTATTACCAGCAGAAATCCCATTGCTTTTTAATGTGTCAATCAGAAAAGAAAAGTTGATGATGTTCTCTTTTGCACTGTTAATGCTCTTTGCAGCTTATCACATGTTACGACCTCAAAAAGCGGAATCGACTGCGCAAAAAACAAATGTATCTCAATTGCTATTTCAAGGATTAGGAATCGGAATGATTACCGGATTTATTGGTGCCGGTGGAGGGTTTTTAATCATTCCAGTGTTAGTGGGAATGTTAAAGCTCCCTATGAAAAAGGCCATCGGAACTTCCTTGGTGATTATTTCCATTAATTCTCTCTTTGGATTTCTTGCCGGAATGGGACAAGTAGAAACCCTAAATTGGATCTTCTTACTTCAATTTTCAGGCTTAGCCATTATTGGAATCTTAATTGGTGGAAGATTATCTAATAATGTGGATGGTGCACGACTAAAACCGGCTTTCGGATGGTTCATTTTATGTGTTGGAATTGCCATAGTAGGGTTAGAAATTTGGAGATAAGGAAATAAATGTTTTTCGCTTGTGTAACATAAGTGACTGTACAGTAAATAGTAAAGTAGGATATTTGTTAAAAATAAAGATATGAAAGTAGAACAGATTTATACCGGATGTTTGGCGCAAGGAGCGTACTACATTGTTTCAAATGGAGAAGCAGCAATCATTGATCCGTTGAGAGAATCTCAACCCTATTTGGATCGATTGGCAAAAGATAACGTTACCCTAAAATATATTTTTGAAACCCATTTTCATGCGGATTTTGTTTCCGGACATTGGGATTTAGCATCCAAAACGGGGGCGCCAATTGTTTACGGACCAAATGCTACAACAGACCAAAAAGTGACTGTTGCGGAAGATGGAGCGGTTTTTAAAATCGGGAATGCAAGTATTAAGGTAATTCACACACCTGGGCATACCATGGAAAGTACGTGTTTCTTGTTGTTGGACGAAGAAGGGAAAGAAACCGCTTTGTTTTCAGGTGACACCTTATTTTTAGGTGATGTCGGACGACCTGATTTAGCACAAAAGGCAACTGGAATGACGCAAGCGGAATTGGCAGGACATTTATACGACAGTTTGTACACTAAAATATTGCCTTTACCAGATTATGTTACCGTTTATCCTGGACATGGAGCGGGGTCAGCATGTGGGAAAAACATGATGAAAGAAACCGTTGACAGCTTAGGGAATCAAAAGAAAATGAATTATGCGCTGAATCAACCTTCCAAAGAAGCATTTATTGAAGCGGTAACAGATGGATTAACGCCTCCGCCAGCGTATTTTGGAATGAACGTAGCCATGAATAAAAAAGGATATGAAGATTTTGAAATCGTTAAAGGTAAAGGAATGAACGCCTTGTCTCCTTCTGACTTCCAAACGATACAAGAGCAACACGATGCCTTGATTTTAGACACGAGAAGCAGCGGAGAGTTTAGTCAAGGATACATTCCCGGAGCAATTAATATTGGATTAAAAGGCGATTTTGCTCCTTGGGTCGGAACCATGCTAATTGACGTGAAACAGCCTTTGTTATTGGTTGTTGATCAAGGAATGGAGGAAGAAGCTGTGACTCGTTTGGCGCGTGTAGGGTTTGATAATGTACTTGGTTTCTTAAACAATGGCATGAATGCTTGGAAAGAAGAACATTTACCCATAGAACGCATCAACCGTATTTCAGCTGAAACTTTCGAGAAAACAGTTGATTTAGCGAAGGATAAAATCATCGATTTAAGAAAAGAAAGCGAATATCAGGCACAACATTTACAAGAAGCATTCAACCGACCGTTAGCGGAAATAAACGATTGGATTTCAAGTCTTGGAAACGAACATTTCTTCATGCACTGCGCTGGGGGATATAGAAGTATGATCGCAGCAAGTATTTTGCATGCACGAGGCATTCGAAATTTCACAGAAGTAGATGGTGGATTTTCCGCAATTGCCAACACTCAACTGCCAACCACAGATTTTATGTGTACCAGTAAAACGACTTTTTAATCCTTTTACGGAATAGTCAAGGGAAAGACGCTGTATTTTTACGGCGTCTTTTTTGTTTAGAGATAAAATGTGAGAAATAATCACTAAAATAGTACTAGTTTAAGAGTAAATTGAAGCACTTATTGACGACAATATGCTGTGGATAAATCAATAATAAAGGAAATTAAATGAAGGCGGTACTTATCGGAGCAACAGGAGCGACAGGCGTTGAATTATTAAAGTCATTAATTGCAGATGCAAGTATTTCAGAAGTGGTTGCCCTTGTGCGCAGACCGCTTAATAGTCAGCATGGAAAAGTGAAGGAAGTCCTTGTTGATTTTGATAATTTAGAACACTGGAAACATGAAATTACAGGTGATTTGGCGTTTTCATGTTTAGGGACTACGTTAAAAGCCGCAGGAAGCAAAGCCGCACAATATCGCGTAGATTTCGATTATCAATATGATTTTGCAAGGTTGGCGAAAGATAATCAGATTCCAACATTTGTTCTTGTTTCATCGGCTTCTGCGCATCCAAAATCTATGTTTTTTTATTCTAAAATCAAAGGCGAGCTTGAACAGGCGATTACGGCGTTGACCTTCGAGCATTTTGCGATTTTTAGACCTGGACCTTTAGTGCGTGAAAATACCGATCGAAAAGGAGAGAAAATTACAATTATTATCGCAAATACCTTTAATAAAATGGGTTTGTTGAAAGGATTTACGCCTTTACACGTAAGTGATTTAGCTAATTTGATGCTCAAAAAAGGGAAAGAGGTAAAGGATAAAAAGGTCATTTTGGAATCCAAACAAATTCTTTTAGAAGTAAAGCGATTAAAGGAAAGTAAATAGCTGTATTAAGTTTCTCTTTTTTTTTTGGCAGCCCATTCGGTCTACGCGTTTTAGTAAAGTTGTAAAATGCCATTCACACACCTGTTGGCAACGTGCTTCCTTTGGTCGCAGTTGCCAAATGGTGTTCATAGGCTTTTTACTTCCTTTAGCTATCACCGCTCCGCCCTGGCTGAACTGATTCTTGAAAACGGATTCTCGCGTTAGGGATAAAAGCGGCATCCTTCTTCTCCAAGTAAACTTGGGGGAGAAGATATAGCGAATAGCCCGACGCCTTACTCAAGACTTTGAGGAAGGAGAAACGCCCAAAAACGAATTTTCAGACATAAAAAAAAGGCCATCAGAAAGATGACCTTAAATGATTGGCTTTCAAGATTATTCTCTTGATTTTGCCCATTCGTTATATTCTCGGATGACTTCGAATAGATTGAAAAATGTATATCCTTTTTCTTTATTTACAACTTTTTGAGTTAAAGCTTCGTTGTCGCCAATATAAGCAGGCATTTTTTTGACAAAAGAGAGACCAAGCATACTGAAATCAATCGGATCAACATTTGGTTTTGCAACAATTAGGTTAATTGTAAATCGTCTTGCGTCATAATTTTCTGTTGTTTCTTCCATTCCACGACGAACAGTTGAGTAATTGTCTTTGGTTGCATACCATTCGTATAAACGGATTTCACCGTCTTCGACTACTAAGTTGAAGTTATTTTTCTTAAATAATCCGCCGCTATATGCAATTGATTCATATACTTTACCAGCAACCATATAGCCCTTTATGTCTGACGGTCCGTATTTAGCAATTGGTTTTTTATCTGTTTCATTGGTGAAGAAAGCGACGTTGTTTTGGTTGCTTGCTCCAATTCCCCCAATAGCACAGCGATTGTCAGCTTTAATAAATCCGTGTAGGGTATCGCCTTTTGCTTGGATAATGTAGCCTGGGTATATTTTTCCAACGGAATAAACATTGTGGTCCCAATTGGCTCTAGAAATGTCTTGTGCAAAAGCAGAAAACAGTAAAATAGAAGAGGCTAAAGAAGCTAAAATTTTCATAAAAGTAGATTTTAGTGGTAAATTAAGAAAAAAATAGTTTATATCGTAATTAAATGAATATTTACGGATTCCTCAATCTCATTTCTTTCGATTATTTACTTCATCGTTCACTTCCTTTTGTTTTTGACGACTATTTGCGAGTAAATAAGCAAAGAATAAGGGGAAGAAAGTGAAAAAGCCAAAACCGTTTTTCACAGTGCTATAAATCGCTACTCCAATTGTAACGCCAATTAATACAGCATTTATTTGGTGCATTGTTTTTACTTTCTTTTGTTCTTCGAGTAAGGTCTCGTTTGAAAGCTTTGTAAGATCTTCTTTTTTCATTTTATAACTTTTGTGTTGAATGAAGTTTACCACACCTTTGGAAAGATGATTTTTCTATCTTCCGGATAATCTTCAAATTTTTGTAAATACCATTTATGATGTGCAATTGCTCGAGGGACAAGGTTTGCAAAGGTCCATGCAAAGAAAGCTAAACCCGGTAAACTCCATGTTAGAATAGCAAAACCTAACCATTCCAATATTTCACCGAATAAGTTGGGACAGCTCACCCATTGAAACAAACCTTTTTCAGGAATTTTATATCCAGTTTCTCCTGGTTTGCGTAAATGAATAAGGATGGAATCGGATTGCCAATTGATGAACATGCCTAACATAAACAAAGGTAGTCCAAGTAGAAATTGCGGGCTAGAAAGCCAGCTGTCTTCGTAGACTTTTAACTCTCCTAAATAGTAACCGATTAAAAAACCATTCATAGTATTAAAAGATATGGACATCAGCATGATGGTAACAGGCATTTTTTTTCCATTGGTTTGAATACGAAGAGGGAAAATGATGCTTCGGTTAAAATAATGAAATGCGAATAAACTGATGATGATACCATTGACGAGTGAAATAGGATTGGAGCCTGTGAAGATAAAGTAGAAGAGAACGACGAGTACACAGAATTCCATTAAAAACCAACCGAGTTTATTGTCAATAAGTGGACCCCAAGCGGTAGTTGTGTGACGCCCATAAGGAGCTGTAATATACCGTAAGGCTACAAAAACGACTAAGGCTAATGCCGTCCATAATAAGGTCAGCGTTTGAAAAGATTCGGGTGTTAACATGTTTTATAATTTTCCTTCTTTTTTGAACCAGGTAACGGTTTCTTGTAATGTTTCTTTAATTGGTCGAGGTGCGTAGTTCAATTCCTTTTTGGCTTTTTCAGAAAGCGTACATGCATTTCCATCTGCTAAGATGTCGATGTAGGCTCTATCATAAATAGCTGGGCGTTTGGAAATTGTGGCAAAAGCTTTTACAAAAGGTAAACCAACATACGCCATAAATAAAGGCAGCTCTTTTAAACGTTTTTTTTGCCCAGCAGCTGCTAGTATTTCGTTTGAGAAAGCTTTGATGGTCAAGTATTCGTTTCCAAGAATGTAGCTTTCTTTAGAACGACCATTGGACAATGCACTTACGGCTCCTTTTGCTATATCTCTAACATCAACAAAATCAAATCCTCCACGAACAACCGCAGGTACTTTGCCTTTACAAATATCTATTACTGCCTGTCCTAGTTTAGAAACCTTATGGTCTGGAGGGCCAATTACAGATGTAGGACAAAGTACAATAACCTCAAAATCTGTATCTGCTGAAGCAATTGCATATTGATGAGCATCACGTTTAGTTTGATCATAGTACAGAGCGTTTTCTCCAATGAAATGGCGATATTCGTCGACTGGAGCGTTATGTGGTTTTTGGCTGTATGCATGTACAGAACTGAAATGTACGAAACGTTTTATTCCTTTCTCTTTTGCAATATCCACTACGTTTTTACTGCCTTGAACATTGATGTTATACATGATTTGACTGTGTTTGTAATCTAAGTCAATGATTCCAGCGGTATGTATGACGGCTTGGCAATCTGTTAGTAAGTGATGTAAAGAATCCGTATCCATAACATCGCCCAGTATCTCTTCAAGCTGAAGAGAAGTTGGAAGTGTTTGTAATTGACGCACCAAGGCTTTGACTTCAAAACCTTGACTTAAGAGTTCTTTACAAATGCTATATCCAATATGGCCAGAGGCACCCGTTACGGCAATTTTCATAGTTTTCATTGGATACAAAGAAAATCAATAATTTGAAAAATAAATCTAATTTTTTCAGCTTTATCAATAAAGGAAATGACTTGTGTAACAAATGTAACTGTACAGAAGTAAATAAAGCACCAAATTTGTACTCACGTTTCACACTTAGAATAGAAATGGATATAAAAAAAACAGTATTAATCGGACTAATAGCAATAGGTATGTTTGGATTGTTAAGTAAATTGTTTGGAGGTGGAGCTGATGCAGATACCGTAAGAACAGCATTAGAAAACGGAGGACAATTAGTAGATGTTCGAACGGAAGGAGAGTTTAGATCAGGAACAGCAAAAGGAGCGATTAACATTCCTCTAGATCGTATTCAGCAAGGTTCTTCTAAGCTGAAGAAAGATAAAACGGTTGTTGTTTTTTGTCGAAGTGGTAATCGTTCTTCTCAAGCGAAAAGCATTTTAGAAGCACAAGGATTTAAAGTAATCAACGGCGGGACAGTGCAGGCAATCCAAGCTGTTCAGTAAAAAAATGTATTTTAGAACTTTAGAAAAATCGTCAAATACAATAATAAAATGAATTTAGATCAAACGTTTTGGAATGACCGTTGGAAAAATCAACAAACGCGTTGGGATATTGGGTTTGCTGCTCCGGCATTGGTCGCCTATTTTGAGGGGATTCAAAATAAAGATGTGGCAATATTAATACCTGGATGTGGTAACGCTTATGAAGCGCAAAGTTTGGTTTCGCTAGGGTTTACGAACATCACTTTGGTAGATATTGCAGAGGATTTGGTGTCTCAATTACAAGAGCGCTTCAAAGACGTACCTCAAGTGAAAGTGATACATCAAGATTTTTTCAAGTTAGAACAATCGTTTGATTATATCGTAGAGCAAACGTTTTTCTGTGCTTTAGATCCTATGTTAAGAGGAGCATACGTTGAGAAAATGTATGCATTGTTGAAGGAAAACGGAATATTGTTTGGAGTGTTGTTTGGACGAGAATTTGAAACGGAAGGGCCTCCATTTGGAGGGACAAAGGAGGCGTATATCCCTCTTTTTGGAGCGTATTTTAAGTCGTTTTCTATGGAACCATGTATGTTGAGTATAGAACCTAGAAAAGGATCTGAGTTATTTATAGAATGTAAAAAATAAAAAAATGGATTTTAAAGAATTAATCAATAGTGAGACCCCCGTATTAGTAGACTTTTTTGCGGAGTGGTGTGGGCCTTGCAAAACAATGGGGCCGATTTTAGAAGATTTAAAAGGAAGAGTAGGAGCGCAAGCAAATATCGTGAAGATTGATATTGATAAAAACCCAAATGCAGCGGCTGCTTTCAATGTACGCAGTGTGCCAACATTAATTGTTTTCAAAAAAGGGGAAGTTAAATGGAGACAATCTGGGGTTTTCCCAGCAAATGAATTAGAGCGTATTATTAAAGAAAATATAGGGTAAAATCATAAGATGAGTTTTATAGATTGGATTAGCCAGCCATGGCCATGGTATGTGGCAGGCCCGCTTATTGGATTGACAGTGCCAACATTGTTAATTATTGGAAATAAATCGTTTGGAATTTCTTCGTCACTACGTCATGCATGTGCCGCATGTATTCCAGCTAAAATTCCATTTTTTCAATACGATTGGAAAAAAGAAGTTTGGAACTTGTTCTTTGTCTTGGGGATTTTTGTAGGAGGATTTATCGCTGCACAATTTTTTATGACTGGAGAACCTGTTCAAATCAACCCGAAATTAGTTGAAGAATTGAATCAATATGGAATCAATGATTTTTCTAATCTCGTTCCCGTAGATCTTTTGACTTGGGAATCTCTATTCACATTAAGAGGATTTATCTTGATGGTAGTCGGTGGTTTCTTAGTCGGATTTGGTACACGATATGCAGGAGGTTGTACAAGTGGACATTCCATCATGGGATTATCTAATCTACAATGGCCTTCTTTAGTAGCAACTATCGCATTTATGATTGGAGGGATTTTAGTTGCAAATTTAGTGTTACCATATATTTTAGCGCTGTAAAAAATGGAAAATAAAGATAAAGAATACGATGTAAGGTCTATGGATGCCATGTGTGTAAACGAAAGTCAATTGACACATAAATGGTACCATAATTTAAAATATTTATTGGTGGGAACCATTTTTGGGATCTTATTCACTAAAGCTGAATTGATCAGTTGGTTTCGAGTGCAAGAGATGTTCCGTTTTCAAAGTTTCCACATGTTTGGAATCATTGGATCCGCAGTTGTAACGGGAATGATTTCTGTTTTCATCATAAAAAAATTCAAGATCAAAACAATTTATGGTGAACCTATCGTTATCGCTCCGAAAAAATTCAATAAAGGACAGATTTATGGAGGTTTGATTTTTGGTTTCGGATGGGCGATTGTTGGAGCTTGCCCCGGACCATTGTTCGCACAAATCGGAACGGGAGCTACTGTGATTAGCGTCACCTTGTTAAGTGCTATTTTTGGAACATGGGTATACGGATATTTCAGAGAAAAATTGCCTCATTAACGAGAAAATGGGTAGTGGTGTTGAATTTGTTTTCAGCACCATTTCTTTTTTCCCAAAGTCAAGATGTACAACTTTGGACAAAGTTTTCGTTGCAAAAAAAATGGAATGAGAAATGGAAAATGGAGCAAGAATTCCAATATCGAATGGAGTGGCCACAAAACATGACTTTGTTCTCGCTTCGACCTTGGGTGCAATGGAAATCTTCTAAGAGGCATCAGTTAAACATTTCACCTATTGCTTATTTTCAACATTATTCAAAACGGGGAGAGGTCTACAATGAATGGCGTATTTCGCTTTGGGATGAATGGAATTTTCAATATCAAAATGTTCAATGGATGAACCGTATTGGAATGGAAGCCCGTATTTGGGAAGGAAATACATGGAGAATACGCTTGCGTACAGGAGTGAAATGGAAACCCGAAAATAAGAATTGGAACTTAACGTTTTTAGATGAGGTTTTGGTTGGGATGGCGAATAAAAAAGAAGTGACGTTACAGAATCGCATATCGGGACAATGGGACGTACAAGTTTTACCTAATCATAAATGGCAAGTAGGTATGCAATGTATAGGGTATAAAAAGGACTTTTGTAATAAAATGGTATTCTACACCGGATTTGAAATCAGTATCTAAATGGTTAACACTTTACGTTTTTGGGATTTTTTGTGAGAATTATTAATCGTTTTCACATCAATTTGTAACCCAACAGATTTTATTTCATCTTTTTTTTGATATGTAAGAATAGGTCCGATTTGCAAGTGTTTACAAAAGGATTCATCTTTGTATCTTTAAGTACTAAATCTGATAAAATGAAAAAAATATTCTTCGTGTTTGCTGGGCTTATGGCATTAGCTTCATGTACTAAAGACTGGACATGTGATTGTAAAACAACCTTGAACATTGGTAGCACTTCCACAACTACAAAAGGATCTTATGTAATTAAAGATACAGAAAGAAAAGATGCTAAAAATCAATGTAAAAGTTTGAATGTAGAAAGCAATGCAATTACAACAAAATGTAATTTGAAATAAAAAAGCCATTTTGATCAAGCTCCAAAAAGATAGACACTATTTGGGGCTTTTTTTATGCTTATAATTGATGTTTTCTTGCTTCCTTCTTCTTTAGGTAAAACACTTTGTCTGCAATGTAAATGCGTTTTTCAATTTCACAATAAATAGTTTCTTGTTTTTTATCTGTTAGTGCAATGCACTTTGAAAAAGTCATTTCATTTTCTTTTGAAATCGTTTCTTGAATGGCTTTTATCTCTTCAATCGTAAAAATAATTTCAAAGTACAAATCTTCTCTTGCGGGACGTTTAAAAAACACTTCAGCGGATTTATCCCAAACGACATACTCTTTTCCTAATAGCTGAATGAGTTGCATCATGGGAATGGGATCAACAGCTGAAAATATACTGCCGCCATATATCGAATTCATGTAGTTTCTATTTTTCCAACTGATTTTTATACGCGATAGCGAATGAGAACTGTCTTTGGACATATAAATGATTTTCCCTGTGCTTCTTCTGTACATCGGGGACCAATTAAGTCCGTGTTTTAACATGCGCGCAGCGCCAAAACGTTTGGAAAATCTTTCTAGAATAAATTGATAAAACGAAGCCATAGTTTGTTTGAAAAATAAATGTCAATTGTGAAAAAGAACCGCGTTAGGGATAGGAGCGACATCCTTTTTCGCCTTTTTATTTTGGGGCGAAAAAGATATAGCGGATAGCCCGACGCTGCTTCCCAAAAGGTGTTGGGAAGCAGGGGAACGCCCAATTATTTCTTTCTTAAATGTAGTTTTTCGTCCGTTTCTTGATGGTCAAGGTTAGTCCAATCTGCGATGTATTTCGTTAATGTCACCTCATTTTGCCCGAAAATAGCTTTGTAAAGCGTGTAGTCGTCGATGGTCGGTTTGGGTGTTTTTGTCAACATTAAGATATCAAAATCTGCCAGACCAACATAGTCAAAAGGGACGTTGTAATGGGTGAATTCCGGCCAGTTAGTCACTTTTCCTTGCTTTTGGAAGGTTATCGTTTTACCGGTTTCAACAATCAAAAAAGTACCCTCCATCAAGGTTTCTCCAACTGCTTGTCCGAAGTTTTCTTTGCGTATATAAGAAAATATTTGTCCCGAATTTGGGTGTTCAAAAAGGAGTTCGTTTTCGGTGATGTCCATCACTTTGTACTGGATTTTGGAATCGGACGGGTAAGAGAAAAATAATTGATTTTCCACGATCGTGAAGTTCACAAAAAATCCGCCTTCGTGAATATTAAAAGCGGGGAAAGTTATCTTTTTCTGATTGAAATCAAGCGGTTTGTTTACATTGAAGCCGATGATCTCGGGAGCATTATTGAACAGCGTATATGGCGAACGAAAGTTTTTCAAATTGTCGAAATAAACTTGGTTGTACCATGTTCCTTTAAGGTTTTTCTGCCATTTTTCGTGTGTCAATCTTAACTCTTGATCCATCGCGTTTTGAATACTGTCGGACACGGAAATGGTGTTGTTGTTATTGTCGCCATTGTCTTTTTTTCCGGAGCAGGACAAGGTCAGGATACTCAAGATAAGGATATAGAAATGATTTTTCATGGGTTAATTTTTTGCGAAAGTCATGGGAATAGCTTCAATGGAAACGCAGGCATTATTAGCGAAAAACAAACGGTTTCCATTCAGTTTTGTAATCGTATAAGACGTGTCTTTTTTCTTAATTGGCGTGATAGAGGTCAGGCTCCGTTCCACCCATTTATTGCGTTCAAGAAATAAAATACGTTGTCCAACTTCTAGCGTTTTGGTTTGCATTCCGTAAAGGGAATTGGATTTTAGAGAGAAAAAGTTTCCTTTATAAAAGAAAGGGTGGTCGTCCGTTACAGTGATTTTTGAACCTTGAAAATCGAGCTCAAAAAAGGATTGATCTTTATGTTGCTGGATAGCCAAAACCACCGATTTTTCCAATCGATTTCGATTTTCATTCAAGGTAATGATCACATCATTTACTTTAATTTTTTCTATATTCGTTTTGCCTGAGGGCGTTGTGATTTCCGTTCCAGCAGCAAAACAATGCGCCATTTGTTGATTAATATTGTTTTTTATTAGATTCGATACCGGAATCGATAATAAAATAACACAAAATAGTGATCGTATAAATATCTGCATAATTAGGAGCTCTAAATATCTAATTTAATGATTTTCTGTCATTCTTAGCTGAATTTGAAGCGCAGAAAGTAAAGTAATTGCTCCAATGGCTAAAAATGCATAATTGATTCCGAAACGGTCAGCGATAAAACCGGAGAGTAGCGCTCCGAAAACGTAGCCTAAATCACGCCAAAGGCGAAATGTACCAATGCTTTCTGCACGTTGTTGTGGTGTTGTTGATGCAGCAATAGCGCTTAAAAAGTTAGGGTAAACCAAGGCAGTTCCCAAACCCAAAGTAACGGAAAGTATTAAAAAAGGGGGATACGTTTCAAAATAAGGAAGAAACAGTATCGCTATTGCTTGTATAAGCATGCCTATAAACAGAAGTTTTTTCTTCGAATAATGATCTCCCATCTTCCCCGTGAAGAGTTGTCCAATACCCCAAATCATTGGATAAAGACCAGTAATTACACCCGTTTTTTGAGTGGTGAAATCCAAAGAAAAAAGGAGCATAGGCAAAAGTCCCCAAATCATTCCGTCGTTAAGATTATTAACCAGTCCTGCTTGGGTAATACTACTGAGATTTTTGTTCTTAAAAGAGGTTTCCAAAAATACGTTTTTCATCGGTGAGATACGGTTTTTATCTGCTTCTTTATGTACAAAGCTTAAAGTGTCTTTTAAGAAGAATATACTAAGGAAAAGCCCACAAATTGAGAGCACAACACCGAGGTAAAAAGGGAAGGGGCGGATACCATATTTCTCAGCAATAACAGCCGATAGAAACGCGAAAACACCAACGGCAAAATACCCCGCAAATTCATTAATTCCCATGGCTAACCCCCTATTTTTATCTCCTACAAGATCAATTTTCATCACCACTGTCGAGCTCCACGTCATACCTTGACTCAATCCCAAAAGTACATTTGAAAAAAGAACCACATTCCACGAATTCGTATACATTAGCATAAAGGGAATCGGTAAGGCAAGTAACCAACCATAAATCAGCACGTTTTTCCGACCGATTTTATTTGCCATTTTGCCCGTGAAATAGTTAGCGATAGCTTTTGAAATCCCGAAAGCAACAATAAAAGAAAGTACTGCAGTGTTTGAATTGAGACCAAAAACCGAATGCGCATATTCCGGAAAAATCGAGCGTTCAAGCCCAACCATTCCACCCACAAACGCATTAATCAGCACCAAAAGACTGAATTGGCGCCAGTTTTCTCTTAATCCAAGTTTCATTTCATTCATGCTACAAAGATAAAAAAATGGAAGAAGAGTATTTAATCGTTTTGGGAGCCAATTTCGGTTTGCGCGCTATAGTAAATTCTTGCAAAGGTGTTCATCTACTTTTTGCCACGTGCTTCCTTTGGTCGCAGTAGCAAATGCGTATTCACAACCTTTCCAAATCATTTAGCTACCGCGCTCCATCCGGGCTTAAATCACTGTAAACAATTGAATTATATGGTATGAAAAAGCGCCGAAGGATTAACCTTCGGCGCTCTGAAAAATTATAGAGTAAATCGTTTAATTTAATGAAATGATTCCACCTTTGCCAATAGGTTTGATACGTGCTTTTTGTGTTGCCGCATCTCCTACCACAATCCAAGACATTCTCGTTGGGTTCATGTATTTTTTCGCCAATTTACTGACCTTTTTTACCGACATCTTTTCAACCATTACTTGACGTTGGTTAATGAAATCCTTAGCTAAACCATAGTAACCGATCATTTCTAACATATTAAGTTTTTCGTATGCAGTTTCAAATGATCGAGCTTGTGATTTAATAAGGTAACCTTTTGTTGTTGCCAAATCTTCTTCGTCAAAAGTAGCACTGTAGTCCATTAAAATAGCATTGATTAATTCTAAAGATTCCATGGTTGCGTTTGTTCTTACAGAAGTAGAGATGTCGAATGAACCCCAATCTTTTCTAGGAGAGAAACCAGAACGAACGCCATAGGTATAACCTTTAACTTCTCTTAGTTCTTGGAATAAACGAGAAGCGAATCCACCACCACCAAGAATGTAGTTTGCAATGATTGCTGGATAAAGATCTTTGCTTTTTATCGATAAACTAGGAGTTCCTATACGCAATGCAGATTGTTTTGCATCTGGAATGTCATAGAAAAAGATATTTGAAATAGCGGGAGCTTTCACTTTTTTCATTGTTGGAACATTTGCTTTTTCACCTTTCCATTGTGTTTCTAAAGAGGCTAATGTTGATATTAATTGTTTTTCATCAATATTTCCAACAACGTTAAAGAAACTGTTTTTAGGAGTAAAGGCATGTGCGAAAAGCGCTTTTAAATCTTCCATCTTCAAAGCAGTAATACTTTCCTCTGTACCTAAGCTGTTTTTTGCCATCACATGTTTTTCGCCATAGATTAAATGATTGTAATGTAGAGTAGCTTGTGCATTTGCACTTGCCATTTGTTGCATCAAATCAGATAAAGCATTTTGACGTATCAATTCTAATTCTTCTTCGTCCCAGCGTGGAGAAAGTAACATTTCAGAAAGTAAATCTATGGTTTGTTTGAAGTTTTTAGAAAGTGATATTCCTGATATAGAAAAGTATTCTTTATTTGAACTGAATTGAATAGAAGAACCCAATTGTTCAATCGCTGTTTCTAACTCCGCTGCAGTTCTATTGGCTGTTCCAGCCATTAACAATTCGCTTAATACATTGGCACTTCCTTGAATTTTCTCCATTCGTTGACCTCCATCAATTAACATTTCAAATTCGATTAAAGGAACCTCATCGTTTTCAATAGAAATGACCTTAATACCATTAGACAATACATTTTCATGGATTTTAGGTAAAATGATTTCAATCTTTTCGCCATAAACAGGTTCAACGCTTCGGTCAAATGTAGAAGGTGTTTTTTCGTAACTTGTTTGTTGAGAAGCATCAAATTCTTCTTCGGCACCTTCAACAATTTCCTCTTCAACGATTGTTGCTTTTTCAGAACCGGTTAAGATTAATTCCAGTTGACCTTTTGGAACAAAGCTTGTTGCAATAAAAGGCTTGTGTTTTATGTAAACTTCATACACACGCATGACATCTTCAGGTGTAACCGCTAACATGTTATTAATATCTTCACTTACAAAACCGGGATTATCCATTAAATATTGGTACTCAGCAAGCATTTCACTTTTTCCAAGCACATCTGAAAGATTTTGGTAAAATTCCACTTCATGTCTTGCTTTAATACGTTGTAAATCCGCTAAAGGAATTCCTTCTTTCTCAAATAATGCAAATCCTTTTTCAAGAGCAGTTGCTACATCATTCAAAGAGGTATTGGAATAAGCGCGGACTTGTAAATACATTTCGCCTGCTAATTCCGCATCGTAGTTAAACATTTCTACACTTCCAGCCAATTGTTCTTGTTCGACCACTACCTTGTATAAAGGTGCATTTTTCCCACTAGACAAATAATCTTTGAGAATAGAAAGTGCGTAAGCATCTTTATGAAATTGTTCTGTTGTTGGCCAAGAATAGGTTAATTCGGGTAAACGAGCGAAGTTGTCTTCGTGATAAAACTTATGCGTTTGAGATAAAGCCGCTGGTCTTTTTGCCATTTTCTCTATAGGCGCACTCGCTTTAATTTCACTAAAGTATTTCTTTGCCCATTCTTTAGCTTGATAAGGATTAAAATCTCCAGCAATAACAAGTGTAACGTTATTTGGAACGTACCATTTTTTGTAAAATTCTTTTACGTCTTCAAGGGTAGCATTATCTAAATCTTCTAGAGAACCAATTACTTGCCAGTTATAAGGATGATCATGTGGGTACATAGCAGTATTGTGAATGTACATGGTGTGCCCATACGGATTGTTGTCATAGCTTTGACGTTTTTCATTTTTTACGACTTGTTTTTCTTTTGCAAGTACGGGATCCGTTACCGTATTGATAAACCACCCCAATTTATCAGCTTCTGCCCAAAGCATCTTCTCGAGTGCATCTTTAGGAATGGATTGCAAATAGTTTGTACGATCTCGAGAAGTAGATCCATTTGCACCAGAACCACCAATGTTAGCTGACAAAACATCCAAACCTCCTTTTCCAAGGTTTTCGGATTCCAAGAATAATAAATGTTCAAACAAGTGCGCAAATCCTGTTCTACCTTCTTTTTCTCTAGCAGAACCAACGTGCACAGTTAGATTGACGGCTACAACAGGATCAGAGTGGTCTTCGTGAAGAAGAACCGTTAAACCATTATCGAGTTGAAATTTTTCGTAAGGAATATGAAAACCTCCAGTTTGTCCAATTGCTGTAAGCGCAGGAAAAAGACCAAAGGAAAATAACCATTTTTTCATGAGATGTAATTGAAATGTTGAAGTGCTAAAAATACGTGTTTTGTGTGACACCCACACTTTATAAGTGGGGTAAAAGCACTGTTTTTTCTTCTAACGGAAGATTTTCAACAGATTCTTTTAATAAACGTTTAGAGAAATGCGATTTGTTATTAAGTATAAATGTATAGGTTTCCAAAGGGAGAACCTTGGATAATTCGCGTAAAGCCCAACCAACGGCTTTCGTCACCATTAATTCAGAATCAGTGAGGAGTGGTTGGCAAATGGCAAATGTTTCTGTAGGGAAAGTTTCACCTTTGTGATTGATGTTCGCTGCTGTTGCTGCTGCAAAACGACGTTTCCATAGATTCGCTGCGGTTACCAAGGGCATTAACTGATCGATCTTTTCGGGAGAACTCCTAAGGATAGGAGCAACAACAGTTGAGGAGAGTTGATCACATGTTTCCCAATTGTCAATGCTGTCTAACCATACCTGTATGCGGTCCCAGGTGATATTTGATGTTTGTTTTTTATACTTCGAAAGGTAGAAGAATGCAAATAAGAGTTCCTCTCGGCATTTTGACTTGATTAAAGCATCACAAATCGATAGCACATCTGAAAATGATACGTATTTTAATTCCGTGTAGACTTCTTTTGCCAAGTTCCGTAAATCAGGAACTTTAATTCCGATACAAATACTTCCTGATGTTAGTCGTTCTGCTTTTTCCTTTTGAACAGGATCAGCAATTTCTAATAAACGTTTTCTGATGGCTAATACGAACTCTTCCATTGTTTTCTGTGTTGAAAAACGAAAATAGTGGAAATAATACAAATTAGACTCTTATGAAAGCCTTATCTTCGTGGCAAAACAAAGAAGATTATGACATTAGAAATTCAAGATAAAATAGACAAATCGGAAACAAGAGTATTTAAGGCTGTTTTCCCGAATACCACAAACCACCATAATACCATGTTTGGTGGTACAGTAATGTCTATGATGGACGAAGTCGCGTTTATGACGGCAACACGTTTTTGTAGAAAAGGAATTGTAACAGTAAGCAGTGATAAAATTGATTTTAATATCGCTATTCCTGCAGGAACACTTGTTGAACTAATTGGTAAAGTAACCTATGTTGGACGCACAAGTTTGAAAGTACGCGTAGATATCTTCATTGAAGATATGTATCAAGATAAAAGGGAAAAAGCCGTGTCTGGAACATTTACTTTAGTGGCAATTGATAAAGACAACAAGCCGACATCTGTATTGATGTAGGACGCAATTGGTAAAAAATGCAAAAATACGTGATTTATAACCTTTTGACCGCAATGAATCGATCGGAAAGCAAATACTTATTCGTATTTTTAGCAGGAATACTAATCCAGTAGAAAATTCAAAATATGAAAAAGATAACACAAAAAATCAGTGCATTACTATTAGTAGCTGCTACAACACTAACAGCAACAGAAGGAGCACAAGCATGTACGAGAGTGGTATATAAAGGGCCAAATGAAACCGTAATTACAGCTCGTAGTATGGATTTTTCAATGGAAATCCCAGCAAATTGGTGGGCGTTTCCACGAGGAATGAAACGCGATGGAGCAACAGGAGAGAATACGGTAAATTGGACATCTAAATATGGAAGTGTCATTACCTCTTCATGGGATATTTCTACGTCCGACGGGATGAATGAAAAAGGACTGGTTGCGAACATGTTATGGTTGGTAAGCTCTAATTACCCTGAATTCAACGAGAAAACCACAAAAAAAGGATTAGCAATTTCACTTTGGGCACAGTATGCATTAGATAACTTTGCAACCGTTGCTGATGCTGTTAAAGAGATGGGGAAAGAAGAGTTTGTTGTGGTAACAGACTTTATTCCAGGAACAAATAAATACACGACAATTCACTTGTCGCTTTCTGATGCGAAAGGAGATAACGCTATTTTTGAATACATTAACGGTAAATTAGTGATTCACCATGATCCTTCTTATACCGTGATGACAAACGATCCGATTTTCGAACAGCAATTGGCTATCAATGAATATTGGAAAGGTGTACCAGGTAATATTTTCTTACCAGGGACAAACCGTGCTGCAGACCGTTTTGTTCGTGCCTCTTACTACATAAACGCAATTCCGCAAACAGATGACGTTCGTATTTCGATTGCTGGAGCGTTCAGCGTGATTCGCCAGTGTTCAGTACCGTATGGAATTTCTACAGAAGGATTCCCAAATCTTTCAACTACACGTTGGAGAACCGTAGCTGATCAAAAGCATTTGGTTTATTATTACGAGAACGCATTAACGCCGAATACGGTGTGGGTGGATTTGAAGAAAATTGATTTTTCGGAAAAGTCAGGAAAAGTGAAAAGATTAGCCTTAGATGACAATCAGACTTACGCAGGAGAGACATCAAAACAATTTTCCAATGCAAAGCCTTTTGTTTTTCAAGGAGTTTAAGAGATCAACAGCATGAAAAGAAAGCGGGAAGTACATCACTTCCCGTTTTTTTTTGGACTTAAGATTCAGAATTAGGCAGCCATTTCGGTCTACACACTTTAGTAAAATCCTGAAAAGACTTTCGCTTTCTGCTTGCCATGTGCTTCCTTTGGTCGCAATGGCAATACAGTGCTTACTGTCTTTTCAGTTCTTTTAGCTGTCGTGTTTCGTCCGGGCTGGGAATCTTTCTTTTTACAATTACTCCATTTTTCCAATACCAAATACCGCTCCATTAGGGTCTTCTAAAATGATGAATTGATAGGTCCCGTCACTTTTCTTCATATTGTGAATCATTTTACCACCTTGACCTAATGCTTTCTCTAAACTGGCATTCACATCTTCTACTTGGAAATAAACAATCCATTGAGGAGGAATATTAGCATTCAATCCTCGGCGGTTACAAATACCACTCGCAGGAGTATCCTTATCAATCATCATTGCGAAGTCTTCGTAGTTTTCTTCGCCATCTTTCATCGACACAGCATGTTCTTCCCAACCGATTACTTCCTTGTAAAAACCTTTTAATAGACTAGCATTATCTACTGTTAAATCGGTCCAAAATATTTGACCTACTTTGTACTTTTGATTTTCCATAATATTGATGTTATTGATGCGCCATAAATTCGAAAGCGCCCTTCCGTAAATTAATACCGTATTCTAAATGTGCTTTTAAACAGGCTAAAAAGTTAGCCCAACCCTCCGTTTGTCGTTTCATCTTTTCGATTCCCTCTTCCGTTGTGTCCATTGCGTACTCCGTTACTTTGACAACTGTTGCATTTGTAGAATAGGGGTGGAGTATGATTTCAACATACTGACCTGGGATACCATTGCTCCAATCAAAACGAACAGCGGTGTCACGGACACATTTTAAACCTTGTACCGGAAATTCACCTGGAAACTCAGGAAATGACCATGAAAGTTTAGTTTCGCTGTCTAATCGATCGGTACCCTGATGAATAAAGTAATTTTTCATTATTTCTGGGTTAACAATAGCTTCATAAACATCATGAGCTTTACAGGCGATTTGTATACTCGCATTTGCAGTCAGTATTTTCTTATTCATGATTTCTTTTCTCTTTTATTGGATTGAATGTAAGTAGAATTTTTTTTTCTGATTTATTATATTGAAAAATACACTTCGAAATTCATATAAAAAAAACTCAAAACTTGGCTTGTGTAACAAAAGTTACCTATTAAAGTTTTTCAATTTGCTATGTTTGAAATTCAACAAAAAAAATAAAACATGAAATGGATCGTTTTTTTATTGACAATGGTATTTACTTTGCCATTTTCAAATACAGTAGTTGCACAGAAAAAAGAAGAGAGAAAATCAGGGGGAAAGACTGTAAGCTATTTAATGACTACAGGCGTTGAAGGATATGTTCCTGCCATAATTTTGACTGCTGCTCAAATGCAGGAAGATGAAAAAGGACAGATTACTTCTTTTGAAATTGTAGTTTATGGTGAAGCCGTAAAACAATTTGCAGAAAAAACAAAAGGAACTGAATTGGTTCAAAAAGCAAAAGCTGCTGGAGCGGATATTATTCTTTGTGAATTTGCTTTGAAGAAATTCGGAATAGATAAAAAAGACCTGCCAGATGGATTGAAGTTTGTTGGAAATGCATTTCAATATTCGTTTAAACAAATGAAGAAAAAGGTTTATGTGTTAAGTGTCTAGTCAACACGTAATATAAAGTGAAAAGCCAAGTAAGAATAATAAACATTACTTGGCTTTTTTTTGTTCCTAATGAACCGCAAACATTTATACCCTTGATTGGATGAAATAAATCAGGGTTTTTTCTGCCAAATATATTCACTGTAATCCATATATAATGGGAGGGCGGCAGGACCGTACCAACGCATAATGTTTGCAGATAACATGTCGTACTTTATAGCTTCGTCACGATCTAATAGATCTTCCACTTCATCAATTGATGACAGGTTTTGAAGTATAAAAATTCCACGTAAACCTTGTTCGTTTTTACCCATTGGGCCAGCTACAACAAGATAACCTTCTTTTACCATTTGTTCAATGTTAGCGGTGTGAGAAGAAGATGCCGATTGACGTTCTTCTGCTGTTATTTCAGTATTCTTTCCAATAGATAATAATACTAGGAAGTAAGGCTTCATACCATACGTATTTGCTTCTAATTGCTTCGCTAAAAAATGATCATAGTTTGGGTTTTCTGTGTCTTCTTGGCGGATGAGGTGGAAAGAAAAAGTCTTGTTTTTTAAGTCGGAAATAGACACGAGTATACTGTCTTGACTCAGTATTGTGTAGCTGATTTCTTTTGGGAAATCATGGTTATTATTGCTGACCACCATCTTTTTGCCAAATGATTTTCCAATGAAATCAATCGTTTGGCCATTGTTTTGATCCAAAACTCGTGCTTTGTAGTGAATAGTTTTTGAGTCAATGTTCAAGGTTAATTCTTCTAAAAGAGTTCTTTTCCCTTTTTCCACACGATAATTTTCTCCTTTTATTTCATTAGGATTTGAGCTGACTTTGTACCACGATTCAAACACGTTCGACGAGTCAATTTGCCAAGTTCCCACCAAAAAATCAGACCAGTTTACTTGCGCCTTTAAAGGGGAGATAAAGAAAATTAAACTTATTATTAAGAGTGATTTCATCCTATTTTTTGTATTTATCATTTAATCCTTTTCCAGCTAATATGATAGGGTTAATTTTTTCTAAACGACTCCATTTCGTTTTCTCTTGTTTGGCTTCGTCAATAAATGTTATGTATTCATTTCGCTTACTGATGGATAATTGATTAAATGCTTGCTTTAAGTTGACATTTGTTTCCAAAAAGGATTTTAAGGGTTCGGTGATTTCCTTTTCTTCGGCTCGTACAACAGGTACTTCTTTTCCGTCAATTACTGTTTGTATGGATTCATAGATATATGCTGATATTTTCTCTGCATTCATTTCATTTACATGGTTAAATCGCCATTGACGTAAAGCTTTTGTTTTGCCTTCAGAAGCGCATGTTAAGACCTTTTCTTTGTCTTCTAAAAAGACACCATTGTAGAACCAAATGGAAAAGAAATGCTTAAAACCTCCCCAAGCAACAACGTTTTTATCATTATAAGTATACACATTTGTATTCCACTTAAATGTTTTAATTAAGGGAGTAGGCACAATTATCTGTTCCATAATTTCTTCTGCGTCTGTCCATAGGCTTCTGTTGTCATGCCAAGTTGGTCCTTTTTTGTCTTTTAAGCGATTTACATTAAAACTCAAAATTTCCAAAATAAGATCAAATGGAAGTGCTGTATCATTTGGAATTTGGATGGTTCCTTTGCTGGTTTTGTATGTACTTAGTTTATTTTCAAAGTGTTCCATTGCCTCTATTCCTGGATATAATCCTAGGTGTTTCGAGAATTGTGCAAAGTGAAACAGGTTTCCATTGTATCGGTAAGTTGGCATCTTATACGTAATGGTTGTAGTTGTTTCACTTGGAGTATTGCTTAATATGAAATGGTGTAATGTGTTTAATTTTAAGCGAGTATCTTCGTCGAAAGTTTGGATGTATTCTTCAACAGTAGAGAAAACAGGAGTCATAATTATTACAGATAAAATAAAAAATAGCGTTTACTATTTGAGTATTATAATGGCATGCGTTTATGTGTTGTGGATAGATAATGAATGGTATCAACCATCATTTCTGTAAGAATTTCGATGTTTATGTCACTCAGTTTTTTAACGTAAATACAAGATTTTCCCATAGTGAATTTCCCAAGTTGTTTTAAGAGTTCTTCTTGATGAGGTGTGCCAGCAAAAACATAAAGTGAGAATGCAGCTTTTCTTGGAGAAAATCCAACTAAAGGAGCTTCGCCCGAATGTCCTGATGCATAAGTGTAGGCGTACTTTCCAAATCCAACAATCGTAGGACCGTAAAGTGCTGGATCTTCATTTGTAACTTTAGACATTAATTCCATCAACGCGTAGCTATCTGCTTTTTTTTGTTCACTTTCAATTGCGTCAATAAAGTTCGAGATGGACTCGTTTGTATATGTTGTTTTATTCTTTGCCATAAGTTTTAGATTTCAAACGAATGTAAGCATAAAAGTGAAAAAACATTATGCTCAAAAATAAAATAGTATGAATGATAATGTCAAAATTAAGCGTGTTTTTTTAAGGAATTAGATAGCTTATAATATTACATTTTTTTCTTTTGGCCAAGATATAACTTGGATCCCTTCGGAATAGTGAGCCGAATGATATGAGTTGGATAATGGTTGTTTCCCGAAAGTATAGTTGTGTGAAAAATGAAGCATGTTTACCTGATGTAGTTCCCATTCCAAATGATGAATGGTATAACGATAACAACGGTTGTTTTTATAAACATAAAGGCAATATCTTTCGGTTAGCCAAATATCTAAATTGGATTTAGCTGTGATGGGTTTTCCTTTTTCAAAGGATGCATTGAGTTTAAAGTGTGTGTTTATGTTGAAATATCCGACCTTGTTTCTTGTGATGGACGAAAAGGTGTAAGGTAAACCTGAAAGGGTTTTTGAAACCAAAGTGGAAAGCCATTTTGCTGCTTCAATGTTTAAAAAATATACTCCAGGTTTATCGTTTTTTATTACGTAAGTGCGGACATTGATTTCATGAAAATTGGAAAGAAAAGCAAGTGCAGGTAGTCGTCTTGGGCGTATGTTTTGCATTTTGAAAGCAACTATAGAGACGTATGCTTTTCCTTCAAAGGTGTCAATTTTCAGGGTGTGGGGTAAACAGGTTTTTAGGTGTGCTAGATCGACTTCAAAGTGAAGGAAGAGTGCATCATTCCATTCTTGATAGAATTGCCAATTTCCTTCGGGTAATGGAAAAGGTCTATGCGTAATTGCTTGGCATATTTCTGAGGGTTTAGATTTCATATTTAATTGGCTTTTAAAATGAATGTTTCAAAAATAAGAAAATGTAGACACTTGTATTTTTAAGATATGGGTGTGAAGAACGATTACTTGCCGCTGGCGGAAGCCGATAGCTTGCTGAACGGGAAAGCTCCAAACGCACGTTTTTGTGGGCGACGTGAGAAGCCAACGAAAATGGATTTCGGTTGGTGCGTGACCGAAGGCAACTAAAGGATGTAGACAGGTGATCGGCCCTAAATAAAAAAAGCAGCCTTTTTGGACTGCTCTTCATTTGCGTTTTATTTCTTCAGGTACATGTTCCCGTTTTTAGTTTTGATGATGTTTAAGGAATTGTTTTTTACCAAATCATCTAGAAAAGCTTCTGATTTCTTGCGTTCCATGCCGTTTAGTACAGAAAACTCTTTGGCTGTCAATGTTGGGTATTTTTCGAACAAGGATTTCCATTCTGTATCGTAATTGTTTTTTTCAGCTGTAGGGAAAAGTTTTAATACGGAGCCTTCGTAAACGGGGTATGGACGTGATCCGTAGATGAATTCATAGTTGTTATTTGCGTCCACTACAAAGATGGTTGGAAAACCACGAACACCCATTTTACGAGCTAAAGCTAGATCGTCTTCGAATAATTTTTTTGCTGTTCCGTTATCAAAATCCTTTTGTAATTGTTCAAGATTTAATTTACTGTATTCCGCAGAGGTTTTCACAACTTCCCATTTGGTAATGTTCTTTTTTTGTAAAAACAATTGTTCTCGTAGGTGACGCATGAAAACGATTGCCTTATCGTTGTCTTGCATTTGTGCAGCCTTGAAATAGATTGATGGTGGATAAGATGAGTTTAGTGGGTCTTCTAACCAAACATCGCCATCGATCGGCATGTCATAGTGTACGCTTGCTTCGTCCCAGTGCGTAGCAACGTCTTTTGGACCGCTGATACCACCGCTGTTGTAGCTCCAATCAGGAAGTAGTCCGCCCATGTGGTATTGCACCTCGATGGAAGAACCGTATTCCAATTTCAGTTTGCGTAATTGAGGTTCAATCCCCCAACAAGAAGAGCAAATTGGGTCAGTGAAGTAAATGACTTTAATAGGTTTTTCGTTAGCTGGAAGATCAACTTTTGTTTGCGTGCTATCTCCTGGAGCGGCGCACATTCCTGTCTCAATATCACAGATTAATGGATTGTTTTCTTTCATATTTGATGTTTTTTGTGCGTTACAAGCGCTTAGACTTAATAATAACGCAGGTAAAAGGACTCTCATTTTTATTAACTTTGAACAAAGATAGTATTCAAAAGAATGCGAGTCAATTAGTCAAAATAAATGGACTACCATGGAAAATGAAAATACGCCATCCTGTCCGGCAGAAAGTTTATTGAAAACCTTGTCTGGAAAATGGAAACCACAGATTTACCGTTTAGCGGTGGATGGACCGATACGCTTTAATACCTTGTTGAAACAGCTTGAAGGGTCCAGTAAACAAGCGTTGGCAACGGCGTTGAAGGATTTAGAGGATCAGGCTATTTTGGATAAAATAGTGGTGCAAGAAAAACCGCTACACATTGAATATCATTTAACAGAAAAGGGAAGGGCATTGATTCCGATTTTTCAGCAACTGGAATTGTTATAGAAAATATGCTTGGAAGTAAAATGAATGAAACCATTTTATTTGATTAAACAAGGTTTTTTCTCTAAAATGTAATGTTCAAACGTTTCAAAAGTAACGACTGTTATTTCTGTTTGTTGAGGATAAGAATAGCCCATTAATCCTTTGTATAGTGGAATTGGAGATGAAGGTGGGAGACCTATCGTTTTTGCATGAATGGTTACAGGCTTTAGGGTAGCTCTGTTTAAGGCAATGCTTAAATCTGACCAATGATATTCGAATTCAGAATGACATTTATTACATGTCCATTTTTCAGAATGACATTCTTGTTTGTTTTCAAAATGTACTGTAGAAAAATACTTTCTTGATTTCTCAATCAAAACTTCCGTTTCAAACGATTGAAAACTCTTCCCTTGGTCGAAACAGTCAATCGAAACAATTTGAATAAATCGCGGGAAAGCACAAGCGCAATGCATAGTGTAATAGTTGCGTAAAGCGTTTTCAAGAAGAGAATTTAGTTGTTCGAAATCAAACTCAGATGTATCACCCATTTTTAATTGTTAAACATTCATATCATTCATTGCAGGCATATTGATCTCCTTTACACAGCTTGCATTTGAGGTTGAAATAATAAAGCGTAAAGCACCAACTACATCTTGCAATGGGATTAAATTCCCTTCTGTTTCTTCAATTACCGATTCCGTTTTTTCATAACCGTCATATTCAGAAGCAAGATAGCCTAAGTTTACAATAGAAACACCAATTTTATGTTCGCGTAAGTTTTCGCGTAAGGCATGAACAATTCCTCTTAATGCAAATTTTGTGGCCGAAAAAGTCACCTCTTTGCCTTTGTGATTCTCCAAGCCCCAAGTAGAACCAATAAGAATAATTTTTGCGTTATTAGATAATTTCAAATTCTCTATAACACTTTGTATACTTAGGATGCAAGCTGTAACATTTGTGTTTATCAGGTTAGTGATTTCAGAAGTGCTATTTTCCATAAAATTGTAATCCTCCGAAAAAGCATTGTTTTCCCAAATTCCGACATTGTAAATTAAACAATCGATGGGCGTATCTTTAATGCAAGATTTTATAGTTTCAGTAGCTTCTTTTGGTTGCCCTAAATCAGCTTTTATCCATTGAACGTTTGGTTTTTCTAATAAATAACCAGGTTCCGTTCTTGAAACGCCATAAACACGATCCTCCACAGCGGGTAAAAGCAAGGTGATGGCCTTCCCTAAACCTTTGCTAATTCCAAATATTAAGAATGTTTTTGAAGTCATTATTTTTTGTTTTTCGTCATTTATTATGGAATTAAGATCAAATCTCACGAGCGTTTCACCATTTTTTTTGGCCAGTAATGTACCCATTTGTAATATTTGTTGGCATACGGATAGCGTCTGTTTTTTGTAATATTATTGAAGATGAGGGCAACAATAAAAAGTATCAAAACACCAGAAAGCACAGGGGAAAGTACATACCAATATCCTAGATTTTTGATTTGATCAGAGCCGATGGTTGCAATCAAAGCCGTTGCGCCACCTGGAGGGTGAAGCGTTTTGGTTATTTGCATCAATAAAATGGAAAGGCTGACTGCCAAAGGAGCAGCAATCCAGGTGGTTTCAGGGAACAATTTTTGAATAGTGACACCGACAATAGCTGAAAGTACATGTCCACCAATTAAATTTCGAGGTTGTGCAAGAGGCGATTGAATGGCTCCGTAAACCAGTACAGCGGTAGCTCCGAAACTCCCAATTAACAATGGGAAATCTTTAGGGAGTTTTTCAAAATGCAAGTAAGCCAAAACAGCAATTCCGATAAAAGAACCCAGAAACGACCAAAACAATTCAGTCGGATTAATCAGGGTTTCCCGATAAATGACATATCGAGCCAATCGCACATTTCTGTTTGAAACTCTCTTTTTCTTCATGCCCCAAAAATATCCAAATTCTTGCAATTATTAGCGGAATAATCCCTTCATTTGGCTGCCTATATCGGTCTACAGGCTTTAGTAAAAGGTTGAAAAAGAAGTTCACCAGCTGTTTCCCACGCGCTTCCGTTGGTCGCAGTGGTCAACTAGCGTTCACCGTCTTTTTCAACCATTTAGCTATCACCTTGCGCCCGGGCAGTAAGGATTTCGGAAATCACTATTGCTACTTAACAGAAGTCAAAAGGGAGGTGCTAAAAAATATTTTATTTGGTTATGCAATTGATTTTGTACATCTTCGCTATCCATGAATAATTTTTCACAAGTAATTAATTTACAGATTAATATTTATTTTAACAAGTGAAATCACGAAATTCGGATATAAGTGTTGTTTGACAAAACTATTCCGTGTTTTACTTCGTGAAAAAATAGTAACCAAGACAAAAGAGTATATACTGAATCTTTATTCGGATGGTTATAGCACGCACCAAAATATGGTGAACGGACTAAAAAACGGCATTGATTATTTTGTTGGACGGAAGGACGGGATTGACACAATTAAAGACGAAAACTATTATTGGGAACCACTTTCTAAAACAAAAAACAATATTCGGGCAATCAGCTTTGAAGATGACTTATTCAAACCAGAAGACGTTCAGAAAATAATTGACATATTAAAATCAATTTCAGGTGACAGAATATATCTACTATCAGAAGAAAATATAAACTACGAGGTTGAGACTTCATCGTTTGACATTGATTGGATAGAATCCGCTTATAGCGACTTCGAAACAAGTTGGCTAATTTATATTTCCCACGAAGGAACAATAACATTTGCAGGAGAAGAATTTGTTACAAGAATTGAAAACGAATTGACAGAAATAGTTAAACATAAAAATCCGTGGAATTAAAAACTTCCGCTAATAACTAAGCTTTCGTCTTGACGGTGAAGAATATAAAAAATGATAACCTACGAATAAATGGGCGATCAGCTAACATGTGTTTGGAAAAATAGCTGGTAAGGTGAAAATATCAAGTTTATTCCTTTTAACCCGCAACAG